>NZ_JADKCX010000004.1:0-17500 GCF_016718685.1 Haliscomenobacter sp. | reverse complement strand
AAATGCATTTAGGTGCAGCGTTGGGAAGAGTATTGCGGAGGTAGAGCTACCAATAGGGCTAGGGGGCTTCACCGCCTACCAACCCCTGATGAACTCCGAATGCCGTAATATTGCACCAGCAGTGAGGCTACGGGTGCGAAGGTCCGTGGCCAAGAGGGGAACAACCCAGACCATCAGCTAAGGTCCCTAAATTTGAGCTAAGTTGGATAAACGAGGTGGGGATGCTATGACAGCTAGGATGTTTGCTTGGAAGCAGCAATTCATTTAAAGAGTGCGTAACAGCTCACTAGTCGAGCGTTCCTGCGCGGAAAATGAACGGGCATCAAGCTCAATACCGAAGCTATGGACTCTACGGAGTGGTAGGGGAGCATTCTAGTTGCGGCGAAGCTGTACTGCGAGGTATGGTGGAGCGGCTAGAAAAGAAAATGTAGGAATGAGTAACGAAAAAATGGGTGAGATACCCATTCGCCGTAAGACTAAGGGTTCCTCGTTCGATGTTAATCAGAACAGGGTTAGTCGGGTCCTAAGGAGCAGCCGAGAGGCGAATCTGATGGCAATCTGGTAAAAATTCCAGAACTTGCATACACTAAAAAGGGGACGGGGTTGAGGAGATTGCACGTACTGACGGAATAGTGCGTTGAGCGGAAGCCTCTGGCGGAAGCGAGCGATTGAATGAGCCTCCAAGAAAAGCCGAAGTATGCAACCCGTACCGTAAACCGACACAGGTAGTCGAGGAGAGTATCCTAAGGCGCTCGAGTGAACCACGGTTAAGGAACTAGGCAAATTAGCCCCGTAACTTCGGGAGAAGGGGCGCCTCGCGAGAGGCCGCAGTGAAGAGGTCCAGGCGACTGTTTAGCAAAAACACAGGACTCTGCCAAATCGAAAGATGAAGTATAGGGTCTGACACCTGCCCGGTGCCGGAAGGTTAAGGAAGGGGCTTAGGGGTAACTCGAAGGTCTTGACTGAAGCCCCGGTAAACGGCGGCCGTAACTATAACGGTCCTAAGGTAGCGAAATTCCTTGTCGGGTAAGTTCCGACCTGCACGAATGGTGTAACGATCTGGACACTGTCTCAACCGTGAGCTCGGTGAAATTGAAGTATCGGTGAAGATGCCGGTTACCCGCAATGGGACGAAAAGACCCCGTGAACCTTTACTACAACTTCACGTTGGGTTTGAGCATAAGATGTGTAGGATAGGTGGGAGGCATTGAAGGGCAGACGCTAGTTTGTTTGGAGCCGTCCTTGAAATACCACCCTTCTTATGCTTAGATTCTAACCGCAGGGACAGCGTGTGGTGGGTAGTTTGACTGGGGTGGTCGCCTCCAAAAGAGTAACGGAGGCTCGCAAAGGTACCCTCAGCATGGTTGGTAATCATGCGCAGAGCGTATGAGTATAAGGGTGCTTGACTGAGAGACGGACGCGTCGAACAGGGACGAAAGTCGGCTCAAGTGATCCGGTGGTTCCGCATGGAAGGGCCATCGCTCAAAGGATAAAAGGTACTCCGGGGATAACAGGCTGATCTCCCCCAAGAGCTCACATCGACGGGGAGGTTTGGCACCTCGATGTCGGCTCGTCACATCCTGGGGCTGGAGAAGGTCCCAAGGGTTGGGCTGTTCGCCCATTAAAGTGGCACGCGAGCTGGGTTCAGAACGTCGCAAGACAGTTCGGTCTCTATCTATTGCGGGCGTTGGAATATTGAGGAGATCTGATTCCAGTACGAGAGGACCGGATTGGACGAACCGCTAGTGTACCAGTTGTACTGCCAAGTGCACCGCTGGGTAGCTATGTTCGGAACGGATAAGCACTGAAAGCATCTAAGTGCGAAGTCGACTCCAAGATGAGTATTCCTTATTAGGGTCGTGGAAGATTACCACGTTGATAGGTTACAGGTCGAAGTGTGGCAACATACGTAGCCGAGTAATACTAATTACCCGAAAGCTTCTTACGTGAAGAAGAATGGATGGGAGTGGGTGTCAAAGCTCACTCCCGTGAAACAACCTAGAGTGCCTATTCTAAAAGAAATTCTACTTCTACCCAATTGTCATGATAATACAAGGGACTGCAATGAAGATTGTGGTTTAACAGTGATGAAAAGTTGAAACGAAAGTCGAAGCAAAGTCTTGGGGATTGTGACCCAGGATTCGTCAATCGTCACTCGAAAGATTCGTCACTCACCAAAGACTTGTTGGTGGTTATAGCGAGCGGGTTCCACCTCTTCCCATTCCGAACAGAGAAGTTAAGCCGCTCAGCGCTGATGGTACTGCCCTTGGGTGGGAGAGTAGGTCGCTGCCAACTCAATACAACACACAGCCTCATTCGTTAACTCGGATGGGGCTTTCGTGTGTTTGGGCGTGACCCAACCGGAAAGACGCAATATCTTGCGGCTCTATCCTGCCGAAATGCAACCCAACTAAGCACGCAAGTGGTTCAATTTAGAATAGCCGCGGTCGTCCGCGGTAAAAAGCTTTTTGAAATATAGGGAGATAGGGGTGGATTCATAGAGCGGGATAAAAATCCGCGTTCATCCGCCAAATCCACGTCATCTGTGTTCCCATTATGTCGCTATAGAAAATATTTACAGCCAATTTATTTTGTTAAACCCTCACGAGACAACCTTCCCTCAATATCCCATCAACTTCTTCACTTTCTCCACAAACCGCCCCGTCGGTAAAAACTGCTTCTCCAACGAACTCGCAAACGGAATCGGCGTATCCAGGGAGGCCTCCCGCATCACTGGCGCGTCCAGGTATTCGAACAAATGTTCCGAAATGTGCGCAGCGATTTCCCCACCGATGCCCCCTACCAGAGTGTCTTCGTGCAGGATGATTACCTTATTGGTTTTGCGCACACTCGTTTCGATCGATTCATAATCGAGGGGCAACAAAGTCCTCAGGTCGATAATTTCAGCGTCAATGCCCAGTTCGGCGATGGTTCTTTCGGCCCAGAGTACCCCCATGCCGTAGGTCACCACGGTCAGGGCTCTACCTTCACGGACAACCCGCGCTTTGCCAATTGCTACGGTGTAATAGTCATCTGGAATGGCTTCACTCAGGCTGCGGTACAAGGCCTTGTGCTCAAAGTACATGATCGGATTCGGGTCTTCAAAGCTCGCCAGCAGCAATCCTTTGGCGTCGTAGGGCGTAGAAGGGTACACCACTTTTAGCCCCGGTGTATGGAAAAACCAGGCCTCATTGCTTTGTGAGTGGAAAGGCCCCGCGCTTGTGCCCGCTCCGCAGGGCATACGCACCACCACATCGGCATTGGCCCCCCAACGGTAGTGTAGCTTGGCCAGGTTGTTGATGATTTGATTGAAACCGCAGGTTACAAAATCGGCAAACTGCATTTCTACCATCGCCTTGTAGCCCTTCAGACTCAAACCCAAGGCGGCACCCACAATGGCACTTTCACACAGCGGTGTATTGCGCACCCGCTCCTTGCCAAATTGGGCCACAAAACCATCGGTAATTTTGAACACCCCGCCGTAATCGGCAATGTCTTGGCCCATCAGGATGAGTTTGTCATGTTTTTCCATGGCCTGCCGGAGGCCATCGGATAGGGCGTCGACAAATCGTTTTTCACTTTTTTGCGCGGTCTTCGGAGTGGTAATTTGGGGCACAAAGGGCGCGTACACATCGGCCAATTCCTCTGCCAATTCGTTCTGTGGATCGCCTTCCTCAAAGGCATGTTGCAAACCCGCTTCGATGTGTTTTTTCCACTTGGCGGTCAACTCCTTCTTGCTCGCTTCGGTGAGCAGCCCTTCTTCCATCAGGAAACGTTCGTAATTGGCGAGTGGGTCGCGTAAGGCCCAGTGATCCATTAGGGCTTTGGGTACGTATTTGGTGCCGGAAGCCTCCTCGTGGCCCCGCATGCGGAAGGTCATACATTCCAGCAGCACAGGTTCGGGGTTTTCGCGCATGGACTGGGCCAGATCGGACACCGTGCGGTACACCTCCAGGATGTTGTTGCCATCAATGGTCAGGGCTTTCATGCCGTAGCCGATGCCTTTGTCAGCCAATTGGGCGCAACGGTATTGTTCGGTAGGTGGCGTGGACAAGCCGTAGCCATTGTTTTCAATCAAAAAAATCACGGGCAATTGCCATACTGCAGCTACGTTGAGCGCTTCATGGAACTCACCTTCGCTGGTGGCACCGTCGCCAGTAAAGGCCAGACTTATCCGTCCTTCAGCGGAGAGTTTATGCGCCAAACCTACACCCGCAGCCAAGGAGAGTTGTGGCCCCAGGTGGGAAATCATGCCCACAATATGGTGCTCCAGGATACCAAAGTGGAAAGAGCGATCCCGCCCCTTGGTGTACCCCGAATACTTGCCTTGCCACTGCGCAAACAAACGATCAAAAGGTACATCGCGCCCAGTAAATACGCCCAAATTGCGGTGCATGGGAAAGATCATTTCATCGGGCAGCAGCGCCAGGGTTGCCCCTACGGAAATGGCCTCCTGACCAATGCCGGAAAACCATTTGCTCACTTTGCCTTGGCGAAGCAACTTGAGCATCTTATCTTCGATCAGGCGGGGATAAAGCAGTTGGCTGTACAGGCTGAGCAATAACTCGTCAGAAAAGCCTGCGCGGTTGAAAACCATCTGGTCTACAGCGGCGTCTTGCATGGTAATTTGGTTAGGTACAAGGTCAAAAGTACGATAAATTTTGTGTTATGATACGGATTGAGCGGGTTTTCCCCAAGGACATTCTGGCTTTGCAACGGGTAGTAGAAGAAACCTATTTGCCTTATTTTCGTTACCTCTGGCATGATGAAGGGAAGACTTATTTGGCGAGGATCAACAACCTGGAGGTGTTAGAACAGCACCTAGCGAACCCTACGCACCATTATTATTTTGCCAGTTTGGAGGATGGTGACATTGCTGGATATTTAAAACTCATTTTTGATGCGCCGATCCCCGACACTCCCTTTAAAAACGCGGTCTCTTTGGATAAAATTTACCTTAGTGAAGCAACAAAAGGTAAAGGGATTGGAAAATCATTGATGGATTTTGCCGATAAAAAGGCGCAGCAGGCCAACGCCGAATATTTGTGGTTGCGCGTAATGGACAGCAATGCGTACAATCTAGGATTTTATGTGAAAAATGGGTATAAGATAGTGTACAAACGCTGGCTGGAACTGGCCAACATTAAAGAGGAGTATCGGGGGATATTTACAATGCTGAAACCCCTCCAGGATTAATCTGGATGTTGTTCAGCTTCTTTCTCCCTTTTTCCCTGAAACACTTCTCTAATCCAGTTCGGCACCACTAGCGCGCCTGCCGCCAAATACAAATAATAAGACATCAGTCGCCAGATTGTCGAGATCACGGTGGCGTGGGTATTGCTGTGGACATAATCGGTCAGGAAGCCGTTAAAGGCCACTTCAATCACCCCTGCTCCGCCCGGTGTTGGACTGAACATGACCACAAAAAACATGGTTTGAAGCCGGGCATACAACTCACTTTGAAAACTCAAAGTCAAGGGTAACTCGGGCGTAAAGGCAATGACCAAACAACTGATCAACAAAAAGCGAAATACCCAGGCCAGCAAGGTTCCCACCACCGCCTGGAGGTGAATGCGCCAGCCTTGCTCTTTTAGTCCTTTGGATGCGGTGACCAAATCCTCGCCAAGCTTGATCGCTCCTTGATGAAACCGCCGCAGCAAACGGTTACTAGTAGCCCAGCCCAACAAACGTTTCATCTGCTGGGGACCCCAGAAAATGCCGTAAGCAAAAATGATGGAGTAAACGATCATAAAAAGGTAAAAACCCAGGGCCAAATAACCCCATTGGCCCAAATCGCCAAAAGACTGCGCACCTGGCCGTAAAATGCCAAATCCAAAAATGAGGAATAAAATGGGCAGCGTACAAAGCATGAACAAAGCATCCAACACAATCGTATAGGTCACAATGGTCACCGTACGTGCTACGGAAAGTTTTTCCTGGGACAAAATAAAAAAGGCCACCGCTGAGCCTCCCAATGCAGAGGGTGAAACCGCAGAACTAAACTCCCAGATAATCACAATTTCGATGCATTTCCACCAGGAAAGTTCTTTGTTGGTCAACGCTCGCAAACGGAAAGCATAGGACAAATCCCGTATTAACACGGTTACAATCCCCATCCCAATCCAAAAATAAACATGTCCCGTCCATTGAATGCGCTTAAATTCCTCTGGATCGAAGTTGCGCCACAACATATAAAACACTCCTGCCAAACCGAGTAAAGCAGGAATTACAATGCGGTAGGGCGAAATTGACTTTAATGCCTTGTGCTGATCCTTTTCAGTATCTTTCCAGGCTTCTTCTTGCTTCACTCTGACGTGGTTTTGGGGCACTAATGTGTTCTGCCCAATTTATTAAGCTCGAAATTCAGTAATTTTTTCCATTTTTGGTAGCGATTGTGAAAATATGGACAAAGAAGAACAACTCAAACGCTGGCGACTGGTACTTGGCCAAAATGCTGACCCCAAAGATAGCATCGGTTTAGGGGAAGAAGAGCAGGGCATGGATCGAGTTCTGGATGCCTTATACGATAGTGAGCGCGAGCGTGGGTTGGGTAGTTCCTCTCCCAATGTCACCCGTTGGTTGGGCGACATCCGCAAGTATTTCCCCGCGCCAGTCATCCAATTGATGCAAAAAGACGCCCTGGAGCGTCTGCGTTTGCACCAGATGTTGTTACAGCCCGAGCTTTTGGAAACCTTACAACCCGACGTCCATTTGGTCAGTACCTTGCTCAGTCTAAAAAAAGTATTGCCCGCCCAAACGCGTGAAACCGCCCGAGAAGTCATCCGTAAAGTGGTGAAGGATCTGGAAAAAAAATTGCGCCAACCCTTGCAAAATGCCATCCAGGGCAGCTTAAGCCGAGTAGCTCGATCCAGGAGGCCCAAACCCAATGCCATCGACTGGCACCGTACCATCCGCGCCAATTTGAAGCATTACCAAAGCGAGTACAAATCCATCATCCCCGAAAAACTCTGGGGTTATGGTCGCCGCCAGCCCAAAATGAAAGATTTGATTTTGTTGGTAGACCAAAGTGGTTCCATGGCTGCATCGGTGGTGTACGCGGGCATCATTGGCTCGATCATGGCCTATATGCCCAGCATTACAACCCGTTTTATCGTGTTCGACACCAGCGTGGTTGACCTTACCGAACAACTGCACGATGCAGTAGATTTGCTTTTCGCGACCCAACTGGGCGGTGGGACCCACATCAGCAAAGCTTTACGGTATGGCCGCCAGCACATTCGGCAGCCACGGAATACGATCATGGTCTTGATTTCGGATTTAATGGAAGGCGGCCCCGCAGAAGACTTGATCCGCCAGGCTATGGAGATCAAAGCCTCTGGTGTAAACTTGATCGCACTACTCGCCCTCAACGACAAAGGAGCACCGATGTACGATCACCACATCGCCGACCAGTTTACACAACTCGAAATCCCCACTTTTGCCTGTACACCCGATGCTTTTCCCGATCTGATGGCCAAGGCGATCAAAGGGGAGCGACTGCGGGCAGAGATGTAGACGGTTGCAATGTTTGGATGAAAACCCTATCCTTCAACCTGCAAAAATTAACCCAAGGAAAAGTATTTTAACAGACATAGCAAAGCATTCACCCTGCTATGTCCATCTTGCCATCAATGTTGAATTTTCTCATAAGTCTCTGCACCTCCGTACAACACATCAATCACTCCCGGTTGCCGCAGAAAGTCGTGCGGGAAGCCTAGTTCGATCTGACTCAGTTCATTCAGACTTGCCAGAATTTCTTCGGTGAGTTCTACATTCACCGCACCGAGGCAATCTTCCAACTGCGCTGGTTTGGTCGCCCCAACAATGGGAATTACCATTTTGCCTTGTTCCATCGTCCAACGAATGGCCAGTTGCGCCGGAGAAACCCCGAGGTCTTCTGCCGCATCTACTACAGCTTGAGCCACCCGGTTGGCGTATTCCGCCCGGCGTGCGCTGGCTTCGGGAAGTCTACCTTTTTCTCCACGCAGGTATTTGCCCGTCAGCGCGCCTCCAGCCAGTGGAGCCCAGGGCGTAACCGCCATGCCAAAAGCATTGGCCATAGGTAAAAGGTCGCGTTCAGGAGTGCGTTGCAAAAGACTGTATTCTACTTGCAAGGCCACAAAACGCGCCCAGCCGCGTAATTCTGCGAGGGTATTGGCCTGGGACACGATCCAGGCCGGAGTATCGGAAATACCGATGTAATGCACTTTGCCCTGGGCTACCAGATCGTCCAATCCGCGCATGACTTCATCTACCGGGGTAAGTCCATCCCAGGCGTGTACCCAGAGCAGGTCAATAAAATCAGTACCCAGGCGTTTGAGGCTGCCTTCAACGGAGCGCATCATGTTTTTGCGCGAGTTGCCCGCAAAATTGGGATCTCCAGTGCCATCGCGAAGTGAATATTTGGTGGCCACTACAAAATGATCGCGGTTGGAAGCAATGAATTCGCCGAGCCATTTTTCAGCGGTCCCTTCAGTGTAACGGTTGGCAGTGTCCAGAAAATTGCCACCAGCATTGGCGTAGAGGTCAAAAATTTGTTTGGAGGTATCGTAATCCGCGCCCCAATTCCATTCTTTGCCAAAGCCCATGGTGCCCAGGCAAAGTTCTGAAACGCGGAGGCCGCTGCGGCCAAGAAGTTTGTAATTCATGATGATTGTTTGTAAGTGTTGAGGAGGTTCAGCAGGTTGAAGAGGTTTTATAAAATTAGAACTACTGAATAGCTTGTAAAGTTGAGCACGGCTGCTTTTATCCCCCTAAATGAGGATTTTTTTCAAACCCCATTTTGGGATGATTCTTGGCACTTCAATAAGGCCTTACTTTGTATCATCATTCGCACATAAATGTTTCACACCAAAAACAAATGTCATGAAAAAGGGAATCTTCATCGCCACCATATTTGCTGTTTTTTTCTTCAACAGCTGTGATCTTTCCAGCTCTTATCAGGAAACTGGCGCTACGGAAACAAGTGCTCAAATGAGTCCAGAAGAGGCTAAAATGGCAGCTATCAAACAAAAACTGGCCAAAAAACAAGAATCTGGTGAAATCACTGACGAGCAAGCTGCGGCTTTGTTGTTGCTCATTCTGGCCGCAATTGCCAGCGAAAGTGACAACGCGGAGGCAGTCTCAACAGGTTACAGCAATGAATATGGCAACTCTGGTTACAGCGAAGATGAAGTGATGGACATGGTGGTGGATCAGGCGATCAACCCGGTGGGCACTATCAACTACAACTACTAACCGAAGGCAAGATATTATCCCAAAGACAGGTGTTCAAAAATCTCATCTACATCATCAAAAGACTTTACCCCAATTTTTTCTTCTTCTCCACCCAATAGGTTGAGGCCAAGGGGTTGCAGCAGTTCCAGCATCGATTTGAGTTCAGTTGTCGCTACCCCGATTCCCAAGAGGATTGGAAAGTTTTGGCAGAAATCCTGAAGGACTGGTACGTTCAGGATTTCTCCTTTTTGTACCTGATCCCAGTTGAATCCTCCTTTGTCAAAGTTGAGCAAAAAATACGTGACATGGGGTGCAAAATGGCTGAGCATAAACTCAATATCCCCCACCGTCGTCGTTTTTTCCACCACAATTTCCTTGATTACGGGCAGTTGATACGAGAGATCCATCACGGTGGCCAAATCGGTAAACATGCCAACCTGAACGGCATCAAGCTGAAGCTCGGCTACATAGTGTAAAATTTCCTCTTTGGGTGAGAGGCTAAATTCCCCTACAATTTTAGGACCTTCCACCCACTCGCGTATGGCTGCCAACTGCATCGGAGCGATAGCGTTTTCCTCTCCTTCACTTAGGTTAAAGCCCAACCATTCGACCTCCCATGCCGAGAAATAACGTGCATCAGTAAGGTTGGTTATAGATCCCGCTTTGATTTTAATGGTTGGCATGCTTGTAAATTTGGGCGTGAAGATAGAAAGGTCGGTAGAAAATTAAGCAAAAAATGCTGAAGGCTTTACCTTTGCGTGCAAAGACAAAAGAATGAACGTAAAAACCATTTCCATCGGTTGCGACCACGCTGGTTTTCCTTATAAAGATGCGATAAAAGCAATGCTTACGACAATGGGTATTGAAGTTAAGGATTACGGCACCTTTTCGCTCGATTCGGTTGATTATCCGGATTTTGTACATCCCGTAGCCAATGATGTGGAAAATGCGCAAGCCGACTTGGGCGTTTTGCTGTGTGGCAGCGGAAACGGGGTAGCCATCACTGCCAACAAGCACCAGGGCATTCGGGCAGCGCTATGCTGGACGGAAGAAATAGCCGCCCTGGCTCGGCAGCACAACAACGCCAACATCGTGTGTCTGCCTGTTCGTTACACTACGCTTGAACAAGCGGAGGCGATTGTCAAAACGTTCTTGAGCGCCGAGTTTGAAGGGGGAAGGCACGCGCAGCGGGTGGATAAAATTCCGCTGGGATGTTAATTAAAAAGACTTATGACTTATCTTTCTGTCCAAATTGTTCGTTATAAGGAATGCTAACGTCTAACCAAGTATGAAAAAACCAATCTTTTTATCTATGATCCTGCTCCTGAGCATTACGCTCAAGGCCCAAATGGATCAAACCGCTCAACGTTTTGCGGCGACCATCACCGCAGAAGACCTGAAGAATCACCTCTTTAAACTCACTTCTGCCGAGTTCGAAGGCCGTGAAACGGGTACTGAAGGCCAACGCCTCGCTGCGAATTACCTGGCCTCACAAATGAAGTCCTGGAATTTGCCCGCCATCGGCGAAGCTGGCTCCTATTTTCAGTACATCACTTTCACCAACCAAAGCTGGCGTAAGATTGAGATGAAAGACGCGGACAAAGAACTCCGCCACCTCTGGGATTATTATGCCTATCCAGGCACCAACCCCAAGCAGTTTGACGGCAATTTTGAAGACGCTGTATTCCTTGGTTTTGGCATTGACGCCCCAGAATACAGCGATTATAAAGGCGTAGATGTGGCTGGAAAATTGGTTGTCGTGTACGACGGAGAACCCATGCACAAGATAAATCCTGGGTCAGTGGCAACTCAACACCTTCGGAATGGGCGACCGATTGGCGAAAAAAAGCCAAAGCCGCCAAAGCCAATGGTGCTGCTGCGCTATTCATCATCGATCGCAAGTTCAAGGAGAATGTAGCCGAAGCCCGCAAAGCCATCCTCAATTCGCGCAATGATATGGCCAAGGACGAAGATCCTGAGGCCAATTATGCCCCCAACTATTTCATCACCACCGATTTGGCCAAGAGTATGTTTGGTAAACTGGTGAGCAAGGTTACCGGCGCTCGCGATAAGATTGAAAGCAAAGGCAAGCCCCGGAATGTTGGGTTCAAATGCGCCGTTAAAATGGCGGCCGAGAAAAACTACAGCCAGCTCAAAGGCTCTAATGTACTGGGATTCATTGAAGGCACCGATCCTAAACTGAAAGACGAGTATGTTGTGGTGACCGCCCATTATGACCACCTGGGCAAACGCGGTGATGACATGTATCCCGGCGCTGACGACAATGCTTCGGGTACTTCAACGGTTCTGGAAATCTGTCAGGCTTTTGTGGAAGCCAAAAAAGCAGGCTTGGGTCCTCGCCGCAGCGTGTTGTGTATGCTTGTTTCAGGTGAAGAGAAAGGGCTTTTGGGTTCTCAATATTATGCCCAATTCCCCATTTTTCCACTCGAAAAAACCGTGGTCGACGTGAATGTTGACATGGTAGGAAGGGTAGACGATGAGCACAAAGACAATCCTGATTACATTTACGTCATCGGTGCTGATCGTTTGAGTTCAGAGCTGCACCAGATCAACGAGCACGCCAACTCAACGTACACCAACCTGATGTTGGACTACAAATACAACGACGAAAAAGATCCCAATCGTTATTACTACCGCTCGGATCACTACAATTTTGCCAAAAAGGGCATTCCTGCCATTTTTTATTTCAATGGCACCCATGCCGATTACCACCGCACCAGCGATACGCCCGATAAAATCAATTTTGAAAAAATGACCAAAATCGGCCATCTGGTATTTTATACTTCCTGGGAATTGGCCAATCGGGATGGGCGCATTAAAGTGGACAAGAAATAAGAGCTTGTTTAAAACAAAAAAGGAGCCATGTCTAAGTTGATGTGGCTCCTTTTTTTGTTTGACGATTGTACAAACTTACTGCTTGATTACCCGACCAACGAAATTTGTAGTTCCTTCACGAGCCCTAATCCAATACAATCCAGCAGGGAATAGACTGAGGTCGATTTCCCCATTTTGCTGGTTCATTTGCCCAGAACTGATCAATATTCCAGCGGTATTGAATACCTGAAAGGAGGAATTGATTGGCAAATCCAGGCGGATTTTGCCAGCGCTGGGATTGGGGCTGATGGCCAAGGAACGAGCCTGAGAGCCTGCTGACTGCAAGGAAGATGCCTGGTCGTAGAAATAGAAACCCTTGGATTCAAGCTTCCAGCTAGTCGTTGCTGCATTCCAGCGGTAATTTACATCAATAGCAATGTCGTTTTTGGCGGTGTAAAAAAAATCGCTGCGGCCTTTTTGATTCAATTGAACAAAGCTGAATACGCGGGAGCTAAGGCGTTGATTGGCGTCGTATTCGTTCTCAGTGATGGCTAAGAGTAGCCAATTTTGCGCTGTTAAATCCCAGAAGAAGCTTTCTGCTTTTGACACCAAACCTGAACTCGTGTATTGATTCACCAAGCGGCCTGCGGGTAAAGTATCTTTGGTCGGACTTACGGAATAATTGGTAGAATTAGCCAATTTCCCGTTTTCAATCGTATAGACGGCAAAGCCGTTCAATATGCTGACCCCACCCTGAATATCGTAGGTTTCCGTTTTTGTATTGTTTTTTGCCGCATCATAAAAATATAGCGCTTTGCTTTGGTAAACTTGTCCGGCAATAAAAGCGCTCGACTGGGTCTCCACTAATTGCCCAAGGTTATTGTAAATGCCTTTTATGCGCTGCACCAAATCCCATTTATTTCCTATGGCGTTCCAATTGTAAGATAAGGATGAATCGACCAGGCTATTGGCACCTTTAGGGAATAATTGATAGCGTAAAATTGGCGTGTATTGCTTGGTGGCCGCATTGTACCCTTCTTGGGTGTTCAACAACAGGCGTTGCTGATCATCATATGTAGAACTAGATCGGCCTTGTGGAACCCAGCCCCCTGCTTGAAATTGCTCCGTACGTTCAATGAGCTCAGTTGGGCTGGGATAAGTGTTGAACCGGCGCACTATGGGCGTAGAATCATTGGGGGTGGGTAGACCATAGACGTACTGCTCGTAGCGGACGAGCCTTGAGTCGGTGCTGGTTTGAGTATTTTGTGCAATACCCATTTGGACTTGTAACTGAGCAATAAGCAAGGTACAAGTGATCCAAAAACATCGTTGATTTTTCATTTTGAGATAGGTTTTGTTGCAGCTTGTTTAAGCGCTTAACTTTCTTTCAATGCCCGGCGCAGAATTTTCCCGACATTGGTTTTGGGCAATTCATCCCTAAACTCTACATGCCGGGGCACTTTATAGGCCGTTAGGTTCTCCCGACAATACGCAATTATTTCATCTTTAGTGAGCGGCTTGTCTTTTTTTTTTACAATAAAAACACTTTAACTGCTTCAGTCGACTTGGCATCGGGCAATCCAATTGCGGCTACTTTAACACCTGGGGGTGTCAGCAATGACATCTTCGATCTCATTGGGATAAACGTTGAAAGCAGATACCAGAATCATGTCTTTTTGCGGTCGACAAATCTGGAAGTAACCATCTTCATGCATCAGGCCAATGTCTCCAGTTAGCAGCCAGCCAAATCCACAATCATTTGAGCTGTTTCTTCTGGCTGGTTGTAATACCTTCTTTCATTACTTGTGGGCCTTTGATCTGAATTTCACCGATCTGGTTTCGGCCCTACCACATGCCCCCTGTTCGTCCACAATGCGTCGATCAGTAGAAGGCAATGGCATCCCAATGGCACCAATTTTGCCGGTACCATCATAAGGGTTAGTCGTAGCTACCGGTGAAGTTTCGGTCAAGCCATAACCTTCCGACAAATAACAACCCGTTACTTGTTGCCATTTTTCTGCCACGGCTTTTTGCACGGCCATACCTCCGCCAGAAGACACTTTCAATTTGCTAAAATCCAGTTTGGCGAAATCAGGGGTTGTTCAGCAGCGTTAAAAAAGGTATTGACCCCTGTGAGTCACCGAAATGGCATTGCCTCGCATCGCCTTGATGACCGAAGGAATATCCCGGGCGTTGGTAACCAATACATTGTGTGCGCCAAAACTCATCAAGCACAGGACATTGACCGTAAAAGCAAAAATGTGGTAAAGTGGGAGTGGACAAAGTAAAATTTCATCCCCATATCTTAGGAATGGTTTCACACCGTGCTTAATCCTGCAACATATTGCTTACCAGGTTGCCATTGGTAAGCATTAAGACCTTGGACACCCCAGTAAAGCCTCCGGTATACTGCAATACAATTACATCGCAATCGGACTTACCCGTATGGGCTGGAATCTGAATGCCCTTCGGGTTAGTGCTTCGGTAAAAGAAACCGCATTTAAAATTTGATACTTGGGCACCATGCGCTTGAGGCTTCGCACTACAAAATTGACCACTATCTTTCTAGGGAAACCCAACAATTCTCCAATACTTGTGGTGATCACAGTTTTGATGGCGGTATTGGGCAGAATCTGTTGCAAGTTGGACGCATAGTTTTCGGCAATGATGATTGCAACAGCACCCGAATCTTTGAATTGGTGCTCCATTTCCCGCGGCTTATACAAGGGATTGGTGTTCACCACGATCAGACCGGCCCGCAATGCGCCAAATAACGCAATGGGGTATTGGCGGCAAATTGGGCATCATGATAGCTATTTTATCCCCCGGCTCAGCCCCTTGACAACAAATAAGCTCCGAAATCTCGTGGAGTATTTGTCAATTTGCTCATACGTCATGGCTTTATCCGTTGAAGAAAAGGCCGTCTTTTTTATGCATTTCTTAAAAAGACTGTTCCAACAATTCTACTACCGTAGTGTATTCTTCCGGATTAATATTGGCTGGAATACCGTGTGGATATTTTTTGAGCCATAAGGCGAAATTCACTCATTCGATTGATCTGGTCTGTTTTTGTAAAAATATTTTTGGTATTAAGCACAAAAATAAGAATATTGTATATAGGATTGATTAAAAACCGCTCTTTTATGAATCGTCGCTTTTTACCCGCAATTTGGCGTTGGGCTCTTTATTCCATTTGTCATGAATGGCCGCAAGAGCAATCGCCGTCAGGAAGCGGCCCGCTTGCTTCAAACCAGCTCGGTTAAAACCGGGTGATTTGTGTCCTCATTACCCCAGGAGTTTTATTCCCGACGCCACTTTGGAAAAAGCGGTGAAAACCTGGAAGGATTGGGACTGAGAATTGCTCCGGGTAAAACCTGCGGGCCAAATAAGGCTTTGTGGCGGCATCGATGCCCAAACGTTTGCCGACTTACATGTGGAAGCCTTCGCCAATCCTGAAATAAAAGCCGTTTAATGTGCCTGGAGGAGGTTATGGTTGTACCCGTTTATTGCCTTACATCGACTATCCATTGATCCGCAAGAATCCAAAAGTTTTTATTGGTTACAGCGATATTACGGCGTTGCACCCGGCTTTTGCAAAAACAGGCCTGATCGGTTTCCCACGGTGGTCCCGTTGCACAATCCAGTTTTTACCCTTATACCTTGAGCATTTTATGGCGGTGGTAATGGAAGGCCGCGCTCCCATACGATTCCATTAGCAGAAGCCTTATGCCGAGCCGGAGGATGAGCTTTATGGAATTTTCAACCTTTGCGCAAAGGACGGGCGCAAAGGCGAATTTCAAGGAGGAATCTCAGTTTGTTGGCAGCGATGGGGGTACCGAGTTTGAGTTAGATGGACCAATAAACTTGTATTTTGGGAAGACATTGAGGAAAAGCCTTATCGCGTTGACCGCATGCTCAATTAATTGCGGCAATCGCCCTTTTCTACACCAGGCCGCTGGTTTTGCTCTGGGTGTTTTCGCAGATTGCGGACCCGAAGAAGGAGATGAGTCCCTTTCTCTGCAAGAAACAGTAACGGATCGTTATTGGGGATATTCCAGTTCCTGCTGCATATGGTCTTCCTTTGGGCACATTGCGCATCAATGTACCTTACCCCGGGCATTATGGCAGAGTTGGATATCGAGGCTCAAACTTTGAGGTTATTGGAAAGCAAGTGGTGAAATAATTTTGTTGAAAAATGAAGTTCATTTGTTATTAAAAGTAGCAGTATTGTAAACCTTTCAGTGCATTATAAATACTAAAGTCTTATTTTTGTAAAACCTTAGTATCATGAACACCAAAACACTATTGCTGCTTTTAGTAGTTGCAATGATTTATTTGCCTGGCCTCTGCACCAGGTTATTTTTCATCGCAATTTGGGTAATCTCCCCTCTGAGGGTTTTGTTGCACCATATCATTTTATTTAGGGATAATCTCTTATTGGATTGGGAGTCATTGGTTAGATTTAAGCTCCGCTCAGATGGGTGTTGGGTTTACCCTCAACAACGTTGCGAAGTGATGTCATTACTTGCGGCAGTGCTCGTTATTCCTGCCTTGATGTTTAGGTTAGCCCCAAAAAGAAACCCTCTGGGACAATCCCAAGATTCGTGCGCGGCATTGAGTTGGGCATTGCGCTATCTAGTACCTTGAGTTGGATCATTTAATTTTGCTTACGAGTTCTTCTTCCGTGGTTTTCTGCTGTTTCTACTGATCAATGGGGATTGGTTTGGGCTGTCGTGATCAACGTGGTTTTTTACTCCCTAGCACACCTGGATCAAGGTTGGAGGATGGTGATCGGCGCAGCGATATTTTCTGTCATTTTATCCCTGACCGCTTCATACGGGAAATTTTATGCTGCTTTTTGATCCATGTGATCAATGCTTGTTGCAATGAGTGGATTTCTCTTATTATCATCCGGAGATGCGGGTGAAGGGATTGATTTAAGCCAAATTAAGTATACACTCAACCCAGAATGAAATGAAAACCCACGACCTGAACCGAATTACAATTCGGTTTTTCCCCGTTTTTTTATTGAGCTTGTTCTTGCTTTATTTGAGTAGTTGTTCCATTGGAAAAACAGTAATAAAGGCCTGGATGGAATTGACAAATCGGGAAAATCCGCCATTACCGAACAAGCTGGAAAGGGCCTCATCGCTGGCATCAATCTTGACTCCATCAAAACTCAGGTTTGGATCACCGCGTTTTTACAGGATTTTTTTTTTTTTAGACACTGCCGGAATCAGAAATCAATGGTATTGAACTCCACCTTTGAAAACGCATTACCCTTACACTGATTCCATTTTGGTCAGTACGGTGGACCCCGTTAAATATGACAAATTAAAAACCGGATTATAAGCTCCGGTCTCTTCTTCTGGTTCAGGCCATCCAAAAGACATCAATGGCCTTAATTTGGATTTGGTCAACGATAAGCTTTTAAATGAATTGGATGAGT
>NZ_JADKCX010000003.1 GCF_016718685.1 Haliscomenobacter sp. | reverse complement strand
ACAAGGAAGAATTAAAGAAAATTCCTTTGTTGCTTAAAAACAATACTTTGTCAATTCCAATTTATTGTTATTTCGCCAAAGAATATAGTCCAAGTACACAAATAGAAGAATTATTGACAGGCTATTACGATTATTTCATTAGCCCATTTTTAGCGATATCTCAGGCTTATCTTTTGAAGATTTGAAATATTTTTTCAAGCAAATTGGTTTAGAAGAAGAAATCAAAAGAACTAATTTGGGGAATTTTTACTTTGATGTTTCGCATAAAGAGCATTTAAGTAAGTTTGATTATGCCAAAAAGTTTTGGACATACTTTCAAAAAAATATACACCTGTTTACTACTAACTCAAATACTGCGTTCAAGACATTTATCCAAGGTAATATCTCAATTCCTTGCTTAGACGGAACAGTAAAAACGCCCAATTCTGTTCATTCCTATAAGTTAAATGGACTTAGTAAACGACAATTCCGTAACTTGTTGTTTTGAATTTAGTGCTGAAACAGAAACATTTTTAGGCTTGCAACAACGCCTTACTGTTTCTAAATGCTTTCAACTTCTGGATACAATTGCAGTTGCAAACAATGCAAATGACAAGAGAATAAGGGCTATTTATGATGATTTGTTGTATCGTTTTTCAAACGAAAATTCAAGTGTTTATAACACTGATGTTGCCAATTTTAAACAAAACGGCAGACTACTCAGCAATAAAGACATCTTCCAAAAACGTAATAAGTTTATTTTATCAAGACCCAACTGCAAACTATTTGCCTTAGATGAAAGTGATAAAGTATTAAAGCGGTTCGGAGATAAAGACTATTGGAAAAAGTTTGAGGTTGTGCTAAATCTACTTGGCAAACAAAAATTACTGTATCTGATTTTGGTTTAGACACTCAATCGTCAAAGTATGATGCCATAGAATTAACCAAAACCCTGAACAGCAGCATACCAGAGTTTGCTAAAAAGATTGACACAATAAACTTTCAAATAGTTGAAGACCAGTTGAAAAGCAAAATGTCAAATTTGAAAATTTATTACAGCCCTAATTTGAAAATGACTTTTAGTAAACTTAATTACAGCCCCATTGTTCCTAATTACTATGATACTGCACAAAATATAATCTATTACAGTGGAAATTGGAACAGTATTTCTAATGCAAAACTTATTGAATACTTGTTTAAGTCTTTTGACATTTCAGAGAGCCAAATAAGTAAAGACGAGTTCGTAAGTATTCTACTACACAATATCCCTGTAAAATATGAAATGCCATCAGCACCACCTGAAGGGTTATTGCCAGACGGAAGTACAGGACGATTTGGCGAAGAATTTGTCTATAAAGAACTTGTTGCAAAGTTTGGAGAAAGCAGAGTAAATTGGCTTAACAAAGGCGGTGAAACTTACAAAGAATATGATTTTGAAATTCTTGGCAGGAACAACGATGTTTTGTATTATGTTGATGCAAAGGCAACTACAACAGGTGAATTGTCTGGCGATACAGTTCCAATTTACATCAGGACAAGCGAATGGGCTTTTATGCAAAAGTGTAAGGACAATTACATAATTGCGAGAGTTTATAACGCAAAAACATCAAGTGCTTATACTAAATATTTGAAAATGGGACTGCAAACCTTAAAAGAACTTTGTAACGGAGAAACAAAAGTAAAAACGGCATACAACAATGTATATGTGCGATAATACTTGTGTCGATGGCACTGCGCATCCCTTAATCCAACAAACCACACACTTTCAAAACACCGCCCCCAACCTGCACCCTTCCCACATGCACAGCCTTAGCCTCCCCAGTCTTTCGCCCCTCATAACTGAACCGCAACTGCAAATTTTTCGCAATCTGCCGATCCAGACTCAGGTTCCACAACCAGTTTGTCCCCGGCTGCAAGCCATTCAAAATCGCGAAACCCGTTGGTGAATTCGCCATTCCCTGGAAATCGATGTTTACCCAGGAGATTTTGCTGCGCAGGGCCGACTTGGCCGCTTTGGAGTAGGTGAAATCCACGCTCAGGTCGTGCTGCGTAGCACCCGTGGGTGTTTGCTCCAGGGTATTTTGATCCGTTTGGTAGCGGTATTGAAAAATGCTGCGGAAGTCGCTGGATGGTTGCCAGGTCAGTTGCGGTTCCCATTTTTGGAATTGCAGGCGGAAGTCCTTGTTGTTGAACAGTTCGGAGTCGGCTGTGCGCAGGCCACGGGCTACATTCAGGCGTAGGCTCAGCACTTTGTTGAGGTTCCAGCGCCCTTGTACGAAGTACTCGCGCAGGGAGCGGCTTTCAAAACCCGTGGTTTGCACCAGTTTGCTGCGCGTATCGGTATTGCCTACTTGGATTTCCCATTTGGGGCTGGCGCGGTTGATGAACAGCACGTGCCGGCCATTGGCGCTGGCGGCCACCAAATTGGTATCGCTCAGGTTGAGGGCCAGTGGGTTCCAGCTCAGCGCCTGTTCATTGTCCTGCACTTTGCGGCTGATGCGCCAGGACGATTGAAAAGCCAGGGTTTTGAGGTAACTTTTGAGGCCGGTTTTGGCATTGAACCAACGCGCCCGGGGGTCGATGTTGACACTTTGGTTCCAATTCACGTAATTGTTGCGGATGTACTGATCGGTGATGGTGGCCACCCGGATGTAATTGGCCTGGTCTTGAAACGGCGCGATGTCCATTTCGTTCGGCTGGATGATGCCGTCCCCGTTGTACAAGGAATCCTGCCAAATGTACACCCCCTCGCCCGGCGCTACGCGGATGTAGGTGAATTCGAGTTTGGGTTCCTGCCCGGAGCCCAGTTCGTAGGTGGTCGTCGCCCGCGCCAGGCCTTTCCAGATGGCGGTATTCAGGTCGATGCGCCCCAGCAGGGTATTGCCCGTATTGGCATTGGACTGCTGTTGAAAACTCTGCAAACTGCGGTAGGTCAAATTGCCATTCAGTCCAAAAGCCTGTTTGAATTGTAACTTGGTGTTCCAGCGCCACTCCTGCGCGCTGGTTAGCGGGCGGTAAGTGCCTTCGATAGGGCGGGTATCGTTGCGGGAGACGTATTCCAGGCCACTTTCCCATCTTTTGCTCTCCGGGCTTTTGACGTACAAACGTTGGCTGAAATAACGAAAACTGCTGCCCGTCAAGGAATCCTGCGCCCGTGCGTAGCGGTCGTTTTGTTCTCCTTCGCCAGTCCAGCCCAGCGACCAGTTTTTTAGTTTTTTGAACACCTTATCGACACTCAATTGCGGTCGAAAAAACCGGCGCTCCTCCCCTGCCGCATCGGCTTGTAGGCTGCTGGCCAAACCCTTGAGTTGCCAGCCGCGCCAGTTGCCTTCGCCGCTCAGGTCGTGGCGGGTGCCCCGGTATTGGTTTTCGCGCAAAAAGGTATTGAAGCCATAACTGATGCTGCCCAGGCCAGCACGACTCAGGTTCCATTCCAGGCGGGCAATCTGTTCATTGGCGGCTTGCACCGTACCCACACCCTGAAAATCGGCCAAACTCCAGTCGCGCAAAAACTCGGGATTGCGGTAGGGATTCAAACTACGAAAATTGCGCTGCACCGCTTCGTAACTCAGGCGCAGGTTCATCTCCGGCGCGGCGGTTTTTTTGCCCAACAAAACCCGCTTGCGGAACTGTGTAAAAGCCGCCCAGCCCGCGTCGTCTTGCTGATCAAAGGCAGAAAAGCGGTTGCGGTCGTAATGCGAGAGCGCGACTTCGGTGTGTAAGGTGGTATTTTGATTGGGTGTCCACTGCTGCCCGACCGTGACCATGCGTTGCTGCTGGGGGGTGCTGAGGGCGATCACGGGCGCGTATTCCCCCTGGGGCGCACAGGTAATGGGATCGGGGGCCACCCAGATGTAGACCCGCTCGTTGGCCGTTTGGGCGGGAGCCAGGATGTAGTGGCCCTGCTTGGGGCCCAGGTAGCTGAAACTGGCGGTGTATTTGGCTTTTTGAGGATCATTGCTGAACACCAGGATGGAGTCGCGCTGGCCGCAGGCCAAGAGGGTATCGCGCTGTTCGTAAAAAACCCGACTGGCCACAAATTCATCCTGCCGCAGCAAGCCCGAGGCCACTGCTTTGGCCGGATCGTCGCCCGCCAATTGTAAGGCTTCCCGCTCGACTTCTCCGATGGACAAACCTCCGGTGGAACTGCGGCTGTCTTGTTCCTGGTACAAGTTGACGTAGGTGCGCAGGGTAGAGGTCTGGTACTGCACCCCAGCGGCGACGAGGGTGCGCAGGTAATTTTGATCGGCGTATTCAAATTCCACGATGATGCGGCTTTCGCGGCTGATCAGGTGGCGGGAAGTAAAGCTGATTTCGCCCCGGTTGTAATCTACGATGTAGTCCAGGTCTTGCCCGCGTTGCATGCGTTGGCCGTTGAGCCACACTTTTTCGGTACCCGAAAGCACGATGATGAACCGTTCGTTGTTGGGGCCCCGCAATTTATAAGGCCCTTGATTGCCTTCACCGGGAGTGATGATGTTGCGGGAAAATTTACCGCGCGATACGGCTACGCTGGCGCTGTTTTGCAGCATGCCTTTGGCCCCGAGTTTGGCTTTTTGCCCATAAGTCGCCCCTTGCAGTTTTTTGTAATAATTCATGAAATAACTGTCCGGGCGATTCAGCTCGTAGTCGCCCGCCGTCAGTTGGGTGTCTTTTTTGCGCAGTTGCACAAAAACGCGGTCCAGTTCCTGGAGTTGCACGGTGTTGCCTTCGGGTTGCAGGGGGATACTTTCGTCGGAAATGGCGGCGAGGATTTGTACGCCATCGCCCAGGTCTCCGGCCAATTGCAGGTTGAAACTGGAGTTGAGCACCAAATCCTGGCGATTGCCGAGGGAAATGCCCCGTGAAAAGTTGCCACTGTAGTTCAATTGCCGAAAATCGATCAGGGCGGCTTCGTTGCGGATGGCGATGCGGGTACCGCCCAGGATACTGGGTTGGCGCAGGCGGGAGGTATCCAGTAATTGCCAACTTTGGGAGAGGGAAGCGGGGAGGGTGCGGTAAGTGAGCTCAAAAGGTGGCTGGAGCTGAGCCGTATCCACTTTCCAAACCAGCAGATTAAACTGGACGCGGTACCAGGAAGTATCGATGATTCTTTGGCTGTTGATTTCTTTGATTTGCACGGTATGGGGCAGAATGAGGAGGGTGTCGAGTGGCCTTGGAGCAGTACAAGCATGGAGTTGAATGCGCCGCCAATTGCTTTGTGGCGATTGTTGAGCCTGCCCGGGCAAAACGCTCAGCAAACCAAAACAAACGACAATTATACGCCACTCCCTCATAGTCCATAGCCGGTTTCGCAATTGCTAACGCAAGATAGACAGGATTTGGTTTGGGGACGCTGCTTATACGGTCAAAGTGTTGGCTAGTAAACCATTTTAGGCGCAGCTATGCTAATTGTTTATTTAACAAAGACTATGATTTTTTTACCGCGAACCTGCGGTAAAAAATGTCGCTTAAGGCAAAAACTATACTCGAAGTTATAGCCAAAGAAAAATCAAAGTTGCGGTTAAAAAACAAAGAGAGCGCATAAAAACTGGCAATGTGAACTAGATCACTGTGCCCCATCCGCAGCGCCCCTAATTTTGTCCCCGTTCAACCAGAATAAACTTTACGTTGTTCTGGGAAATATGAACGAACTTTCATATTTTCGTATCATCTCTAAAGTTATCACCGCATGAAAGTAGAGCAAATCTATACCGGCTGCCTGGCTGAGGCAGCATATTATATCGAAAGTGAAGGAGAGGCGATCATCATCGACCCCCTGCGCGAAACCAAGCCTTACCTAGAAAAATTGGCTGAAAATGGCGCTAAGCTCAAATACATTTTTGAGACCCACTTTCACGCTGACTTCGTTTCCGGCCACATTGATTTGGCCGAAAAAACGGGTGCAACCATCGTGTATGGTCCTACAGCCAATACTACTTTTGACATTCACCAGGCCAAAGACGGGGAAGTGTTGACCCTGGGCAAAGTCTCTTTCAAAGTACTGCACACGCCAGGCCATACGCCTGAGAGCACCACCTATTTGTTGAAGGATGAAGCCGGTAAGGAATTTGCCATTTTCACGGGAGATACCCTGTTCATCGGAGATGTAGGTCGCCCCGATCTGGCTCAAAAATCCGGTGAAGTTACCCAGGAAGACCTGGCCGGTTGGTTGTACGATAGCCTACGCGAAAAAATCATGACATTGCCCGATGAAGTTCTGGTCTATCCCGGACACGGTGCTGGTTCGGCCTGTGGCAAAAACATGAGCAAAGAAACCTGGGATACCCTGGGACGCCAAAAGCAAACGAACTACGCCTTGCGTGCCGATATGAGCAAGAGCGAGTTCATCAAGGAAGTAACCGCTGGCTTGATGCCTCCGCCCCAATACTTTGCCAAAAACGCGAAGATGAACAAGTCGGGCTACGACAGCATCGACGAGGTGTTGCAACGCGGTGCGACGCCCATCAGTGCCGACGAACTGGAATTGATCGTAGAAGCAGAAGGTGCCTTGGTGCTGGATGTACGGAACGAGCAAGAGTTCAAAACTGGTTTTGTACCCAATTCGATTTTTATTGGCATCGACGGCAGCTTTGCACCCTGGGTGGGCGCGCTGATTCCGGATTTGAAACAGCCAATTGTACTGGTTACCCCAGAGGGTCGGGAAGAGGAAGTGGTGACCCGTTTGGCTCGGGTAGGTTACGACAATACCCTGGGTTACCTCAAGATCGATGTACGCAAACCGACCGAATTCATCTCACAACATGCATTGGCTGCCGAGAATATTCCGTTGGACTACATCAACAACAACATGCACAAACTGAGTCCGCAACATACGTATTACCTGCACTGCGGTGGAGGCTATCGCTCGATGGTTTTTGCGTCTATCCTGCGTGCCCGTGGTTTCGAAAACCTGATCGACATCAAAGGTGGCTGGAAAGCCATCGAAGCCCAGGCCAATATTGCAAAAACCGACTTCGCTTGCCCAACTGGCATTCCGCAGGAGGTAATTGATGAGGCGATCGCGAACGCGATTTAAGCGAAAAGCGAAAAGCGAAAAGCGAAAAAAAATAGTACACGGTGAAAAACCAACGATGTGCTTACTTTTCGCTTTTCGCTTTTTCGCTTAATTGGCGTTTACCAACTTCCCAGACCCCGACACACTCACCTCTACCTGAGGTTTGCCGCGGTAATACACATCGCCGGAACCAGAGATGCGCACGGTCAGGTTGTCGCTTACATTGACTTCAGAGTTCCCGCTGCCACTTACCCGGATATCCGCATCACGGGTTTGCAGCAAGAAGGCGAATAAATCGCCGGAACCACTTACGGTATGTTCCACGCTGTTGGACTCACCTTCCAACACGACCCTGCCCGAGCCACTAATCCGACTGGAGATGTCATCGGCGTCTAGGCCCACATCAATTTTACCCGAGCCTGAAATGCTCAAATCGATGTCGTCTACCTTCATGATGTTGGTGCTGGTGATGATGCCCGAGCCACTGATGCTAAGCGAGCGTACTCTAGGCATGGTGATGAAGATGGTCAATTCGTCCATGTCCCGCACACAGCGGTCAAAGTCGATTTCCCAAATCCCATTCCGTACGTCTCTTTCCAGTTCAGCGATGATGTTCGATTCTCCTTCTACGGTAACTTTGAAATTGTCACCTTGTGTAATGATGACTTCTGCCGAAATGTCGAGGTCGACGCCCGTAAAGTCAGGCAAGTTTAAGTCTCGAGATACGGTGTTGCCATTGCCACGAACACATGGGCCAATGCCGTCATCAAAATCAAAATCGCAGGAAAACTGCGTTAAGGTCAGCGCAAGGCCGACGGTCCAAAACAAGATCCTTTTCATAACAGTCAGGTGTTTAATAACAGAAAAAAACGGGTTGTTTCTTACAAAAGCAAGGTTCCGCCGCAGGAGGGGTAAAATCCTCCAAAGCGCAGGGTCAGGCCCCAGTGCGCTCCACTAAAATCTTCGTTGGAATAACCACGGTTTTGGTTGGCACCGTACATGAAGCGGTATCCTACCGTACCGGCTACTCTAAACCAGCGGGCGATGTTGAGCTCCAGGCCAGCCTCGGGGGTCATGGCAAAAATCTGGTCGGCATCTTTAAAATCGAAACCGGGGTCATCTACCGGAATGTTCACGGCACCCCAGCCAAAGCGACCGCTGGCGTAGAGGTGAATCAATTTGTCGGTTGGTACAGTAAAGCCCAGCCAAAGACCGCCGTGGCCGATGTCGATTTTTTCCAGGTCATTGTTGTTGCGCAGGTATTCAAAATCTACACTTCCGATTCCATAACCACCGATGAAGAAATGTTTCAATACAACCCCACCACCCCCACCAACGGAGGTGCCAAGTTTGTTGTTGAGGCCATATTCAAAAATGGGGCCGCCAAAACCGCCAGTGACGTGCGTACGGCCAAAAAGGGTTTGTTCCTGTGCAAAAATTGCCCCGCAAGAAAGGAGCATAACCGTGGCAATAATGAAGCTTTTCATAATGTTGAGCTTTTTAGATCATGAATTAGACAATAAAAAGGGAAACGAGGGCGCAAAAAAATCCCCTTTTGCTGTACGGGTCTTTCCGTACGGCAATTCCGGTGTAACCATGAAATTAATGGTAATTTCAGGGAGCTAGGTCTTTCACTTATAGGCGAATACCTGCATTGAAACCGATCCAGCCCTGGCTGCGTTTGTTGGCATCCACCTTGTCGTACAAGGTTTTTGGAACGAGTTCACTACCTCCGGTGCCCAATTCAGGATCCTTGCGACTGGACACCAGAAGGTTGGCAGTTGGCCCCATGTAGATGCTCATCCTTCGACCAAGGCGCCAGTCAAACAACCAGCGAAATTGGTGCAATTGATGCAGCGGTTTGGTCCAACCTTCGCGCTCGTTTATTTTAATGCTGATCAGTTCCAAATTGCTAAGGGTTCTTTTACCCAAATTGAAGGCGGTACCGATTCCGTAACCCAATCCCCAACTCAGCTCTTTGATGTTCTCGCCGTTGTTGGATGGGCTGTTGGACTCGCTTATCCGCGCTCCCAGATAGAAGATGTTGTAAAATGGTTTGACCCCTATTTTAAAAGCTAAATTTCCATAAAAAGATTCACTGGCTGAAATTTCGACCCGATTATAGCCCTGGCGCACCAGGTTGAGCAGGCCAATCGTCACCCCTTTTACCGTATCGGCTACGTTGATCAAGCCGATCTGTACCCCGTTTACTCTACGGGCAACATTGATGATGGCGCTGACCTGGCCATTTTCCGCATCCTTGGCCACATTGAACAGCGGACTGACTTGCAGACGCGATTTTCCGCCACTGACATTGAACAAACCCGCAAGTTGAACGGCTCGGGAATCTCTCCCCGCAACATTAAACAATCCAGCGGCCTGGATGCCCGCAAAATCGTGATTGGCAACGTTAAACAAACCCGCGCCTTGCACCGCGTAACCCTGACCCAAAATATTGAACAACCCACTGCCCTGAATGCCAATCAATGAATCGCGGGCAACATTGAATAAACCTGCGGCTTGAGTGCCAAACACATCATCCCCCTTGAGCCAAACGGGAAACGGGTTTCTTTTTTTCCACCACACTAAGGGTATCAGCGGTACTGCTGACAAAAACCGGAGCCGCCACTTCTTCTTCAATGCTGGCGGTGGATTCAACAATGATGGGTTCAAAACGGGTGGCTTGCAAGTCTTCCGTTTTTTTGGAGGCCGCCGATTGATTGAGTTGTTGGGGGGTAGGCCGTCCAGATATGGTGGGGGAACTATCTGCCCAACGTTTTTTGCGCTCCGCAATGATTTCCTCCATTCGAGGGTCAGCATACAAGGGACTTTGCTGGTCAATTTCTTTGGGGATGGTTTTGTTGGTAATGCGCGGTGGAGGGTTTTTTTCCACAGGGCGCAATACAATTTGCCCACCGATGGGTTTGTAGGCGATGGGTAATGGGTCAAACAATTTATCCAGCGCCTCAGAGAGGGCTACATTCGAAACACTGATGCTAACGGGTTGGGTGATGGGAATGTATTCCGGGCTGTAGACAAAGTAGACGTCGAAATCGGCAGAAACGTCATCAAGCACCCGCTTAAGGGGGATGCGGTTATAGGAAAAGCTGACTTTACGCGCGAGGTTTTGTCCGTGTAAGGAAGCAATACAACAACAGAAGAGTAATATGGAGGAAAATAGTTTCATTGGCAAAGGGCGTGTAGTGGGTCCGCTAATAGGTTAATCCTACCCATGTGCTGAAATCACATAAGTTTCACCATCAAAGCTGGATTTCCGCCATTGAAGGGAGAGTGATCAATTCCATTGCATGCGGTAAGCTGAATGTCGCGTGAAAACTTATCCGATTGATGGTGTACGTTCAAGATATTAGCCTCAGCTTGGTGATTTTATGTCGTACATCTTTTCCACAGCAGGAATGATTTCGAAAGGTTTAGTTCCATGTTGGAATTTGAGCGTACCCTTGTTGCCAAGAATCTACATTTTCAGCAGCTACGTCTTGTGCTTTTTCGAGTGTTTCCGTTTTAGCCTCGTATTCTACGGTATTGCCAGAAAGTAAAACCACGGGAACAGCCTTACTTTTGGTGCTTATTTTGACTGCGCTGACTTCCACCCGCCCGGTTTTGACACTAACCTTTACCTTTCCTTCATCGGGATAAGCCCGAATGTTGAAGCTGGTACCGAGGACTTTGGTTTCTACATCCCCACTTTGGATCACAAATGGATGGCGGGCATCTTTGGCAACGTCAAAAAAAGCTTCCCCGCTCAGCACCACTTTGCGGGTATCGCCAGCATAATGATAGCTCAAGCTTGAGTTTTCATTGAGCACCACTTTGCTTTTGTCGGGCAGGGTGATGCTGCGGCTTTCGTTCATTTGGGTACTGATGGCGAAGGTATCGGGGGTTCTTTCGCGCAGGAAAATCCACCAGGAGGCAACCAATAGTACGGCAATGGCGGCAGCGGCAGACCAGGCCCGGTTCAAACTACGGATTTTAGGTTGTACGCCAATTTGAGGCATCGGCTTAGCCGGGCTGCTTTGTGGCTCGACCCGGTCGAGGGCGATATGGGTATCGATGCGTTGATCCAGTCTAGCCCAGGCATTGGGCAGATTGACTGGAAAATTGAACGCAGGCGCTTCATCGGTCATACTCCACAATTGGGTCATCTCCTCAAAAACCTCCCGGTTTTCGGAGCTGGCATCTACCCAGGCCATCAACTCGCCCTTCTCCCCGGGCGACAATTCGCCAGAGAGGTATTTGCCAATCAGATCCTCTTGTAAAGTACTTTCCATGTAAACAGAATTATGGTCAATGGTAGGGATGCAAAAAACATCCGCGTACCCCTATTCCTTACTGCAAGTTTATGAAAAATTTATGGTTTTTTAAACATCCACTTAACATCCTACCACCAATAGAGTAAAATGGCTAATAAAACATGCAAGTAGCCATGCAATTCCTGCCGCAAAATTTTGAGCGCTTTGCCCATCTGATTTTCAACTGTTTTGATGGAAATGCCCATCTGATTGGCAATTTCCTGGTAGCTCATTTCTTCGTAGCGACTCAGTTGAAACACCATCCGGCATTTGGGGGGGAGCCCATCAATGGCACTGCGGATGTTTTGCTCCAACTCGGTATGCAAAAAACGGTCTTCGGCGGTACCTCCATCACTGATCTGGGCAGAATGGGGTTCTATTTCTTCAGTAAAATATTTCCGGCTGCGCAAATAGGCCAACCCTTCGTTTACGGCCATCCGGCGCAAATAGGCGTCAAGTGAAGCGGTGATTTCAATCTGGTGGCGTTTTTGCCAAAAGCGAAAAAATACTTCCTGAGCCAGATCTTCAACCGTTACCGAGTCTTTGATCAGGCGAAAAATAGCCCCACAAACTTTCTGGTAATTGTCCTGAAAGATTTCCTGCAAGGCTCCTTTGTCGTCAGATCTTAGGCGATTGAGCAGTTGTTGTTGTGCTTGTAAACGGTCTACGTGCATAAGTTGAAGTGCATTCCTGCACGGACTGCAAAATACGAGTAATGTGCAAAAAGTGGTATACGCTTCGACTAAAGTTGCAAAAGTGTAGAACTAAGATGGGTACAAGGAATTTTGTATTGATTTTTTTGTCTACTGAAACTCAACTATTTTGAATCCTTGCGCATCTACTGAACAAGGTGTGGCGGTTTGTTTAAAAAACTGCAAACTTCTGCACGTAAGCATATCATACTGACTGTTTTTATACTAATCTCGTTGCATTTGGCCTGGCGGGTTTGGGGACAAACAGGAGCGTTTGTCCCAGCCTGGGTTTGGGCAGGGCCGATCAGTTCTGTTTTTTTAAACCTAAGCTATGAATTTTGGCTGCGCCAGAATTCATAGCTTAGGACTGCGTAATGTGACTAATCATTCAGACCTCATTTGACTCAGACTTTGGATCGCTGCTGCGCCCCCACCAACTCGCCAATACCGAACCCGTAATGTTCATAATCGGGCCAAAAAGCGCTGCAGCCAAACCGACTGTAGCCAGTTTGCCCATTTGATTGGCCAAACCAGAGGCCAGACCGGCGTTTTGTAAACCCACTTCAATGGCTACCGTGCGGCAATCCTGCTCCGGCATTCTGAACAACCTAGCGGCACTATACCCCAAAATATATCCACCAAGATTGTGCATGAGTACTGCGACGATCAGCAAACCACCAACATTCAACAAAGCGGCCTGCCCTGGGGTGATGATGGTAATGATGAACGCAATACCCACCATCGAAATCAGCGGCAGGTAATCTTCAGAAACTCCGCTACTTTTTTTAAATATTGATTGATGATAAAACCGATGCCAGGGGATGATGATTTGGTGATGTCCCAAACCATGCTCCAAAAATCGATCTCAATGAATTGGCCCGCCAGTGTTTTCATCAGCAGTGGCGTCATCACGGGTGCCAGCAAAGTAGCACAGGTGGTAATGGTGATGGACAGTGCAACGTTGGCTTTGGCAATCAAAGCCATGACATTGGAAGCCAAACCACTCGGAGAGCTACCAATCAGAATGACTCCAGCGGCAATTTCAGGAGGAAAATTGAATAAATTGGCAATGGCAAAACCGAGTGAAGGCATGATTAAGAACTGACAAAAAACGCCAATGATCACTGCTTTAGGCGTTTTGACAATGCCGATAAAGTCGTTAAATGTCATGGTCGTACCCATGCCAAACATGATCACTTGCAACAAGGGCATAATGAGTTTGGACAATTTATAATCGCCAACTTGAATGAAATACTGCGGATAAAACATAGCCGCACTCACCGCCGCAAAAATAACGGTGGTGTACGCAAACCCTTTCAGCTGTTCAAATCCTTTCATGCCCAGGGCCAAAAGCAATAGTCCGAGCACCAGCAAAGGCCCGGTCAGACCAGTGGCACTAGCCAAATAAGTACCCAGCGCGCCAAGCAATACGGCCATTCCTGCATACAACAAATACCGGTAAAGAGTAGTAGACATAAGGTACAATTAACAGGCGGGTTGACTTTCTACAAACAAAAGTCAACCCGCAGATTAGATAAAAAGTATTAGCTCCAGAGCCGGTCCCAGGAACGGAATTGATCCCATTCTGGAGGTTTGAAATAGCTTTGGTCTTCTGGATCGAGGTGTTTTTTCACCTCTTCATCGTTGAGGTCTACCCCGAGTCCCGGACGATTCGGCACATTGGCGAACCCTTTTTCAATCAAAGGCACATCGGTTTTTTTGACCAAATTTTCCCAATACGCCAGGTCGACGGAATGGTGTTCCAAAGCTACAAAATTTTGTGTAGCTGCCGCACAATGTACATTGGCCATAAAGGAAATTGGTGTGCCTGCAAAGTGCATGGCCATTGCTACGCCACGCTCTTCGGCATAATCGCCAATTTTTTTGGTTTCCAACAAGCCTCCAGAGCTGGCCAGATCCGGGTGGATCAAATCAACTGCCCGATGGTCAACCAGCTTGATGAATTCTTCCTTCAGGTAAATGTCTTCCCCGGTTAAGGTAGGTGTTTCGATGGCTTGAGAAATCTCTTTCCAATCCTCGGTGTACTTCCAGGGGATGAGGTCTTCCAACCAGGCCAGGCGGTATTTTTCCACAGCACGTCCGAGGCGAATGGCGTTGTTTTTGTCAAAATGCCCGTAGTGATCCGAAGACAATGGAATCTCATAACCTACTGCTTCACGCACCTTACCTACGTAATCGGCCAAAATCTCCAAACCTTTATCGGTAATTTGAACCTGAGTGAAAGGGTGCTCGGTACCGCCGTAAGTCATTTGGGTGTTTTCCCACTGTCTGCTGACATCCCAGAAATTGTTATTGGATAAGGTGCCGGGAATTTTGTGGAGGGATTCGATGCCAAAATCCATCTTCAAAAAAGTGTACCCTTTGCTTTCTACCCGGTCTTTCATTTTCGCTGCGAACGCGACAGGATCATTCAACCGTGGCGTATCCGCGTACAAGCGAATTTTGTCGCGGTATTTTCCGCCCAGCAATTGATAAGCAGGTACATTGTAGGCCTTTCCTGCCAAATCCCACAAAGCCATTTCTACCGCACAAACCCCGCCAGCCTGGCGACCGTGGAAGCCAAACTGCTTGATTTTTTTGAAAATCATTTCCACACTACAAGGATTCATACCCATGATGCGGCTCTTGAGGAACAGAGCATAACGCCAGTTGGCGCCATCACGCACTTCCCCCAAGCCATAAATACCCTGGTTGGTGTCGATGCGGATGACCGGGCAACGGCCCCCACCATTCATCACCACGGCATAACGCATGTCGGTGATTTTGAGGTCGCTCGGTGCAGAAGCGCGGTTTACTTTGGAGGTAGAATGTTCAATGGTTTGGGTGATGGGCGCATTGATGAATGCCCCCAAGGCCAGACCCGTCATGCCCACATTTTTGATAAAATCACGGCGGTTAGAACCAGCTTGCTGGTCTGTTTGCTCCGCAGCATTTGGAGCCGGGTCTGATAACCCAAATTTTTGAAGGTAGCGTTGCGATGGTGTAGTCATGTTTTTAGTTGTTTAATAGTTAATGTGGGAATTACCAAGTGCGTTCTTTCATATAGGCGTCAAGTTCGGCGCGGGTCATGGGGAGTTTTTCGGGGTGGGAGTCCAGCCAGCTGAGAAAATCTTTTTTGATGTCGTCGGTCCACTGGCGGTCAATTTGGCCAGGAGTGAATTTGCCTTCGCGCAGGCGTTGGTGGCCAAAGGCATCGCGCAGGGCCACAAACTCCGAGTTCAAGACCAAATCATCCAATAGATGTGGAGGAATAAAGACGATTCCCCCTTTTTTGGCCAAAACCACGTCTCCGGGCAGTACGGTGGCACGTCCGATGCGAATGGGATTGTTGATCGAAGCCAGCATCATTTGTTGGATGTAAGAGGGGTCAGCGCCTTTGATCCAGGCATTGAATCCCTGGATGGCTTCCAGGCCTTCGACGTCGCGTACCGAGCCGTAGAAAATGACCCCATTTTTTGACTTGGCATAAATGGAATTCCCCAGGTTGTCGCCGATGAGGGTACCATCTACAATTTTGCCGTAACTATCGGCTACATAAACATCGCCCGTTTTTAGCACATCGATAGGCCAGGAGTTGGTGCCTCCGATCCGGCCTTCTTTTTCCCCGGCAGCTTTAATAATTTTGTCCCATTCCGGGCGCAGGGGCATGTATTGGGCGGTGACAGCCCGACCCACCATAACTTGTTCAGTACGCAACATCATCCAGTCCCCCTCAAATTGGTTCTGGTAACCTTTGTTGCGCAAGTACCCCCAAGCCTCTTCGAGAGAAACTTTTTTAAGGCGTTCGATGAACTTGTCATTCGTTTTAGGGCGGCCATCCGGCAGGCGTTCCCCTTTCCACTCGGGGGTAAGGGCAATGATTTGCTCCTTTGTTGGAGTTATTTGTTGACCATTTACCGCCAAACAGGGAAGAAAGGCGAGTACAATCAAGACTAGTTTGCTGAGTTTGACCATGAGCTACTGTACATTTTGAAGTTAGAGCTTGTTTAAATCCTGAAAATAAAGGAAATTTTGCGCATTACAAACATCCTCAATTCAGAACAAACTAACTTCCATATATGCTTAGCGGCGAATTTTGTACTTTTCACAACAACAATTCACCTATTTTCATTGGCAAAACCTTAAACATAAAATAATTCAATAACTTTTAACTGCTAGTGGCAAGGGCATTAAGTTCTGGCGCTAGTATGATCGGCGGTGATGACCCACTGGCCCTTGATTTTTTTCCAGATCAGGATAAAATATCCTCCAGGTGCATCGTTTTTGCGTTTGAGGTCCCAGGTGCCCACCAGGAAAACCGATTTTTTACTGAGTTTTTCCATACTCACGATACCAAAGGTGAGTTGGCCCATGGCATCGCGATCGGGATAGCGGCGTTTGTAATTGTCCAGGGTTTGTTGCCAACCTTTGGTGACGCCATTGGCACCGATGAACTGGAGGCTCTCGGACTTCCAATACACTTCCATGAAGGCCGGGATGTCACCGTTGTTCCAGTCTGCTTGTTGTTTCAGGATGGAGGCGCGGATGGAGGCAAAATCCACGTCTTCTTGAGCGGCAAGTGTTAGTCCAAACAGCAGCATAAAAGAGCAAATAAGCAAGCTTTTCATATTTAATGGATTCATTTTGTTTAAAAGATATTCTTGAAGAAGAAGGAATTTTGCCCGCATCCGGTACAGATCCATCCTGAATTTTGATCGTTCAAAACGAATACGCAATACCAAAAGCGGTACTCAAGTTTGCTTTGTTCCGGGTCGGAGGCACAATCGTTTCGAAGCTGTAATCCACATTGATGTTGACCGAAAATTGCTCCGACAGTGGCAAGGCCGCTGTGGCCATGCAGCGCAAGATTTGATCAAACCTTTCTTTTCTGAACCAGGGAACGTATTGAATATCATGGGTCAGGATCAATTTATCCTCAAAAGCTTTGTAACTGCCTTGTGTACTGAGTACATAAAAAAAGCGGTCAAAGCTCCGCTCGCGGTTCAGGCTAAAAATGGTTTTGTGGTAAAAAACCGAATTCAAGAACACCAAATCTACTTTCTTGGTTTTTGCCGCTCTCCAGGCAATCCCGGGCCCCAGGCTGTAGCGCGTTTTGATGGCCCGCAGGGTGGTTGCTTCGTAACGCGCACTGAAGTTTGGATAGAATTTTTTGCGGTAAAACAAATCGATCGACAGTTTGGAAAAAATGTCGTCCTGGAGGACATTTTTGTTCACCCTCGAATACGCATACTGAAACTGAGGGCTGATTTGTAGTTGTTTCGTTTTAAAAACTGGGCTGAGGTCGCTGCCAATCGAGGTGGATTGTAAGTTACCCGTCTGCAAGGCAACATCTAAGCCGAGGGTACCGCTCACGAGCCATTTTTTGTATTCAACGGTGTCTTTTTGGGCATTCACCCGATCGGCGAGGGCAAGTAAAAGCAAGAGGGTTAAAAGTTGTTTCATGGTCAAAGGGCATTGGTGTTGCCTACGAAATTAAATTTTTAACCCAATAATTCTGCATTTTTTTAAACATTAGCCTTTGCCAGCAAATCCGCAAAACGCCACACATCTTCAAAGGAATTGTACATTGGGGTCGGCGCTATACGAATGACGCCGGCTTTCTCTCCTTTTTCACCCGGCAAATTGTGTTCGCGCCAATCACAGATGACGCCATTTTGGGTCAGGTAATCAAACAATTGTTTGCCTGCAGGGCCAGTCAAGAAGGAGAGCTGCGCCCCGCGTTGTGCCGGATCGCGGGGGGTAATGATGTCAAAACGGCGCTTATCGGTGTTTAGAGAATCAATCAAGAATTCAAGATAGGCCGTCAAGTTTTCACTTTTGGCCCGCAACGCTGGCATGCCTGCTTCCAAGAACAGGTCGTGACTCGCGCGCATCGGCGCATACGCCAGAATGGGCGCGTTACTCAACTGCCAGCCCGCTGCACCGGGAATGGGGTCAAAGCCTTTTTCCATCAAAAAACGCCGTTCTTCGTTGTGCCCCCACCAGCCTGCAAACCGGGGAATTTGATTGTTGTTCCCGTGTTTGGCGTGGACAAAAGCACCACTGGGCGCACCGGGACCAGAGTTGATGTACTTATACGTACACCACACAGCAAAATCGACGCCCCAATCGTGCAAATGCAGGGGAACATTACCCGCAGCATGCGCCAAATCAAAACCCACATAAGCCCCTACCCGATGGCCTGCCGCAGTAATCGCAGGCATATCGTACACTTGCCCGGTGTAATAATTCAAACCAGCAAACAGCACCAGCGCGGTTTGTGCACCATGTTGCTCGATGGCCGCGAGAATGTCTTCGGTGTGCAACAATGCCTCTCCCGGACGGGGGGCTACTTCAACGATGGCTTCGGCAGGGTCGTAGCCATGCCAGCGCACCTGGGTTTCTACGGCGTATTGGTCGGAAGGAAAAGCCCCTGCTTCCATGATGATTTTGAAGCGCTCGGAATTAGGGCGATAAAAACTCACCATCATCAAATGCAAATTGACGGTGAGGGTATTCATGATGATGACTTCGTCTTCTTGAGCACCAACGATGTGGGCGGATGCGGGCGCCAGGGCTTTGTGGTATTGTGTCCAGGGCAGTTCCCCTTCAAAGTGGCCTTCTACCCCAATTCTTGCCAGTGCTGGAGTTCTTCTTTAATAAATTCACCTGCTTTTTTGGGTTGGAGCCCCAGAGAGTTGCCGCAAAAATACAAACACTTGTGACCCTGGTGTTGAGGAAACAGGTATTGATCGCGGAAGTTGCGCAGGGAGTCCTGAGCGTCCATTTGACGGGCGAAATCGAGGGTGGCTTGAAAGGTCATTTGGTTTGGTTTAAGGAACAAACATAAACATTGTCATCAACAGTTCGTCATCTCGAATTTTTCAAATAAGCATCACAAACAAAAAATAATATTCTCCAAGTTCGCCTTTTCCTAACAATTGCAGACCTTTAGGCATTGAAACCCAAACCACTGCCATGAAAAACCTCCTCCTACTCTGCACCCTCCTCTGGATCACCACCCCCTTGTATGCCCAACAATGGTACAAAGGCAACCTGCACACCCACTCCCTGTGGAGCGACGGCGATGATTACCCCGAAATGATCATGGCCTGGTACAAGGCTTCGGGTTATCATTTTGTGGGCCTTTCTGACCACAACACGCTACAAGACGGCGAAAAATGGCGCTGGATACCCAAAGCTCCCGAGCGCCGTCGTGCCTTCGAGCGCTACCTGCACCAGTACGGCCCCGAGTGGGTCGTCTACGAAAAACGGGGAGGAGACTCCCTTGGCGTGCGGCTCAAAACCTTCAAAGAATACGTGCCCCTTTTTCAGGAAGCGGGGCGTTTCCTCATTTTGCCCAGCGAAGAAATATCGGCCAGCTATGCAGGCAAACCCATTCACCTGAACGCCACCAACATCAAAGGTTTTATCCCTGTCCAACGCGGCAACAGCGTAACCGAAGTGATGCAGAGCAACATCGATGCGGTATTGGCGCAGCGCCGCATCACGGGGCAACCGATGTTTCCTCACATCAACCACCCCAATTTTCATTTTGCCATCAATACCCAGGACATGCAGGGACTCAAAAACGAACGTTTTTTTGAGGTCTTCAACGGTCACCCCGACGTATTCAACTACGGCGACAGCAGCCACGTGAACCTGGAAACCATGTGGGATCAAATCAACTTACATTACGTCCAAATCGGGCAACCCTTGATGTACGGCCTGGCTACGGACGATAGCCACAATTATCTCTTTTTTGGACTCAAATATGCAAATACCGGGCGGGGTTGGGTGATGGTGCGTACTGATTCGTTGCACGGTGGAGCGATTGTGGAGGCCATGGAGGCCGGGCAATTTTATGCCACTACGGGAGTGGAAATTGAAGATTTGGCGCAATCCAGCCAAGCCATTGCTTTTCGCATCAAAACCCAGCCAGGTATCGAGTACAAGGTTCAGTTCATCGGCGTGCTGAAAGGAAAAACCCAAAGCGAGGTGCTCAAAGAAATCAACATCAAGGGAAATGATCCCGCTACAGTAAGTTATACTTTGCGGGGGGATGAATGGTTTGTTCGTGCCAAAATCAGTTCGAATAAGGACAAATTCAACCCTTATTTCCCCGGTGATTTTGAAATAGCCTGGACGCAACCCGTGGCGCCCTTTCACCTGCCAGCACTGGCAACCGTAGCGCCCCTGCGCAATGCCCACGCCCACAACGATTATGAGCACAATCGCCCCCTGCACGATGCACTCGCACAGGGTTTTACGAGTGTGGAGGCCGATGTTTACCTGATGGGAGATTCTTTGTATGTGGCCCACCATAAGCCATTCTATCGCGATCCGGCACGTACCCTGGAGCAGTTGTACCTGCGCCCCTTACGTGCGCACATCCAACGTACGGGCGGAAAAGTATACGCTGGATTTACTGATCCGTTTTATTTGTTCATCGACCTCAAAACGGCGGCGGACAGTACCTATCTGGCGCTGGAAAAGGTGTTGCAACGCTACGTCGATATCCTCCAGAATTGTACCAACAAAAAATGTAGTACGGCACCCGTGCAAATCGTGCTTTCAGGCAATCGCCCTATTGAAAAACTCAGCAAACAACCCATGCGGTATGCCACACTGGATGGCCGTCCCGGCGATTTGGGGAAAAAGATCGCCCCAGCCCTGATGCCCATCATCAGCGATAATTACCGCAATCAGTTTAAATGGTTGGGCAGTGGAGAGATGCCCGCCGATGAAAAACAAAAACTGAACGACCTGGTCAAACGGGTACACGCCGAAGGTAAAAAACTGCGCCTATGGGCTTCGCCAGAAAATGAAAAAGTATGGGAAACGCTCCGACAGGCTGGTGTAGATTTGCTCAATACCGATCGCTTGGAAGAATTGCGTGTTTTTTTGACGCCTAAAAAATAGGCTTCACACTATTGTCTTAGTTTTCTCCGTTTATTTGCCACCTTCAAAAATCCACGAAAACAAATGCCCAACAATAACAATTACGTAGCCATTATGGCGGGAGGAGTTGGCTCAAGATTTTGGCCAGCCAGTCGCACCGCCACCCCAAAACAATTTTTGGACATCCTGGGAATTGGAAAATCGCTCTTGCGCATGACTTTCGAGCGCTTTTTAGCGCTTTGTCCTGCTGAAAATATTTTTGTGGTCACCAATGGCATTTACCGCGAGTTGGTCAAGGAACACCTGCCAGAATTGAGTGACAACCAAATCCTCTGCGAGCCTTCACGCAACAATACCGCCCCCTGTGTAGCCTATACTGCCCTTAAGTTAAATGCGCTAAACGCTGAGGCCAATTTGGTGATTGCGCCATCTGACCACATCATCCTCAACGAAGCCCGCTTCATTGAAGCGCTGGGTACCGCGTTGGATTTTACCAAGCGAAACAATGCACTGCTGACTTTGGGCATTCAGCCTACCCGGCCAGATACGGGTTACGGCTATATCAATTATCAAAAAGCCCCAGTTGAAGGAGAAGTACACCAGGTGATTCGTTTTACCGAAAAACCTCCGCTGGAACAAGCTCAATCCTTTTTGGCCAGTGGTGATTACCTTTGGAATGCGGGTATTTTCATCTGGAAAGTGGAGCATCTTTTGGCTGCTTTTAGCCGCCATGCCAAAGAAATCCTGGATGTACTGGACGCCGAGCCGGAGCATTACAACACCTCTACCGAGCAAGCCTACATCGATCGGGTGTACCCCAATACCCTCAGCATTTCTATTGATTACGCCATTATGGAGAAGGCAGACAATGTGTTTACGATTCCCTCCAGCTTTGGTTGGTCTGATTTGGGCACCTGGGCGTCATTGCATTCGGAAGCTGAACAAGATGCCCAAAATAATGTGATGAACCTGGGGCCACATTTGTTGCACAATGTAAACAACTGTTTGCTGCGAGCACCAAAAGACAAACTGGTGGTGATCACCGATTTGGAAGATTATATTGTGGTGGATGAAGAGGATATCCTCCTCATCCATCCTAAGTCTAAAGAACAGGAAATCAAGAAAATAACCGAAGCGATTGGCAATCAATTCGGAGCAGGTTTTCTAAATTACTTTTTTCCAGCTGGGGCCCTCCCCCTCTGCCCACACCCCCCTCGCAAACCCCCTCGCCCTCCCCCCCCCCCCCTCCCCCCCCCCCCCCCCCCCCCCCTCCCCCCCCTCCCCGCCGGCCCCCCGGGCCCCCCCCCCCCGCGCGCGACCCGCGGGGAGCCCCAACTTGCTTTCACTTTAGCTATTCGCTTTTAGCTTTTAGCTCAATAAAGCGCCATATCAAACCGCTTCCGGTACTTCAGCGTCAAAGGATGTTGAACACCCCAACTGCGAAAGAGGGCGATGGCCGTTTTGCGGGGCTGGTCATTGTTGTAAGTTTTGTCGACCATGACCGCCTCAATGATTTTTTTGATGGCCCCTTCATAATCTCCGCCAATGGCCAGGGTCTGGGCTTCGCCCAATAAACTGGCAGCCGGATGTGCGGTGGAAGGCACTGCTTGAATCCAATCGGCAATGATGCGAATGTCCGCAGCGGCTTCGGCCAATTCATGCCCGGCAGGAATGTCATGAATCAGCTGGCGAGCAGCCGCAGGATCAGGAACAGCCAGTTGTTGCGCCAAGGCCAGGCGGGCTATCAGTATATCGGGATTTTCTTCCACCAATTCAATCAAGGCCTCCAGAGCGCCCGGTATTCCGGCGGATACTGCTTCAAGCAAAGCATTTAAATCATCTTCTTCCTCACCTTCTTCCGCTTCTACGAGAGGCAGGTGAGTATCAAGCCATTTCTGGATTTGTGCCCGGGGAATTGCACCGGAAAATTCGGCAATTACTTTGCCTTCGTACACCATTTTTACATTGGGAATGCCCCGAATGCCAAAGGCTTCGGCCAGTTGGGGATACGCTTCGGTATCGACTTTGACCAGTGTCCAAAGATCGGCTTGTTCTTGTGCCAGTTCTTCAATCACGGGTCCCAGAATCCGGCAAGGGCCACACCATTCGGCCCAAAAATCGATCACTACGGGTTTTTCGTAGCTGCGTTCAATCACGTCTTTTTGAAAGTCCATCAGGATAGAAGTTGTTCAATGGGCAATTTAGATTAAATTATGATTGGAATTTGTATTGAAATCAGTAATTTTAGTGAAATTTATCAATCCCATCCATAAATGTTATTATTATTCAAGTCTTTACACATCGTTGGTTTTGTGGCCTGGTTTGCGGGCATGTTTTACCTCGTGCGCATGTTTGTGTACCACCGCGAAGCCCAGGATGACGAACAACCCAAACGCGACATCCTCACCCAGCAGTTCAATCGCATGGAATGGCGCGTGTACAAGATCATTTGTAACCCGGCCATGATGTTGACCTGGATCTGTGGCCTGGCCATGCTTTTATATATGGACTGGAATGGCTCAAGGTAAACCCCTGGATGCACATCAAATTGGTCTTGTTGTTAGGCTTGACTGGCTACCACCTGTGGTGCAAAAAAATGATTGTCAAGCTGGAAAACGGAGATTTTACGCTCAGTTCCCACCGCTGGCGATTGTTCAACGAAGTGCCGACGGTTTTTCTGTTGGCGATTGTGCTCTTGGCGGTTTACCGCAATGCGCTGGATTTTGTGATGGCCCTGGTAGGTATCATTGGCTTTATGATTTTGCTGATGATGGGTGTGCGGGCGTATCGACAGGCGAGGGAACGGAATCCGAATATTTGATGATTTTTACATTTTTGGAATAACAGGGCTTCCACAAAGGGATGCCCCTACGATTGTATGCTGCTGTCACCTCTTTTTTGGGCGAATCTGTTATTTTGGCCAGTAGTGATCTACGGGGGGCTATGCTTGTTCTTTTATTTTTTCCAGGACTACTTTTTCTTTCGGCCCGAAATGTTGCCCAAAAACTTTGAATACCGTTATCCCTTCCCCTTCACCGAACATACTTTTGAGATGGAAGATGGCGGGGTGATCAATGCCCTGCAGTTTAAGGTGCCCAATTCACAAGGGGTCGTTTTTTACCTCAAAGGCAACTCGCGCAGTCTCAAAGGTTGGGGCAAATTCGCCAAAGACTTCGTGAGCAATGGTTACGATTTTTTCATGATTGATTACCGGGGTTTTGGCAAAAGTAAGGGCCGACGCACCGAAAGTATCCTGCTGAACGATGCCCAAACGGTATACAAATGGCTGATCAAGGAGTACCCAGAAGAACAGATCGTCGTATATGGTCGTTCTCTCGGCAGTGGGATCGGCGCCAGATTGGCCTCCTGGAATGATCCCCGGATGTTGATTCTGGATTCACCTTATTTCAGTTTTTACCACCAAATTCGCCGGTACGGCTGGTGGTTGCCCCTGCGCTATTTGCTGCGTTACCATTTGCGGACCGACCAATTCCTCAAAAAAGTAACTTGCCCGATTTTCATCATCCACGGCGATAAGGATCGCCTAATTTCCTACGCCCAAGGCAAACGCCTGCACGAAATAAGCGCTGACCGCAGCACCCTCATCACCATCGAAGGCGGCGGGCACAACAACTTACCCGATTTTCCGGAGTACCACGAGCACTTGTACGATATACTCAACGAGCAGGAGGCGCTGGTTATGTACACGAAGTAAAGTTGAAAGTTGAAATGTTGAAATGTTGAAAAGTTTAGGGTTGAAAAGTTAAAGATGTTCAAACTCAAAATCATTTATTTCCTATTCATCTACACCCTACGCGGCACCTTTCGGCAGCGGGAGGCTTTGGAGCGTTTTCAGCAACGTAAATGGCATAGGTTTAGGAAAAAAGTACTCACACGCTCCCCTTTTTACCAAGAACTGGCTCAAAAAGAAGCAGACTTGGCCGATTTCCCCCTGATGAATAAAGCGGCCTTTATGGCCAATTTTGACCAAATCAACACCTTGAGCATCCAGCGGGAAGAAGCCATGCAGCTGGCACTACAAGCTGAATTCGGCCGCGACTTCAGCCCTGAGCTCAAGGGAGCAACCGTGGGTTTATCCACCGGAACCAGCGGTACCCGTGGCCTTTTTTTGGTTTCCACTATAGAAAGAGCGCAATGGACGGCCATGGTCTTACGCAGAGTGGTGCCCATCAAGTTCTTCAAGCGCCAAAAAGTGGCTTTTTTTTTGCGGGCCAACAGCAATTTGTACAGCTCGGTGCAATCGGCTAGCCTGGAATTTCGCTTCTTTGATATTTTTCAACCCATCGAAAAGCTGCTGGTAGCGCTGGCCAATTTCCAACCTCATATTTTGGCCGCCCAGCCTTCGATACTGAGCGCAATTGCCGAAGGCCAAGTGGCGGGCAGCATCAACATCCAACCACACTTACTCATTTCTTTTGCGGAGGTACTGAACGATGCGGACAAACAATTTATTCAAAAGACATTTCCGGTTCCCTCCGCGAAGTCTACCAATGCACTGAAGGTTTCCTGGCCGTTACCTGCGCCCATGGCACCATGCACCTGAACGAGGACATCGCCATTTTTGAAAAAAAATACCTGGACGAATCCCGCTTCATCCCCATCATCACCGATTTTACCCGTAGCTCCCAGCCGATCGTGCGCTATGAGCTGAACGATATTTTGGTGAAAAAAACCGAGCCCTGCCCTTGTGGTTCCTGCTTTACGGCGTTGGAGCGCATTGAGGGTCGGGAGGACGATATTCTAGTATTTCCAGGGGAAAATGGCGGAATGATCAAGGTTTTTCCAGATCTGATTTGCCGGGTGATTGCGCGGAGTGCGGAGGGTTTTCGGGCTTATCGCCTCAGGCAAGTGGGCGCGCTGGAATTACAGCTAGAGTTGGAAAGTGAAGATTTTCAGGGTGTTTCTGCAACTATAAGTCAGCGCTGCGTCCATTTTTTTGCAGGAAAAAGGAATCAGTGGCATGACTATAACATCCATACAAGGGATCGAACGGGAAGCAGGAGAAAAACTGCGCCGGGTGGAACGGAAAATAGCATCAAACTAATTTTTGAGGCGCCTCAAATCGTGATTTGCAGCATTCAGCTCAGGTAGGAAGCGAATCTTTGTACCATTCATTCACTTCAAAAACGCTGCACCATGTTCAAGATTTTTGCGCAATGCGCCCTGCTTTTTTTCAGCCTCCAACTTACTGCTCAAAGTACCAACAACCCGGTTCGGGTTAGCTTCACCCTGGCTAATCCGGGGCTGAGCACCAAAATCATCGATATTCGGTACTTCGATAATGCTCAATCTAAAGCCAGCGGCTACGGCTATCACTTGGGTGGGCTCAGCAGCCATGCCGTGAACATGCCCTCAGGTACACGCATTTATGAGCAACGAAAAACCAAGTGGCAACTTATTCGGGTGGTCACTGCCGCAGATGCAGGCCAAAAAATCAACCTTGGCAAAACCTATGAAATCAGCCACCAACAATGGCTTGATGCGGCCTGGGCTGAAAAGTATGAAGAAATTTACCGCCTGGAAAAAATCAAAGAACAACCTGAAGTGGAAACCTTTGCACAAAAAGCAGGTTTAGACATGGTCACCTTCAAAGTAGCGGGTAAATCGATGATCGGCAAACAGGTGTACGTCCGAGCTGAAATCCCCGGCGACGAACAAAATTTCAACGTAGGTTTTAGCCGGAAGCTGAGTTGGGGTAGTGTTTATCGGGTAAGTTACCCAGTGGGCACCAAATTGTACCGTTGTGAAGCGCCCTATTGGGAAGGCAAACGGGTCAAAGAATCTTTAATCCTGACCGTAGACAAAGAAAAGAGCCTTTATTTGATTCGGATATGAGGAATTGGTTCATCATTGTACTTATTCACTAGTGAATCAATCTACATTCAAGCTGCCTCTATGCAATTCAATTTCAACATCTATTCTACTCCTTTACTTTTTGCTTTTATCCAAGGCTGGATTTACGCAGGTATGTTCTGGCTAAGGGCGTGGCGGCATGGACGCTGGTCAGATGGGTTGTTTGGCGTGTTGATCGCCGCATTCACTTTCGAGATTTGGGAGTATATGCTGGGTTTTGCCGGGATTGAAATCTTGTGGACTACATTGGAGTTTTTTCCTCGGAACTTTAATTTATTGATCCCCGCCTTGAGCTGGTTTTACCTGAAAAGTCAATTCAATACGCACTGGCAACCGCGTTGGCAGGATATGTGGCATGCGGTCCCATTCAGCCTCTATCTTGTCTATCACTTGCTGGTGTTTTTTCAGGGTCCTGACTTTGTTGAATGGTGGAAAACCGAGGTACACTTTCCTTGGGGCATCCAATACCTGGAAGCCATTTTGTCTTTTACGCTGACTGCCCTGTATTTTTATCGGGCCTACCAGTTGTACCATCAATATCGATCTTGGTCGCCTACCCAATTCTCTAACCCGGAGTTGCTGAGTTTTGGCTGGTTCCGCAATTTTTTACTGGCCTATTTTTTGGCCAGTGTCATTGGTTGGAGTATGACTTTAATCGACCTGTGGCTGAACCTGGATTTTTGGCACGACTGGTGGGATGAACTGTTCAATGCTGGACTGATTTATTACCTCAGCATCGCAGGGTATACCCAAACCCAAGCCCGCCAACTGGTCTTTGAGCCCTCCACCCAAAATGCTCCGAATCCAGAGGTAGCCAAAACCGACAAACTCAGCGAAGCAGACCTGCAACACTGGCGAGAACAATTGACTCGTTTGATGGAATCTGAAAAAATGTACCTGGAACCGGAATTGGCGCTTGCGGATTTGGCGCGTCGACTGGGCACCAATACCTCGATACTTTCTGCTACCATCAATCGGGTTTTTGAAAAAAACTTCAACGACTATGTCAATACTTACCGGGTGGAAGCGGTGAAAAGCCTGATGGCTGATCCTGCCGTGGCACACCTTTCGCTGTTGGGGATTGGCCTGGAAAGCGGCTTTAACTCCAAGGCCACTTTCAACCGGGCGTTTAAAAAAGCGACGGGGGTTTCGCCCCGGGAATATGTCGCTCAAACTTTGTGAAACCACAAAAGCCCGATCTGGGTGAGCCATAGGTAGGTTTAACTATATTTACCCTAAAAACAAACATGAACCAACGCATCGCCCACATCGCCCTCGTGGTTGACGATTACGACGAAGCCATTGCTTTTTACACCCAAAAACTGGGTTTTCAGCTCCTGGAAGACACGCCACTAAGTGAAACCAAACGCTGGGTAATGGTAGCTCCCAAAGGGCAAGGGGAATGTTGCCTTTTGCTCGCCAAAGGAGTGGGGGAAGAACAGCGGAGTCGCATTGGCAACCAGACCGGAGGGCGGGTCTTTTTATTCCTGTATACTGATGATTTCTGGCGCGATTATCGGCATTACCAAAGTCAGGGCATTCGGTTTGTACGGGACCCTGCCGAGGAAACATATGGCACTGTGGCCGTATTTGAGGACTTGTACGGGAATTTGTGGGATTTGATTGAGCCAAGGTAAATTTTAAGGAACAAATAAAATAACCTGCGCTTGTAATGAGAAGAGAGGGCTGGTTCTTAGACCAGCCCTCTTGCAATAAAAAACGTTTTGCAACGAGCGCATTAGAAGCGCCAAAAAACCTATTCATTATTTACCGCGCTTGCGGAAATAAATGTCTCCGCTCACCGATTCAGCTTTGACACTGCTGCCACCCCCGTTGAGGCTGGCCGCTACTTTTTTGCTATAGGCAGAGCTGTGCTCATTCAATTTGATGTCAAAATCGGTGTAGATTTCGCCCGTAACACTTTTAAATTCCAGATCAGCCGCAGTACTGGCGGTACGATCTATATCCACAAATCCGCTGATGGTTTTGGCGCGCAAGGAGCCATTGTGTCCACGTATTTCGATGTCGCCCGAAATGGTTTCCAGGGCTAGTGACGTGCCTGCGGGGAGGGTGATTTCGTAATCGATGCGCAAGCAGTAGCAATCGATGTTGCTTACTCCGGCATTCAACAAGGAGTCACAATTGTTGCACCAAAAAGAGCGATCCTTGTTCCAGTCTTTATCACGGAAAAAATCCTTTTTGAAATCGGTTTTGACGTTGAGTTCCTCTTGAACGTCGACTACCTCCATGGTGTGAACTTGTTTGTATTCTTCCTTGGTCGTTTTGAGGATAGTGGTCAACTTCAATTCCGCTTTGTCCCAGGTTTTGACCGTAATGGTACGGGCAAAAGGCAGTTTCAACACTGCTTTTTTACCACTGGGCATAGCGTATGTAAAATCGCTTGCATCCCCGCTCTTGCTTTGCGGTTGGGCTTGCGTAGCAGGGGAGTTTTGGGCATGGCCCGTACAGCCCGACAAGAGGATCAGGCACAAAAAGATCAGGTTTTTCATGATAGGAAAGGATTTGAAAGTGAAAAGCGAAAAACTAATAGAGAAAAGCGAAAAGTATCGGTAATATGGATCGGAAAGCATGAACTATGGGTTGCTATTCGCTATTAGTTTTTCGCTATTCGCTTTTAGTTTTTTACTATTTTTTGCGCAGGTACAAATCTCCATTGATGGATTTGATGTTCATTTCTACCCCTCCGCCATTGATGGTGGCTCCGGAAACGTTGCGGGTAAGTTGTTTAAGTCCGTCGCTTTTTTCATTGGTCGCGAATTTGATGTCCAAATCCGAATACATGTCACCATGGAAGGTAGACATAGACAGCTTGGCCTTGGTATCGGCAGGCATGGTCACATCTACAAAGCCGTTGATGGTGCTGATGTGACAGGGTTTGCTCTGGTTTACTTTGGTGAAAATGACCTCGGTATTGCCATTTACCGTATTGGACACAATGGGGCCAGTTACATTGGTCAATTTAATGTCCGAACTTTTACCAATGATTTCCAACTCGCCACTGATGTCTTTGATGTCCAGGTCACTTTTGTTCCAGTCCATAATCTCCACTTTGACATCCGCATTGTTGGGTATTTTGATTTTGTACTTGGCTTCGTGGTAGCTTGCTTTTTTGACGGTCATCACGCCACCGGCTTCCTTGATTTCCAGCCCAATGCCCGTGTTGTCTTCGGCACTGTTGTACAAAGGTTTGAGCCCTTTGGCGCGTTCGGGAGGGCCAGGAAACGTGCCATCGGCTTCAATTTGGATTTCATTGCCACTGTAGCCACTGATTTCAATTTCCGCTCTTCGATGGCAATGCTCACTTTAGGCGAAGAGCCGGTGAAGGCTTTTTGAAAGTTTTTGGGCAAACGTAGCCGGTAAGAGCAACAGCAGTGCTGCGCCCATTGCAAATACATGCTTCATGACGTTGATATTTTGAAAGGTAAAAAATGTCGATTGTTACAATTTACAGGAGCACATCCAAGCCAGCCGCAGCCTCTTGTCGCACAAAATCCATCAATTCCTGGTCTTCTGACATCGAGCGCAAGGACGGAACCGCCCGTTTATCCCCCAGTGCAACCAGGATTTCGATAATGGTAATTTGTACTTCGGGGCTCTCTTGATAAGCCAAACTGCTGATCAGTGCTTTGCGGGCATTTTGATCGTCTGCAAAACTTCCCAGCGCTTGCGCTGCCTTCATTCGTACATTGATCATGTCGTCGAAGTTGAGGGTATTGATCAATGCTTTGATGATTTGGGGGTCCGCTTTTTCCTGCTCCAATACATTTACTGCCTGGATGCGGTCGCTGGCGCTGGCTTCTTCCAACATGGCCAAAACCAGCATTTTTTGGGTACTGCGCATCTCCTGGCGCAATGCCGCAATTTCTGCTTGTTGCTGTTGATTGACCCGCCAAAACCAACCAAAACCCAAACCGATGATCAAGAGGGCAAATGTTGCTGCCAATTGCCATTCCATGCGGGAAAGCGCTTGGAAGGAACGAAGCCTTCCAAGCCAGTTGGGTGATTGCAGTTGGCGTTTTTCCGCCTGCAAAAATGTATCGAATCGTGCGTCTAATTCGCTTGAAGGAGTTTGTTCAGGTAGCTGTTCTAGTTGCAGCAATACGGCTTGCAGCTCTTCCAGGTTTTTGCGCAAGTCAGCATCCTGGGCCAATTGTGCTTCCAGTTGTTGGCGTTCCTCGGCGGGCAAAGTGCCATCGAGGTATTCCATGAGGAGAAGTGCCGTTTTATCGTGCATCATGACTTTTGGAGTTTAAAATAAAGGCTGCGCAATTGTTGTAAAGCCCGGAATACTTTCAGTTTTACGGCACCTTCGGTGCAGCCCAGGAGTTCGGCAACTTCCATGTATTTCATACGTTGGTAGCGGGTCATCAACAAAATCTCAAGCTGATCTTTGGGGAGTTGTTGCATGGCTTTTTCCATTTGTGCCAGGTTTTCTTCCCGTTCGAGCCCCAATCCCATCAGTCCGTTTTCACTGAGTTCAAGGTGGTTTTCGTACTTGCTGATGTCTTCTTTGACCTTGTTGCTACCCTGTCGTTGAAAATCCGCTTGTACATTGCGCGCAATTTGGTACAACCAGGCTCGGAATGCCATCCCACGACGGTAACTTTGGCGGTACTTGATCACCCGCTCAAAAATCGATTGCACCAGATCTTCACTGACCTCGCGGGCATGACCCTGGCGCAGGAAGAAATTGAAGAGACTGACCCGATACCGCTGAAACAAAACAGCAGCTGCGTCGAGCTTGTCTTCAGCAAGTTGCCCCATTAGTTCTTCATCGCTCAGGTTTGATGTGCGCTGCATTCCGTTGGCTTTCAAATAGGATTACTTGGGGTTGGGAAAAAGGTTACGAAAAAAGGTGAAGTTTTTTTAAAACTCGGAACTTGACTTGAATTTAATAGGTTTGGAGCACTAAATACTCAATCGGAGTTCATGAATCGAAAACTAGCCAGCATCCGACAATGTGCCGAACTGCGTCCCATTCCAGGTGCCGATGCCATCCAAATTGCCGTGGTAGACGGATGGACTTGCGTTGTTAAAATAGGTGAATTCAGCCTCGGCCAGAAAGGGGTTTATTTTGAAATAGACTCTTTTTTGCCCATAGACGATGCACGTTTTGAGTTTTTGCGGCGGTCTTCGCTGCGCCACATGGGCGAAGCAGAAGGTTTTCGCTTGCGCACCATTCGTTTGCGGGGGCAATTGTCGCAAGGTTTGTTTATGCCCTTGAGTGTATTTCCCGAAGTGGATCCCGCTGAACCCATTGGCACCGATCTAACCGAGCGTTTGCGCGTGGCCAAATACGAACCACCCATTCCTGCCGATTTGAGCGGCAAAGTAATTGGGCCTTTTCCCGGTTTTATTCCCAAAACGGATGAAGAGCGGGTACAAAATCTGGTGGAGGAATTTGCGACCTGGCAAGGGCTGTCCTTTATCGTGACCGAAAAATTAGACGGTACGTCCTTCACTGCTTATCAGCGCGATGGCAGGTTTGGGGTTTGTTCGCGCAATTGGGAGCTTTCGCCGGAAGACCCCAATTCGTACTGGAAAGTAGCGGAGGAAAACCAGTTGGAACAAAAACTCCAGCGGCGCAACCTGGCCATCCAGGGCGAGCTGATCGGAGAGGGCATTCAAAAGAACCTGTACAAATTGCGGGGGCAGCACCTCTTTGTGTTCCACGTGTTTGACATTGATCGGCATCGCTATTTCTCTTTTGCCGAAACCGAGGCTTTTTGCCAGGAAAACGACTTGCAGGTTGTCCCATTGGTCAACCCCGATTTTCGTTTACCGCCCACAATAGGAGATTTGTTGAAACTGGCAGAGGGCACTTCATTGCTGAATCCTCAGGCCATAAGGGAAGGTTTGGTACTGCGTACAGCAGACCGAAAAGTGTCTTTTAAAGCGATCTCGAATGCGTTTTTGGAGGAGGAGGGGGGATTTAGGGCACCTGCACCTTTGAACTCAGGTGTCTCATAGACACCTGGGTAATGCCTCCTAGGTGTCTCAATGTGGGTTGTTGCAAAACCAAATCTCCGCCTTAATCTGATCATTCTACTTTTTCAAAACGCAGGTTCCTGACCTGATTGTAGGTCATCAATACGGCAATTACTCCAGTCCAGTAGCCTCAGTTCCAAGCTCATTTTGTAAACCGAGGCAGGCAAGAAGTTCCAACCTTTTTTGAGTCGCACTATCCTCAATGGTTGTTTTCTTTCATTTGTTTGGCCCGTTCTCAAAAGCTATAGCAAACAAAAACCAACGCCCTGGGTTTAATCTCATTGATTCATCATATATTGATCATAATCAAAATGGCTCCCTCAAAATTTGTTCTGCGACAGTTTGATAGTAAACGCCAAGTCCAGTTCGGCACTAAAATACTTGCCTACACAAGCCTGCAAATAAGCATCGGAAGGAGCGAAAGGTGGAAGTTTTAAGTACCTCTGGCTGCTCCGTTTTGGTATACAGCACCACGGTACTCGTTGAGTCTGGCCGGTTGTTGAAGGCCACTTTCCAGTCTTCATCAATATCCCAGTGGTATAAATTACCTGTTTCACGAATCAGTTTGCGCGGGTTGTTGTTGTCCATTTGCCAATACAAGCTGCCTTCCTTGAGCTGAATCCGAATGATGTTGTTTTCGGAGCTGCGGTACTGACCGACCAAATCTCCGGGTGTTGAGGCCGCTTGTACTTGCAGCGGTCGGGTGGCATAAAGGCGAGTTCTCCTTTACGCCCCAAAATTTGGGGTGCACTTCCCGGGCAATCCCCCCACTCCACAAATTACCATTGTTACTCAGCACCATGATGCTCAATTTTTCGCTTGGGAAACGAAGCGTTTGGGCATTGTATGAGCCTGTGCTACCAGCGTGATGCACCGCCGGGTAGCCATTGATCGGGCTGATCTCCAACCCGTAGCCATAATCCTGAATGGTCGTGTTGGGAATTGGCTTTTGACTACTATTCAACAGTGAATTGGCCTGGGTACTGGTCTTTTGAATGGCTTGTTCAAACACCAGTTGATCCTTTAAGGTGGTGTACAAAAAGCCGTCCGCGTAAAGATTGGTCATCATGGGGTATTGCTGCCAACTGCCATCGCCCCAATCGTTGTAAGGCAGAGCCTGAAATGGAATCACCTGCATGTAATTGGTGCAAAACTGGGTATGTGGCATACCTAAGTCTATAAAAAGCTGTTTGGCATATTCTGGGAAAGGGGTTCCGCTCACTCTGGCAACAATTTCTGCCAGCAGGGTATAATTGGAGTTGCTGTACCAACGCTCGGTACCCGGTGCGAAATTGAGGTCTTTTTGCTTCAGCAACAAGGCCAGTGCATCCTCATTATCCAGGCCTTCTTGCCGCCACCAAGGTTTGCCGCTGATGCTGAGCAGATCATAAAAATCCCGGATGCCGCTGGAGTGATTGAGCAAGGTCTTAATTGGGATAGGGGTTTTTAGATGGGGGTATATTTGGGGCAAATACTGGCGAATGTCGGCTTCCAAAGAGAGTTTGTCTTCCAGCACCAGTTTTAAGACACACAAAGCTGTAAACTGTTTGGCTACTGAAGCCAGGTTGAAGCGGGTTTGGGGCTCAACCGGGATTTGGTGCTGCAAATTGGCCAATCCCAGGTATCGTTCATACACGATTGTACCATTTTTAACAATGCCTACCGCCAAACCTGGTGCGCCAGTTTTGATTTTGGATTCCAGCAATTGGTCGATTTTAGCAACATCGATGCTTTGTGCAATACTTTGAGCGTTGTCAGCAACAAAAAAAGGGCGAAGAAAAAACTTTTCATGATCCTGTTTTTGAAATTTAAGGAAAGGTCCACAACCCGCAGCGTTTCACCGGCGCCCCAAACCACGCCAGACACTCGCGGACAACCCATTTCAGGCTTGATTTTTCGGGAATCAGTTTAGGCTGGGAAAGGCTCCGGCGCTCCAAATCTGGTTTTTAAAAGCTGTTCGGTTAAACGTGCTCTTTTGATTTGGAGTTGAAGCCACATTCCAAAGCGAGGGCCAACAGGGTTTTCTGGCGATGTTCCCCTTGTTTAAATTTTTCGAGGATGGCTTCGGTGCGGTACTGGTTGACAAAGTCGTTGAAATTGAGTTGAAAGCCTTGGTTCACGATTTGGGACACCTGCTTGGGATTGGTTTTGAGTTTTTCCGCTACATCGGTTAGGGTGAGGTTGGGGTTTTCAAAAAGCCGTTCTATTTGCATCGTTTGCACAATTTTGTCCTTCCACTCCGGTAAATCGACCAACTCAACAGGTTCTTTGATCTCCTTTTCTTGCACCTGAACTGGTGCTTCTTGATCGGATAGCGCCGCTTCCACTGCAATCACCGACTGCACCGAATTAGCATAGCCGCTGATGGTGATGTAGTAGAACAGAATGGAAAACAGAGGTAGTACCAGAACTTACTGCCAAATTCTCCCCATTCCGGGTTCAAAATAAAGAACAAGACCCGCAACAAGGAAATTAACAAAAGCGCCAGAAGGTAGCGCTGAATCCAGTTGAACAAAATGGAATCGGCAAAACTGACCACCTCAAAGGCAATCCTCTTGTACAGCGCATAGTACCGCAAACTCAGGTACAAATACACCAACATCGACACCAATCCCGCTACCTGATACCAGGGATCAAGGTCTTTGTCCTGGCCATCGGCATAAAAATAGTATTGGTGCAGGATGATTTTATCCGTGACAAAAACGATAAGGGTATACACGAAATAAGCAAGGGCCGGGAGGAAATGCAAAACGTCTTTCTTACTGATTTTGAAAGACTTATTCAATAAATTTTGGGTATAAAAATAGATGACCGGACCAATCAGCAACAGTTGTTGGAAAGGGACATAAAACATGATGTTGCGCCTAGGCTCGTCGGAATACCAACCTGCATAACCCAACATGAAAGGCGCAATGTACATCGCGCACAAAAAAACGAATAAACTTAGCCAAAGGCTGGCTTTGTCCTGGTATTGCCAGCCTTTTTTGAGGAGTAAAAAACAAAAAACCAGGCCGTGGACAAAAAAAATGAGCAGGAGGCCACTTTTGGGTGTGAAGTCGAATTGCATGGGTGAAGAGGGTAGCGAAGGTTGTAAAACCAAGGTAAAACGTCGTCGTTATCCCAATGTTTAGCAAATTGAGAAAAAAGGACGCAAGAAGAAGTTATCCTGGTTTTTCCAAAGACGGCCAAAGCGACAATTATTTAAACACAAAGGGAAAAGAGGGCTCAAAGAACACAAAGTTAGACGTTGACAACGCTTCGCTTTGTGTTCTTTGTGATTCGATTTTTTGAATTTAATGTTTAAAGAAAGCACTGAAATTAGGATTAAAAGAAAAGGTTGAACTCACTGCTACTTCTTTGCTTTAAATCTGATGCGGAGTTGCTTTGGCGCAAATTCCTGGAGTTCCTGCAATTCATTTTGTGTTTTTTCAATCCAGGCACCTTGTTTAGATGGGTCAGCGTACACCTCGCTGTCGTATAAATCCTGTCGTTTCTGCATGTCGAGAACAATAGTTCTGGCAATTTTTTCCCCGGTGTTGTTGAATTCTTCGATTGATTTTATTTCTGAACTCACTTGGCGGACAAATCGGCGGGCGTAAATTTCACTAATGTCAAAATGAATTTGTTCGTGTTCAAGTAAGGTTTCAGCAGCAGGATCGGGTTTGAAGTAAGAGCAAAAACAATCAAAAAAGGTTTCCACTTTCAACGTCATGTAGCCATCGATCAACCTGCCCCAGGTTTTGTATTTGAACGAACTACAGGTTGCAGCCTGGAAAGGCCGGTTCATGGTATCTCCTTTAAAATCAGTAATGCTTAATCTTCGGCGGGCATCCCAGACAATTTCTTTTTCATATGGCCTGATGTCTTTTAAGCGTAGCGCTTTGGCACTAATTTGGTGGCAGGTGCTTCCAAGGGTGCTTGGAAGTTTATGTTTGTAAATTTTAATCGCATTGGCACCGAGTTTCAAAGCCTGCGCCTCGGCAGAATCTACTACCGTTTCTAGATCGCAATTGATGCTTGTGCCACTGTCCATGACTCGAATTTCTCCAATAACTTCCGCTTCGGTATAACGAATCGAATCGGTTGGCATGAATACAATCAAGCCTTCGTACATTTGGCGAGCTGGGAAATTTTGGAGTGGCTTGACCACAACCTTGGGCGAGCAGGTACTGAAAAGGCCTAACAAACCGAGGCCAAGTAAAAAAAGTCTAGTTTTCATGGAATAGAAGTCTAAGCCGTTGTTCAGGCAAATTCAAACATACTGATTGCTTCTATTCAATGGATAAGTTGGGTGAAATTTAACCTTTGGGGCGAGTTCGGGAATACCCCGAACCCGCAATATCGTTGGAAAAGGAATTTACCGCAAACTCTGATTGATCTCCTCCAAAGCCCCACTCCCCGGGCACAAATCCTCCTCTCGCAACTCATTCAGCGGTTTGTCCACGGTGTTCAATATATCGTGCAAGTCCTGCGTATCCGGGTCGATGTAAAGCAAGCCAGTAAGAATTTCCTGTTTGACCCGCGACAGGTAAATGCGTTGCATGGCAGCAAGTTTATCCCGAGGATCCCAATTGGGAGCCAGTTTGTGCAATTGCAGCATGGAGCCGTCGTGCAAGGTCAGTTCAGCCGATGAGCCCTCGGCGTATTCCATCGTAATTTCCTCGCCGGGTGGCACGTAGTCGACCACATCGGCAGTCGTGATGTGTTCGCGGACGTAATCGTATGATTTGGTCGAACCGGTATTGTTGTTGAAGGTCACACAAGGCGAAATGACGTCGATCAGGGCAAAACCGTGGTGCGAAACCGCCGCTTTGATCAGCGGAATCAGTTGCGTTCTATCCCCCGAAAAACTCCGGGCCACAAAGGTTGCGCCCAGTTCCAGCGCCAAGGCGGGCAAGTCAATTGCATTAAAACTATTGATCCCGTTTTTGCTGACCGAGCCTACATCGGCAGTGGCCGAATCCTGGCCTTTGGTCAAGCCATAACAACCATTGTTCATCACGATGTACACCACGTTGAGGTTGCGGCGCACGGCGTGTACAAACTGCCCCATGCCAATACTGGCCGTATCTCCGTCTCCGGAGACGCCCAGATAAATCAAATCCCGATTGGCCAGGTTAGCTCCGGTAGCTACCGAAGGCATGCGCCCGTGTACCGAGTTGAACCCGTGCGAATTACCGAGGAAATATGTAGGTGTTTTGGAAGAGCAGCCAATGCCCGACAGTTTGGCCAAGCGGTGGGGTGCAATCGCCATTTCAAAACAAGCTTGCGTAATGGCTCCACTGATGGAGTCATGGCCGCACCCGCCACAGAGGGTGGAAATGGCACCTTCGTAGTCTTTTTTGGTGAATCCCAAATCGTTTTTGGGGAGTTCGGGGTGGCGGAATGAAGGTTTTACGTAAGTCATATGGTGATGAGTTGAAAAGTTGAAGTTAAGACGGTTGAGGAGGTTGAGGTTGAGGAGGTTGAGGCCACAGCAGCGACTTAACCTGTGACGCTGCGGTAGCATCAACCTCATCAACCTTACTCAACTTTATCAACCACCATTTTTTCTTTGATTTGCTCACTGATATAAGCCGCCGTAATCGGCATGCCATCAAAGTTCAGGATGCGGATCATTTTTTTGGGATCTACTTCCAATTCATTGATCAGCAAGCTGCGCATTTGGGCGTCGCGGTTTTGTTCAATGACGTAAATGCGCTCGTGGCCATTGACAAAGTCTTCCACTTTTTTCGAAAAAGGAAAGGACAGGAGGCGCATTGCATCCATTTCGATACCTTCTTCTTTCAACAGATCGAGGGCTTCAAGCGCTGAATAAGTCGTGGTTCCAAAGAATATTATGCCTTCTTTGTGTTGGTTGCCATCCTGGTACAATTCCGGCTGGGGAATAATTTCTTTGGCCGTATCCCATTTTTTGAGCAAACGATTCATGTTGCGCACATAAACGGCACCATCTTCGGTGTAGCGTGCGTATTCATCGCGGGAAGTGCCTCGGGTAAAAAATGATCCCTTGGTCGGGTGTGTGCCCGGGATGGTGCGGTAAGTGATGCCATCGCCATCTGAATCGAGGTAACGACCGAATTGAGCCATGTTCTCCAGGTCTTCCGCGTCGTACACCTTGCCCGGATCGTACTTGCGGTTGTCGTCCCATTTGAGGGGAGGAGAAAGGTGCTCGTTCATGCCCAGATCGAGGTCGATCATGACCAGGATAGGCGTCTGCAAGCGATCAGCCAAATCGAAGGACAAAGCCTGCAGCTCAAAACACTCTTTTGGATTGGATGGAAAATCAGGATGTGCCTGCTGTCGCCATGCGAAGCATAGGCAGCCAAGGTAATGTCCGATTGCTGCCTACGCGTGGGCATGCCCGTGGAAGGTCCCGAACGTTGTACATCGGTCAAAACCACCGGAATTTCCGCAAAATAAGCCAGTCCTAAAAACTCATTCATCAAGGATACCCCCGGGCCACTGGTAGCCGTAAAGGATCTGGCCCCGTTCCAGTTGGCTCCGATGGCTACGCCGATGGCGGCGAGTTCGTCTTCGGCTTGCACTACGGCAAATTTCTTTTTGCCAGTTTCTTTATCGATCCGCAGGCGGTTGGCGTATTTTTCAAAAGCATTGACGAGCGAGGTAGAAGGCGTGATGGGATACCATGCCGCCACCGTTGCACCGCCGTATACTGCCCCCAGGCCACAAGCCGAGTTTCCATCCAGGACAATGCTGTCACCCACCAGATCGCGGGTTTCCATGCGCAAGCCGATGGGACATTCGTAGTGCTCCTTCACGTAATTGCGGCCCAATTCCATCGCGTTGATGTTGGGGGCAATCAGCTTTTCTTTCTTCTTGAATTCATCGGCAATGATGCCTTTGAATACCTCAAAATCCATGTCCAGCAACATCGACAAGGCGCCTACGTAGATCATGTTTTTGAACAACTGGCGCAGGCGTGGATCGCTGTATTCGCGCAAACAAATTTCCATCATCGGAATGCCGATGTAGGTGATGTCTTCCCGCACGAATTCCGGATGCAAGATTTTAGTGCTGTCGTACACAAAATACCCACCTGAACGCACGGATTTTACATCCTGCGGCAAACTTTGTGGGTTGATACACACCATCAAATCGATGCCGTCGCGGCGTCCCAGGTAGCCCTTTTCACTGATGCGTACTTCGTACCAGGTAGGTAGTCCCTGAATATTGGAAGGAAAGATGTTTTTTGCTGAAAAAGGCAGACCCATCCGAAAAATCGCCTTGGCAAACATATTATTGGCACTGGCGGAACCCGTGCCATTGACATTGGCAAAACGTACTACAAAGTCGTTTACAGCTGCAATACTCCGCATACATTACTCGCTTTACTCGTTGAATATAAAAATTTCTGCATATCCCAGGCCGCAGTGGGGCAGCGCTCGGCGCATAGTCCACAGTGCAGGCAGACGTCTTCATCCTTGACCATTACCCGTTGGGTAGCAGGCAATACATCCGAGACGTAAAGATCCTGGGAAAGGTTGTGGGCGGGGGCATTCAGGCGCGTGCGCAGGTCATCCTCTTCACCATTCGTGGTAAAGGTGATGCAGGAAGTTGGACAGATGTCGACACAGGCATCGCACTCAATACAGCGGTTGGTATAAAAAACGGTCTGCGCGTCGCAGTTCAGGCAACGTTGTGCTTCTTTAAACCCAAGTCCCTTGTCAAAACCCAGTTCCACCTCTACTTTACGGTCGCGAAGGGTTTTTTGCTTTTCGGCATGGGGAACTTTATAACGATCATCATTGACAACTTCACTGTCGTAAATCCATTCGTGGATACCCATTTTTTGGCTGACCAGATTGGTCAGTGGTGAAGGCCGAACCTGCACATCTTTGCCCTGGCAAAACAAGTCAATCGATACCGCGGCATGGTGTCCATGCGCTACCGCCGTGATCACGTTTTCGGGACCAAAGGCCGCATCTCCACCAAAAAACACCTGATCGAGGGTAGATTGGAAGGTTTTTTTGGATACCACGGGCATGTTCCAGTTGTCGAACTGTAGCCCCAGATCGCGTTCAATCCAGGGGAAAGTATTTTCCTGGCCAATGGCAATCAAGACATCATCGGCTTCGATGTACACCAGTGGTTCGCCAGTGGGCACGAGGGAGCGTTTGCCTTTTTCGTCGTAAACGGCCTTAACCTTTTCAAAACGCATGCCCACCAGGCGGCCATTTTCTACCACAAACTCTTTGGGTACGTGGTTGTCCAGGATCGGAATGTCTTCGTGTTGGGCATCTTCTTTTTCCCAGGGGGAGGCTTTCATTTCGCTGAAAGGGCTCCGCACCACTACTTTTACGTGATCGCCACCCAAACGGCGGGAAGTACGGCAGCAGTCCATGGCGGTATTTCCACCACCGAGCACGATGACATTTTTGCCAATCTTGTTGGTGTGCTCAAACGCTACACTCGCCAGCCACTCGATACCGATGTGGATGTTGGCTTTGCCTTCTTCGCGTCCAGGGATGTTGAGGTCGCGGCCTTTGGGTGCGCCTGTTCCAACAAATACGGCGTCGTACCCCTGATTGAGCACCTCGCGCAAGCTGGATACATACGTTTTGAAATGGGTGTGAATGCCCATGTCCAGGATGTAATTCACTTCTTCGTTGAGTACGGATTCCGGCAAACGGAAGCTGGGAATCTGACTGCGCATCATCCCTCCGCCAGCGATTTGTTCGTCGTAAAGGTGAATCTCATACCCCAGCGGAGCCAGGTCGCGGGCAACGGTCAAAGACGCTGGTCCGCCGCCGATCAAGGCAATTTTTTTGCCATTTTTGATCAGTGGAATCTCCGGTAGCCAGTCGCTTATGTCGCCCTTGTTGTCGGCGGCAACGCGCTTGAGCCGACAAATGGCTACGGGTTCTTCGTCTACTCTGCCGCGGCGGCAAGCTGGCTCGCAGGGTCTATCGCAGGTACGTCCGAGTACGCCTGGGAAAACATTGGATTCCCAATTGACCATGTAGGCTTCGGTATACCGTTCAGCCGCGATCAACCGGATGTATTCCGGGACCGGTGTATGTGCAGGGCAAGCATACTGACAATCCACAACTTTGTGGAAATATTCAGGATCGGTGATGTCTGTAGGTCGCAATGTTACTGTAAATTTTAGAAATCGAGCCAAGATAACAATGTTGTTTGGAAAAACGAATCAAGGCTTGAGAAAAGTATTGTTTTATGATTTGTTCCAAATAAGCTACGGTTGAGGATGGGCTGCCTCGTCAAAAAACCAATACAATTGGCCGCTGCGGGGGTTGACGTAGGATGCTGGGTACAGTTTGGAATTTTTTTCACCACGGGTAATGATCCGCACTTTTTCCGCTTTATCAGCACCTGTGACCAGGAAGGCAACGTAACGAGCCTGGTTGATCAATTCCATGGTGAACGTCACCCGGGGCTGGCCGGATTCAGGGTGCTCCACGGCTTCACAAATTTGGGTGGAAGGCAAGAGATCCAAACGATTGGGAAACAAGGACGCGGTATGGCCATCTGCCCCCATGCCCAAGAGCACTAAATCCACCTGGGGAATCACTCCTACCATCGGCAGGGTATCACGCAACACCTGGGCATAACGCTGTGCTTCTTCAGCGGGGTCTTGCTCGCCCTGGATGCGAAAGATGTTTTCGGCAGGAATAGCCAGGGGAGCCAACAAATGTTCCAGGGCTGCCCGGTAGTTGCTATCGGCGTGGTCTGGGGGCACGCAGCGCTCGTCACCCCAGTAGAATTTTATTTTTTGCCAATCGATTTTCTCGCGGTAGTGGGTCACCAGATAATCGAAAAGGTAGATGGGCGTGCGGCCGCCGGACAGGGCGATGGAGAAGCTGTCTTTGGAGGCGACCAACTCACCGAGCCATTCGGCGAAGACGATAGTGAGCGCTTCTACTGAGGGGTAGGTGTTGTGCGAGGAAAGTGTCATTGTTTGGATTTGGGGTAAAGATAGGGAAGAGTGGTTTACTTTTTGTGACGCTCAATAATTTGTCGATTTTTCTCCATTAGCACCTTCAAATCGAAGACTCATCCCCACCAAATCCTAAACTCCGTCCAGCCATCTTCCCCCGTCCGCAGCGAAAATTTCCAGCCGTGGTTGAGCAAGATATCCCGAATCAGCGTCAATCCGATGCCCTGGCCTTCGGTTTTGTTGCTGTAAAAGGGGGTGAACAACAAGTGCTCCGCCTCTGGCGGGATGGGTTCTCCATTGTTGCGGATGCGCAAAGCATGGGCATCCAGATACACTTCAATGCGTTGCCCGGTCTGGCAGGCTTCCTGGGCATTTTTAAGGATATTGATCAACACTTGTTCAATTTGCTGCACATCCATGGGCAACAAAACGGCATGAGGTGCGGGTTCAAAAACCAGGGCAATACCTTTGTTTTCGAGCAAAGGTTCGTACAGGGTAGTTACTTCGCGCAACACGGCATTAAGGTCTTTGCGTTCGAGCAGGGGTAAGGGCAAGCGCACCACTTCGGCGAAGCGGCGCATAAACAAATTGAGCCGTTCATTGCGGCTTTGGGCAACCGTCAGCGCTGCCGAAAAGGTTTTTTCACCCTGATTCAACAAATGCCGCTGGGTACTGTCCATAATCGAATTGATGGCACCCACCGTGTTGTTGACCTCGTGGGCCATCATGCGGATCACTTTTCCATAGGCCTTTTTTTCGGAAGCGAGCAACTCGGCGCTCAATTCTTCCACCATGATGAAAGGGCGTTGAAAACCCCGATCCATAAAAAAAGACCGTTGCACTTTGTAGGTTTCCACCCCATTGATGGCGATAGTTTGGGTTTCGCCATTTTGCAAACTACCCAATTGAGCAGTAAGGGGATGGCCCAATTCAGCCAGGGGTTTGTTGCGCCAGGTTTGATCTTGCAGCCTTAGCCCCAGCAGGTCGTAGGCTTTGGGGTTGATTTCGGTAACCTGGTCATCAAAATCCAGCATCAGAATAGCGATCGGCGAGGCTTTAATCAGTTTTTCCAAAAAATAATGTTGTTCCGCCAATTGGGTGCGCTCCACGCGCAACTGTTCAATCATGGCGTTGTACACAGAAATCAGAGCGTCTACTTCCCGATTGCCAGTAGGACGGAAAGTGATCGAAAAATCCTGATCCCGGATGGCTTCGATACCGGATAAAATATACTGCAAGGGGCGATGAATGTCTCTGAAAATGGCATACGATACGTACAGGGAAACCAACACCAACAACTCCGAGGCGATGAAGATGACCTTGTTTTGGTACAGCACCTGGAACGCCAGATAAATGATCACACCGTGTAAGATCAGGATCAAGAGCAGGTAACGGATGCGCAAACTCATGGTACTTGTTTTGTAAAAGTTGAAGAGTTGAAAGGTTGAAGAGTTGAAAGGTTGTGGGTAGCACCCTATCGGAATTCTCTTTTGGGCTTTTCTGTAGTGCAAAGGCCATAGTAAAATTGTCTTACAAACTCACCCACTTTAAACCCACTCTTCAACTTTTCAACTCTTCAACTTTCACCTTGTTTTTATGTGCCACGGATTCCAATACGGCATAAATTTTGGTGGCGGCTTCGTCCCAGGAAAATTGCTGCCGCTGCTGCCGCCCTTTTTCGATCAGTTCTGCCCGTAGCTTAGGTTCAGCCCAGATGCGCTGCATGGCCAGAGCAATGGCTGCGGTATCATGTGGGTCCACCAACAGTGCAGCCTCGCCCGCTACTTCCGGCAAGGAAGAAGTGTTCGAGGTGATGACGGGCGTTTCGGTACACAGGGCTTCCAATACCGGCAAGCCAAATCCTTCAAAAAACGAAAGGTAACAAAGCGCGAGCGCCGAGGCCATCAACTGAGCGGATACGTCTTCCGCTACATAACCTAAAAAAATGATGTCGTCTCTGAACGGAGATTGGGCATGGATTTGGGTGATTTCAGCCACTTGCCAGGCCAGTTTACCGGCAATGAGCAATTTTACGGGTGCCGAGGTTTTTACCCGGAATTTTTCGTAAGCCTGAATGAGTCCAATCAGGTTTTTGCGCGGATGGATCGCACCCAAAAAGAAAAAATAATCATATCCCTGGCTAAATTGTGTTTTAACCTGTGCTTGAGCGGCTAGAGAAAGTGGCTGAAAAACCTCCCGGGTTCCATTGGGCACGACTACAATTTTTCAGGTGGAACCTGATAATGTTGGATGAGGTCCATTTTACCAAATTCTGTTAGGGCCAAAATCTTTTTTGCTTTGCGCAAAAATTTAGGCACAAACCACCAATAATAAGGCCGATGAACCATCGCAACCTGGGCCGGAAAATGAAAATGGGCAATGTCGTGGGTGGTCAACACACTGGGGACTGAGGTAGTCAGGCTGAGAAAATTATCGGGCGAAAAAAAAACATCAACCTGCTGCTGCCGCAAAATTCTGGGAATCTGGACATCGAACCAGTACCAAAATGAAAAAAAATGCCGCGCCTTGGGGCCAATCACCCGCGATACCACATTCGGGCCAGCAATCAAAAACTGATCTTGGGGGCGGTCATAAATGAGCACGAACTCGTCTTGGGGATGTGTTTCAACCCAACGTTTGCACAATTCAAAGGTGTACCAACCTAGTCCTTCCAGTTTGCCTGCTTGTAAAAAACGGGCATTGATTGCAATTTTCAAGTCTCTTGCTTTTGATGGTCGTAAATTTGGTTAAATTTACGCGCCCAATCCTATTTTTCCGATGCCCAAATGTAATTAGCGTTCAACCTATTTGCTAAACATTTATTCTTTCCGGTAGTTACTGCATAGTCCCATTTTGAATGTATTGCCTAATTGGAATGTACTTTCCATTGAACCTTAGTGCAGCTAACACAACATTACTATGATAAACTTACAATTGCTCAAACGCATTTGTGAAACCCCCGGTGCCCCGGGTTTCGAGCAACGGATCCGCCAGTTGGTGATCAAAGAAGTACAAGGCTTGGTGGATGAACTTAGCGTTGACAACATGGGCAATGTGGTTGCCATCAAACGCGGCAAAGAACGCAAACGCGCCATGATTGCTGCCCACCTTGATGAAATAGGTTTTATTGTCAACCACATTGACGAAGAAGGTTTTTTATTTTTTCATCCCCTCGGTGGTTTTGACCCCAAAACACTCACTTCTCAACGGGTGATTGTACACGGCAAAAAAGATGTAATTGGGGTAATGGGTTCAAAACCCATTCACCTGATGAAACCCGAAGAGCGCAACAAAGTAGTCCCCATGACCGATTACTACATCGATTTGGGCATGCGCAAAGAGGAGGTGATCAAAATAGTTTCCATCGGAGATCCAGTTACCCGCGAACGTGAACTCATTGAGATGGGTGATTGTGTCAACAGCAAATCACTGGACAATCGAGTATCGGTGTTCATCCTCATCGAAACACTCCGGGCATTACAAGGCGTGGAAATACCTTATGATATATATGGTGTTTTTACCGTGCAGGAAGAAGTAGGCCTGCGCGGAGCCATTTCAGCTGCCCACGGAATCAATCCTGATTTTGGTTTTGGCCTGGATGTCACCATTGCCTTTGACACCCCCGGTGCGCAAGCGCAAGAAGCGGTCACCAAACTCGGTAAAGGAGCCGGGATCAAAATCCTGGACGGCAGTGTAATTTCAGATTACCGCATGGTGCGCTACCTGAAAGAGACCGCTGATCAATTCAATATTCCCTGGCAACCCGAGATTTTACCAGCTGGGGGTACCGATACAGCGGGTGTACAACGTTATGGTAAAAAGGGAGCAATTGCCGGGGCAATTTCCATCCCTTTGCGCCACATTCACCAAACCATTGAAATGGCCAATAAAGCCGACATTCAACATTGTACCGATTTGTTGATTGTGGCCTTGCAGCATTTGCATGAATTCAATTGGGAATTCCGGTAGGGTTACCCCTACGTGGTTGCTCGGTAGGGGTAACCACGTAGGGAGGCCCTTACAGGGTTTCGAATGGAGGCAAGGTTTTATGCGCTCCATCACAAAACGGCTTGTTGGCTGAAGCCCCACAACGACAAAACGTAGTACGCGGACCGGGTTTTGCTACGATGGTGCCGTCGGCAAGTTTTACTTCCAGTGGCCCCAAAATCCGTAAGGGACCATTGGTCACGACCTCTATAATGGTTGGTGTTTCTACTTGTTCAGGTGCATCAGGGCTTGATTGCTCTTCCATGATTTTTTATTTGTGACAATTAGGAATTTTTTGTGCGCTAAACTAAGGGTTTTTTCTAACAACAGCACTGTAGTACTATGCAAGCAAATAAACCAAATTGGTGGATCGCCGAAACGGGCGCATGGATTGCCGTCAACAAACCTTTTGGATTGAGTGTGGAGAAGACACTTGGCGCCTTTGACACCATTGAAGACCAGGTACTTGCTTACCTCTCCCGCCAGACGACCATGCCTTTTGTGGGGATCGTACATCGATTGGATCGGGTTACTTCGGGTATTCTTTTGTTGGCAAAGAAAAAAAGTGCCTTGCGCAAACTGAATGAACAATTCGCCCATCGGAGTGTGAAAAAGATATATCTGGCAATGGTGGAAGGGGTCCCCACTGTCCCCGAAGCTACCCTAAGTCAATGGTTACACAAAGACCAAAAAGAAAAAAAAGCCCTAGTTTTTGACGAACCCGGTGAGCACCGCGATGTCTGTCAACTGCATTATCGAGTAATTCAGCACAACCAGACCAAAGCTATGTTGGAAGTTGAACTCCACACGGGCAGGTTTCATCAGATACGGGCACAATTGGCAGCTTTGGGTTCACCAATCATTGGCGATGAGAAGTACGGTGCCAGTCATTTTGCCTATGCCGACAAAGGTATTGCGCTACATGCCCGTTCCTGAGTTTATGGATCCGCAGAACGGATCAACAGTTGTATTGAAAGCAACGTTGCCCATCCATCCAGTTTGGGATTTTACTTAAGCAGGTGTTTGAATTTCAACTTCGCGCAACAAAAAAAAGTGCCCCAACTGACAAGTATTACAGTGGGGCCCTCTGGTGTATAATGACGAACACACTAGTGGATGCAAAAGGATTAGAGGCCAAGAGATGTATACTCGGCTTCATAAATTATCAGGCAAAACAATGCCCAAGGTTTTTTGGTATGTATAAAAGTAACCACAATCCCTACAGGCAGTAGGGGGTCAATATCCATTCATGGGATAGGTAAATCACTACGCTATGCGTGCATTTACCTAGAAAAATACGATTTTGATAGGGAGAAAACACACTCCACAAAGCGAGTTCACTTGGTAAAATAAAGTTCATTGTGTGTGTAGATAGCCCGAAGAATACGTTGGGAGAACAAAACTCAAACTGATGCACAAATATGTATACATTTCATATTTTATGCAAAAAAATCGTCAGAAAATTGTAAAAAAATATTGAGTCCTGTTCCGCCGCAATATTTGTTTATTGGATGGGTACAGTCGTCACTTGTTTGTAGTGAAACCCTTCATCTTCTTGCCCTTCGTCTTGCCAGCCCTGCATCACCAAGATTGTGCCTTTGATCTCTATTGCGTAAAAATAATCCCCCGCGCCAGCCCACCAACCACCACAAGCACTTAGTGCATTGGCGGGAATCTGATAATTGTTGTAATCGGACTTAGAAATTTCTGCGCAAACTGAAACGTCAGCAACTTTAATGCTTTGATCGTTTACCACCAAAAAAACTTGTGATTGCGGGTTTTCATCGTTAGCGTCCCTTATGGTCTCGCAACGAAAACGTACTTCCGCTTTGGGTGGGTCAGTAGTTAAACCCGTTTCAGGGCCTTTTGTCTTTTGGTCTTGTTTACAGGCAGCAAAAAAAAGTAGAAAAATTGAGCAGCAGACAAACACACGCATGATAAAGATGTTTATTTTTGAAGAATTTAATCTGCCAAAGTTAACATTACCTGAATAATCCACTACAAACTTCACCTAAAACTTGGCCGTTTTGACCTTATTTTAATGCCTGTTTCTCAATTTCTCATTCTCATTCCATGTTGCAAACCAAACAATTACAGTTCAGTTACAACCGCAATCAGGTGATGAACTTCCCGGATATTAGCCTGCAAAAAGCTGAGCATTGGCTTTTGTTGGGGCAATCGGGTAGTGGAAAAACTACCTTGCTCCACCTGCTAGGCGGCCTCCTTTCTCCTACCAACGGCTCCATAGTCATCGGAGACACCGAGGTAGGGCAATTGCGCTCGGCTGCGCTTGACCGGTTTAGGGGCAAAAACATTGGAATTGTTTTCCAAAAATCTCATTTTGTACGGGCACTGACCATTGGTGAAAACCTGGCGCTGGCCCAACAATTGGCTGGGCTAAAGCCCAATCGAGAGCGGATTTTGGAGTTATTGGAACGCCTCAATATTGCAGATAAGTACCGCTTGAAACCCGATCGTCTGAGTACCGGGGAGCAGCAAAGAGCCGCCATTGCCCGTGCTTTGGTCAATCATGCCCCCATCATCCTGGCCGATGAGCCTACTTCAGCACTGGATGACCACAATGCCCAAGAAGTGATCAATTTACTGGAAGAGCAAGCCCGTGCGCAAGGCTCTACCCTCTTGGTCGTTACCCACGACAAACGCCTAAAAGACCGTTTCCCGAATCAAATTGAACTTTAATTTTCTGCGCCCTCCCACGAATGTATTCGTGGAAGGGCATATACACAACCACCCCATGACTTTAGTCGTGGAGGATATCAATCGAACCACCCCACGAATTTAGTCGTGGAGCCAAACATACTCATATGGGTTTGCTCAATCTTAGCTGGAAAAACCTTACCAATAAGCCACTATCCATGTTGCTCAGCCTCGTGCTGTTTGCGCTTGGCGTTGGCCTCATTTCTTTTTTATTCCTGGTCAACCGACAAATCAATGAAAAATTTGAAAAAAACCTCGCTGGCATTGATCTGGTGATCGGCGCCAAAGGCAGCCCGCTGCAATTGATTTTGTCGAGCATGTACCACATCGACGCACCGACCGGAAATATTCCGATCAAAGATGTGATGCCCTACCTCAATCCCAAAAATCCGTTCATCAAAATGGCGGTACCCCTTTCGCTGGGCGACAGCTACCGGGGCTACCGCATTGTGGGCACCAGTGCCAATTTGTTGGAATTGTACCAGGCCAAAGTAAATAAAGGCCGCTCTTTTACCCGCTTGATGGAGGTATTGGCCGGAGCAGGTGCAGCGCAGGAACTGGGCTTGAAAATTGGCAGTACATTCCAAAGTTCACATGGCTTGATCGAAGACGAGAACCTCGTACACGGCGGGCACGATTTTAAAGTAGTAGGCATTTTGAAACCGACCGGCGCGGCCATCGATCAACTCTTACTCACCGCAGCCCAAAGCATTTGGGAGGTGCACGAACATGGGGGCATGGGCGTAGCACCCGCAATCGAGGAAGAAGAAGAGGATCACCATGAAGCTGAGCACCAAAAAGAAGACTCAACTGAGTTAGCTGATCCCGACCACGATCATGCCGAAACTACCCAACAGGTCGGCCCGGTTGCACTCACCAATCAGGAAAATGATTATGCAAGTGAAGACCACAGTCACGATGACGACCACCTCGAATCGATTACCACTTACCCCGATAAAGAAATCACATCTCTGCTCTTGCAATTCAACGGACGCAGCATCACCACGCTGAACCTGCAACGCATGATCAACCAAAACACCAGCATGCAAGCAGCTACGCCCGCCATCGAAATTACCCGCTTGTACAGCCTGATGGGGGTAGGGCAGGATGCACTGCGCTGGTTGGCCTTCATCATCATGGGGGTGTCGGGTTTGAGCATTTTTATTTCTCTTTTTTCTTCGCTGCGCGATCGCCGGTATGAATTGGCCCTGATGCGTACGATGGGGGCCTCGCCGGGGAAACTTTTTTCCATGATCGTCCTGGAAGGTTTGTTGCTGTCCGTATTGGGCTACCTCCTGGGGCTGCTGATCAGCCACGGAGGGATGGAATTGCTGGCCGGAGAGATGAAGGCGGCGTATCGCTACACCTTTACCGGGCGGATTTTCCTTGTCGAAGAATTGTACCTGCTCATTGGGGCACTGGCCGTAGGGTTTATTGCGGCGGTGATTCCGGCGATTCAGGCGCGGAATACAGATATCTCGAGAACTTTGGCGGAAGGGTAGGTTTGGTATTGATGCGACGATACAATTGGATTTGGCTACGCCAAATTTTTTACCACGACGACGCGACGTTCTGGTAGCGTCAGAACACGGCTGGCGGCGTGTTGAGCGGCAGCGTCGCTCCGCGGGAAAAGCGCGCGCCGCGCCCCGGACTGAGGCTTCACCCGAGCTTAAAGGATTGGGATAAAGCCGGATCGGCAACCGTTGAATCGGCTCTCGGGTAGCGGTACCCAATCTTGGACTACAGAAAGGGGAGCGGGCATCCCGGAAAGATTTGTGGCCGCAGGAAACACACCACTTGTAAAAAGGAAAAATTGCGACCCCGTTCGTCCAAAGCTATCGCTGTATCAAACCGAATCGTATTGCCTTCGAGTCTCGATAACGGTAAGTAACAGCCATTCTTTTTCGCGGCAATCCATTAACCACAATCGTAGAAACACTGTCAATGTGAACACTAACGCCCCTACTTCCTGTATAACCTTGAGTTTCTGCTAAGTTTGTAGTAACGTATAAGGTATCGCCAACCTTTAAATCAAAATCGTAGATCAAGTGATCAGCTAATGCACAATTGGCATTCATCCTGAAATAGATTTTTTTTCCTTCGATACGATAGTAGGCACGTGGAACCGATGAGTTTGCAAAGCCCCCCGCTTCATCGCCAACCCCCAACCCCCCCACGCCCTCCTGGGTTTCCGGGAAACAGATTGGGCATAAAATAGGCAGGGAAAACCCAATGCGAGCAAAAGTGTTAGAAATTTTTTCATGGGATGATTTTTTGACAATAGTCTGTGGAGTTTTAGGTGGTGAGATTCAAATTAACCCAAACATCGCCCAATTATACGGGGTATTTGCTACATACGTCGTCTTACTTCAAAAAACCATCATGTTGATTTCGCAAACCCGTTTTTCAAAATTCATTTTCGCTTTATTGCTGTTTTTGGTTTCTGGCAAGTCCATTCAAGCCCAGGGCCCCACTCAAATCAAAGGCGTGTTTCCCCAAATGGCCATCGTGAGTGACCACAAAGACCGCAGCGAAGCAGGAATTGGCGCCGTTATTCCCTGGGCAAACAAGTTGTGGGCGGTGGGCTACGTGGCCCATATCAGGGGGTCCGGGCTTGGTCTTTACGAGATTAGCCCCGACATGACCAGTCGGCGCCACCCGACGAGCTACACGGGGACTTATGCCAACCGCCACATCCACAACGAATCGGATCAAGCCTTCATCGGGCCCTATGCCATCGATACCCTCGGCAGGGTGCGCATCATCGAAGACTTGAAAAGACATCGTTTGACCGGAACCATGCAGCATTTGTTTCATCCGGACTCGATGGTGTATTTTTTGACCATGGAGGGGCTTCCTCTTTGAAACCAACGTCTATACGCTAAAAAGCAAACAACTGGCCGATTTGGTGAATGAACTGGAAATTCCCAAAAGTGCTCAGGTGCATTTCAAAAGTGCATTTACCCAGGATGGTCGGGTTGTAGTGGCCAATAACTCGTATTATGAAGAAGATTTTCTGGGAAAACGAGCGGCGGGCCGTCTGGCCGAATGGGACGGTAAAAAATGGACCATTTTGGACCGCAATCCCTATGTGGAAGTGGCTGGTAAGAACTGGTCCGACAAAACCTATGGCAACGCCATCTACGCCACCGGCTGGGACCAGGGTTCCGTTATTTTGAAATTTTACAAAGCGGGAACCTGGAAAACCTACCGCTTGCCCAAAGCGAGTTATGCCTTTGATCACGCCTGGAATACCGAGTGGATGCGCATTCGTGAAGCCCAAACCGAGCGCTACCTGATGGATATCCACGGCATTTTTATGAAATGCCCACCATCACTTACGGCGGAAACATCCTGGCCATTCGACCCATTTCCAATCATTTGCGGATGGTTCCCGATTTTTGCTACTGGCGGGGCATGCTCGTGCTAACGGGCGATCAAACCGATCGTTCTACCGGGCAGCCGCAGTCCAACCTTTGGTTTGGCAACATCGACGAGTTATGGCAAATGGGCAAACCCACAGGTTGGGGGGCACCCTGGTGGGAAAAGGAGGTAAAAAAAGCGGAAACCTCGGATCCGTTTTTGATGACCGGTTTTGATAAAAAAGTAGTCCACATCACGCAGGACTCCGACCAGGAGGTAGAGTTCAAAATCGAAATTGACTTTAAAGGTACGGGTGACTGGCATACCTACCAAACCATCAAAGTACCCGCCAAAGGATACGTACACCACGAGTTTCCGACGGGCTTCTCGTGTCACTGGGTGCGGGTGACCGTCAACAAAGCCTGCAAAACCACGGTCTATTTCGTGTACAGCTGATGCTAAGTCAGGGTTTGCTCTTTATGATGGTGTACTTTACTTTTGCGCTTACAAAAATTTAAAAAAAAAAAAAAAAAAAAAAACAACCCCACCACAACACAAAAAAAAAAAAAAAAAAAACCCCCACCCAACCAAGGGAGAGGCGCGGGCGCCCCCTCCTCGGCGTGTGCCACCCACGCCCACACCCAGGAAAAAAAAAGCCGCGCGAACCCGACACAAAAAGAACGGGAAAAAAAGGGCACCGCAAACGCGGGGCCGCGGCGGCCGGCGCAAGGGAAAAGGGAAAAGAAAAAAAAAACCTGCCGACACCCACCCCCCAACCCACCCCCCCCAACCCAACACAAACAAAAAAAAACAAACACACCCCCCAACCGCCCCCGGCCCCCCCCCCCAACACCCCCCAAAAAAAACCCCCCGAACCCCGGAGAAAAACCCGCGCCAAAAACACCAACACCGCACCCCCCCCCCCACCCCCCCCCCCCCCCCCACAAAGGGGCCAAACCCCCCCCCCCCCCCCCCCCCACACCCCGCGAAAACCCAAACCCCCAAAACCCCCAAAAACCCCCCCCACCCGCACCAAAGCCCCCCCCCCCGGCCCCTTTTCTGCCTGCGCCGGGCGGGGGGGGAAATAAGGCACCCCTTTTTTTTTTTCCCCAAAAAAAGTTAAAAGGTTCCCGCACTTAGATTGCACTTACCTTTTTTTATCCTCAAATTCTCTCCTAAAGTTTTAACTTTATGTACTTTTAGTCGCTCCGCCAAAGGCGGCTATATCCCACTCGGGGTATAAATCAGCTATAAACAAACAAAATGAACAGGAACATCATTGTACTCTGCTTATGTGCATTTTCTATATTGTATGCATGTAAAGTTCAGAAAGAAACGGGGACAGGAGGAGTCAATGCCACTGCTGCCATTGCGGCTCCCGCCACCAAACCCGACAGCCTGCCACTGCCACCCATTGCTCCTTTCGACATGACACCACTTAGCCCGGCGCAAAGTCAAAAAGCGTTTCAGGTTCCAGCAGGTTTCCACTTGGAATTGGTGGCCAGCGAACCCATGATCACCGAACCCGTGGTGATTACCTGGGACGGCAATGCAAAAATGTACGTCGCTCAAATGGAAACCTACACCCAGGATGCCGATGGTACGGGAACCAAAGAAGCAAAAAGCCGGGTCATCTTGTTGGAAGACACCAACAATGATGGCAAAATGGACAAACGTTCGGTTTTTATTAAAGATTTGGTGCTGCCGCGCATGCTGCTTTGCGTCAACCACGAATTGCTAGTGAATGAAACCGATACCTACGACATTTACAGTTACAAAGACACCAATGGCGATGGCGTAGCCGATGAAAAAAAGGCGGTTTACACCGTAGGTAAAGTGGCTCCCGGAAACCTCGAGCACCAACGAAGCGGCCTGGATTGGAACCTCGACAATTACATTTACCAAACTGTAGACCCCGTGCGTTTTCGCTACGTCAATGGCATGCTCCAGCCGGATTCACTGCACAGTGGTTCCAATGGCCAATGGGGCCTGACCCACGACAATTATGGCCGTTTGTTTTTTAGCCGCGGAGGAGGCGAAAACGCGGGTTCTGGTTTTCAAATCAATCCGAAGTACGGTGCATTGGAATTTGCCGATGCCTACAGCGAAGAAAAATTCAGTCCGGTTTGGTCAAGCATTTCCAACCCGGACGTACAAGGAGGCCCCAAGCGCCTGCGTTCGGATAGCACCCTGAACCACTTTACTGCCGCAAACGGACAAGCCATCTTTCGAGGTGACCGCCTTCCGGCTGATATGGTGGGCGACTACATCATCAACGAGCCAGTAGCCCGCATCGTACGACGAGCAAAAGTGATCAACCGCAATGGTAAAACATACCTGGAAAATGCCTACGATCGCAAAGAATTCATCTCCAGTACCGACTTTTTCTTCCGCCCTGTGAATACCTACACAGGGCCGGATGGTCTGCTGTACATCGTAGACATGAACCGGGGCATCATTCAGGAATCGAACTGGACCCGGAAGGGGAGTTTTTTACGCAATAAAATTGACCAGTACGGTTTGGCCAAAATCAATCAACGGGGCCGGATCTGGCGCCTAGTACACGATGGATACCAGGCTGGGCCGAAGCCTAAAATGCTAGATGTTCCGGCCGCTGACTTGCTCAAACACCTGGACCATCCCAACGGCTGGTGGCGCGACAATGCGCAAAAACAAATCATCGTACTTGGCGACAAATCGGTGGTTCCGGCATTGACCCAAATGGCTATAGGTCAGCAGGGTTCATTGCCTAAAGCTCCTTCTGCCTTGGGCCGCTTGCACGCCCTCTGGACCCTGGAAGGTTTGCAGGCCATCAATAAGGATGTGCTGTTCGCCGCGCTGAAAGACACTGACCCGCAAGTGCGCAGAGCAGCCGTCTGGATCAGTGAATCCTACGTAAAACAGAACGACCAGGCCATGATTGAACACCTGGGTAAAATGCTGAACGATGGGCACGATGACGTAAAAATACAATTGCTACTGTCCCTGGGATCCAGTAAAAATGATCGCGCCAAACAGCTGGCTAAAGACCTGTTGGCCCAAAACCCGAACCATACCATGTTGACCAGCGTAAAAACCAGCCTGGACAAAAATGAGGATTTCAGGGTCTATGGTAGCAGACTGGGCAGCTTTGCAGCGGCCGATCGAAAATTGCTTTTACAAGGCGCCGAAATTTATCAATCCATGTGCTCGCCTTGTCATGGTGGCGATGGCAAAGGACTACCCAGCAATGCTGCGCCAGCTTTAGTGGGATCCAAACACTTGAACGGAGACAAGTCAAACGCTATCCGCATCCTTTTACATGGATTAAAAGGCCCCATCGAAGGCAAAACCTACCCCAGCGAAATGCCCGCCATGAAAGACAATACCGATGAGTGGATTGCTGCGGTTTTAAGTTATGGTCGCTATGAGTTTGCCGCCAATCGAAACGCCGCCATGAGGAACAAACCGCTGCTGATTGTACAACCTGATGAGGTCAAAAAGCTGAGAGACCAACACCGCAAAGTAAAACAATCCTGGACCGCTGAGGAACTGGCAAAACTGGCTCCAACGGCTAGCAAATAGTCTTGCCATGTTGAAAAATATAATTTTAACTGAAGAAAAACATCAATTGCAATGAAATCGAACTACATCATACTCGCGCTCATCGCAGTCTTTGCCCTGGGCAAAACTCAAGCGCAAACGACCAGCGGAGGAAACGCCAAAGTCATCAAAACCCTGATCGTAGACGGACAAAACAACCACGTCCAATGGCCCAAAATCACCTACATGATGAAACAATACCTGGAAGAAACGGGTAAGTTTTCGGTGGAGGTGAAACGCACGCATTATACCTGGCAGGGCGATGATCTTGTTGCACAATATAAAATTCCGGGGGTTCCCAACACCCAGGCGCTCCCCAAACCCAGAGCAGATTCCAGCTACCTGATCGACTTTTCCAAATACGATCTGGTGGTGTGTAACTTTGGTTGGAATGCCGCACCCTGGCCCGATGCGACCCAGGCAAATTTTGAAGCTTTCATCAAAAATGGAGGAGGATTGGTTGTTGTCCATGCTGCCGACAACTCTTTTCCCAATTGGCCTGCCTACAACAAAATGATCGGCCTTGGCGGCTGGGGTGACCGTACCGAAAAGATGGCCCTTACGTATATTACGACCAGGAAGGAAAACTGATCCGAGATACCCAGCCAGGAAAAGCAGGTTCACACGGTGCACAAGCCGAGTTTCAGGTCACCATCCGCAATAGCAAACACCCGATCACCCGGGGGATGCCCCTCACCTGGATGCATACCAAAGATGAAATGTACGACCGCCTACGGGGCCCTGCCGAAAACATGGAAGTATTGGCCACGGCCTTTTCTCCCAAAACCAATCGAGGTACCGACCACCACGAACCGATGTTGATGACCATCAAATACGGTAAGGGTCGGATTTTTCACACCCCATTGGGCCACGTGGATTATTCAGTGGAATGTGTTGGTTTCATCACTTGTCTGCAAAGGGGTGCGCAGTGGGCGGCAACTGGCAAGGTCAACATTCCGATCCCCAGTGATTTTCCGACCGAAAAGGCCACCAGTTCCCGCAAATTTGTAGAGAAGCAATAACTATAAACATTCGATCACACCAAAAAAACATGAACATGAAAATGGAACGACGCGACTTTCTGTCTAAAGCAGCAATAGCCAGCGCAGCCACTTTATTTTCAACAAACTCCCTGTTATCCGCTACTTATCCGGCCAAGGAAAAATTGGGCATCGCCCTGGTGGGGCTGGGCTATTACAGCACCGACCTGCTCGCGCCCGCTTTACAACTGACCGAAAAGGCGTATCTGGCCGGGATCGTCACGGGTACACCTTCCAAAGCCGAAACTTGGAAGAAGAAGTACAACATTCCGGAGAAGAACATTTACAACTACCAGAACTTTGACCAAATTGCCAATAACCCCGATATCGACGTGGTGTACGTCGTACTACCCCCCTCGATGCACCGCGAATTTGTGGTAAGGGCAGCCAAAGCGGGCAAACACGTTTTTTGTGAAAAACCGATGGCACCCTCAGTAGCGGATTGTGAAGCGATGATCAAAGCTTGTGCAGACAATAAAGTTAAACTGGCCATTGGTTATCGTTGCCAACACGATCCCAACATCCAGGCTTACATGCAGGTGGCCAAAGAACAAAAATTCGGAAAGGTAAAAATGGTCACCAGCGCCGCTGGCTATTTTGATGGCCGTACCAACCACTGGAAACAAAACAAGGCCCTGGGCGGCGGCGTCATGGGCGACATGGGCGTGTATGCTCTACAAGGTGCGCGCCTAGCTACGGGGGAGGAACCCATCAGTGTGATTGCACAGGCTTCAACTACTCGTCCTGAAATTTACAAAGAAGTAGAGGAAACGATGATGTTTTTGTTGGAATTCCCGAGTGGGGCAAGGGCTTCGTGTCAAACCAGTTTTGGCATCAACATGAACTATCTCCAGGTCAATTACGAGAAGGGTTGGCTGAAAATGGAGCCACAATCGGGCTACAATGGCAACAAAGGCAGCATGTCGGATGGCACACTCATCAATTTCACCATCAAGAGCCAACAGGCCAAACAAATGGACGAGGATTGTATGGCCATTATGGCGGGTACCAATTTGATCGCTCCGGGTGAAGAAGGCCTGCGCGACATTCGGGTGGTAGAGGCGATTTATAAATCCGTGCAAACCGGTCGATTGGTGAAGATTTAACTTAACGTGATGGGATCGTATCAATCGATAAAATTCAAATCATTAATTTGAAAAAATCCATTAATATTGTCTCATCACTTAAGCAGTCGACAGTAGGTTTTTCTAAAAAAACAGGAGAGAAGCTACCAAAATAATTAATTCCTATTACTTTTAAGGCATTAGGAGGCTGTATAGACCCGTATTACTACTAAGTCCTTCTTAACACTATGTGCTTGACACGACAGAAAGCCTGCTCGTCAAAACTTCCCAAAAGTACTAAAAATCAAAACTTTACAGAATATGGCAAATATTTCTGCTGATACCCATGCCTCCTTCAAAAAGGCCTTGTTTGAACGGCTGAACCATTATTTTGAAGTGAACCAGCTTTCAAAAAAAGGGAATTGGGAAATGACGCTGAAAGTTACTTTCGCTTTGGCGTGGTGGATTGGCAGCTACTTCCTACTTTATGCTGCGGATTGGACTTACCCCCAGTTTTTCGGTTTGTATCTCCTCCAAGGCCTGGGGCAGATTTTCATGTTTCTCAACATTGCCCACGATGCCAACCACAACTCAATTTCCAACAATCGATTCATCAACAAAACGTTGAGTTACGTGCTCGACGCTTGTGGCATCAGCTCCTACATGTGGCGCGTCATGCACAACAAAGGGCATCATTCGGTAATGAACGTGTACGGAGAAGACGAAGGCATTTTTGCGCATGGCATTTTTCGCTTTTCCCCAGACGCACCCTGGAGGAAGAGCCATCGATTTCAGCACATCTATGTCTTTTTTATGTATGCCATTACTACCCTGGATTTTATTTTTGTCAAAGACTTTGAGTACCTTTTTTTCAAAAACAACAAGCATGTAGAAAATGTAAAATATCCACTCAGCGAGTGGATCATTATCATTGGTAGTAAGATCATTTACCTCACGTATATGATTGCGCTCCCCGTGCTCATCCTTGGTTTTTCGGTAGGTCAGGTCGTGCTTGCATTCCTGATTACCCATTTCATTATGGGACTTATCGCTGCCTGGATCATTCAAGTAGCACATTTGCTCGACATCAACGAGTTTCCTCATGCACGCCATGACCACGATTTTGTCGATCATATTTTTGCCACAACCACAGACTACGCGACCCGCAGCCGCATCGCCAATTTCATCTGTGGAGGTTTGAATCACCATGTGGTACACCACATTTTTCCGCAGGTAGCCCATACGCATTACCCCAAACTGACGAAAATAGTGCGTGAAACCGCCGCCGAATTCGGGGTAGATTACCGCGAAAACGTCTACATGTACCAGGCCATGGCTCATCACCTGAAACTGCTCAAACAGCTCGGACAGCCACCTATACAACAACTGGAATTTTGACCTTTTTTGATACACACCTTTCCTATTGACACTAACAAGCACTTAACTTATGAATTCTATTTTCGAACGACTCGATGCCTGGGCGGAAAAGCAACCAGACAAACTTCTCTTTTCTTTTCTTGACATTTCTGGCAACCAGACGGAGAAGTATAGTTATAGTGAGTTCATCTACCGCACGAATGCCATAGCAAGCAGCCTTCACAATGAACATGGTTTCTCGTCCGGCGATCGGATTCTCCTGGCCTACCCTCCGGGGTTAGAGATGATTTGTGCTTTTTTTGCCTGTGCCCGACTGGGGCTGATTCCGGTACCTGCGTACCCTCCAACTTCGCACGGGTTTGAGTCTTCGCTCAATAAGATGACCTATATCGCCAAAGATTGTCAGGCCAAAGCCATCCTCACCAGCCGGGATTATTATTGGTCGGTGAAACTGAACATGTCCCGTACCAACATCGCGGAGTCCCTCTTTAGCAGCAGCTATATCTCTAAACTCAACTGGATCAATACCGAAGACTTTAGAGATGTCAACAAAAATGGCTTTCCGAAGGGTCATAGCGACATTTTGTTTCTGCAATATACCTCAGGTTCAACCAGCGAGCCTAAAGGGGTGATGGTCTCCCATCAAAACATCCTGCACAACTGTGACCTTGCTACCGATTTTGTTCCGGTTGGTGTAAGCTGGCTGCCCCAGTACCACGATATGGGACTCATCGGCTATTATATCTACATCGCCTTGAAAGGCGGAACCACTTACGGGTTTTCTCCCCTTGATTTTATTCAGCGCCCCGCTTTGTGGTTGGAAAGTATTACCAAATACAAGGCAACAGCTTCGTCCGCGCCCAATTTCGCATTCGAATATTGTCTACAACCAGGGAAGATTTCGGAGAAGACCCTGGAAAACCTGGACCTGAGTTCCCTGGAATACCTGATGACCGCTGCCGAACCCGTCATTCCTTCGACTTACACGCGGTTTCTGAAATTTTTTGAACCCCATGGCCTTAAGCCAGAGTCTTTATTTGCCGCCTTTGGATTGGCAGAAAACACCCTGGCGGTTACCAACTATGGTCGTACTTACGTCTCGGTAGACCCGCTAGCTTTTAAGCAAAACAAACTCAAGTTGCTGCCGCAATTGTCCGAACCTTCTTGTGGGACCAACATCATGAACTGTGGAGCACCACAAGGCGATATCATCGTGAGAATTGTGGACCCTCATACCCGCCATGCCCTCAAGGAAGGCCAGATTGGCGAAGTATGGATTGCGGGTAAAAGCAAATGTCTCGGGTACTGGGACAAGCCGGAACTGACCAAAAAGCTCTTCCAGGCCAGCATCGTGGGCGAAAACCAGAATGCCAACAACTATCTGCGCACCGGTGATATTGGGTTTATGCACCAGGATGAACTGTACATCTGTGGCCGCGCCAAAGACATGATCATCATCCGTGGGCTCAATTATTACCCTCAGGACATTGAAAAAATTGTAGAACAAACGGCGCCAGCTTATGTTCGCCACGGCTTTACTGCTGCTTTTGACGTATTCGAAGGGGAGGAAAAACTGGTAGTTCTGGTTGGGGTCAAAAACCCTAAAAACCTGCCCGACCCGGTTCCAATCATAGATGCCATCCGCAAAGGACTGAATGTCCAAACCCACATCATCGCCTTTATATCCGCGCGGGAAATACCCAAAACCAGTTCCGGTAAAATCATGCGGCACAAGGCCAAAGAACTCTGGGAGGCCGGGCAGCTCAATGTCTTGCAGCAGTATTCAGGAGCACTGGAAGTGGACCATCTACATGAAGAATCCAAAGGGCCCATTTCGCCTTTCGAAGAACTAAAACTCAAATACGGCTTTCAGGGCAATGAAACTTACTCCCTGGGCAAAGCCGGATTGGAATCCATTGACCTTGCTGTACTTTTGCACGACATCAAGGAACTGCTTAAAGACAAAGGTGCTGATGAATTGTCCAAACAAATTGACATCCGACTGATTCAGGAAATCTCCATTTCGGAGTTGTTTGAACTGGTGAATCAATTTGACAATGCCTCTGCGCTGGCCATTTTGCGTTTGAAAAACATGATTGGCAGGCTGCAAAAAGAACACACCGCGCTGGAGCAAAAAATGATGTTGAGCGATACGCAGCTCACCTTTGACCCTGTTGCTCCAGTTTATCCGAAGCACCATAAAGCGACCGATGTACTGCTCACTGGTGGTACAGGTTTCTTTGGGCCGTTTATCCTAAAAAGCATCCTCGAACAAACCGACCAACGGGTATACGTACTCATTCGGGCTGCCAATGAAGAACAGGGCATGGAACGCCTGCTGGCTGCCATGGATTCCGTAGAGCCCCTGACACCGCAGCTCACAGTTTTGTTCAAGCAGCGGGTCATTCCGGTATGTGGCGACCTTGGGCAGCACCAACTAGGCCTGAGCCGCGACAAATGGGATTTCCTGGCCAACCAGGTGCAGGAGATTTACCACAACGGCGCGACCGTCAACTACCTGTTCAATTACGATAAAATGCGGAATGTCAACGTCATCGGCACCAATGAAATCCTCAAATTGGCCTTTGACGGCACGCCCAAAATTTTCAACCACATTTCCACCACGTTTATCTTTGGTTGGGCAGTGAAAGACGTGCTTTACGAAACCGACTCCAACGACAACATCAACCTCCTCGATTTTGGGTACAGCCAAACCAAGTGGGTATCCGAGCAGATTGTCAAAGACGCGATGAGCCGTGGCCTCCAAGGGCGGATTTTCCGCCCGGCGCTGATCACGCCTTCCATCAACGGAGGAGGGCATAATTTTGACATCTCGATTCGTTTGATCGCTTTTATGGTAAACAATGGCATCGGGGTAGATGCGCAGAATCAGATCAGCTTTTCTCCCGCCGACATGGCCGCCAGCAACATTGTGGCGATCTCTAACCTGCCAGAAACCATCAACCGGACTTTCCACGTCACCCGTGATGAATACGCCAACATGGGCGACATCACCGACATCATTACCAAACTGACCGGAACGAAGTTTGAGATATTCAAACTCAAGGAGTTTGTACCCGTGATCATTGATCGTTGTACCAAAGGCGACTTGCTTTTCCCGCTACTCGACTTTTTGGTGCGCTCGGTGGAGAATATTTCCGCAATGGAGTTCAAACTCTACGACAACAGCAATTACCGGAATGGTCGAAATGCCTCTCCGGTTGGAAGGCTCGATCCTACGCTGGAAGAGACGGTGCGAGGAATTTTGCTGTTTTTGCAAAAAAACGAGATCATCAATGTCGATTTTTTGCCCACGGAGCAGGAGGAAGTTGTTCATGTTGCCCGACACCGGAGTGTGGAAGCTTCATGACCATAAAAAATTGAGCCTATTTGGATAAGGTTCCTGCACTGAAAAGCCCAATTAGCGGACCGTTAATTGGGCTTTTTTTAGTGGTGTAGGGCTTGGTCAAAAGGAATGAGATTTTGGACGATTAGGCTTTATATTTGGAATTATGTACCTTTTTGGGTAGATAATTCCAAATATAACCTCATATTTGGAATTATCTCCGATGGTTCAACCCTACAAATCGAATCCAATACCTTAAAGAATGTACCCAAAAATAGAAACCCTCCCCTCCAAAAAACTCATCGGCAAGCGCCTAAAAATGAGCTTTTTAAACGACATTACCGCTGAGCTATGGGGAAGCTTTATGCCCTACCGAAAAGACATTTTGCACAAAATTGGTATCGATTTGTATTCCATGCAAATCTTTGAAAGTCCTCCGAGTTTCAAAACCGATGCCACCTTTCAAAAATGGGCGGCGGTGGAAGTATCCAGCTTTGAGGTGGTGCCGGAGGGTATGGAAGCCCATATTTTGGCGGGGGGATTGTACGCGGTCTTTCTCCATCAAGGACCAGCCAGCGCTTTTCAAAAAACCTTTCAGTTCATCTTTGATGAATGGTTGCCCAATTCGGAATACACCCTGGACCATCGCGAACATTTTGAATTGCTGGGTCCCAAGTACAAAAACAACGATCCAAGCTCAGAGGAAGAAATCTGGATACCCATCAAGCGGAGGAATCCAGCATAGAAAGATCGATCATTTCTCAAAAGAATTCGTAAATGTTTAGCGCCCCGACTTCGTCGGGGTGTAGAACATTTACAAAAATTTCACAACGCTACTTCCACGCCAATACCAGTCTCCACAGCTTTCTGATACAAGGCCCGCGCCGTAAACAAGTCATACAAGGCCATGCCCGCCGATTTGTACGCCGTGGTCTGGTGTACATCAATCTGCCGTGCTCCAGTGATGAGTTTGCCGATGGTGTACACATTTTCGGCAAGTACCCAGCCCCGCTCTACTGCATTGATGATGTCCCCGGTTTCGTGCCGGGCAAATTCAGAGTCGATGGCCAGTTGACCCGCCAATTGGTACACCGCAGCGGGCAACTCCTGCATATTGGGCTTGTAAGAACCAATGCTGATGAAGTGTTTGCCGCGCAAAAGTGCAGCATCGTTGGGCAAGACGGGGCTAGCTGAGGTGGTTGCCGCAATTAGCACCTCGGTTTTTTCCAATAATTCTTCAGCCGTTTTGCAGGCTACCACCTTTACTGCCGGGTAATGTTGCTGTACAAAATGCCGCAATTTTTCGAATCCCTCTGCTTGCCGATACAAGCTGTAGATGGTTTGAATGGGCCGCACGCTACAGGCAAAAATCGCCTGATGTAGGCCTTGAACTCCCGTGCCAATCAAACCGATAGAATCGACGTTTTCAGGTGTCATGTACCGGATACCTACCGCACCCAGTGCGCCCGTGCGTAAGGCGGTCAACTTGGCGGCGTTCATCAAAGCCAGAGGCAGGCTAGTTTCGGCATCGTTGAGCAACAGGGCTCCGTTGGTTACGGGCAGGGATTTGTTTTTATTGCCGGGCACGACTGAAACCAGCTTGGTCGCAAAGTAACCACCTCCAAAAGAGGGCATACACAAGAGGGTATTCTCCCCATGGTCGAGGTGCATCCGTTTGGGTACGCTGCTGGTTTGGTTTTCGTAGGCCACCATTGCGGCTTCGACGGCAGCGGTGATTTCCTCCAGGCTGAGCAAGGAGGAAATTTGTTCGTTGTTGAGTATGAGCATAGGCGCCAGGCATTACAAAGTCAGCTGCAAGTTTTCACCAGCTTTGAGCTTCGTTGTTCTTTTAAATACCTGAGTTGGATGATCCTTCAGGCTGAATGAATTTAGTTCCAACTCACCATGCTGCACAATCAGTTCTACATTGCTGCGCTGGCCGTTTTGTTGAATCTTGACCTTGCCCCAGGCGTAGCCGTTTGACCAAAAAAATTCACCTGCCTGAGCTCCGAAGGCCATTGATTTTTCTACTCCGGAGTACTGAAAACCACTCAAGGCCAATACTGCCGACCAACTAGCCATAGCCCGGGCGTAATGGTGGCCACATTCGGGTTCGTCAAAAGGATTGCGTTTTTCACCGTCAAACCGATCGCGGATGCTTTGGATGCATTGTAGGCCCGCCTCGGTTTGGCCTTCGTACAACATGCCAATGGCCGCTGCATATTCAAAGCCCGACATAGATTCTGCAAAGTACGGAAAGGGCACTTTGAGGCGGCCTTTGGGCCAGCTGGCCATGATCAGCCCCGATTCTTTGTCCATCACGTAGGAACGCATGTTGTTGAACACATTGTCGAAGCGGGGGACAAAATTGTATTTCATCACGGTTTGTAAAGCCGTTTGGATGTTTTCTTTTTTGGCCAAATAACCCAGGCCACAAACATGGGCCATGTATTGCCCTACCACCTGATCCAGTAAGCAGCCTTCGCCGAGTTGAAAATTGGGAATTGCCGTTGTGGGGTTGCTACGGTCGAGAAACTGGAAGGTTTTGGGGTCGGTAATTTTATGCTCGTAGTATTCGCCATTGAAGAGGTTTTCATCCACCCATGTGCTGCCTTTGGCCAACACCTGTTCACATTGTTTGGCAAAAACGGGGTCGTTCATGGCCCGGGCCATGGCAGCGCTGGCTTTGAGTGCGCCAAAATACCAGAACTGCATTTGGGGATTGGGGCCGTAATAATCGACGTCCATGGTATTGTGTTGCTTTCCTTCCTGCACGCCATCCTGATTGGCATCCCAGCCCCCGGGTACCCAGGCATACGACATGGCGGCCTTGACTCTGGTCCAATGTTTTTTCAGCCATTCATTGTCGCCCGACAGTTTCCATTCGCGGTAGAAGCGCATGACTGAACCCATTTGCCCGTCGGCGGCAGCCACATGGTCGATGTTACGGTTGCTTTCCAGGGGCAGGCTTACCCGGTTCATCATCTTACCGTCGTCCTTACTGCCGTACACCATCTCCACTTCCCGCATAGACTTGGCCAGGTCTCCAAAAAGGAAGGCGGTAGCATTTTCGTAATTCCACACGTGGGTACAGTTGCCGTAACAGGATCCAGCTTCATTCATCACCCCTTCCCAGCCCATCAAATGCCCCGAAGGAAGGCGAAAAACGGTTTGGGAACGCAAGGTAGAAAGATTGAACAAGGCCGCTTCTTTGACCACCTCAGGCAGATCGCTTTTGACAAAAGTATGGACAAAATTGAGGGTTTGAGCCTCCAGACTCGCCAGGCGTGGGGATTCTTTTTCGATTACTTCCCAGGCATCTTTGTACTCGGTGGTGTAATGATTACCAATGATTTTGCCACGATAGCCAAAAGACCAGGCGTTGTTCCAGTCGAGGCGATTGGGGAAATGCCAGCTGATGTAAAAAGTAAAGGTTTGACTGCTGCGTGCCGGAATCGTTTTTTTAACCGCCAAAGAAGCCATGGGGTTGTCATCCACCAGTTTGTCTTTGTCGCTCAGTACCCCATCGGCACTAAAATCATCCCAAAAATCAAGAATTGAGTTTTCCCAATCATTGGGTGTGGACGATCGGCGAAAGCTGACCAATTCGCGCTCTGCCGTACTCAGCGCAATAGTCCCCCAAGCGGGATCCTGATTGTCCACACCCTGGCTGGACATGAATATTCCTTTTAAAGCCGAACTTTCCCGGTATTCATTTTGGTTGTTTTTGGCACCGAGGTACACCAGATCCCCTTTCCAGTTTTTGCTTTGTTTGCTGCCATCGATACCGATGAAATTCCGCATGGTGCCACATATGGCTACGTCCAAGGGGGCATCGGTGTTGTTCGTTACTTCGTATTTGAGGATGGCCAGAGGAATACTACTCGCCGCCACATCACCTGGAATCAGCGGGTTAAACCCTTTTATTTTTACAGAAATGGGCAAAACATCATCGCTGAGGTTGACTTGTCCGAATGGATAGGCGGCATCAAAAGAAGCTGCTGAAAAGCGGGGCATGCCGTGGTGATTAACTGGGCGGCCCTCATAATGCTGGTATTCGCTGGGATGGAAAGGCCCAAGGAGCGCTTTGCTTTGGGCGGGTTTCCCGGTTGGCTTGACGTATACTGCAAAAAATGGTGCCTGATTGCCATCCGTAATGGTGCTGAATTTTTTGCCGGGTTTGTTCATAATCTCCCAGTCACGCAATTCCCCGCGCCCACCCAAAGATACGGTTCCCGTGCCAATCCCACCCAAAGGAAGGGCAATGTTCAAGAGATGATCCTGGTCGTAGTGTTTGAGCACTGGCCAGGAGGTTTGGGCCTGGATTGCCGTTGCGAACAGTAAAAGTGCAAAAAGGTGAAAGGACTGATGCATGTTGCTTTGGTTTATGGCTTTACTCCACCAAAAAAGGATTATTTCTCCGTTCCTCACCGATGGTCGTGGCTGGCCCATGCCCGGAATACACCTTCACTTCGTCGGGCAAAATCATCAGCTTTTCGCGGATGCTTTTCATCAAGGTATTGAAATTGCCACCGGGCAGGTCGTATCGACCAATGCTGTTTTTGAACAACACATCTCCCGCGATGAGGAAGCGGTCTTTTTCACAATAAAAAGAAAGGCTGGCTGGAGAATGGCCCGGAGTGAAGATCGCCTTCAGGCTCGTTTCGCCAAATTGGATCACATCGCCGGCATTGATGAATTTGCCGATGGCGGGAGAAGGTTCGGGGTACGGTATTTGGTACATTGACGCCACCTGCACCCCACTTTCCAGCACCACTTGCTCCCCTTGGTGGGCTTCCAAGACCAAACCATAAGTATCGGCGATGAAGCGATTGCCCAGAATGTGGTCGATGTGACAATGCGTATTGATCAGGCGCACCGGGCGCAAACCCAGGTGGTTGATTGCTTCCTGTAGTTCGGCTTTTTCATCCGGAAACAAACAGCCGGGATCTAAAACCAGACATTCCTTCGTATCATCATAGACCAGATAAGTGTTCTCCTGAAAAGGATTGAACGTAAGCTGGAGAACATTTGCCATGCTTTTTTGCGTTTTGATTGTACAATTCCACAAAAATGGCTAATTTGAGAGGTATGTTATGGAGAATTGTGGAGAATAATTTTTAGAGCTTGATTTTTGGTGCACAAATTGAACACTTCATAACGATAATCTGTCCTAATTAGAGAAAAAAAACCAGTATGACAGGACGTCTTTACCTCTTGTTTCTCATTGGAATATGCTTGTGCAGTGCAGAAGCTATTGCTCAGAGCAGCAACCAAGTGAAATTTGGAAAAAATCGAGTTCAGTACCATAAAGACTTTGATGAATGGTCGCAATACGAAAGCGACAATTTCTTTGTTTATTATTATGGTAAATCGCGCAGTGCAGCACATAAAGTGGTGCAGATGGCGGAGTACGATTTTGACGAAATCCAGGCCTTGCTGGAGCACCGCATGAACGAGAAATTGCAAATCATCGTGTATGCCGATGCCACCGATGTGAAGCAGAGCAATATTGGTTCGGAAGATCTGTTCGTCAGCAGCAACAACCAAACCAAGGTATCCGGTACCACCATCTTCGTTTATTTTGATGGCAATCACCAGCACCTGCGCGAACAAGTACGCGAAGGCATCGCCGCAGTATACCTGAATACCATGCTTTTTGGCGCAAACATCCAGGAGATTGTACAAAACGCGGTGATGCTCAATTTGCCCAACTGGTTCAAAGAAGGCTTGGTGGCCTACGCCGGACAAACCTGGAATGTGGAGCGCGACAACGAATTGCGCAACATCCTGCTCAGTCGGCGCTACAAACGTTTTGAACGTTTTGCCGATGATTTCCCCCGTTTGGCAGGTCAATCCATGTGGTATTTCATCAGCGAAAAATACGGTCGCCCGGCGGTCTCCAACCTCTTGTACCTCACTCGCATCAACCGCAGTGTAGAAAGTGGATTTTTGTACGTCATGGACCAGTCCTTTCAATCGGTGGTGCAAGAATGGGAACAGTTTTACCGCAGCCGTTACGAAAGCGACATCAAAGGCCGGCAAATCCCCCAATCCACCCAAACGGTTACCCTCAAAAAACGCAAAGAACAACTCCCGCTCACCCAACTCAAACTCAGTCCTGATGGCAATAAAGTAGTGTATGTACTCAATGACCTGGGGCGTACTTCGGTCTATTTGTACGATTTGCAGCAGAAAAAAAAGACCAAAATCTTTCGGGAGGGTTACCGGAATGCCTTGCAGGCGACCGACTTTACGTACCCCCTCGTAGCCTGGAGCCCAACTGGGCAACAATTGACTCTGTTATACGAGCGCCGCGACAACCTCAGATTGGCGACCTACGATGTGTTTAAAAAGAAAATGACCACTGAGTTGCTTTCTGAGCAGTACCAAAGGGTGTACAGCCTTGACTACGTAGACAATTTCAGTTTGGTGTTCTCTGCCGAAGTCAGCGGACAATCCGATATCTTTATTTATACTCCACGTACCCGTCAAAGCCAACGCATTACGGCGGATATCTACGACGATCTGGATGCCACAGTGGTCAATGTGCGCAACCGCAAGGGGATCTTGTTTACCTCCAATCGACCCGATATTTTTCTTCGCCCGATCAAGCCGGACAGCATTTTACCCGTTGGTTCATTGGATGTCTTTTATTATGACCTCAAAGGAGAGATTCGGGAATTGGTACGCGTAACCAATACCCCGCTGGCCAGTGAGCGTTATCCGATGGGTGTAGACAGTACTTATTTTTCTTACCTCAGCGACCGTCACGGGATTTACAACCGCGAGTCGGGCTTTTTGGAAGATTACATCCGGGAATACCAGCAGCATATTTTTATGAAGGACGGAGCCGAATTGGTCTGGCCAATGGATTCTTCCATTGCCAAACTGGATTCTACCCAAATTGACTCTGTACAGGTTCGACCCGTAATTCGGGAACGCGCCGTTACGCACGTAGAAACCAATTTGCCTTATCACCTGAGCCAGCAACACAGCGCGCCATTGAGCGGCAAACTGGTTGAAACTTATGGAGCCTTGGGGCGCCGCTCTTTTTACATCAATCGACTGAGTCCAAGCAACTCTAGTGATCCTGCTACAACTTTCTTTCGGGGGCGTGAAAAACAAATCGAGCAGTTGATTTATGTAAAAGATACCTCGAAAGTGTCGGGGATGCCCCTACAGAACAACCGGACGCCCAATACTCCTCCAGCGGTAAATGCCAAAGTGTATGAAGTGAGCGAATTGTTGCCACTTCCGCCTCAGCCTAAAAAAGATACGACTCCGGTAGTTCAGGTCAAAGAAGAACCCTATTTGTTCCAAAGCGAATTTGACAATCCCAAATCAGCAACACTGCTGATCGAAAAACCCGCGGAAGAAACCAAGCCCGCAATAGCAGTGGCTCCTACCCCGGCAAGGCCCAGCGAAACACTTGCCCCTGTCAATGGATTGAGCTTCCCGTTGCAGATGGCCACCAACCGCAAACTGTACATCCTCAATCCAACGCGGGCCATTCCTTACCGCTTGCAGTTCCGTTCGGATTTTGTGACCTCACAAATGGACAATTCACTGCTGTTTGAAGGCATGGAAAGCACAGCGGCTAATCCCGATGGTTTTCAACCACCTCCACCAGGAATTTTACTCAAAGCCAACGTAAAAGACCTCTTTGAGGACTACGAGTTTGAAGGAGGCATCCGCATTCCGACCACTTTTAATGGTGCCGAATATTTCGTCACCTTCCAAAACAAAAAGCACCGCCTGGATCAAACTTACGCGGTCTACATGCGCAATACCCGATTTAATGACGACAGTCCAACGCTGGTGCCGCGCCGCCGTGAATACAACATCTTACTCGGACAATACGGGGTGAAGTATCCACTCGATGTCTTCCGCAGCATCCGTGCTACCACGACCTTGCGCCGGGATCGCATGGTTCAACTGGCCACCGATCGGGCCACTTACAATGTCCCCGACCAAACGAGTCAGCGCCTGGGCTTACGCCTGGAATATGTGTTTGACAACACGGTTGACATCGCCATGAATTTGCGTACGGGTACCCGTTATCGGGCTTTTGTTGAGATGCAAAAGAAATTTTCGGTAGGTGACGAGGCCAATTTTGACATCAATTTCAACAAAGGTTTCATGACGGTTTTAGCCGCTGATTTCCGGCATTATCAGCGCATTTTGCGGCATTCCATCTTGGCGGGACGTTTTCTGCAGCAACTTCTTTCGGTTCTGAGCGCATCCTTTATTTTCTGGGGGGAATGGACAATTGGCTTTTCCCGCAGCAGAACAACGATATTCCTGTGCCTAGCGGTAATTTTGCTTTCCAAACCCTGGCGGCAAATTTGCGGGGATTCCCCATCAACATTCGCAACGGCAGCTCTTTTGCTTTGGTCAATACAGAATTGCGCATTCCGCTTTTCCGCTATTTTTCTCGCCGGATTCAATCGCCGTTATTTAAAAATTTCCAGGTATTGGGCTTCTTTGACATTGGTACAGCATGGGAAGGAAAAACGCCTTATCGCGATGACAACCCACTGAATACGACCAAGTTTCCGGATGGACCTTTTATTACCACTACGGTCAATTATTTCCGGGATCCACTGGTGGCAGGCTATGGCTTCGGGGCAGAACGACCCTTTTTGGCTATTTCATCCGGGCGGATTATGCCTGGGGAATTGAAACCCAAAGAATACAGAAGCCAAAGTTGTATTTGTCGTTTGGGTTGGACTTTTAGGAGTTGAAGTGTTTAGGGTTGAAGAGTTGAAAAGTTTAGGGTTGAAGAGTTGAAAAGATTAGGGTTGAAGAGTTGAAAGTAAGTACAACCGTTCGAACCCTTTCCAACTCTTCAACCTCAAACTTTCTAACTAATTACAGCTTATTAAAAAACATATTTTTGATCTCCTGATTCACCACTAGGCTGCCTTTGGTGACCACCAGCTGTTCTACCACCATTTCATCGGCGCTGATGAGGCGAATTTTGGCATATTCCAGGGTGTCGCTGTCGTGAGGCATCAAAATGATGAAGTCACTACATTTAGACAACATCCAGCGACCCGTTTCTCTTTCCATCGCAGCTTTATTGCTCAGCCCGATTAAAAAAGCATAGGTACCGTCACTATTGAAGCGAAGCTGGGGGATTTGGCTGTCAGCGTTGGTAGCTGCTACCGTGTTTTCCCAGGCACCAAATAAGGTTTGTTGGGTTTTGCTCCATTGTGCGGTGGTCACCCGATTGCCGTAGCTCAAATGGATGACCGGGCGCATTTCAGCATCAAAAGGCAAGAGATCCAAACCTCTTGGGGTTTGCACGGCAGTGTAGCGGTAGCTAAGCCCTGAATAATCCCGAAAGGTAATAACGGGGTTTTCACGTTGGAGGTCAACGCTCCAGTTGTAGCGAGCCATTGCAGGCCACTCGGCATGGGTATTGCTAATGACGGTGGCCACGCTATTGTCGTGAAATTCCATCATTAGGCCAAATCCGGTCCATTCCTTTGTATCGGTCTCACGCCAGGTATTGGTGATTAAAGTGTTGCGCAGTTGTTCAACAGAAAGTACGCCTGCAAAGGAGGCGTTCAGGAAACAAACAAACAGCAGAGCAGAGAACAGGGTTTTCATGACAATAGGTTTTAAAGTCGGGTAGAAAAAATTGAATTATTTTTCCTAGCAAGGACAAAATTATCTCTAAAAGGATGGCAGAGTCAAGTAGAAATCGATAACTTTCTTGAAACTTTAGATAAACTTTAACATTTGCCGATAAAGTGGTGTTTTTAAGCGTGCAAAATACGTCGCCGAATGCTGATCGAAACCCGTGGTATCGTTTTCCGAGCCTTTAAATATTCCGAAAGCAGTCTGATTGTAGACATCTATACCGAGGCAAAAGGGTTGCAAAGCTACTTTGTCAATGGGGTGCGGAGCCAAAAATCCAAACAAAATGCCAGCATCTTCCAGGTCATGACCCTGGTCGATCTGGTCGCTGGCGTACGTGAAGACCGTGGCCTCAATCGCATCAAGGAAATCAAGTCCGCTTTTGTGTACCGCGCCATCCCTTTTGATGTACGCAAAAGTGCAGTGGGCACCTTTATCACGGAGGTTGCACGCAAAACGATTCGGGAAGCAGAAGCGCATCCGGCGTTGTTCGCCTTTTTGTACAATACCTTTTTGTTTCTGGATCAAACCCAATACCCGGTTGCCAATGCCCATTTGCATTTTTTGGTAGAAATGAGTGGTTTTTTGGGCTTTATGCCTGGCGGGGACTTAAGTGTAGATACCCCCGTTTTTGACCTGCAGGAGGGTGTGTTTGCCGATACATTGCCCAGCGCCGGGTATTGTCTGGACTTTGAACTCAGCAAAGCATTCTACGCGCTGCTGCAAACAAATTATGCGGATTGCCACAACCTGCGACTGGCCAATGGCCAACGCCGGCAACTATTGAATAAGTTATTGGATTATTATCGACTACATTTGGAACACTTGCCGGAGATTCATTCGCATCAGATTTTGCAGGAGATTCTTTCTTAAAAAGAAATGAATGTCACCTACCCCCCAATCACCTTCCAAAACCCCTTCTTATACGTCTCCGAAACCGGCACATACTTCTCCCCAATCTTGATCACCTCCTTTTCAATCGACTCAATTTTATCAATTGCCACCATATAGGATTTGTGAACGCGACAAATCAAGTGACTTGGAATTTCACGCTCCAGGTCACCAAAAGTTTGCAAAGTCATAATGCGTTTGCTCAGCGTATAAATACAGCGGTAGTCGCGCATGCCTTCGATGTACAAAATCTCATCCAGCATGACCTTTTCCAGGCGGTATTCGGTTTTGACAAAAATGAATTTTTTATCCGGCAGGATTTCGGTTTTTTCTAGGTTGTTGCGCACCTTATCCACTGCTTGTACAAAGCGCTCAAAAGGGAAAGGTTTCAGTAAATAATCGGTTACACTCAAGTCAAAACCCTTAATCGCATAATCGGGATAGGCGGTGGTAATGATGACCTGACTGGAAATATGGGAGGTTTCCAACAAACGAATACCCGATAATTCCCCTAGGTTGATATCCAAAAAGATCAGGTCGATCTGGTTGGACTGCAAAAAAACCAGGGCATCCACGGCATTGTCAAAACTTGCTTTCAAGTGCAGGAAAGGCAATTTTTGCACGTAGTTCATGGTGCGTTCCAGGGCCAAGGGTTCGTCTTCAACTATGATGCAAGGGATTTCCATAACTGCTGCAGCGTTAATTTCACGTGGTAAGTATCGCCATTTTTTGAGATTTCCAAGTGGTGTTTTTTCGGATAAAGCGCCAACAATCTTTTTTCGATCAACGTAATGCCCAAACCTCCGTATTCCTGAGGGTGTTGGGCACCTTCCTTGTATTTGTTGGTACAGTCAAAAACCAGCTGGTCTTCGGTAATTGCAATCCGAATTTGAATGGCGTTTTCCTTTTCGCGCAGCGCGGAGTGTTTAAAAGCATTCTCTACCAGCGGAATGAACAACATGGGTTCAATCAAGCGATCGTGTACTTCTCCTTCCACAAGGTACTCCACATAATTGGGCGTGGCGGTGCGGATGCGTTGCAAATCGACGTATTTTTCGATGTACTCCAGCTCTTTGGACAAGGGAATTTTTTCCGTTTTGGTTTCGTACAACATGAAGCGCATGATGTCCGACAACTTGTTGAGGTAAGTCGAAGCCCGCGCTGCATCTTTGCCGATCAACACATCAATGTTGTTGAGGGTATTGAACAAAAAATGGGGGTTGATTTGGGACTTCACCAGCGCCAATTCCATGGCAAAGTTCTTTTGGGCCAAGGTTTCTTTGAGTTTTAGCTCATTGAACCAGGTGATGAACCCCTTAATGACCAGCCCCATGCCGCCATTCAACAGCGCCAGGATAGCCATCACCGCCGTAACCGGTGTTGCCGAGCGTAAGCCCTCATTGAAAAAAGAAAAATCGGGAAACAACAGGCCGATAATTGCCGCACTCAATATCCCGCAGCCCACTGCACTGAGCAAGCCTACGCTGAAAAGTCCCACAATTTTCCTTTGCAACAAAAAGCGACCAAATAGCCAGAGGTAGTACGTGTAAAAACCACATAGTGCCGGAACAAGCCCAAAAGAACCAATGAAAAAAACGAAACGCCAGGTTTGTAAAGGGCTGTTGTTGCCTTCACGGGAAGAAGCGGCAATCAACAGAATGATCACCGACCACAGCAATACGTACAGGAACCAATACCCCACATGCAACAAAGCGACGACGGACTTGCGCATTTATCCTTTTTTTAAAAGTTGAAATGTTGAAGGGTTGAAATGTTGAAGAAGTTCAAAAGGTTTTTAGTTGATAAGACAATTGGTCTTTCACACTATCAAACTTTTGAACTTCTCTTCAACCCTTCAACTTTTCAACCCTTCAACTACTTTTATCCTTTTTCTTTTTTGGTAAGATACAGCAAATAGGCCAGCAAGGTAAATCCTGCGAAGTAAATCAAAGCCAGATAGTGAATGTCCATGACATTGCTTTTGAAACGCATTCTACCTTGCAATTGCATAAAATGGACCCCGCCATACGAATAGGGCACCAGGTAAACATAGCGCCAGGATAATGCAGTAATGGCTGCGGTGACCATCAGAATCCCTGCCCCAGGGATACCATAAAATTTTTGAAATAAATGCTCAAAAAATACTGCAAAGCCAGGATGGGCAAAGAAGTGATGTAAAAAGAGGTGCTCATTTGTACAATTCTGTGCCAGGGGAACGGACCTTTAGGATAAGGTACATGTCCATAATACCAGGCGGGGATCGCCCCCGCAAAATACATGCCGATGGTAAACAGGACAAACAACTGAAACATCATGAACAAAACTACCGTGTACTTGGCAACAAAAACGGTGCTGAGGCTTTGCGGGGTGGTGAGCACCTGCTTCCAGGCGTTGTTTTTGTATTCCAACTGGGCAATCAGGCTGGTAGCCAATACAATGCCCATGGGCAACAACAGGTAGGCCATCGATTCCCAACCATTGAGGTACCACTTGATCCAAAATTTTGGTTCAGCATAGGCTGGGGCCACTTTTTCAATGTACACCATATAAATCAGACACAAAATAGCTGGGGTAAAAAAGCCCCCCAGGAGCACCAGCCAAAAAGCCGCGCTGCGTTTGGTTTTCATCCATTCGCTCTGGATGCTATACAAGAGTGTTGCGTTCATCAGTTTAATTTTTAACCAGTTCCATAAAAATACTTTCCAGGTCGTTCTGCTCAATGGCCAGATGATACACCTCCAGGCCATGTTGTAGCAGTTGGCGGTTTACTGCCGCGATTTCGGCATTCGCCAGGGGTGGAAGTGCCAACTTACCGTTTTGCTGTTGAGCTTCAGGGTAAATGCTTTGCAGGACTTGCAACGCACGGGCATTGTCATTGGTGCTGAGTTTCAAGCTGGAGCTTTCCTGCTGTTTTTGGATCAGGTCTTGTAAAGTTCCTTCAAAAAGCAGCTGCCCTTTGTGGATGATGCCCACGTGGCTCACCAGTTTTTCGATTTCGCCTAAGAGGTGGCTGGAAATGAGGATCGTAATGCCCTGTTCCTGGTTCAGGCGTTTGAACAACTCCCGCATTTCGATGATGCCATTGGGGTCGAGGCCGTTGGTGGGTTCGTCGAGGATGAGCAATTCTGGCTGGTTGAGCAGGGCCACGGCAATACTCAGGCGTTGCTTCATACCCAGCGAAAACTGGCTTACTTTTTTATGCGCGGTATCAGATAACCCGACCAGTTCCAATACCTCCGGTATCCGGGTTTTGGGGCATTGGTAGATTTTTTGCAGCAAGAGTAAGTTTTCTGCAGCGGTCAGATGCCCGTACAAGGAAGGGGTTTCGATCAAGGAACCCAACTTGCGGAGTATCCCCACCCGGTTTTTCTCAAAGGTTTGCCCAAAAATACTGATGCGCCCACTTTGTTTTTTCAGCAAGCCAAGAATCAGGCGCAGCGTGGTGGTTTTGCCCGCTCCATTCGGACCCAAAAAACCGTAAATGCTGCCGGAGGGCACCTGAAGAGTGATGTTGTCCAGGATGTTTTTTCCGGAGGCGAATTGATGGCTTAAATTTTCGGTTTCAATGCAGTACATAGGTTTTTGAATGCATTGTGAATCGCCTTCAAAGCTGAGTCAAATGTAGAAGGTCTATGAACGAGCCACAAAAAGGATATGCCATCCGGGGAGCTTTGTCCACGAAAGGGGTATTTTGTCCTGCAAGAAAAGTGAAAGCCTAAACGAAATTAAAACGGAATGTCCTCCTCGTCGTTGAAACGTGAAGGCATGGTAATGATGTTGCCCGGCAAGGGATTGCTAAACACATCGCTGGGGAAGCTCCCAAAATCGGGGTCATCCAGGTTGCTGAAGCGTGCAAATTCACCCGTAAATTTCAGTCGCACCGTGTCTTGGGCACCGTGGCGGTTTTTGGCAATGATGATTTCGGCGATGCCTTTGAGGGATTGGCCTTGTTCGTCTTCGAGGATTTGATAATATTCTGGCCTATATATAAATGTCACCATATCAGCATCTTGCTCAATTGATCCCGATTCACGCAAGTCTGACAACTGCGGTCTTTTACTCCCGCCCCGCACTTCCACCGCCCGGCTCAACTGTGAGAGGGCAATCACCGGCACACTCAGCTCTTTGGCCAAGCCCTTGAGTGCCCGCGAGATGGCCGACACCTCCTGTTCACGGTTGCCCTTGCCCGCCTCGCCGCCGCCACTCATGAGCTGCAAGTAGTCGATGATGATGAGCTGGATGTCGTATTGCATTTTCATGCGTCGGCACTTGGCGCGCAATTCAAAGATGTTGATGCCTGGTGTATCGTCGATGTACACGGGCGCGTCGCTGATGCGTTCGATGGCTTCCTTGAGGCGTTTCCATTCGTCTTCTTCCAATTGCCCGTTGCGCATTTTTTGCAGGGGCACTTCCGATTCCATCGAGATCAGACGTTGTGCCAACTGAATGGAAGCCATTTCCAAAGAAAAAACGGCTACCCCTTTGCCGTATTCTACCGCCGCATTTTTGGCCAGGGAAAGCACCAAAGAAGTTTTACCCATACCGGGGCGAGCCGCCATGATGATCAAATCGGAAGGCTGCCAGCCGGAAGTGAGGCGATCCAGATCGTGGAATCCGGTGGGTACCCCCGTCAAGCCGTCCTCCTTGCCTTTTAGTTCTTCAATCTGCTTGAGGGCCTTGGCGGCCAATGAACTCATGGTATCGTAGCTGCGGCTCATGTTTTTTTCCGCAATGGAAAACAAGCCTTGCTCCGCGTCATCCAGCAAATCGAATACATCGGTGGTATCCTCGTAAGCGTTGCGGATGATGTCGTTGGACACCCGGATCAATTCCCGCTGGATGAATTTTTGGGCAATGAGTCGCCCATGGTATTCAATGTTGGCGGAGGAGGCTACTTTATTGGTCAATTCTACCAGGTAGTACGGTCCGCCGATGGCTTCCAGGTGAGCCGTTTTTTTCAGTTCCTCGGTAACCGTAAGCAGGTCGATGGGTTGAGAGCGCTCAAACAGGCGCAGCATCGCCTTGTAGATCAACTGGTGAGCATCCAGGTAAAAACTATCCGCTTGTAAAATGTCAAGTACCGAGGTAAGGGCATCCTTATCGATCATCAAAGCGCCCAATACGGCTTCTTCGAGCGGTATGGCCTGAGGGGGCACTTTACCAAAGACAAAGCTCGACAAGTCCTCGCCTTTGGGGCGGGGTTTGCGGCCGGTGAGTCCCATATTTTTTTTGATCGAAGGGTCTTTGGAGTCTGCCATAACAATTTACCTCTGGATTTACCTCTTCCGCCTCATCATGTGGACGGAAGACAAAGCTAGGAGTTTTATGGCGGAAAATCTAGGGTGTGGAAAAGTAATTGTGGGTATAATTGTTAGTTGTGGAAGGTGCTGAATGTAGTCCTAATTCCTTCAAATGAGCATGATGCTGTAAATCACCAAGAGAGATTTTTGTACAAGAATGGTTTGTCAGAGAAAAAAACTCCCCCAATACCCGGATAATTCCAGAAACATCTACTTTTATTTTTCAAATCTCACTAGTCCATGCAAACGATAGCGCTCAGCGACTACAACATTTACGTAGGCCCCATTGAAACCGGGTGGAAACTATTCCTGGAGCAAAAAAAATACCATCAAATCCTGGTCATTGCTGATGAAAACACCGAAAAACACTGCTTGCCCCACTTGGCCAAGGCCTTGGAGGGACAGGCATTCAGTCTGATCAACATTCCCGCAGGTGAGCAATACAAACACATTGGGACTTGTCAACAAATTTGGCAACAGATGCTGGATGTGGGGGTGGATCGTCAGGCCCTGGTCATCAACCTCGGCGGTGGGGTGATTGGCGACATGGGCGGTTTTTGCGCCAGCACCTACAAACGTGGGGTTGATTTTGTGCAAGTCCCCACTACCCTGCTTTCGCAGGTTGACGCTTCCATTGGCGGCAAATTGGGCATCGATTTTGGAATGGTCAAAAACAGCGTTGGTGTTTTTTGCAACCCCCAGGCTGTTTTTGTTGATCCGGCTTTTTTGGCCACCCTTTCGGCGCGCGAACTGCGCAGTGGGTTTGCAGAAATCATCAAACATGCCTTGATTCAAGATATCGCGCAGTGGGAAAAGATTAAAAACATCCATCAACTCGACGATGTGGATTGGCCAGCCTTGATTGTGCCCTCCTTACTCATCAAAAAACACGTGGTTGAAGTAGACCCCTTTGAACGAGGCCTGCGGAAAGCCCTGAATTTTGGGCACACCATCGGGCATGCGGTAGAAAGCTTCGCGCTGGAAACCGACCAGCCTTTGTTGCACGGCGAAGCCATTGCCATCGGAATGATCTGCGAGGCCTGGTTATCGCAGCAACAGGGCTACCTGAGTGCCGCAGATTTAGCCGAAGTCAGTAGTTTTTTCATCCTTACTTATGGTCATTATGCCATGCAGGAAGAAAATTTTGCCACCTATTTGCGTTTAATGGGGAATGACAAAAAAAATGAAGGCAAAAAGATCAATTTTTCATTGATCGGAGCCCCAGGCCAGGTCCACATCAACTGTCATGCTCAGGCCGACGAAATAGCGGAAAGTTTGCGGTACTACCAGCAATTGAAGGCTTGATCAATAAGGAAAAAGGCCATTTTTGAGCCAAGCAGTCTCCCGTTACAACAAGTCTAATAATTTGTATCTTTGAGCGAATCTATTCTTCTGCTATGCGCGCAATCATCAATTATCTTTTTAGTGAAGCAAACCATCCTACCCATCTCAGCATTGTGAAATGGATGTGGCGAATTACGCTGTATGGTATGCTCGGTGGATTTTTGTTTTTTGTGTTTCTCTCTTTTTCCAATTTGCCCTCCTTGCAACAATTGGAAAATCCCCGTAGTGATGAAGCCTCGCAAATCCTGGCGGACAATGGTGAATTATTGGGCGTGATTGCTGCTGAAAACCGCATTCCCATTACCTACGATTCGCTTTCGCCTTATCTGGTACACGCCTTAATTGCTACTGAAGACAAACGTTTTTATGAACACGTGGGGATAGATTTCGAGGCATTGGGGCGGGTGATGGTCAAAACCGTGATGCTCCAGGATCGCAGCTCCGGTGGAGCAAGTACCATTACCCAGCAGTTGGCCAAATTGCTGTTTACCAAAAAACCGGGTTCTGGATTGGCGCGGGTCATGCAAAAATTCAAAGAATGGATCATTGCCGTGCGTTTGGAAAGAAAATACACTAAGGAGGAAATCCTCACGATGTACCTCAATAAGGCTGAATTTGTCAACAATGCCTACGGCATCAAAGCCGCCGCAGATACCTATTTCAGCAAAACCCCCAAAAATCTTGAATTGCATGAGGCAGCCATGCTGATTGGTATGCTGCAAAATCCGTCTTACTTCAACCCGCTGCGTCGGCCAGAATTGTGCAAAAAGCGCCGGGAGATTGTGTTGAATCAAATGGTCAAAAATGGTTCCCTGACCGAAACCCGTTACAATGAAGTGAGGGTGTCTGATTTGGGGATCAATTTCCGCCGCAAATCGCATATTGACGGCATTGCCACTTATTTCCGCGAAGCACTGCGCCAGGATCTTAAATCCATCTTGAGCAGCAAAGAATGTTTGCAGCACCCCGATGGTACACCTTATGACTTGTACCGCGATGGGCTCAAAGTATATACGACCATCGACCCTGAAGTACAGCGTCTGGCCGAGCGAGCCATGATCAAACACATGTCCAGCCTGCAAAAAGCATTTTGGAACGAATGGCGTGGCAAAGACCCCTGGACCTACAAGGGCGGATCGGATGCCAATATCCCTGGTGTGCCTACCCGTATGGCTGCACTGGACAATAGCGTACGAGCAACCGACCGTTATCAGGTGCTTCGCGACATTTACCTCGGGGACATTACCCGCCGCATTGAATCAGAAATGGCAGGAGAGGGATTCTTTCATGAAGACGATCGTGAAATCGACCGGATGGAAGAAGAAAATAGCAAACCAGGCTACCTGGAAAAATTGGTGGAACAACAAATCATTGGTGTCCCTCTGGCTGCTCAATACCGCAAGGTGATGAATCATACCCAGTTTCCCAGACTACTCAACCAATGGAGAAGCCTGCAAGAAGTAGTGACCCGCGATTTCCGTCGTCCGGTCAGAATGAAGGTTTTCACTTATGAACCGGGCCGCAATTTTGAAAAAGACACCGTGATGTCTCCCCTCGACTCCATCAAATACCACCGGATGTTTTTACAAACGGGCATCTTGGCGGTTGAACCCCAAAGTGGCTACGTCAAAGCCTGGGTGGGTGGCATCAATTCAAAATATTTCCAGTACGACCACATCCGCATTAGCCGGCAGGTCGGTTCTACTTTCAAGCCATTTGTGTACGCAGCGGCCATTGCCCTCAATCGGCTCTCACCCTGTTACACCGTGTATGACGTGCAACAAACCATCGAACCCGGTGATGGCGATTTTAATTTGTTTACCCGCTGGACGCCACGCAACTTCAACAATGAATACTCCGGGCGCTTGATCAACTTGAAAGAAGGGCTGCGCAAATCCAAAAACTCGGTTTCGGTCAAACTGGTGAAAGAACTCAACAGCACCACCCCCATCCGCACCCTTGTTCACGCCATGGGCATCGACAGCAGTACCCGTTACCCCAATGGCCAGTATCGGGTACCCAAAAGTCCGGCCATTTGCCTCGGGGCAGCCGACTTGAGTGTGATGGAAATGACGGGCGCTTTTTCTACGTTTGCCAACAACGGCCTTTTTGTGCGTCCAACTACAGTGCTGCGCATTGAAGACAAAACGGGCAAAATCATTTATGAGTCAGAGGTGCGTGAAGAGCAAGCCATCCAGCCTGCCCCCAATTACGTCATGGTCGAATTGTTGCGCTACGCGGCCAACATCAGTGGGATCAAAAGTGACGTAGGTGGCAAAACCGGTACCACCAACGACTTTGTAGATGGATGGTTCATGGGCATGACACCCAACCTCGTAGTGGGCACCTGGGTGGGCGGTGAAGACCGTTGGATCCACTTCCGCTCTTCTACCTATGGCCAGGGAGCCAGAATGGCCAAACCGTTTTTTGTTGAATTTCTCCGGCAACTGGAAAGTGCGAAAGACCTCAATTTTGACCCTTCTAAACGTTTTTTCCGTCCTCCCGGAGATTTGGGTATCATCCTGGATTGTAGCCAATATACCCAGGGAGGGCTGAATTTAGATCCGACCAACACCGGAACGGGTAAAGAGGATCAATTTGGCGATGAAATAAATCAATAAGCACCAGACCATCACCTGGAAAATAACTCACTAATGAAGTTTTACACGCGCATTGGCATTTTTGCCATCATTGGATTTTGTATTTGGGGGCTTACCAGTTGTATACCTCCTTCCGAAAAAAAAGCTTCATCGGTCGTTCGTACCAATATTTTTGCGGATGCTACCGCGCAGGATATCTATCAGTTGCAGGATCTGCGCAACAAAGACAGTTTACTTTTTTTTCTAAAAGATGCTGACCCCTCCTACCGCTATGCTGCCGCAATGGCTTTTGCATCCATCAAAGACTCGACCATCGTAGAACAATTGGGCGAACTCCTCAAAGACGAGTCGCCCGATGTGCGCTATGCCGTAGCTTATGCCCTCGGCCAAACCAAAGCCAAAGCCGCCGAACCGCTGCTCATCGCAGGATTTGATCGCTTCGACAGCACGGGAATCTCCATGAAAGTAAATGCCGCCATTTTAGAAGCCATCGGAAAATGTGGCTCTAAAAAAGCACTTCAACAGATGAGTACCGTCAGTACCTACAAACCTGGAGATTCCATTTTGGTAGAAGGCCTAGCCTGGGGAATTTACCGTTTTGCACTGCGCGGCATCACCGATACTACCGCCACCAAACGGATGGTCGAAATGCTGGGCAACCCGCAGTTTTCCAACCGCATCCACTACGTTGCAGCCTACTTTTTAGCCCGGGCCAATGTGCAACTCGATACTTTTGCTTCCTTTTTGGCACCACTTGCTCCAAAAGAAAAAAGACCATTTATCCGCATGGCCCTGGCCAGCAGTTTGGGTAAAACCACCAAACCTTACGCCGCAGATACCTTGATCCGCTGGTTGCCTAAAGAACCCGATTACCGGGTGCGGGTGAACATCGTACAAGCCCTGGGAAAACTGGATTACAAACGCACCCGCGTGTCCATCTTTAATGCCTTGCGCGATCCCAACGCCCACGTAGCCAGTACGGCCGCCAGGACGCTGGTAACCAATGGCCAAGGCCGTGATGCCACTTTTTATTGGAAACTGGCCAAAGACTCTACGCTTGCCTGGTCGGTACAAGCCAGTCTCTACGCCGCAGCCCAACGCCTTTTGCCACCTTTGTACGCCGATTACCGCGAAATGATGAATTTTCAGTGCCGCCGTCGTTACGAACGAAGTGCCAGTCCTGAAGAAAGAGCCGCCTTTTTGGAGGCATTGAGTGAATTTCCCTGGAATTATCGCTACATCCAACAGCAAGCTACTTTGGTCAAAAGCCCGGTAGTACGCAGCGCGGCCTGGAATGGTTTGAAAAAAATTGCCAGCCGGCCAGATTTTGAGCGCTTTTTTGGTCTGGGCTGGCGAAAAGTGGGCAAAGAATTTTCGATCTACTTCAGACAAGCTTTACAGAGTGGTGATGCCGGGGTTATGGCCATTGCTGCAGAAGCCTTGCGCTTTCCTCAGCGCAATTTTGGACAATATTTTCCACAAGTTGGCTTTTTGGATACCGTACTCACCAGTTTGAAATTGCCTCGTGACCTTGAAACGTATGGTGAAGTCCAAAAAACCCGCAGTTTCCTGAAAGGAGAAGCGGAACCCACTGCGCTCAAAACGGACCCCAAAAATCATCCCATCAATTGGGAAATTCTGGCCAGCCTGCGCGAGCGACCAGTAGCCATCATCAATACTTCTAAAGGCACCATTCGCATCCAGTTGCTACCAGAAGTAGCTCCCGGTGCAGTAGCCATGTTTGTAGCACAAGCCCGCAAGGGGTATTACAATGGTAAATCTTTTCACCGGGTAGTACCTAATTTTGTGGCTCAAGGCGGCTGCCCACGTGGCGACGGATCGGGTAGCCTGGATTTTACCCTGCGCACAGAAGTACCTGCCCCCATGCGTTACGACCACGAAGGAATGGTTGGGTTGGCCTCGGCGGGTTTGGATACGGAAAGTGTACAATTTTTCATCACCCATTCTCCAGCGCCTCATCTTGATGGAAATTATACTATCTTCGCTACGGTCGCCGATGGGATGAGTGTAGTACACGATCTACAAATTGGTGATGTCATCAACAAAATAAGCATTCAGTAGGGGGTTCGGGAGTTCGAAGTTCGGGGGTTCGAAACGGTCGCCGAGCGGAGTCGAGGTAACATTAGGAACCCTCGAACCCCCGAACTCCGAACCCTCTACCCCTCAAACATATACGCATGAAAAACACACCACTTACTGAAAAGCATATTGCCCTTGGTGCCAAGATGGCTCCTTTTGCCGGGTACAACATGCCCATCTCCTATACGGGAATCCAGGAAGAACACCATACGGTACGGGATAAAGTAGGCGTATTTGATGTATCACACATGGGCGAATTCATCGTCAGAGGCAAACAGGCCTTAGAGTTGATTCAGCACATTACCACCAACGATGCCTCCAAACTGGGAATTGGTCAGGCTCAATATTCTGCGATGCCCAACGAACAGGGAGGAATCATCGACGACCTTTTGGTGTATCGCCTTCCTGAAGACAACTGCGCTGACGGGGAGCGGGCCTACATGATGGTGGTGAATGCCTCTAACATCGAAAAAGACTGGAATTGGGTCAATGCCCACCTCGAACCCAATGCCGAGTTCATTCGTGGATTTGATACCAAGGTCATCAATATTTCTGATCAAACTTCCCTGATTGCCGTACAAGGGCCTAAAGCACTGCAAACCTTGCAGCCGCTTACGGGCATCGATTTGTCGCGCATCAAATACTACAATTTTGCCAAAGGCAAATTTGCCGGATTTGACAATGTGCTCATCTCTGCGACAGGGTATACTGGTGCGGGAGGTTTTGAAATTTACGTGGACAACAAGCAAGCCGCAGCCATTTGGGATGCTGTTTTTGAAGCGGGTAAGACCTTGGGCATTGCTCCCATCGGTTTGGGCGCGCGCGATACGCTACGCCTGGAAATGGGCTTTTGTTTGTATGGCAACGACATTGATGATACAACTTCGCCTATGGAGGCTGGTTTGGGTTGGATTACCAAATTAGGCAAACCGAGCTTTATCGGCAAATCTATTTTTGAAGCACAAAAAGCCGCAGGCCTTAGTCGCAAATTGGTCGGTTTCATACTGGAAGATCGCCGCATTCCCCGTCACGACTACGCCATTTTGGATGCACAAGGTCAAAACATCGGGAAGGTTACTTCTGGATCACAGTCTCCTACCCTCGGCAAACCCATCGGCATGGGCTATGTTCAAACGGCTTATGCCAGTCCTGGTTCCGAGATTTTCATTTCCATTGGGGGAAAAAGCCTGCCGGCAACCGTTGTTAAACTTCCTTTCCTACAACAATCCTAAACAAAAACATCCCTATTTACATTTATATTATTTACTTTCAGGAAATTTTGAAACTATTGAACAAATGAACTTGTCCGAAGGAAAGGATAAATTTTTGCAATCGTGGGGCGCTTATGGCTCAAGCTGGGGCGTTAACCGCACCATGGCTCAAATCCATGCATTACTGATGATTGCCCCTCAGGCCCTCAGTGCAGACGACATCATGGAAGAACTGAAGATTTCTCGTGGCAATGCCAATATGAATTTACGGGCCCTGATTGATTGGGGATTGGTGTCCAAGGAACTCAAAGCGGGCGAACGCAAAGAATTTTTTGTGGCAGAAAAAGACATGTGGAAGGTGGTAAAAAACATCATCATCCAGCGCAAGAAAAAAGAATTGGAACCGATGCTCAAGGTGTTGGATGAGCTATCGAGTGTGGAGGGGGACACCCCGGAAGCTGCGGAATTCGTGCGGATGATCAAAGAGATCAAGCTCTTTTCAGGCAAGGCCGATTCTACTTTGGATACCTTGGTAAAAGCCGATTCCAATTGGTTTATCGGCACTTTTATGAAAATGATCAGATAGAGGGTTCGATAGAAAGCGAGGTACTGAAGCGTGAAGCACCAAACCCTCGAACCCCGGAACTCCCGAACCTTCGAACCCTATTTGTCGTCCCCAAAAAACGCCAAAATTCGATCGGCCAATTCCAGACCAATATTGGCCTGAGCTTCCAGTGTAGAAGCACCGATGTGTGGCGTCAATGAGATATTCGGATGTGACAGAATCTCTGGCCGAGGGGTAGGTTCAAAATCGAATACATCCAAACCTGCTCCCGCTACTTTACCACTTGCCATAGCTTCCAGTAGCGCTTCTTCGTCCACTGTTCCACCACGAGATGTATTGATCAGGCATACGCCTTTTTTCATTTTATCAAACTGTGCCTTGCCGATGATGGGCGTGCCACCGCTGAAAGGTACGTGTAGGGTGATGAAGTCCGACTTGGCAAACAACTCATCCATCTCCACCGTAGGTACACTTACGGCCATGGTGATGTATTCGCTGTTGTAAGGCTTGATGTCGATGCGCGCTTCATCAATCATGGGGTCTACGGCAAGTACGTTCATCCCGAGGCCAATCCCGATGCGTGCAGCTTCCTGGCCAATCCGGCCAAAGCCGATGATACCCAGGGTACGGCCACGCAATTGAATGCCATCCGAGAATTTCTTTTTGAGTTTGTCGTACTCTGTACCACCCGATACTGGCATTGCCCGGTTGGAACCGTGCAAAAACCGTGCTAGGCTGAACATGTGCGCGAAAGCCAGTTCGGCTACCGCCTGAGACGAAGCAGCCGGAGTATTGAACACAGTAATCCCCTTGGAACGGGCATAATCTGTATCAATGTTGTCCAAGCCAACGCCGCCACGCGCAATGATCTTGAGGTTGGTACCGGCGTCGATAACTTCCTTCGTAACTTTGGTTGCACTGCGTACAATCAGTACGTCGTACTGACCGATTACACCAGGCAGGTCTGCCTGCGGAATGCGGGTAGTGTCTACTTCATAACCCGCTTCTTCAAGTAGTGTTTGACCGTCTGGGCTGATGCCATCATTGGCAAGGATCTTGATCATTCTGATAGGATTTTTCAAAAAATTTGACCCTAATTTTGAAATGTCCCGCAAAGAAAAGGATTTTTTTTGAAACATAGTAAATTATACCGGAAAGAAACCAGCAAGTTATCTTCCCCATAATTAGCCTTTCGAATGTTCAGGAGGGCGAAACCCTTTAAACTCAAACGAGCTGATGCCGAAGTGCGCGAATACCATTCCGCTCTGGAATTTTGCAGCCAATTTTTACCTCGGCACTTCAATCTTTGCCAGAATATCCTTAATCACGTCTTTCGTTTCAAAACCCTCCATTTCCCGTTCCGGCTGCAAAATGATGCGGTGGTTCAACACCGGATAAGCCACGTATTGAATGTCTTCAGGAGTAACAAAATCCCGGCCGCTGATGGCGGCTACGACCTTGGAGCTGCGCAAAATGGCCAGTGAAGCCCTTGGCGAGGCCCCCAAGTACAAATCGCCGTGGCTGCGCGTTTGGGTCACGATGTTGGCGATGTAATCGAGTAGATGGTCTTCGATGAACACTTCCTCAATCAACTCGCGGCAGGCTTTGACTTTCGCGGGTGACAATACTTTTTTTACCTCTTTTTGTAAATCCACTTTGGATTCCTTGCGGAAGCGCCGCAGGATGTTCTTTTCGTCTTCTAAAGTTGGGTAGTCGATGATGATTTTCATCAAAAAACGATCCAGTTGTGCTTCGGGCAGTTTGTACGTCCCTTCCTGTTCAATCGGATTTTGGGTAGCCATCACAAAAAACGGATACTCCAGGTGGTACGTTGCTCCATCTACGGTTACCTGAGCCTCCTCCATGACCTCAAATAGTGCGGCCTGGGTTTTGGCCGGGGCGCGGTTGATTTCATCAATCAGCACCACATTGGCGAAAATTGGGCCGGCTTTGAACGAAAAATCCACCGTTTTTTGGTTAAAAACCGAAGTACCAATCACGTCGCTAGGCATCAGGTCGGGGGTAAATTGAATGCGGGAAAACTCCACATCCAACGTTTGTGCCAGTAATTTTGCCGTAAGGGTTTTGGCAATACCCGGTACTCCTTCCAGCAGCACATGTCCATCCGCAAATAAGGCAACCAACAACAAATCGATCAGTGCTGTTTGTCCCACGATGACTTTGCCCAACTCCTGGCGCACTTCCTCTACCGCAGCAGTGACCTTACTGAGGTCCACCCGGTTGCGGCCCCAATGATCCGGCGACGTAGGGGTTGAAGTACCGGAGTCAAAGTTTTCACTGGATTCGTTGAATGCCTGCTCGGCAGGGTTTGGGTTCATTTCTTCTGGCAATGACATGATCGGTGTTGAATTGCAACGGAGCTGTTGGTCAAAATGGTCTTTTCCCTGCTCCTCAATCAGTAAAAAATCCCTTTGTTCAAGCGCTCCCGTCGCAACAAGTCTATTTACAGGTTTTGTAAAAGTATTCGATTTTTTGGTGAAAGTCTACCAAAGCCTTGTCCGTAATTTCTGGCGAACGCTCGATAAGGTTGTGCATGTCCAGGATATATTTAATGGTCTCCAGTTTGACTTCTGACTTGACGCTGAGTTGATGGACAAATTCTTCCTGCAAATCGCGGGTTTGTAACTGGTAGCGATCCCGCACAAACTGCAAAAAAAGCTTCATGCTTTGCAGCGCCAATTGCCGATGGCTGTTTTGCAAAAAATACAAGCGCCCAATGGTGCGAATGAAGGCCAGCGAGTTGTTTTTATTGGCGGGTAAAATCGGAATGATGCGTTGCCTGCGTTTGACCCGAAACAGAAAATATACCAGCGTAGCCCCCAATAGCACATACCAGGCCCAGGCCAGGGGCGGCTGACTCAGCACATAACTGAGGGGGCTGGGTCGGCTAAAATCACGGCGTCGACGGCCACCCTGGCCTTCTGCATTCAAGTTTTCGGCAACATCGCGCGGCACTTTGCTGGTACAATCCCAATAAATCGGGCCATTCGAGAGGTGTGCAAATGCCCGCTCGGCATAATCTTTACCCGTTTTTTCGATCATAAACAGGTTGGTAAAAAACAGGGGATTGCTATGCAGGTAAAAATTTCCTCGACCGTGTCGAATGCGGACAAAGTTGATTTTGTTGCCGTTGAGCTTTCCCAAAGCAACCAGGCCGCGTGGATTGTCGCAAAAATAAGTGGTATCAAAAAAATGCCAGTCGTACAATTTATCCTCTTCCAAGTGGCGGTATTCAAAGCCAAAGCCAGTGGCATTTCGTAAGCTGGGGTGCTCAAAATTGGCACGTACTGTTTTGTCCTGATAATAATTCAGATTGGTCCACTTGGCATCCCCGCAGGGTTTGACATACAATTTGAACATCAGGTTGAAGGGCAAAACACGCGTTGCAATAAAGGCATCGTTGCCATTGGCCACAAAGCGCAGCAAGGTTTCGGCATCAGCAGAATCGAGGTATTGCCCGGAGCCCATGAAGACGTAATTGGACTTTCGCCCGGGTTGGGTGCTCAGGCTTTTATTGAGGCGTTTTTTCAACAAAATAAAGTCCGATGTTGGTACCCGGCTCTTGAGCAGCTTAAAGACCACCTTTAGTCCAAATGGACCTTTGTTCTGTTCTTTGTAATGCTCCGACCAGGTGTAACTGCGCGTTCCGTTGGTGCTCAGCAGAAAGACCAACAAGCCCAACACCAATAATCCTCCCGCATAAAAGATGAAGTTTTTTGATCTCATACAGGAATTTTGGCGGGGGGTGGAGTATAATCGGCAGGAGCAATACCTTCCAGAAAAGACGTAAAGTTTGGCTCAATCTCCTCAAATTCCGGCTTGTTCAATTCCATCCCGCCGTAGCGAACCCGTTCAAAGATCAAGGTAAGGATACGGAAATCACCAAGCAGGGTGGAATGCGCCATCTCTTGCAGGTATTGTCGGTTGGTCTTGTTTTTACGCCAGTGGATGACCTTCTGGTTCGACAACTGTTTGAGCATTTCCAGGTAATACAAGCGAATGGCCAGGGTATAATCGTTTTGATCGATGGCTTTACGGATAAATGGGTTGAGTTCCGTTTCTTCCAGGTGCGCTTCAATGTCTTCAATGCTCATGTCTTCCAGCGCAATTTTGCTGACCGCAATGTTGCGGGGTGCATTGAAATAGTGCCGGATGATCAAAGCCAGGATCAATGCCAGCAGCAAGATGGCGATGACTTTGAGTGCAACCAAGATGCCCTGACCCAGCTTCGGCCACTCGCCATTCCAGCGTTTTTTTTTAGCTTTTACCGGCGGCGGCGCTTTTCTTTTGATGGTATAATCCAAACCCTCGATCGAAGAATTCCAGGTATTTTCATCAAAATGTTGGGTTTCGATGGGCTCCGCAAGGTATTTTTGCTCTTGGGTACGGGCAATATCTTCCTGTGCAAGGATTGCATTTTCGGCAATCGTCGTCAGCAACAAGCAGAGCGTAACCCAGATTTTATAGCGCATAAAGGTTTTTAGTTCCGTTCAAAAATAAGCAATTCTTTTAAGTCCAATCATGGTTTTGTGTACAATCACCATTTCAGGGGCTGTAAAACATACAAAATTATTGCACGAAATTTTATTTACCTGTACCTAAATCCTTTAGCAATGATTACCTTTGCGGGCAATTTGGAAACGAGTAAGCCATGCCTAAGGACAATACCATCAAGTCAGTACTGATCATCGGGAGTGGGCCCATTATTATTGGTCAGGCCTGTGAATTTGATTACTCCGGTTCTCAAGCTTCCCGCTCCTTGCGCGAAGAAGGAATCGAAGTCACCCTCATCAACTCCAACCCTGCAACCATCATGACCGACCCGGTCACGGCAGACAATGTGTACCTGCTTCCGCTGACCGTGGAAAGCATCGTTCAGATTTTGGAGGAACGTAAAATTGATGCCGTATTGCCCACCATGGGTGGCCAAACTGCCCTCAATCTGGCCATAGAAGCCGATAAGATGGGCATATGGGACAAATACGGCGTGCGCATGATTGGGGTCGATATCGCCGCCATCGAACTGACCGAAAACCGCGAGGCTTTTCGTCAGCACATGATCGACATTGGCCTGGATGTGGCTCCTTCCTATATTGCCAACTCCTTTTTGGAAGGCAAAGAAGCGGCACAAAAAATCGGCTTCCCGCTGGTGATTCGTCCTTCGTACACCCTGGGTGGCACTGGCGGTGGTTTTGTGCACAAAGAAGAGGAATTTGATGCGGCTTTGCGCCGGGGCTTGAATGCCTCCCCTACCCACGAAGTGTTGGTAGAAAAAGCCGTGTTGGGCTGGAAAGAATTTGAGTTGGAGTTGCTGCGCGACAAAAATGACAGTGTGGTCATCATTTGTACCGTCGAAAACTTTGACCCGATGGGGATTCACACGGGCGACAGCATCACCGTTGCTCCAGCCATGACCCTTTCGGATACGGCTTACCAGGACATGCGCGATCAGGCCATCCTGGCCATGCGCTCGCTGGGTAATTTTTCGGGGGGCTGTAACATCCAGTTTGCTCAGGACCCCGTAACGGAAAAGCTCATCGTCATCGAGATCAACCCACGGGTATCTCGGTCTTCGGCCCTGGCCAGTAAGGCAACAGGGTATCCGATTGCCAAAATTTCGGCAAAATTGGCCCTTGGGTACAATCTGGACGAGCTCAAAAATCAAATCACCAAAACCACCTCGGCATTTTTCGAGCCTACCCTAGACTACGTCATCGTCAAAATGCCACGTTGGAACTTTGATAAATTCCCGGGTTCAGATACCAGCCTGGGGCTACAAATGAAATCGGTAGGCGAGGTCATGGCCATCGGACGGAACTTCCTGGAAGCCCTCCAAAAAGCCTGTCAATCACTGGAAAATGGCCGCAAAGGCCTGGGCAGCGACATCAAAGAGTGGATCAAAGTAGAGGATGTACTGGCTCGTTTGGAAGTAGCCAGCGACGATCGGATTTTCCGCATCAAAGACGCCATTCGCCTGGGGGTTCCGCTACAGACCATCCAAAAACTGACCAAAATTGATCCCTGGTTCTTGAAGCAGATCAAACGTTTGGAAAAATACGAACTACAGCTGAACCGCTACAATGTTCCAGAGGATATCCCGGTAGATTTTTTCCGCGAGCTGAAAGAAGTGGGTTATTCCGACGCACAAATTGCCTGGACCATCCGGGTCAAAGAAGAAGAGGTGACCGCCGCGCGCAAAAAACTCAACATCCGCCGGACCTATAAAATGGTGGATACTTGTGCAGCAGAATTCGAAGCCAAGACACCTTATTATTACTCCACTTTTGACAGCGAAAACGAGAGTATTCCTTCGGATCGCAAAAAAATCATCGTCTTGGGCTCTGGCCCCAACCGGATTGGGCAAGGCATCGAGTTTGATTATTGCTGTGTACACGGCCTTTTGGCCATCAAAGAAGCGGGCTACGAGGCCATCATGGTCAATTGTAACCCCGAAACGGTATCGACCGACTTCGATATGGCCGACAAGCTTTACTTTGAACCCGTATTTTGGGAGCACCTGGAAGAAATCATTGAACTGGAAAAACCAGAGGGGGTAATCGTCCAATTGGGGGGCCAAACGGCGCTCAAGCTGGCCGAAACCCTGCATAAAAAAGGCATCAAAATCATCGGTACCAGTTTTCCTAATATGGACCTGGCCGAAGACCGCGGTGCTTTCTCCGATTTGCTCAAAGAACTGGAAATTCCTTATCCCGACTACGGTGTAGCCGATGACGTGGACGAGGCCATTCGCATTGCCAACAAGGTGGGGTATCCCGTACTGGTGCGCCCCAGCTACGTACTCGGTGGCCAAAGCATGCGCATCGTGATCAACGACCAGGAGGTGGAGCGTCACGTGTTGTCGATCTTCAAACACATGCCGGAGAACAAGGTCTTGATCGACCACTTCCTCGATCGTGCCAAAGAAGCGGAAATCGACGCCATCTTTGACGGGGAAGACATCCACATTATGGGCATCATGGAGCACATCGAACCAGCGGGGATTCACTCTGGCGATAGTTCAGCCGTGCTGCCTACCTACAGCCTTTCCGTAGATGCCGTTGCCACGATGGTGGAACACGCCGAAAAACTGGCCCGCGCCCTCGATATCCGTGGTTTGATCAACATCCAGTTTGCCATCAAAGACAATCATGTGTATGTGATCGAAGCCAACCCACGGGCTTCGCGTACTACGCCGTTCATCGCCAAGGCTTATAAAGTACCTTACCTCAAAATCGCCACGCAGGTGATGTTGGGTACGCATAAATTGAAAGACTTCGACATCAAACCACAACCAAGTGGTTTTGCCATCAAAGTGCCCGTGTTCAGTTTTGATAAATTCCCCAATGTAGACAAACAGTTGGGACCAGAAATGAAGTCAACGGGAGAAGAAATTCGCTACATTCGGGACTTGAGCGATCCGTTCTTCCGGGAATTGGATCGAAACCGGTCGATGTATTTGACGCGGTAGGGTTTTCGGGTTCGAAGGTTCGTGAGTTCGGGGGTTCCACGAACTTCGAACCCACGAACTTCGAACCTGATAAAATTAAACCCTCCAAAATCCTTTGCCATGATTTTCATCGAAGAAAAAACCATCGACCTCGCCATCGACGCCATCAGCGACTCTGACGAGCGTTACGATGCTGCCCTTGAATCCATCGAAAGTCAGCAGTCAGAGCTGATGGCTTACATCTTTGGTGAAGACGAGGCTACTTTTAGTGAGGAAGAAAAAGACTTCCTACTTTACCTTTTGCTGATCATTTGGGAAGCCGTCCGCCTCAAGGTCGATCCCATTGCTCCGGTTACTTCCGACATGCTTTCTGATGCAGAAGAAGCAAGTTGGGAAAAAATGGAAGCCAATGTGGGCAAAAAATTCCGCGAAAGGCTCGATGAGTTTTTTGAAGAAACCAAACAGGAAGACCTGCTCGCCTTCATCGAAGATGCCCTCTTGGATGACGAAGATTCTCCCGTAAGCAAAGAAGGTCGTGAGCCGATGTTTGTGATGTTGAAAGCGGTGATTGACTGCCTTGATAAGATCAATTAAGCGAAAAACTAATAGCGAAAAGCGAAAAACTAAAAGCATCATGAAGAATAAATAGCTGTGAAACAATGTCGCTTTTACTTTTCTTTTCGCTATTAGTTTTCGCTTTCATAACTTCATCTCCCACCCCTTCTCATACGTTCTGCTCCACAATTTCATGGCCGCTTTATTTTTGAGGATGTGGCCATTGCTGGGATCACAGGTAAGCACTGCTCCGGTTCGCAAAGCAATGTTGCCCAATTGAGGCAATAATGTAGATTTATGGCCTTCGGCGATCGGGCAAGTCAACTGCTGTTTGCCGCGAATACTTTCCGCAAAATTAGTCAGGTGCAGGCCATCCAGCAATTCGCCCATGCCCATGGTGTTGGTGCGTTGGGCTTCCTGCAAATTCGTTTTTACCTCCTTGACCAGTTTGTTGTCCAGGTCATAGACTTTATAATCGTCTCCGCCGGGGATGGACAGGGTGCCTTTGTCTCCGTAAAAAATCACCCCACGGCCAACACCCTCGCCAGGGAAACCATTGCAACTGCGGCCTTCCCAAAGCATGGAAGTATTGTTGGCAAATTCATAGCTGATGCTTTGGGTATCTGGCGTTTCCCAATCGTCTTTGTAGGCATAACGGCCTCCGGCAGAAGTCACCCGACTGGGAAAATCAACGCCCAGGCCCCAGCGCATCACGTCCAGTTCATGGGTGCCATTGTTGAGCGCTTCACCCGTGCCCCAATGCCAAAACCAGTGCCAATTGTAGTGTACCAGGTTGTCCTGAAATTCGCGACGGGGAGCAGGCCCTTGCCACAGATCAAAGTCGAGGTTGGCCGGTGGAGCTACTTTTTTGCCCACCCCAATCGGCTTGCGGTTGTTGGCATACCAGCCTTTGGCAAAATAAGGTCGCCCGATGATACCATCTTTAAGGGCTTGCATGGCCTCGATCACCCTGGGAAAAGAACGGCGTTGGCTGCCCATTTGTACCAGTTTTCCATATTTGGCCATGGCCTGCACCAGTATTTCACCCTCCGCAGGATTGTGCGAACAGGGTTTTTCAACGTATACGTGTTTGCCGGCCTGTAGTGCCATCAGTGCCGCCGGAGCATGCCAGTGATCGGGGGCAGCAATGAGGATGGCATCCAGGTCTTTTTCCTCCAGTAGCTTGCGCACATCTTTGTAGGCTTTGGGCTTTTTCCCAGAAATCTTTTCAATGTCCGCAATGGTTTTTTCCAGAACTTTTTCATCCACATCACAAATGTAAGCCACCTCTACATTGGGCATCTTGGCAAACATCCGCGCCAGAAAAAAGCCTCGGCTGTTGGTGCCAACAGCGCCAACGATGATTTTTTCGTTGGGTGAACCCGTAAAAGGGAAAAGTTGTGGTGTTACCAGCAAGCCTGCTCCGGCAAGAGCCGTGTTTTTCATAAAATCTCTGCGATTGGACATAGATACACAATTAGAATTGTGAAAAGTGCAGTAGATGGACCAATTTAAGATTGAGATTGGTAATTGGAGATTAGGGCCTTGGTAAGAAAAAAAAAAAGCCGGTTCTCCCCCCTAAATTGGAACCGGCCCTAAATATCCATTCAGGTTTACTTCCGAAACTGATGATCGGATCAGGCACAAAAAATGACTGGACTGCACTGTTGAACAGTGGTCGTCATCTGGATGGCCGATCCAAATAAAAATGAGCAGTGAACCTCCGGATCAAGCGTCCCCCCTTTGTTGATCGTTCAGTTCACTGCAAGCTCTTGTTGGTATTGCTTTTTGTCACACAAAAGGCAATACAAAGCAAGGAGTGCATTATAAAATGCCACGAAATACAGTTGGTATGTGTAGATAGAGATTGAGCACAGGAATTGTGCAGAATGTGTAGAAAGCTCTTTTTGGTAAGAATAAAATTGTACCACAAAGTAAAGCAATTTGAACTACTTTTTCAACCTACATGTATTGCTTTTTTTATAATTAAGCAAAAATACCAAATTAAGGGTATAACATAACGATTACAAAGCGACGATCTGGCTCAATAAAATAGTGTTGATCGCCGACGTCAGCTTGTACGACTCATATCGTGTCAAAATGGCAGCATCTAGTAGCATGGCATGTTGTTTGACTGGTATTCCTAAAAGACAAAAACGCTATAGCCATGCAAAAAGGAAACATAGCCGTACAAACGGAAAACATTTTCCCCATCATCAAACGCTTCCTGTATTCAGACCATGAAATATTTCTCCGCGAATTGGTATCCAATGCCGTGGATGCCAGCAACAAACTAAAAGCACTTTCGCGTCGCGGGGAGGCCAAAGGGGAGTTGGGTGATCTCAAAATTGAAATCCTGATTGACAAAGACGCCAAAACCATCACCATCCGCGACAACGGCATCGGGATGACCGAGGAAGAGGTGAAAAAATACCTCAACCAGGTTGCTTTTTCAAGTGCCCAGGAGTTTTTGGAAAAATACAAAGACGAAACCAACATCATCGGTAATTTTGGTTTGGGTTTCTACTCCGCCTTTATGGTGGCTGCATCGGTGGAAGTACAAACCAAGTCCTGGCAAGAAGGCAGCGCTGCCGTGCGCTGGATTTGTGAGGGCAACCCAGAATATACTCTCGAAAACATTGAAAAAGAGACCCGGGGAACAGATGTTATCTTGCACGTAGGTGAAGACAGCGAAGAGTTCCTCGAAAAAGAGCGCATCGAAGGTCTGTTGGAAAAATACTGCAAGTTTTTGCCAGTGCCCATCCAGTTTGGCAGCAAAGACGAAACCATCGAAGAAGGGGAGGGTGAGGAAAAAACCGAACGTACCATTCAGGTCGACAACATCATCAACAATCCTGATCCGGCCTGGCGCAAGCAACCCGCTGATCTGACGGATGAAGATTACCGCGATTTTTACCGCGAGTTGTACCCTTACAGCTACGATGCCCCTTTGTTCTGGATTCACCTCAACATCGATTATCCTTTTACCCTCAACGGGATTTTATACTTCCCAAAATTGGGCAACAGCCTGGAATTGCAACGCAACAAAATCCAGCTGTACTCCAATCAGGTCTTTGTTACCGATAGTGTCAAAGAAATTGTACCTGAATTTTTGACCCTCCTGCACGGGGTCATCGATTCTCCCGATATCCCGCTCAACGTATCGCGTTCGTACTTACAAGCGGACAGCAACGTAAAAAGAATCAGTGGATTCATCACCAAAAAGGTGGCGGATAAACTGGGAGAATTGTTCAGCAAAGACCGTGCTGACTTTGAATCCAAATGGAGTGATCTGGGCATCTTCGTCAAATACGGCATGCTCAGCGACGAGAAGTTTTACGAAAAAGCCATCAAGTACGCTTTGGTGAAAAACCTGGAAGGCCAGTTTTTTCCCATCGAAGAATACGTGGAGAAGGTAAAACCCACGCAAACCGACAAGCACAACAAAACGGTACTCATCTACGCCAACCAGCCGGATACCCAGCATACCCAAATTGAAGCCTGCAAAGATTACGGCTATGAAGTCCTCATCATGGATCAACCGATGATCGACGGGCCATTCATGCAGCAACTGGAATACAAACTGGGCTCGGTGGTGTTTGTACGGGTGGATTCGGATACCATCAACAACCTCATCCAAAAAGATGAAAAGCCAGAATTGGTACTGAATGAGGAGGAAAAAACCAAAGTTCAGGAACTCTTCAATACGGTAGTAACGGATGTGGCTGCACGGGTTGAAATCCAGGCCCTTTCTCCACAAGACGCGCCAGTAGTGATCACGCGCCCAGAGTTTATGCGCCGCATGAAAGAAATGCAAGCCATGCAGGGCATGAACCTGGATGGTTTACCCGATTCTTTCCAGGTGGTCGTCAATGGCAACCACGAATTGGTGGCCAAAAAGATATTGCAGGAAACCGACGAACAACGCCGTACTTCCCTCGCCAAATACCTCTACCAATTGGCTTTGTTGAATCAAGGCATGTTGAAGGGAGCAGATTTGGCGGAGTTTACGAAAAGCAGCCTGGCACAATTGTAAGCGAAAAGTGAAAAGTGAAAAGCGAATGGGACTATGGTCCATTTTGTGGGTCAATGCGAGGGTCTATTTCGCTTTTCGCTTTTCGCTTTTCGCTTTTCGCTTTTAAGGTTTCGTTTCCGTCCGCTGCCGCTGCAACAAGAATTGCAATTCCAGCAGTTTTTCGGCTTGATTGGAATTTTTGCTGTCCAGAAATCCAGCCAGCAAAACTGGCGCTCCGGGCGGAAAATCGGGCAGTTGGATCAGAAATGGGCCATTGCCATTGCCAAGAGACCACAATCCTCGCCATTCCGTGGCGGGGATTGTTTTTTGGTAGCGGATGGTACTGGCAAACAGGGCCGGATTTTTTGTTTCTATTTGAATCAAACCTCCGCCTCCCAGCGCATTGGGCGCTGGCGTGCGTTGCATAATACCGCGCAGCGTAGCCTCGGGAGCTTTTCCCGCCTGAATTTGTTCAGCTACCGTGGTATGGCGAATCAAAATCCACAAATTGCCTCCCCCATCTGGATAAGGGTAATGCAGCCAGGAAACGGAATCTACTGCACTTAGCAATTGGGTGCCTTTGGGTAGATCCAGATCTATTTTATGTTTTTCCCAGATTTTGCGGTTGAGTGCTTCATCGGGCTTTTTGCGAAACAAGGTTGATTCGTGGATGGGCACCTCATTTTCGCGGATTTTCTGGTACATCATCGGGTAATATTGCTCCCAGAGGCTAGCGACTTGTTTTTCGTCACTTACCGCAATGACCATCACCCGCTGAGGGTCGGCCCATACTTTATCGATGGCAAAAGCCTGGTTGTCGCGCCATTGTTTCAGTTGTTCCTGACTGAGGCGGCTTTCGATGATTTTGGCCAAAGCCTGTTCTTGCGGGTTCGCCGAATATTTGCGGATCACCACCAAACAATTGCGCTGCGCCAAAAACCTGGGATTGGTCAAAAACCGATTCGGAGAAAGGTATTGAAGGTTGAACAAGGGCTGAGCCGGAGACACAAAGGGGAAAGCCGCTGCATAGCGTTGGCGAACCTGATTGCCGATGCTTCCCTGCCACCAAACGGTATCCATCACTACGGTCAGCTCATTGAGCTTTCCAAGCGCAGGAGGCAAAGGTTTTTCAGGGCTATCTTTGGTACAACTCGATCCAAAACAATAGCACAATCCCAGGCACAATAGCAAATCCCAAAAATTCTTACGAGACATGACGGACTTGTTTCACCGATAAGAGTACAAAATTTTCCACAACCACTTGAAGAAAAACAGAAAAAATTTGAACCTAAAGTGGTTATAAATGCAAAACGGCGCAGAAAAGCTCCGCGCCGTTTCAAAAAAAACAAAAAAACTATGGCGTCATAATACTCAGAATAAACTTTTAATCACGTGCTCTTCGGAGATGCCTTCGGCTTCCGCTTTGTAGTTGCGCACAATCCGGTGGCGCAGCACGTAGTTGGCTATGGTTTGTACATCTTCGATGTCTGGAGAATATTTGCCGCTGATGGCCGCGTGGCATTTGGCACCCAGCACCAGGTACTGAGAGGCGCGTGGCCCTGCTCCCCAGGAGATGTAATTGTTCACCATATCTGTAGCCATTGGTGTTTTGGGACGGGTTTTGGTCGCCAGTGAAACAGCATACCGCAACACGTTGTCAGCAATGGGGATTTTGCGGATCAATTGCTGAAAGCCCAGGATTTGCGCACCGGTCAGGATGTGGTTCAATTTGATTTCTTGCAGCATGGTGGTGCCCCGTACCACATCCAGTTCCTCCTCATAAGAAGGATAATCCAGCGTGATGTTGAACATGAAACGGTCGAGCTGGGCTTCGGGCAAAGGGTAAGTACCTTCCTGCTCGATGGGGTTTTGGGTGGCCAGTACAAAGAAAGGCTTCGGCAATTCATGCCGGGTACCACTGACCGTAACCGATCTTTCTTGCATGGCTTCCAAAAGCGCAGCTTGCGTTTTCGGTGGGGTACGGTTGATTTCGTCAGCCAGTACGATATTGGAGAACAGGGGGCCACGGTTGAACTTAAAGTGGCGGTCTTCGTCCAAAATTTCTGAACCCGTGATGTCCGAAGGCATCAAGTCTGGGGTAAATTGGATGCGCTTAAAGTCAAGGTCAAGTACTTCGGCGATGGTGCTTACCAACAGGGTTTTGGCCAATCCAGGCACCCCAACCAGCAAACTGTGTCCATTACTAAACAGTGCGATGATGACGGCTCTTACCACGTCGTCCTGCCCTACAATTACTTTTCCAATCTCTTTCTTCAGATCCTTATAAGATTGTGCCATTGCATCAACGGCTTCAACGTCGGATTTATATTCCATTCAGCTAAAACTTTAAGTATTCTCACCAAGAACGAACGAAAATACTGCTTTGTTGAAATCTTGCATAGGTTGGAGTGAAAAAAAAGCGATAAGGTCGATAATTAGCGGATAAAGACGAGGGAATGACGAATTTTTCGAGTGACGAATGACGAATAGGTCGGTAATGGGCATTATTGGTTGCTTTTAAAAGCCACCCCCCCCCCCCCCCCCCCCCCCATCCCCCCCTCCCTCTCCCCGGGGGGGGGGGGGGGCCGGCCCGGGCCCCCTTCCCCCCCCCTTTTCTTTTTCTCCTTCTTTTTTTTTAAACGGCCCCGGGGGCCCCCCCCCCCCCCCCGGGGGGGGCCCCCGGGGGGGGGGGCGGCTTTTCTCTTTTCTGGGTTTTTTTCCCCGCCCTTGGGGCGGGTCCCCCCCAAAAAGATTTCTTGCCCCGCCCCCCCTCCCCCCCCCCCCCCCGCGGGGGAAACACAAAATACTGCATTCTCTAAAACGCTCAGCATTGCCGACCATTCGTCATTCGTCATTCGAAAAACTCGTCATTCAGAATCACTTGCATTTCCACAAATAATCCGAAATCGGATACGATTTCAGGGTATACGAAAAATGCCACCACTCCGTCCTTGTCGTTCGAAAGCCTTCGCAATCATGGCTGTTTGCAGGAGTTTGCGGTTGTTGTTGATGTTTGCCGGGTGGCCAGTGTAGTCGATGTAGGCTTTTTTATCAAAAACATCAAATCCTGTGCCCATGTCCAGTTCTTTGCCATTTTTATCCACCACCGTCAAGTCTACCGCTGAGCCACGGTTGTGCATCGAGCCTTTGCGGGGGTCGGCGACGTATTGAGTATTGGGTACTTTTTTCCACAACTTCCATTGTGCGGAATGGGGGCGGTAACAATCGTACATTTTTAGTCCACCATAACCTTGTGCTTTGATGCGCCGATGTACCCGGGCGATGGCATCTGCCACTTCTTTACGCAGGTAACATTCGCCACAATCGTAGATTTTTTCCTCCATAAAATTGTTGGTCGTGGCGTAGCGAATGTCGAGAACGAGGTCGGGCACCAGGCTGCGCATGTCCACCCAATTGGCGTCGGGATTGGTAGTTTGTGCCGAAAGTATTGATAATGATGCCATAGCACTGGAGAAAATCGTGGCAAGTGCCGGATATAGAATCCTCATTTTCAAAATTTTTAGTTTATTTTTGCGCCTTCAATTTTATTTGACGACGCCGCATACGGAATGAAAGACCAACAACGCAATACCCTACTGTACATCCTGAGCATTATCCTCTTGTTTCCTGCTCTGCTGATCAATTTGGGGCTGATGACCTTCATTGATGATGAGGGCATCCGTACCTTGGTGGCTTTAGAGATGAAACTTTCCGGGAACTACATCACCCCCACTTTACACGGCGATTTTTACTACAACAAACCACCTTTGTACAACTGGATCTTGCTGTTCTACTTCAATCTGCTGGGGCAAATTAACGAATTTACAGCGCGCATTCCAACCCTGTTGAGTTTGTGTGCATTTGCGGCTACGGTTTTTTATTTTTTTCGCAAACATTATGGCAATTATACCGCTTTTGTGCTGGCACTCAGTCTGATTACTTGTGGCCGGGTTTTGTTTTGGGACTCGCTATTGGCTTTGATCGACATAACGTTTTCCTGGCTGGTTTTTGTGCAGTTCATGGTCATCTATCATCATTTCCAGCGCCGCAATTGGTGGCTACTATTTGCGCTCTCCTACCTTTGCACGGGTTTGGGGTTTATGCTAAAAGGGCTCCCGGCCATAGTTTTTCAAGGGTTCACCCTTCTGGCCTATTTCATTTACCAAAAAGAATTCCGCCGCCTTTTTTCCTGGCAACACATCCTGGGCGGACTGGTTTTTGTGGCCATCGTAGGAGCGTATTACCTGGTTTACGTGCAGTACAATGGTTTGGATACCGTTTTTCAGACCCTGTTCACGGAATCTTCCAAACGTACTGCGGTGCAATTCGGTTGGTGGAAAACCTTCCTGCACCTGTTTACCTTCCCGCTGGAAATGGTCTACCATTTTTTACCCTGGTCAATCATGGTGGTGTATTTGCTGCGCAAAGACATTTGGCGCATACTGCAAGCCGATCCGTTTATGGCTTTTTGTGCACTGTGTTTTATGGCCAATATTTTGGTGTACTGGTCATCGGTAGAGGTTTATCCGCGTTATTTGTTGATGTTTTGCCCTTTGTTGTTCGGAATTTTTCTACAGCTACACCAAGGTAATGGGGAACAAGGTAGATGGTCAAGTAAGTTGGTCAACGGATTTTTAGCGCTGGTTTGTATCCTCCTATTGTTGGGTAGTGTCTTACCCCTGTTTTTGCCCCAAACCCAAAACGCTCCTTATTTGTATCTAAAAACGGGCTTTTTATTCTTGGCCTGTTTGGGATTAAGTGCGCTGTATTGGCAATGGAAGCCCCAACGTTTGTTGATTCTGGCTATGTTGTTGTTGCTTGGGCGGGTGGGGTTCAACTGGTTTGTCCTGCCAGATCGCAACGCCAACGACTATGGCAACGAATGTCGTATCTCCTCGATTGAAGCCGGGCAACGCTTCCGGGATCAGGACTTGTACGTGTACAAAAAGACCCCGATGCAATGGACCAACTCCATTTATTTGACCAATACCCGTGGTAAAATCATCCCCATCAAAAAAACAGATCTTGATACCAGTGCACTATACATCGTTGACCCTAAAATGTACACCGTGATTGTAGATTCCATCGCTGAACTCAAAGTAAGGCATGGAAAGCGCCATTTTATCATTGGGAAGGTTCAACGCTGAAAATATTCATCATGTCAACAGTCAAACTATCGGTAGTCGTTTGTGTCTACAACGAAGAAGAAAACATCAAACCGCAAATTGAGCGCATCGCCCAAGCTTTGGAGGCTTACGAATATGAAATGGTGTTCGTGGATGATGGTTCCAAAGACAATACGCTCAGGGAATTGTACAGCGTGGAGCATCCGCGCCTCCGGGTGGTAGAACTCAAAAAGAACTACGGCCAAAGCCTCGCGCTGATGGCAGGAATCGATTACGCCCAGGGGGAGTACATTGCTACCATGGACGGCGACCTGCAAAACGACCCCAGTGACTTGCCACGTATGCTCAAAATTGCCGAAGAAGGCGTTTTTGACATGGTGGCAGGCAACCGCGCCAACCGCAAAGATGGCATGGTCCTGCGCAAAATCCCCAGCCGCATTGCCAATTACATCATCCGCAGTTTGACCGATGTCCACCTCAAAGACTATGGCTGTGCGCTCAAAGTGCTCAAAGCGGATTTGGCCAAAGACCTGGGTTTGTACGGGGAATTGCACCGTTTTGTGCCCGTACTCGCCCACCTTGAAGGTGCCCGCATCACCCAAGTGGATGTGAAGCACCACGCCCGCCAATTTGGTACATCCAAATATGGCCTGAGCCGCACGTTCAAGGTCATCAGCGATTTGTTGTTGATGCTCTTTTTTAAAAAATACATGCAAAAACCCATGCACTTGTTTGGCAACGCCGGGATTTTCCTGTTTATCGGTGGTTTGCTGATCAATTTTTATCTCCTGGTGGTCAAACTCATGGGTTACGATATTTGGGGGCGCCCCATTCTCATCCTGGGCATGATGATGCTTTTTGGCGGAATCCAATTTATTACCATCGGAATTGTCGTAGAAATCCAAATGCGGACGTATTTTGAGTCGCAGCGGAAAAAACCATACAAAGTACGTAAGGTTCGTGGGTTCGAAGGTTCGTGAGTTCGGGTGTTGTCCTCCGACCTTCGAACCCCCGAACCTTCGAACCCCCGAACCCTTTTACCTTATGTCCAAACGCATCACCTTCAGCCAAGGCTTCTCTTCCCTCTTGTTGTGGTCGGTATTATCCGCCGCCTTCATTGGGCCGGGTACGGTAACGACCTGTTCGCAAGCTGGAGCGGCTTACCGCTTGCAATTGTTGTGGGCTTTGAGCTTTTCGACCATTGCGGCGATCATTTTGCAGGAAACAGCTGCCCGGATGACCATTGCTTCGGGTAAAAACCTGGGGCAAATCATTGCCATCAAGTACGGCGGAGTACGGGGGCGCAACATCAAGCTAGCCTTGTTCATTGCAGTGGCCTTTGGCTGTGCGGCTTACCAAACGGGGAATTTATTAGGAGCCATATCTGGGGTCTTGTTGTTTTTGCCAGGCCTGTCTCGCGTGTGGATTACCCTGGTGTTGGCACTGGGATGTGCGGCCTTACTTTGGATCAATAATTTTCAGGTTTTATCCCGGGCTTTGAGCATCATGGTGGCGGTGATGGGAGTGGCCTTTCTATATGTGGCGATTCAAGTTCCTGCTGGTTTGGACGAATGGGCACAAAATCTGGTTTTACCCAGCTTTCCGGAAGGTTCTGGGCTATTGATCATCGGGCTGATTGGCACAACGATTGTGCCTTATAACCTCTTTCTGGGTTCCAGCATCGGGCAGGGTCAAAGCCTGGCGGAAATGCGTTGGGGCATTGCGCTGGCTGTAGGCATTGGGGGCATCATTTCCATTGCCATATTGGCTGCGGGGGCCTTGATCACCGGTACTTATTCCTATGAGGCTTTATCGGCTGCGCTCCAGGCTAAGCTTGGAGTACTCGGTATTGTGCTTTTTGGTGCCGGGCTTTTTGCCGCTGGTTTCAGTTCATCCATTACTGCTCCACTGGCCGCGGCAGTTACGGCGCAAAGTTTATTCAGCAGTGAAAGTAAAGCGGATTGGTCGGCACATTCGCGGAATTTTCGTTGGGCTTGGGGGGGCGTTTTAATTACGGGTACGTTGTTTAGTAGCCTGGGCATTCGTCCAATTCCCGCCATCGTGCTGGCCCAAGCCATCAATGGCGTGTTACTGCCGGTGGTAACCATTGCCCTCCTTTTTGCCGCCAACGACAAAAAACTACTGGGAGCAACTTACGCCAATGGTTTTTGGTCTAATTTTTTCACCCTCATCATCGTAGGCGTCACTTGCTTTCTCGGGTTGAACAACATCTGGAGTGCAATCAATAAAGTAGGTCTTTTTTTGCCAAATGACGCCATTGTGCCAATTTGGGTCATGGGTGCACTCACCACCATAGCAGTGCTCATATTGGCCAAGCATTTTTTGATAAGGAACGGAAACAATCGTGAATGATGCATCCATTAAGTATCCGACTTTTTGATTTCAGCCACACCCTGGCTGCTCCGCTGTTGGAACGGGTGCATTATCCTTGGGAGGTGCTGCCCAAAATAGCGGAATACATCCAGGAGTTGGCGCAACAGCTTCCCGCCGACTTTGAAGAAATTGCCCCGCAAGTTTGGGTCGGGCAGGGCACCTATATCGAAAAAACCGCCTTGATCATGGGGCCAGCCATCATTGGGCGCAATTGCCAGATCCGTCATTCGGCCTTCATCCGCGATCAAGTCATCATGGGCGACCAGGTAGTGGTGGGTAATTCAAGTGAAGTAAAAAATGCGATTCTTTTTGATGAAGTCCAAATCCCTCATTTCAATTATGTGGGAGATTCCATTCTGGGGCATCGCGCCCATTTGGGAGCAGGCGCCATTTTGTCCAACTTCAAATCTACCCACGACGAAATCAATGTCTATTTGGAGGAAAAAAAAATGGGCACAGGCTTGAGAAAATTTGGTGCCCTGATCGGCGACCGGGTAGAAATTGGCAGCAATGCGGTGCTTTTCCCGGGGACAATTGTGGGCCGAGATGCGGTGATTTATCCCTTGTGCCCAGTGCGGGGATATGTGGCGGAAGGAAGTATTTTGAAAAATGATGGGCGCATTTTTCTCAGGAAATAATAAAATAGACTAGAACCTTAATCCTGTATTTGGCGATTCCCCAACTAAATTGTAGTTTGGCATAAAAGTGTGTCAATATGGGAATGGTTTACACCTTATTCTTTTGTATTTCCAGCCTTTTTACGGTAGGTGAAAAAACGATCAGCGAAAAATTACCCCGCTACTACGAAATCCAAATTCACTACGCCGAACCAGGGCGACTCAAGTATTTGCAGAATCGCTATCGCCGTTTTGCAGTACCACTCTACCGCAAGCACAACGTCCAAGTTGAAGGTTTTTGGTCACCAGTAGATCCAAATGATGAGCGCATAGTTTGCATTTTGTCTTATTACAACCAGGCAGCCTGGTTGCGCGCCACTAAAGATTTTCTGCGCGACCCCAAATGGAAAAAAGGCATTGAAGAGTCTGAATCGGTAGGCAGACTGGAAGCCAAAACCGAAAGGCATTTCTTAAGCCCCACTGATTTCTCAAAAGAAAAATTTTCCAGTGCTGGCGCTAAAGGCCGGGTTTTTGAGTTGCGCACGTACAATGCCACGCCGGGTAAATTGCCCAATCTGCTGGCACGTTTCCGCAATCATACCTGCAAACTTTTTGAAAAGTACGGCATGACCAATCTCTGGTACTGGACGGTTGTAGATGCCTATCCTGCTCAAGAAACACTCATTTATATCCTCTCCCATCCCAGTCAGGAGGCAGGTTTAAAAGCCTTCACCGATTTTCGCAACGATCCTGAATGGATTCGGGTGCGCAAAGAATCAGAAGACAAAGCTGGAGGCTCGCTCACGGTCAAGGTGGAGTCTTTGTATTTGAAAGCGTTGGATTTTTCGCCGATGAAATAAGGGAGGGTTCGGGGGTTCGGGGGTTCGAAGGTTCCACGATGGTCGCCCAGCGTAGCCGAGGTGTCCGTCGTGGAACCCCCGAACCCCCGAACTCTCGAACCCCCGAACTCTACGAAAGGTATTTCCCCACAATCGGCATCCGTCGTCCCATTCCAAATGCCTTGGCGGATACCCGCAATACTGGTGCTGTCTGGTGGCGTTTGAATTCGTTGATGTTGACCAGGCGCAATACCCGGCGTACCAGGGCATCGTCAAAGCCCATTTCAATCAATTCTTTGGGGCCCTGGTGGCGTTCGATGTAATTGTACAGCACGGCATCGAGGATGTCGTAGTCCGGAAGGCTGTCGCTGTCCTTTTGGTCGGGGCGCAATTCCGCTGAAGGTGGTTTGGTGATGGAGTTTTCGGGGATCACTTCCGCATCTTTATTGATGTAGTGCGCCAGTTCATATACCTCGGTTTTGTACACATCGCCGAGCACCGAAAGCCCGCCACACATGTCGCCGTAAAGGGTGCCGTAACCCACCGCCATTTCACTTTTATTGCTGGTATTGAGCAGGATGTGTCCAAATTTGTTGGAAAAAGCCATGAGCAACATGCCCCGGATCCGTGCTTGCAAGTTTTCTTCGGTGATGTTGAATGGGAAGCCCCAAAAGTGTGGCTTGAGGGTTTCCATGTAAGCCTGATACATGGGTTCTACAGCGATCAAATCGTACTGTACACCCAGGGTTTCGGCCAATTTTCGGGCATCATTCACGGAGTGATCGGAAGAGTATTGCGAAGGCATCAGGAGCACCCGCACATTATCAGCGCCAAGGGCGCGCGCGGCCAACACTACCGTGACGGCGGAGTCAATTCCCCCGGAAAGCCCCAAAATGGCTTTTTTGAGCCCCAATTTGCCAAAATAATCGCGGATACCCATCAGCAAGGCGTCGTGCATCAAGGCTATTTTTCCACGAGGCTGCTCCACTTGTTTTTGCCCAGCCATCACTTCGTCCAGCTCGTATACCCGGATACATTCTTCAAAAAAGGGCATCTCATCGTACACATTACCATTGGGCGACATCACTACTGAGCCTCCGTCAAACAACAATTCGGTTTGCCCGCCTACGTGATTGACGTAAAAAATCGGCACATTGTAACGCTCTACATTGGCCCGGACGACGTGGATGCGTTCCGGCGCGTGATCACAGGAAAAAGGGGAAGCCGATACGTTGATCATCAACTCCGGTTGGTAGGGCATCATTTCGTCCATTGGACAAATGGTGTAAAGCGGATTTTCATTGCCAACGTTCCAAATGTCTTCACAAACCGTGAGGGCAATGCGTTTGCCCATGTATTCGACGATCTTGAATTCCGATGCCGGTTGAAAATAGCGGTATTCATCAAACACGTCGTAAGTAGGCAACAAGGCTTTGTGTTGTACAAATTCCACCCGGCCATAAGCCAGAAAGTACACCGAGTTGTACAAATCTTTCCCCTCAATCTGTGGGTTCCGGGTTGGCGAACCCACCACAATGGCGATACCCTGAGCAGCTTTGGCCAGTGTATGAATACTGGCGTCAGCCTGGTGGATAAAGTCGTCAAACTCTAAAAAATCCCGCGCCGGATAGCCACAAGTAGCCAGCTCGGGAAAACAGATGATGTCAGCGCCTTGTTGTTTGGCGTCTTCGGTCATCTGAAGCATTTTGGTCAAATTGCCTTCAAAGTTGCCGATATGGGCGTTGAATTGGGCGATAGCAATACGCATATTTACAAATTTCGATTGACAAATGAAGGTAGAACTGTACCTACTCCGGGCAATTGCGCCAAAAGTTTTTGATCAAGTTCTTCGATAAAACTGCGGCCATAAGGGCCATTTTCCAACTGTTCAAACATCCAGTCGGGTAAATCTTTTTCAATTTCCGGGCAAACACTGCTTAAGGCTAATGCCAGAGAGGCTACGGTATCTGCATCTCCTCCCAAATTCACCGCCTCCATCAAGATTTTGCTCATTCGATCCCCTTGTACCACCAGGCTCAATACGGCCTCTACGGTTTCTTTTCCTTTCATGGGCACCTCACCTTGCCAGTTGATCGGCCACTTTATTTTTTGCCAATCCTCCAAATATTGGGTAAGCTGGACTTTCGCTCCTTTTTTGTATAAAAAAAAGTGGGCACTCAGTGCGATGGCTTGTGCCGACCACACGCCCCATTCGGTATCGTGGGTGATGCGTGCCTGGAGTTCAGTTTTATCCAAAACCTTTGTCTCGGTGTCCAGAATACCAATTGGATATGCCCGCATTGCCGAGCCGTTGCGCTCACTATTGGGGACAATTTTATCTAATAAATCCTGGCCTGAATTCACTTCCTGGAGCAACCCAAAAAAACGAAAGGCATAGCCCTGACGCATATCCCGCTTGAAGACTTCCACGAATTTATTGGCAACACTCAAGCGAGTCCATTCAATACCTTCAACAATGAGTTCGGCTAGCGCCAAAGCCATTTGGGTATCATCGGTATAATGACCACAGATGGTTCGATAAAAAGGATGGCGTTTGTATTTCTCCAGTTTATTCCGTCGCCTAATGATCAGTCGAGATACAAACTCAAACCCCGCTCCATATGCATCTCCAATGGCACCCTCTAGAAGCATAAGTTCTTTTTTAATGGTTCAAAAATAAGCTAACTTAGTTTAAAAGTCAAACTAAGGGTCAAATAAAATTTTCGGCCTCACCTGCGGAAGTACTTTCCCGCACGGTTCTAATTTTGTAAGTTTGCAAACTGTACTCGTGCAGCTATGCTCAAGTACATCAAAATCGGTTCAATGAGTAATTTTGTCGTTTCGGCTCGCAAGTACCGCCCAGTCACCTTCGAGGATGTTGTGGGTCAAGAACACGTGACCAATACCCTCAAAAATGCCCTGCGCAATGATCACCTGGCGCATGCGTTTTTGTTTTGCGGCCCACGGGGGGTAGGCAAAACGACATGTGCCCGGATCCTCGCCAAAGTCATCAATTGTCAAAACCCCAGCCAAGAGCTGGAGCCTTGCAATACTTGCTCTTCTTGTACTTCTTTCAATGACAATGCTTCTTTCAACATTTCGGAATTGGATGCGGCCTCCAACAATAGTGTAGAGCACATCCGCGCCCTGATTGAACAGGTGCGTTTTCAGCCACAGCAAGGTAAGTATAAAGTATTTATCATTGATGAGGTACACATGCTTTCTCAACAGGCTTTTAATGCTTTTTTAAAAACCCTGGAAGAACCACCGAGCTACGCTATTTTTATTTTGGCGACGACCGAAAAACACAAAATCATTCCCACCATTCTATCCCGGTGCCAGATTTTTGATTTCAAGCGCATTCAGGCTCCCGCGATGGTGCGGCACCTGCAAGGGATCAGCGCCAAAGAAAACATAGCAGCCAACGAAGAAGCCTTGCACGTCATTGCCCAAAAAGCCGATGGAGCCTTACGCGATGCCCTGTCTATTTTTGACCGCATTGTATCCTATTCGGGAAGCCACATCAATTATGAAGATGTGATCCTGAATCTCAACGTATTGGACTACGATTATTATTTCAAAATTGTAGATGCCTTGCTGGTAGAAGACCTGGCTCAAGTGATGTTGCTGTTTGACGAGATCCTGAACAAGGGTTTTGAATCCGATATTTTTATCAATGGTTTAGCCGAGCACTTGCGGAATGTACTCATGTGTAAAGATCCCCAAACCATCAGTTTGCTGGAGCTCACCGATAATTTAAAGGAACGTTACCGCACTCAGGCGCACATTTCACCCAGCTCCTTTTTGCTCACTGCGCTGAATCTTTGCAACGATTGTGACATCAATTACCGCATGGCCCGCAACAGGCGATTGCATGTGGAGATGGCCCTCATCAAAATGACTTACATCAATCGGGCAGTAGAAATTTCCGCAGGCGCGGCTGAAAAAAAAAATCCTGAGTCCGATGTAACGCCGATTGAACCAGTTTTAGGTACGCTTATCCAGACAACAACGGCTCCAAACATACCGGCCAAAAAAACGGGCAATAGCGCCCCTGCTGAGCGCAATGAAACCGTCCCGGAGCAAGGTTCCAGCGCTACACCCAGTCAACAAACCGAGCCAACACCCGCACATTTGGTTTCTACGCCACGCATTGGGCGTCTGGATGACCTCATGGCTGAGGTACACGCGGAAACGGAACATTCCGCCGCCCAACCCGTACTCGCCCTCACACAGGAAAGTATCGAAAAAGCCTGGGCCGAATACCTGACCAAAGTTGAACAAGAAACTACCCGCAATATCCTGAACAACATTCCATTGCATTGGAACGATCCAGTTTTAACCGCCAAAGTCGGCTCAAATCTGGTAGAAAGTACCTTGCGCCAGGAACGCAACTTGATGGAACACCTGCGCCAGGCTTTTGGCCGCAAAGACCTCATTTTACAAATTGACCTGGAAAAAACGTTGGCCAGCGAAAAAACCAAACCCGTCCGACCACTCAACAACAAAGAACGTTTGCTGGCGATGTATGAAAAAAACCCCCAGGTGAAAGACTTGGCTGAAAAATTCGGCCTACGTTTTGATGGGGATTAAAAATTTAACAAGCCGTAATATGAATAAGCCCAGCATGAAAAAGTTTTACCTGGTCCTAACTTTATCCTGTTTTATTGCTGCCCAGCTATTTGCCCAAAACGTAGAATTTCAATTCCGTGAAGCTTTGCCTTTAGGGGGAAGTCAGGTGGCATTGATTCGGCAAAATGACCTTAAGTTTCCAAATTTAATTGACCTGCAGATATTGGGAAAAGGGGGAAAAGAACTTGCTCATACCGAACTGGATTTACACACCGAGGGAGCCCGTACCAAGGTTGAATCCGTATTCAAATGGAGCAATCGGCTCAATTTGTTGCTCGCACATTATTACCCCGCACAGCGCAGTACGGCTTATGAGCTGGTCCAATTGAGCATCGACAGCCTCAAAACGGTCTTGGTTAAATCCTTTGGCAAAGTGCGAACACCCCCCATCCCCGTTTACGCTTTTTGTGGGTACAGCATCTCACCCGATAGCTCCAAAATGATGTTTTTCAATTGGCCAATTGGACCTCCGCAGGATTCCGTGAACTTATTGGTACAGGTTTTTGACCAAAAAATGGAGTCGCTCTGGTCCAGGAAGTACGTACTTGGTTACGCCAACCGCAATTTTCTGGTTTTGGGCTGCTTGATGCGCAATGACGGGAGCGCCTTTATTTTTGGGGAAAATTATTCCGAAAAATTTACATCCAATACCCAGGTGCAGGAAAAAAACATCGATCGCCTGATTTTGCTCATGTCGGGAAAAACCAGCAAAATTGATCTCATTAAGCTGGAATTAGGGGAGTATAGCCTGGCCAATTTGGCCTACTCCATGAACCGTGATGGCGACATGGTGGCCAGTGGATTTTTCCGTAAATCCGAAACTTCGGAGTACAAAGGAATTTTTACCATCAAAATTACAGCTGAGGCCAACCAGACCATCCAGCGGCTGAATATGATTGACAAAAAGACTTTTACTACTGCGCTCAATATTGGTTCGGAGGACAAATTCCTCAGCCGGGGGCAAATGGATCGTACCCTCTTTGGGTATGATTTGGGTAAATTATTCGCAGACCCCGACGGCAGTTATGCCCTGGTAGCGGGCCGCCGCGACAACACGCTGGTCATCGACATCCGCCCCGACATGGCCTTGCACCGCATCAGGGTGGTGCCCACCCCCTTCTCTTTTGCCCAACAACGCGCGGGAGATTTTGCGCAGGGTTTTTTGTCAGGTTTTTACTTCCGGCAAGGCGATAAGTACTTCTTCATTTTTGTTGACCCCAACAATGGCGCTACCGACGACCGGGGTAAAAAGCTGCGTACCGATACCCCAGGCCGGGCTTTTTTGGTGGAAATGAAAGAAATTGGTCGCCTGGAAACACGCCCATTCCAATCCAAATTTGCTCAGCGCCCTAACGCTACCCTCGCCACCCAGCATTGCCGTCAGATCAATGCCGAAGAGGTTTTTTTACTGGGTACGGAAACCAGTGCCAAGGGAGAAATTTTGCTGGTGTACATCATTGAGCAGATTGCGGATGTGGTGAAGTTGTAAAAAATAGAAAAATCAAAAAAACTTTCCAAAACCTGGAACACAATCCCTCGTCCCAAACACCTTCTCTTGTAATCAGGATCATCCTGATCACATTTTGGATGAAGTAAGATGAGGTAAAACGGCTTAGTAGCCCGCCAGAAGAATTGTTCTGGCGGGCGTTTTTTTTAGTACATCCTACCTTTCTTTCGAGAAATTATTGAACTTTACACTATACCCACACTTTTCTGTGTTTAAAAAACCACTGTTTATGTTTCAAAAGCCCTCCATCCAGCCCATCTGGATTAGCCTTAGCCTTTTGACGTTGCTGTGCAGCGTGACTATGTTCGCCCAACCCGTTTCCAACCACGGCAATAAATTTGAACAGCTCAGCGACCTCCTACCCGATCCCAACAACTACCGCAACGTAGATGGTGCGCCGGGTGCTGAGTACTGGCAGCAGCGATGTGATTACGATATTGAATGTACACTCGATGTGAACAACTTGCGCCTCAACGGCAGCGAATTGGTCAGCTACCACAACCAATCGCCCCAAACCCTGCGCTACCTCTGGTTGCAGCTCGACGAAAATCAGCATGCTGTCGACAACCCCAACCAGGTTTTTGATCCCACCAGCATCAACGGCACCATGAGCGAAAACCAAATGCAGGGTCTGGAAGCCGGAAAAGGCAAGGATAAATTTGGCTGCAAAATCCAGGAAGTCATCGATGCCAATGGCAAACCCCTCAAATATTCGATCAACCAAACCATGATGCGCATTGAGTTGCCCGAACCCCTCAAACCCGGAGCAGCTTTTTCCTTCCGCATCAAATGGCATTATTATTTGGTAGACCGCATCAACATTGCCAATATTGCCAGCAACAGCGCGACCAACCTCGCGCGTGGCGGTTACGAATATTTTTCTGAAGAAGACAACTACATTTTACCATCACGCAGTGGTATCCTCGCTTGTGCGTGTACAGCGATTTTGCCGGATGGCAGAACAAACAATTCACTGGCCGTGCCGAATTTGCCCTCAGCTTTGGCAATTTTGTGGTCAAAATGACCTTGCCTACCGATTATGTGGTAGCCGCCACGGGTGAATGCCTCAATTATTCTACCTTGCTTAGCCCGGCTCAATACGCCCGTTGGCAACAAGCCCAGCAGGCCAAAGAACCGATCGAGATTGTGACATTGGACGAAGCCAAAAAGAATGAAAAGGCCAAACGTGCTACGGAGCTCAAAACCTGGATTTACAAAGCCGACAATGTGCGTGACTTTGCCTGGGGTGCCAGCCGCAAATTCGTGTGGGATGCCCTCGCCAACACCACCGAGGAAGGTAAAAAAGTGATGTGCATGAGTTATTATGCCAAGGAAGCCTACCCCATTTACCGTCGCTATTCTACCAAAGCCATCCAGCACACCATCAATACCTACTCAAAGTACACGATCCCTTTTCCTTACCCAACGGCCATCTCCGTAGAAGCCGCCAATGGCATGGAATACCCAATGATCTGTTTCAATCCGGGACGTGCGGAGCCGGATGGAACCTACTCCGAAGCGACTAAAATCGATGCCGTTTCCACCATCATTCACGAGGTGGGTCACAACTACTTCCCAATGATCATCAACAGCGATGAGCGCCAGTGGAGTTGGTTCGATGAAGGCCTCAACAGTTTTGTACAGTTTGTGGCCGAGCGCGAGATGGACAATGACTACAAACCCTGGTTTGGGCCCGCCCATCAAATAGTGGACTACATGAAGATGCCCAAAGACCAGTTGGAGCCGATCATGACCAACAGCGACAACATCGTCGACTTTTTTGCCAACGCCTACCGCAAGCCCGCTACGGCACTCAACATCTTGCGCGAAACGGTCATGGGGCGCGAGCTTTTTGACTATGCCTTTAAGGAGTACTGCCGCCGCTGGGCGTTTAAACATCCAACGCCTGCCGATTTTTTCCGTACCATGGAAGACGCCAGCGGGGTAGACCTCGACTGGTTTTGGCGGGGCTGGTTCTATACCGTAGATGCGGTTGACATTTCATTGGACAGCATCAAATACTACCGGGTTGATTTGGACAACAATCCAAAACGTGAGGAAATTACGGAGTCGACCAAACTGGAAAAACCTTTTGACGACATCAACAAACGGAACAACAAACAGGCCGGGAAAGTACCCTTGATCGAGCGCGATACCACCCTGAAGGATTTTTACACCACTTATCGCCCCTGGGAAAGCGCTGACTCCGTGCAACAAACCAAGGTTTATCTGTACGACCAGACGTACAGCAAGGAGGAGAAATCCAAAAGATTTGGCGACAAGCATTACTACGAGTTACAATTCAGCAACATAGGTGGCTTGGTTATGCCCATTGTGCTGGAATGGACATTTGCTGACGGCACCACGCAGGTCGATCGCATCCCTGCCGAGATTTGGCGCAAAAATGAAAACCAGTTCAAGAAGGTGTTTGTAAAAGACAAAATGGTCAAAGCCGTTCGTCTTGATCCTTTCCGCGAAACGGCAGACATCGATGAAAGCAACAACAATTGGCCCGTAAAACAAGTACCAACCCGTTTTCAGGTATTCAAAGCGCATAAAGTAGAGGAAGGTCCAAATCCGATGCAGAAGGCAAGGGGAAAAAAGGCAAAACCGTAGGGGTGGGTTCGTGGGGTTCGTGGGGTTCGTGGGTTCGACGAACTTTCGAACCCACGAGCCAATGAACCCTAAAAAAAAAGGAGGCAGCGCTACCACAGCACTACCTCAGCCCTAACCAAATAAAACCAAATTATATTTTTCGAAAAACTTCTTCAACTTTGAGAAACCAAACGAAGTTATTGTAAAAAGTACAATTACAAATTTTTCAATAACTCATCGTTCTTTTTAATTGATAGCGCTAAAATATGGGCTTTTTTTGAAAAAATCAAATCTTTTTTCCAAAAAGGCCCTTTGTTTGATTTTTAAACAAAGCTCCTTTTGCAAAAATAAATTTTATGCTAAGTAAACCCCCCTTTTCGGCAATGATTATTTGCTTTTTTCTCGAAATAGAAAATTTATTTCTAAAATAGGGAAATAAATTTTTTTTTGCCCTTTTTGAACTTTTTTTCAATTCACACATCACTTGCTAATACCTTTCGATCTATGAAGCTGAAATTAATGGCTTTGTTCCTTGTATTTGGATATCAATTGGCTGGTTTACATGCCCAATCAAACCCAAAATCGGACGCGGATGCCTTTTACATCCGCGAAATTTACAATGTAGCACTGACCAAAGGGAAGTCATACCCCTGGTTGGACTACCTCTGCAACCGCATTGGTGCCCGCCTGAGTGGCACACCGCAAGCAGCTTCTGCCGTAGAATATACGCGCCAAATGCTGGATACCATGGGTTTGGACTCGGTATGGCTTCAGCCCTGTATGGTACCTCACTGGAACCGGGGAGAAAAAGAAATCGTGCGCATCACCCACTCCAAAATGGGCAGTTTTGACCTCAAAGCGCTTGCGTTGGGCAATTCAGAAGGAACTGGTCCCAATGGATTGGCAGCTGAAGTCATTGAGGTTAAACGCCTGGATGAACTGGAAAGCCTCGGTCGGGAACGTCTGGCAGGAAAAATCGTATTTTTTAACCGTCCGATGGATCCTACCCAACTCAATACCTTTGCTGCCTATGGCGGAGCGGTAGACCAGCGTGGTTTAGGGGCATCGCGCGCTTCAAAATATGGCGCGCTTGCCGTTTTGGTGCGTTCCATGACAACCCGACTGGATGATGTACCACACACCGGAAGTTCCAATTATGAACCAGGGGTTACACCAATTCCGGCACTCGGCATCAGCACCAACGACGCTGAATTGTTGAGTCGTTTGCTCAAAGAAGAACCGGTGCGGATTTTCATCCGCAACACCAGTCATATGATGGGCATGAAACCCTCCCACAACGTCATTGGGGAAATCAGGGGGAGTGAAAAGCCCGAAGAAATCATCCTCATTGGTGGGCACCTTGATTCATGGGATGTAGGTACCGGCGCTCACGACGACGGGGCCGGCTGTGTTCAAGCCATGGATGTCTTGCAAGTATTGAAGCGCTTGAATTATCGGCCCAAACGCACCATTCGTTGTGTCTTGTTTATGAATGAGGAAAATGGCTTGAAAGGTGGCCAGGCCTACGCGGAGGTATCCAATCGCAATAAAGAATTTCACCTGGCGGCCATCGAATCAGACCGGGGAGGATTCACGCCAAGGGGATTTACCTGTGAGTCTGAAAACCGGGCCTTTGACAAAAAATACAAGCAGATTATGGAATGGTCGCCCCTATTAGAGGCCTATGGATTGAGCTTCAAAAGAGGGGGCTCAGGCGCAGACATCGGCCCACTGCGCTCACAAAAAGGTGTGCTGTTTGGTTTTGAACCCGACTCCCAACGTTATTTTGACTACCACCATACCGCCATCGATACTTTTGAAACGGTCAACAAACGGGAACTGGAGTTGGGCACAGCGGCCATGACCGCCTTGGTGTATCTGTTGGATAAGTTTGGGCTGGAGTAATCCTAATCCATTAGCATACCATTAACAGCACGAATATCGGGCTTGTACTACCTTTGTATTGATCCATTAACTTCCGCGTTGCGGCGGAACAAAACGAATTGACATGAAATATTTTGTCGTTGTGTTGCTAATCCTGGGTGGTTTGGGTACCCTTGCGGCACAAAGCACCACTGCGGAAGCTAAAATCAAAAAGAATGAAGCTTCTGCCAAAAGTAAGGCTAAAAAAGCCCCGGCCCTTATTTGGGACAAAATCGAGCACGATTTTGGTGCCATTCCTCAAGGGAAGCCAGTCACGGCTGTGTTCAAAATCAAGAACAAGAGCAAAACACCCTTGATTTTTACTTCGGTGAGTGCCTCTTGCGGTTGTACGACCCCGACCTACACCAAAGAGCCCATTGCTCCGGGCAAAACCGGTGAAATCACGGCAACCTACAATGCCTTGTCTACTGGTGAGTTCAACAAACAAGTTGTCGTAAACACCAACCTGAGTGAAGAACAAGTGCTGCTGCGTTTGAAAGGTAAGGTGGAACAACCAGCGAACTAGTTGAAAGGTTGAAGAGTTGAAAGGTTGAAGAGAAGTTCAAAAGTTTGTAAGTATGAAAGTCCATTAGTCTTTCACACTTACAAACTTCTTTTCAACTTTTCAACTTTTCAACTCTTCAACTTTTTTTGTCTCATTCATCATTCCATACACATCATTCACAAATGCTTACTACCTTTGCAGCTGAAAAAGGCAGCAAACTTGAAGCAGAAGATTATATTTTTACTTTTTTATTTTATGTTTCTCCTGGTTGTGCCGAATATTCTTTCGGCTCAAAGCAGTGAGAATCCTTTTGAGTTGTTGCACCGTAAGGGCATCAAGCCCAGCGCGCTACCTGTCGACTCTGCGGTTTTGAATAATCCTTTTGATCTTTTGGCCCGCCCATCTGCTACCGCATTATTGCTTCCAGCCGAAGCAGCCAAACCCATTAAAAAACGACGGGAATGGAAAATGCCCAAATTGGATTTCAAGTTCAATTTGAGCCCAACGGCAGTACTCCAACGCCTTAATTTTGGCGTCACCACCTTCATTTTGCTCACGCTGGCGTTTTTTATGACCCTGTTGAGTGGCACTATTGGTAAAGTATTTCAAGGATTCGCCAATGAAAATGCCTTCAATCAGCTTTTCCGCGAGCGCGAAGGCCGTGGATTTGGCGTATATGCCATCTTGTACATGGCATTCCTGATTAACCTCGGGATATTTTTGTTCTATTTGTTGCGCCACTTCCAAGTCAACTTTGGCTTCGGGTATGTGCTGCAACTAGGCATTTGCGTGGGTGGGGTTGTCCTCGGATTTGGCTTCAAACACCTGGTACTGTGGATGATTGGGATGATCTTTCCGATAAGCCGCGAAATATCCCGATACAATTTCATCATGCTCATTTTTGGTGCGAGTTTAGGGTTTCTACTGGGGCCGGTTAACATTCTTCTAGCTTACGGGCCGGAACATCTGTACGAATTTTTACTGTGGGGAACCATTAGCATAGTTGGATTGGTTTACGCATTTAGATCCGTCCGCAGCCTTTGGCTGGCCGGGCGTATTTTTGCATCACACCAATTTCACTTTTTGTTGTATATTTGCACCGTCGAAATCGCTCCTGTTCTCACTGTGGTCAAATTAATTTTGAATCAACAGTAAACCAAACAGGAAAACGAAAGTAGGTTACCAAAATAATCGTGAATGGCAGCAAACGGACAAGCCAAGGAGGAAACTTTCAAAAAAGTAAAGACCATCCTTGTTTCGCAGCCCAGACCTGAACGCTCTCCGTACTACGAATTGGAGAAAAGGTACAACCTACAAATTGACTGGAGGCCCTTTAGCCATGTAGAGGGCCTGGAAGCAAAGGACTTTAGAAAGCAGCGTATCCGTCCCGACGAATTCACTGCAATCATCCTTACCAGCAAAAACTCAGTTGACCACTTCTTTCGCCTTTGCGAAGAAATGCGGGTAAAAATGTCACCAGAAACCAAATACTTCTGCCTGACTGAAACAATTGCAAATTACCTGCAAAAATTCATCCTTTATCGGAAACGCAAAGTATTCGTAGGTACCCGCAGCATTGAAGAATTGGGGGCTTACTTGAAAAAACACAAGGGTGAAAAGTTTTTGCTCCCTTGTTCCAATCTTGGCGCGAAGGAAATTACCAAATTTCTGGACGACATGAATCTCGATTGGAAAGATGCGATCATGTACCACACCGTGAGCTCGGACTTGTCCGACCTCAGTGACGTAACTTACGATGTATTGGTGTTCTTTAGCCCGCTGTGTATTCAGTCCTTGTACGACAATTTTCCGGATTTCAAACAAAACGATACCCGGATTGCTGTATACGGCAACCTCACCCGCCAGGCTGTAGAAGATCGGGGACTTAATGTGAACATCAACGCTCCGGCACCGGAAGTACCTTCCATGACCAAAGCTTTGGAAAATTACTTGCAAAAGTCAAACAAAGACGGGTAAGTCTTTTTTGATAACATATAAAAAAGGGCTGATTGCATACTGCAACCAGCCCTTTCTTTTTCATACAACACTGCTTCTAGTCGTATCTATGTGCGGGGACCCATCACGGATTCGGCACAATATCGCCATGATCACCGACCGGCGCAATTGGCTCCACCGTACTGTGACCATTCGATTTTGCCTTTTCTTCATTTGCATAAGGACGTGGGCCAATGAGGCGCTCCAAGTCCGATTTATGCAATACTTCTTTTTCTAGTAAGGCCTGCGCGATGATTTCCAGTTCATTGCGGTGTTCGCGCAACAACTCCTTGGCCCGCTCGTACTGAGAATTCACCATGCGGCGTACTTCTTCATCGATCAAAGTAGCGGTCTCATCGGAATATGGCTTTTGGTAAGATTCGTTGGACATGCCATAGAATGATACCTGGCCCACTTTTTCGTTCATGCCAAAAATACTGATCATGCTGTAAGCCATTTTGGTCACCTGATCAAGGTCATTTTGAGCACCGGTAGATATTTTGCTGAAGACGTTGTTTTCCGCAGCGCGGCCACCGAAGGTCATACACATCCGGTCAAGCAATTGCTCAGTGCGGGTGATGTTCTCTTCTTTGGGCAAATACTGTGCATAGCCCAGGGTACCAATGCCTCGGGGCACAATGGTCACTTTCACCAGCGGAGAAGCATGCTCGAGGTACCAGCCGCATACTGCGTGTCCAGCCTCATGGTAAGCAATGATCATCTTTTCATCTGGCGAAATGAGTTTATTCTTTTTCTCCAAACCTCCAATTACCCGGTCGAGTGCGTAATTGAAATCGTCCATATCGACCCACTTCTTGTCGCGGCGAGCAGCGATGAGCGCGGCCTCGTTACAGATGTTGGCGATATCTGCTCCGGCAAAACCGGGGGTCATCTCCGACAAAGCCCAAGCGCTGATGTCGTCAGATGTTTTGATGGTTTTGAGGTGAACCTTGAAGATGGCTTCGCGGCCATTGAGGTCTGGACGATCAATGCTGATTTGGCGGTCAAAACGACCTGGACGCATCAGCGCGGTGTCCAAAATATCCGGGCGGTTGGTGGCACCCATCAGGATTACCCCTTTATCGGTGCTGAAACCGTCCATTTCAACCAGCAACTGGTTGAGGGTATTTTCACGTTCGTCGTTGCCCCCCTGGAAATTGTTGCGTCCACGGGCACGGCCAATGGCGTCAATTTCGTCGATGAAGACAATACAAGGTGCTTTTTCGCGGGCTTGTTTAAAAAGGTCGCGCACCCGTGATGCACCTACCCCTACAAACATTTCCACGAAGTCAGAACCAGAGATCGAGAAGAATGGTACACCTGCTTCTCCGGCAACGGCTTTGGCCAACAGGGTTTTACCTGTTCCCGGAGGACCAACCAGCAATACACCTTTAGGGATTTTACCACCCAGTGCGGTATATTTTTTGGGGTTTTTGAGGAAATCCACGACTTCCACGACCTCTTCTTTGGCTTCGTCCAAACCTGCCACATCGGCAAAAGTGATGTTCACCTTGCTGTTTTGATCAAACAAGGCGGCTTTTGATTTGCCAATGTTGAAAATTTGGCCGCCAGGGCCGCCACCACCACCACCTACCCGGCGCATGATGAAGATCCACACCAGAATGATGAGCAAGAAAGGAAGCAACCAGGCCAACACCTGCATCAGGTAGTTGTTCTTGGTCAGGTAGATGGGGTAAATCAGGCTTTGCCCCTCTTGATTGGATTTTTCCTGTAGATACTTTTCAAAAGTTTCTACACTCCCAATCTCGGTATGATAATGGTAACGATCACCGCCAAAGGTCGTTTTTGCAGCGTCCTTGTATTCAGACTTGCTTAAGGCGTCCTTTTTGAGGTAGATGTGCGCCACCTCCTTGTTGATCACCTCGATCTTTTCGATGTCACCGTTTTGGAGCATTTGCCCCAAACGATTTCTGGGCAAAGGATCTTGCGAACCTTCCATTGCCACGAGGTTCAAACCCAAGAAGATAACCGCGATGATGCCATAAATCCAGAATGAACTGAACCTAGAGCCGCCCCCGCCCCCGCCATTATCTCGTTTATTGTTATTTTCGTTATTTTCCATAAAACTTTTTCCTTACAGGATGAGCAATTAAAACTTGCGTTACAAATGAATACTAAACGCGATAGCACTAGAAATCGTTGCTTTTGTTCGACCAAATGCCGATACATTTCTATAAACTACCGTACTCCGTTATTGTTGCATCGCCCCACAAATCTTCCAATTCGTAGAAATGACGAGTTTCGGGGTAAAAAACATGCACCACCACGGTAAAATAGTCCAGACAAATCCAGAGAGCATTGCGTTCACCTTCCACGTGACTGGCCAAGAGGCCTGTTTCTTTCAAACGCCGTTGGATATTGTCCGAAATACCCTTGACCTGAGTTGTAGAAGTACCTTCACAGATGATGAAGAAATCGGTGGGTGCATCTTCTAAAAGGCGGAGATCAAGTTTTACAATGTTTTTGCCTTTGATTTCCTGGATGCTGTCAACGATCAGATCCGTTAGCTCTTCGGCAACGAGCTTGCTGCGTCTTTTGACTTTTACTTGCGTACTCAAATCCAGATTTTATTAGTTTTGCGAATATAAATTAGATGAAAGATCAGGCAATCGTATCCAGTTCTGGAATCCGATTGATGAATCTTGCTTTAAGTTACAAAAAATACCACGATTGCAACAGCAAAACACACTTTTTATCGGAAAGGTTCTACTCCATCATGAAGAATTGCCTTCAACCAATACTTATGCCCAAGAATTGATAGCAAAAAGCAAGCCAATTGATGGAACTGTCATTTCGACCTTTCGCCAGCCCCAGGGGCGTGGTCAGGTTGGCAGTAAATGGGAAAGTGAACCCGACAAGAACCTCACTTTAAGTGTCATCCTTTATCCCAACTTTTTGCCTCCGCAGCAAAATTTTGCCTTGAACAAAGCTGTAGCCCTCGCTGTTCGCCATTTCATTGCTGAACTGGTTCAGCAACAGCCCGTTTGGATCAAATGGCCCAATGACATTTACGTTGGGACACGGAAAATCTGTGGTATTCTGATCCAAAATAGCCTGAACCGCAATACCCTGGCCTCCTCTATTGTAGGCATTGGGGTCAATGTGAATCAGACAATTTTCTCCAAAGATATTCCTAATCCTAGCTCTTTGCAACTGGAAAATGGAAAAGAATATGATTTGCCTGCACTTATTCCATTGCTTTGTCATCATGTGGAGGCGATGTACCTTCGTCTCAAATCCGGACAGTTTGCCAATTTGGACGCTGAATACCTGCAACACTTGTACCGCTACCAACAGCCCACCCTGTTTCAACGCAGCAATGGCGAGGTCTTTTGGGGCAGCATCAGTGGCATCTCGGAGACGGGGAAGCTGTTGATCAGGCTGGAGGAAGGTGGGGAAGAAGCGTTTGAACTTAAACAAGTTAGTATAGTGGGGGGTGAGGGTTCGTGAGTTCGAGGTTCGGGGGTTCGAGGGTTTGCACACAATCTTGTAACCCCCCGAACCCCCGAACCTCGAACCCCGAACCCTCACCCCCCGAACCCAAAAAACATGAAAATCTCAATCCTAACCGTCGGCGATGAAATCCTCATCGGGCAAATTGTCGATACGAATTCGGCCTGGATGGGCCAACAACTCAACCTTACTGGCGCTCGTGTCGTGACGATCATCACCGTGGGGGACACCATGGAGGCCATCCATGCCGGCTTGCGCGAAGCCCTGGAACAGGCCGATGTCATTCTGATGACGGGTGGTCTGGGGCCAACCAAAGACGACATCACCAAAAAAGCCCTGTCCGAATACATGGGGGTAGACATGGTTTTTCACGAGCTCACTTTCCAGCGCATCACCAAGATGTTTGAAGTGTGGGGTCGCCCCATGAACGAAGCCCACCGCCTCCAGTGCTACATGCCTGCCAATGCGGAGATTTTAACCAATAAGATGGGCACTGCTCCCGGCATGTGGATGGAATACGCGGGCAAAGTCATCGTGTCGATGCCTGGAGTGCCCTACGAGATGCAGTACCTCATGGAACATGAAGTATTGCCCAAACTGAAACAAAAATTCCAGGGGCAACCCATTGCGCATCGCACCATCCTCACAGTAGGCGAAGGAGAAAGCCATATTTCCGAAAAACTGGAAGATTTTGAAGAGGGTCTGCCCGAAGGTTTTAAATTGGCGTACCTGCCCCAAATCGCCCAAGTGCGCCTGCGCATCACCGGTTCGCTGGCTGATGAAGCCACGCTGCATCGGATTTTAGATGAAAAAGCCGAGATCATCAAGTCGCGTTTTGCCGACATCATCTATGGTTTTGGCACCGATACGCTGGAGGGCGCCATTGGCGTGATGCTCAAAGAACGGGGTTTGAAATTGGCCACTGCCGAAAGTTGTACCGGTGGTTACCTGGCGCACCGCATCACCTCTGTAGCTGGCGCTTCGGATTATTTTGTGGGCAGTGTGATTGCTTATGCCAACGAAGTCAAAATGCAGGTACTGGGGGTAAGCTCCGCAACCCTGGATACCCACGGCGCGGTCAGTGAACAAACCGTGATCGAAATGGCCGAAGGAGCAGTCAAGGTTTTGCCTGCCGATATCGCCATTTCCATTTCAGGAATCGCCGGGCCTGGCGGTGGTTCCGATACCAAGCCGGTCGGCCTGGCCTGGATGGCGGTCAGCAACGGCCAAAAGACCAAAACCTTCAGCATTCGGGCGGGAAAAGACCGGGATAAAAACATCCAGTATTTCACGATCCATGCTTTGAACCAGATCCGCCGTTTTTTATTAGAGTGTGTTTAGAATTCTAGTTCGCAAGCGAAAATGAGCAAGAATTTGCTCCAATGAGGCACGAAAAGCGGAGTTTACCGAAAGCCCCCCAAAGAGCATTTTCGGAACGAAATAGGAGCAAATTCTTGCCATTTGCAGCGCGAAGTAGAATTCCAAACACACTCTTAGAGAATTATGGGTAAATTTGCGGCACCAAATAATCCAAATTAATAGAAACGTAAAGTGAGGAGGTGAGGTTGGGGGGGGGGGGGGGTTGGGGGGGCGGGGGGGAGTGTGGGGGGGGGGGGGGGGGGGGGGTGGGGGCCCCGGCGGGGGCCCCCCCCTCCCCCCCCACCCCCCCCCCCTCCCCTTTACAAAGAAACACAACAACATGGCGCAGTTCGAATTGATCATGCCCAAGATGGGGGAAAGCATCATGGAGGCTACCATCCTGAAATGGGTGAAAAACGTGGGCGATCAGATAGAGTTGGACGAAACCATCGTGGAGATCGCTACGGACAAAGTAGACTCTGAAGTACCCTCACCCGTTGCGGGCAAGGTGGTTCAAGTGCTTTTTGCCGAAAACGACACCGTGCCCATCGGCAAGGTCATTGCCCTGATTGAAACAGAAAGTGATGCCGCAGCGCCCAAGGCCTCACCAGCCCTGGCGGAACCCGCTCCACAGGCCAACGGCCAAAGTCCGGCTGCCGCAGCCAGCAATGGCGCGCAGGCCAGCAGCGCTCAAGCCCTTGGCAAAGGAGAAGGAAGCCGCTTTTACTCGCCTTTGGTGCGCAACATCGCGCAACAGGAAAAAATCAGCCTGCAAGAACTGGAACTGATTACCGGTTCCGGCATGCAAGGCCGCGTCACCAAAAAAGACATCTTGTCTTATCTAGAAGAGCGCAAAGAAGGCCCGGCCAGTACTGCTACCGTGCCCAACGCTTCACCCGGCAAGGGCAGCCCAGTTCAGGTGAACTACAGCGCTCCGGCGGTTAGCCTGGATGGCAATGTGGAAATTGTGGAAATGGACCGCATGCGCAAGCTCATCGCCGAACACATGGTGATGTCGAAGCACGTGTCGCCGCACGTCACCTCCTTTGTGGAAGTAGACGTGACCAACATCGTCAAGTGGCGCGAAAAGGTCAAAGACGTTTTTCAGAAAAAATACAACGAAAAAATCACCTATACGCCCGTATTCATTGAGGCGGTAGCCCGCGCCATCCGCGATTTCCCGATGATCAACATCTCGGTGGACGGCACCAACATTGTCGTGCGCAAGGACGTGAACATCGGCATGGCGGCAGCGCTGCCCAGTGGCAACCTGATTGTGCCGGTCATCAAAGGGGCCGACCAACTGAACTTGACGGGTTTGACCAAATCGGTAAACGACCTGGCCAACCGCGCCCGAGCCAACCAACTCAAACCGGAAGACATCCAGGGTGGTACCTTTACCATCACCAACGTGGGTACTTTTGGCAACGTGATGGGCACCCCCATCATCAACCAGCCACAAGTGGCCATAATGGCAGTTGGGGCCATTCGCAAAAAACCGGCAGTGCTGGAAACGGAATACGGCGACATCATCGCAGTGCGCCACATGATGTTCCTCTCCATGTCTTATGACCACCGCGTGGTGGATGGTTTCCTCGGGGGATCTTTCCTGAAGCGTGTGGCGGATTATTTGGAGGGATTTGATGTGGAGCGGGCGGTGTGATGTTATTATACTAAGCACTGCCATGAGCCAGCAGTTCTCGCTATGAAATAAAACCTAAGGTGTTCTTCATAGGGAGAACTGCTGTTAGTTGTCTATTAGACTGGCAGAAAATAAAAGAAAAATTGACCTCAGCAGATTTAATGCTCACCTTTACCTCCGCACCACCACGCCCTTTTCTCCCAAATATCCCTTCAAATCACCGATCCCAATTTCATTGAAGTGGAAAATACTCGCCGCCAAACCCGCGTCCGCTTTTCCAGTGGTGAACACGTCGTAAAAGTGCTCCATATTGCCTGCGCCACCGGATGCGATCACCGGAATGGACAAAAGTTCGGAAATGTGTGCGGTGGCCTCCAGCGCAAAGCCCGCCTTGGTGCCATCGTGATCCATGGAGGTGAACAGGATTTCACCTGCACCGCGTGATTCGGCTTCTTTGACCCAATCGAACAGGCGGATTTCGGTAGCGATGCGCCCACCGTTGAGGTGTACGATCCACTCGCCGTCAATTTGGCGCGCGTCTACGGCCAAGACGACAAATTGGTTGCCGAAATTGAGTGCCAGTTCATCGATTAACTCCGGGCGGCGCACTGCGGCCGAGTTGATTGACACTTTATCTGCTCCAGCCGCCAGCATGGCGTCGGCGTCTTCAATGGAAGTGATGCCCCCGCCGATGGTAAAGGGTATGTTCAGGTGTCGGGCAATGGAACGCGCCAGCTCCGACATGGTTTTGCGCTTTTCGTGGGTGGCGGTGATGTCGAGGAAAACCAGTTCATCGGCACCTTTTTCACTGTAAGCTGCGCCCAATTCAACCGGATCACCAGCGTCGCGCAGGTTCACAAAATTGATGCCTTTGACGGTGCGTCCGTCTTTGATGTCTAGACAGGGGATGATGCGTTTAGCCAACATGCTCAAGAATTAAAAGCCATTAAATCTTTCAAACTGATTTTGTTTTCGTAGATCGCCTTGCCGATGATGGCACCGAAGCAGCCAATTTCGCGCAAGCGTTCCAGTTCCGGCATGCTCGTCACTCCACCACTGGCAATGAGTTTCAAGTCGGGCAGTTCTTCCCGAATGCGTTGGTAGGTATCAATGGCACTACCCTGCAAAAGGCCATCTTTGGATACATCGGTAGAAATGGTGTACTTTACTCCTTGGGCCACGTAATCGGCTAAAAAAGCAAACAGCTCCAGTTGGCTTTGTTCCTGCCAGCCACTCACTGCGATGTTGCCATCTTTAAAATCGGCACCTAAAATGATGCGCTCACCGCCGTACACCTTGAGCCAATCCATAAAGAGTTCCGGTTCTTTGACCGCTACCGTTCCTCCGGTAACTTGTTGCGCGCCCGATTCAAAGGCGATGCGCAGGTCCTCGTGGGATTTCAGTCCACCGCCAAAGTCGATGACCAGGCTTGTTGCACCGGCAATGCGCTCCAGTACCCGGTGGTTGATGATGCGTTTGGCTTTGGCACCGTCCAGATCAACGAGGTGGAGGCGATGCAGGCCTGCATCTTCAAACTGTTTGGCTACCTCTAGCGGGTCTTCGTTGTACACCGTTTTTTGGGCATAATCGCCTTGGGTGAGGCGTACACATTTGCCATCGATGATGTCTATAGCAGGTATAATTTCCATGATGAGTTCTTTTGAACCACTTCCCGGAATTTTAGTGCAACCAAATCGACACTTTTTAACATATAGGGCACCAAGTGAAATTACATAACACAAAGGAAACTTGTCTTCGTGCAGGATGTGCTTCGTTTCCCTACTTTTTTGATCCGGTTTTTTAAAATCGGATGATTCATGTTTGATGTGTTTTATAGCCGAGGAATTCGAGATCCTCCCCACCTTCCCCGATTTTTCCACGTGAAACTGGGTAGCGTAAAAATTATCCTTGTGTAGCCCCGCACTAAAAGGCAGGGTATATTCACTTAATGCAGTAGTGTATGGCCCCTCCTCTACATAGTAGCTGTGTACATAATACACGTATTCGCCACTGAGCTCAGGGGTGAAAATTTCATCCGCACAACGTGACAAGGAATTCCACCCCATGTGGGGCACTTTTTCACCTTTGACCGGAATGAATCTTTTGACCTCCTGTGGAATGACCCCCAGGCAAGGGGTATCGTTTTCTTCCGAATGGGCACAGAGCAATTGCATGCCAACACAGATTCCGAGGGTAGGCTGGGTCAGGCTTTTGATGACGGCATCGAGACCCCGTTCCCGCAAAAAGTGCATGGTCGTACTGGCTTCACCTACGCCGGGAAAGATGACTTTATCGGCAGCCCGAATCTGCGCATGGTCGCCAGTGAGCACGGCGTTGACCCCCAGGCGCTCCAGCGCGAAAAGGACGGATTGGACATTGCCCGCGTTGTAGTCGATTACGGCTATCATTGATATAAGGTTGAAGTGTTGAAGTGTTTATGGTTGAAAAGTCTGGTAGCGGCATTATGGGCATTCAGTGGAGTCATTCGTTGAAGTGCAGAGAAAGTCGGCATTGTCTTTGAAGCTTACTGACTCTTCAACTTCTCTTCAACTTTTCAACCATAAACTTTTCAACTCTAGAGTATCCCTTTCGTTGAGGGTAGTTCTTTGCTATTGATATCCCGTTTTACAGCCATCTTGATGGCTTTGGCAACGGCTTTAAAGGTGGCTTCGATCTTGTGGTGTTCATTTTCGCCTTCGGCCTTGATGTTCAGGTTGCAGAGGGCGGAATCGCTGAACGACTTGAAGAAGTGGTAAAACATTTCGGTGGGCACCTGGCCTACTTTTTCGCGGCGGTAAGTCGCATTCCAGACCAGCCAGGGCCGGCCACTGAAGTCGATGGCTGCCGTGGCCAGGCAATCGTCCATGGGCAGGATGCAGGAGCCGTAGCGCTCCATGCCCATTTTGTCGCCCACGGCTTGGCGGAAAGCCTCTCCGAGGGCAATGGCGGTATCTTCAACGGTATGGTGCTCGTCGATGTGCAAATCTCCTTTGACTCGAACCTCCAGGTTAGCACCGCTGTGTTTGGCCAGTTGATCCAGCATGTGATCAAAAAAACCAAGCCCGGTTTGGTTGTTGTAACGGCCTTGTCCGTCCAGTTCCAGCCGCACAAAAACGTCAGTTTCTTTGGTGACGCGGTGAACCTGCCCCTGGCGTTGTCCTGTTTTGAGGAAGCGGTAAATCTCACCCCAATCCGTAGAAGCAAGGGCGACGACGTCTTGCAAATTGCGGGCATCGTTGCTGATTTCATCTGCGCCCAGATTGGGGTCGGTCACCATCCAGATGGCTTTCGCACCCAGGTTTTTGGCCAATTGGACGTCGGTGATGCGGTCGCCAATGACAAAGGATTTGTCCAAATCGTATTCCCCATTCATAAAATGGGTCAACAAAGCGGTGCCCGGCTTGCGGGTCGGTTTGTTCTCGTGGGGAAAAGTGCGATCGATGATCTCCTCCGCAAAAGTGATGCCCTCATTGCGAAACGCTTTGATGATGGCGTTGTGGGCGGGCCAAAATGTATGTTCAGGATAAGCGTCCGTTCCCAAACCATCCTGGTTGGTCACCATGACGAATTCATAATCCAGTTCTTGTGCAATTTTGGACAGATATTGAAAAACGAGTGGGTAAAACTCCACTTTTTCCAATGCATCCACTTGATAATCTGATGGTTCTAAAACCAGAGTGCCATCCCGGTCGATAAACAGTACTTTTTTCATGGCCGATTGTTCAAAGCGGTTAACAATGCGTCATTTTCTTCGGGGCGTCCAACGGTGATGCGCAAACTACCTGCACAAAGGTGCACGGAATTGCGGTTGCGCACAATGATACCTGCATCAACTAGGTATTGGTAAGTGCCATTGGGGTCATCCATTTTGACCAAAATAAAATTGGCGTCAGTAGGGAATACCTGCTGTACAAACTTCAACTCGGCCAATGCATTGGTCAGCCTTTCACGTTCAGAGAGGAGGACGGACAACATTTTTTTATAGTCATCTTGGCTGGTTTCCAGTGCTTCCAGGGCAATTTGCTGGGTGAGTTGATTGATGTTGTACGGAGGTTTTACCTTATTAAAAAGTTGAATAATTTCAGGAGAAGTAAAGGCCATTCCCAGCCTGATTCCCGCCATACCCCAGGCTTTGGAAAACGTTTGCAGGACAATCAAGTTGGAAAAATCGGCCAATAGGCTGGTGCAACTGGCTGCTTTGGAAAAATCGATGTAGGCCTCGTCCACAACCACAATGCCTTTGAATTGGGCGCACAAACTGCGGATGTTCGCCAAGTCAACACTGTTGCCAGTGGGGTTGTTGGGGCTACAAATGAAAAGAATTTTGGAATGTTCATCCGCCGCTGCCAGAATCGCTGATACGTCGGGCTGAAAATTGGGGGTCAACGACACGCTGCGAACGCCCACATCGGCAATGTCTGCTGATACCTGGTACATGCCGTAGGTGGGGGGCAAAATCAGGATGTGATCCTGGCGGGGTTCACAAAAAATGCGCACCACCAGGTCAATGGCTTCGTCGCTGCCATTGCCCAAAAAAATCTGCTCAAGGGGTACTCCTTTCAAGTTGCTGATGGCTGCTTTGAGCTTCCATTGCAGCGGGTCGGGATAGCGGTTTAGCCCAGTTTCAAAGGGGTTTTCGTTGGCATCAAGGAAAACCTCCGCCTTGCCTTTGAATTCACTGCGCGCCGAAGAATAGGGCACCAGCTTGAGAATATTGGGACGAACCAAGTGGTTTATTGACATGGCTTTTCGCTTTTAGTTTTTCACTTTTCACTTTTCACTTTCTCCAATCGGATGCTCACCGCACGTTGGTGCGCCACCAGTTCTTCCGCAATGGCCATGGTTTCTACCGTTGGGCCAATGTTTTTTAACCCTTCAAGTGTCAAACGCTGGAAAGTGATTTTTTTGACAAAAGAATCCAGTGAAACCCCGCTGTAGGCCCGGGCATAGCCATTGGTGGGCAGGGTGTGGTTGGTGCCGGAGGCGTAATCACCAACCGATTCCGGCGTGTAGTTGCCAATGAATACCGAACCGGCATTTTGGACTTGCTCCGCAAAAGCATCTGCGTCCGCCATGGCTAAAATCAGGTGTTCAGGGGCATAGTCGTTGATGATTTCCAGGGCTTCGGTGCGAGAGTTGACGGCTACCGCCACACTATTCTCCAGCGCTTTGCGGGTAATTTCAGCACGGGGCAACAAAGCCACCTGACGCGCTACTTCTGCAAAAACCGCTTGTAATAAATCGGCACTAAAAGACAAAAGCACCACTTGGCTGTCGGTGCCATGTTCGGCCTGGGCCAAAAGATCTGCCGCTACAAACGCGGGATCTGCGGTTTCATCAGCGCAGACCAAGACCTCGGACGGCCCGGCAGGCATATCGATGGCTACGTTTTCACGGCTGACCATTTGTTTGGCGGCGGTAACGTACTGATTGCCGGGGCCAAATATTTTGTACACCCGAGGAATACTTTCCGTGCCATAAGCCATTGCCCCAATGGCTTGAACCCCTCCAGCTTTAAATATGCGGGTTACGCCTACCGTTTGGGCCGCAAACAAAATGGCGGGGTGGATTTTTCCATCGGCTCCAGGGGGGGAACAAAGCACGATTTCTTTACAACCCGCCAATTTAGCGGGAACTCCAAGCATCAAGACTGTAGAAAACAGCGGTGCGGTCCCTCCGGGAATGTACAAGCCCACTTTGTCGATGCCGACATTTTTGCGCCAGCAGAAAACGCCAGGCATGGTTTCAATCACCTCCGGGGTGCTTTGCTGGCGGGCATGGAAGGTTTCGATGTTGTGCTTGGCCGTTTGAATGGCCTTTTTTAGGGCTGGATCAAGAGAAGCGCTTGCTTCGGCCAGCTCGGCGGCACTTACTTCAAGTTGATCTAGAGCTATTTTATCAAAACGCAGTGTATATTCTTTTACCGCAGTGTCGCCCCGCTGGCGGATGTCCGACAAAATTTGATTGACCGTCGCATCCAGGTTGGCGGCAGCCAGAACGGGCCTAGCCAGGAGCGAAGGGTTGTTGGTAATGTCGGCGTAGGAGAAGGATTGCATGTTCAAAGGTTCGGGGGTTCGAGGGTTCGGAGTTCGGGGGCAGAGAGGCGCTCTAAACCCCCGAACTTCGAACCCTCGAACCCTATTTATAAGATCATTTTCTGAATCGGAATAATCAAAATCCCCTGCGCGCCCGCTGCTTTGAGCCGATCGATGATTTCCCAAAAACGGTCTTCGCTGATTACGGTATGCACGCTGCTCCAGCCTGGTTCGGCCAATGGCACTACGGTGGGGCTTTTCATACCTGGCAGGATATTGATGATTTCGGATAGTGCTTCATTGGGGGCATTCATCAACAGGTATTTGTTGTTGCGAGCAGCCAGGACGGATTTGAAGCGGAAGATCAGTTTCTCCAGCAGTTCACGGGCTTCGATACTGATGTTGCGGCTGGCAAAAATAGCCGCTTCGGATTTGAGGATCACCTCTTTTTCCTCCAAACCATTCATGAATAAGGTATTCCCCGAACTGACGAGGTCACAAATGGCATCGGCCAGGCCAATGTTGGGCGCAATTTCTACGGAGCCTGCGATTTCATGGATTTCTGCCTGGATGTTGTGTTTGTTGAGGAAAGCGCGCAGGGTATTGGGGTAAGAGGTGGCAATTTTTTTGCCATTGAGCCAGGTTATATCTGGATAAACTGTGCCTTTGGGTACCGCGAGTGACAGGCGGCAGCGAGCAAAACCAAGCGGCAGTACCTCTTCCAGGTCTTTTTCTTTTTCTATTACGGTATTTTGACCCAGGATGGCCACGTCGGCCACGCCATCAGCAACATATTGGGGAATATCGGAATTGCGGAGGAAAAATAATTCCAGCGGAAAGCCCGAGGCCGCTACTTTGAGTTGGTCACGGCCATTGTCGACGCGGACTCCACATTCTCGCAGCATCTCCAGCGAGTCCTCCTGCAGGCGCCCGGATTTTTGTATGGCAATTTTTAGCATGGCATTTTTTTTGCTTGATTCAAAAATTCAGGACAAAAAAAAAGAGGTCTACCCGCAAATGGTAGACCTCTTCTGAGATTTAATACTGATTTAACACAGCATACTTCAACCATTTGCCTTACGGATGTAAGCCATGATGATGATGAGTATGTGCGAAAACAGCAATCATAAGATAAAATATGGTGGTGCGGGCAGGAATTGAACCAGCGACACCAGGATTTTCAGTCCTGTGCTCTACCAACTGAGCTACCACACCAATTAAAGAACATTGCCCTTTTTCAAAGGCGTCGGCAAATATACAGCGATGTTTTTCTTTTATCCAAGCGCTGAAAAGTATTTTTTTAAAAAAAACACATTTTAGCCCTTCTAAGTTCCCTTTAGGTAGAAAATACGTCTCAATAGTTGTAATTTTATCACATAAAACCATAAGGTCATGAGCGAATTTGAACAGGTTGTCAAAGAAGGAGCCCAAAATATAGGCAAAAGATTTCGCCGCCTCTTGATGTGGGTATTACTGGCTGGCATTTTGTTTTTTCTGGGATACATCTTTATCTACTGTAATTTTACCGTAAGCAAAGGTACGACCAGCGGACTGTTGACCAACATCACCTACAAAGGCGTTTTATTCAAAACCCACGAAGGTAACCTGAATACAGGGACGATCAACTTTAACTCCAACACACCGCCGGATAAGATGACCCAGGCCATGAATGGCTGGAATTTTTCGGTTCCAGATAACCACGTGGCGCAAAAACTGGATGAATTGCAAGGCCAACGGGTCAAACTTTTTTACCGCAAAAAAGTACAAGCCATGCCTTGGCAGGGCAAAACCAATTATTTGGTGTACGACGTCCAAAAGCTGTAGCACCTTTTTCATTTTAGGTAGCTATTGATCATGTAAACAGCGCTTGAGTGGACATCTTACGCGGTTTGACCATCATTTTTTTGTTTTGGGCGATGGGGGAAACCACGACCCAATTGGCGAGGCTACCCATACCTGGTGCTGTTTTAGGCATGTTGGGGTTATGGGTAGCCTTGCAATTTAAGTGGGTATCGTATGCCTCCGTCCAACTCAGTGCCAAAGGTTTTTTGGGCTTGATGGGCGTTTTTTTTGTACCACCCAGTTTGGGTATTTTGCTACATGCCGAGCGTTTGTTGCACTACGGCTGGAAATTGGCACTATTGGTGGTCATCACTTCCGTACTCAGTGGATTGACTACCGCCCTGGTATATAAACTGCTGAACCGATGAATCCCTTCCAAGAACCCTCCCTTATGATTGGACTCACCCTGGGTGCCTATTTTTTTGGGGACAGCACCTTTTTTTGCGTTTTCGAAAATCGTGGTTGAACCCTGTGCTGATTGCGATTGTGTTGATCGGGGTGGTGATTTGGGTTGCGGGAGGAAAGGTGGAAGATTATTTGAAGTCTACCGAGGCACTTGTATTTATGTTGTCGCCTACCGTCATTTGTTTGGCCCTGATTCTTTATGAACAAACTGCCGCGTTGAAACGCCAGGCCTTTGCCATCATCACTGCCGTGAGTTGTGGCGGACTGGTCAATGTAATCGCCGGGGTTTGCCTTACCCGCTGGTTGGGCCTCCCCGAACCCTTTGTACAAGCCATGTCCACCAAAGCAGTAACCACCCCCATTGCCCTGGAATTGAGCAAGTCTTTGGGCGGCGAGGCTTCATTGACGGTGGCTTTTGTACTTTTGAGCGGGATTATGGGCGCAGTATGGGGTCTGCCTTTTTTGCGGCGCCTGGGCATCACTGATCCCGTTACAAGCGGACTGGCAATAGGGACGGTGTCACACGGCATTGGCACGGCACGTGCGCAACAAGAAAGCGATTTGATGGCAGCCGCAGCCGCTTTGGCGATGGCTTTGAATGGGATGTTGACGGCGTTTTATTTGCCGTATTTGTATGTTTGGCTTTGAATGACGGGGAACTACTATTGTTTATTGGGCAATCACATGCCCCTACGAAATTGACGAAAATGACATTTTATCAAAACGTACTGAAACCCATCCTCTTTCGTATTGCGCCTGAACGGGCGCACCACATCACAGTGGCATTGCTCAAATTTGGACTGGCTATTCCAGGGGTAGGTTCTGCGCTGCGCAAGGCTTATCAATTGGAGGATGCCCGGCTGGAACGCCATTTTTTGGGCTTAAAATTTAAAAATCCGGTAGGACTAGCCGCTGGTTTTGACAAGGATGGGACCCACTATCAGGCCATGGCAACATTGGGGTTTGGCTTTGTTGAGCTGGGTACGGTGACGCCTAAACCTCAGGATGGAAATCCCCAGCCGCGCCTTTTCCGTTTGCCAGAAGATGAAGCCCTCATCAACCGCATGGGGTTCAACAATGCCGGGGTGGATGCACTGGTAGAACAACTCAAAAAACCTCGACCTCAAGGGCTGGTGATTGGTGGAAACATTGGCAAAAACAAATCGACCCCCAATGAAAAAGCACTCCTGGATTACCTCTACTGCTTTGATCGGCTTTTCCCTTTTGTGGATTATTTTGTGGTCAACGTAAGCTCCCCCAATACGCCCGATTTGCGGGCATTGCAAGAGAAAGAACCGCTCACCGAGCTTTTGACCGCTCTGCAGCAAAAAAACCATGAGCACCGCATTCCCACGCCCATTTTGCTCAAAATCGCCCCCGATTTGAACGAACAACAATTGGACGACATCCTGGAAATTGTACAAACAACCGGTATTGCCGGGGTGATTGCCACCAACACCACCATTGGCCGGGAAGGCCTGATCAGTGCTATGGCGAATGTAGAGGAGATCGGAGCGGGTGGATTGAGTGGCCATCCCTTGCGCGAACGTGCTACGGAAGTCATTCGGTACTTGCACCAAAAATCGGAGGGAAACCTGTTCATCATTGGTGTTGGGGGGATTGCCTCAGCTCAGGACGCCATCAAAAAACTGGAAGCTGGAGCTTCGCTGGTACAGGTTTATTCGGGTTTGGTGTATGCCGGGCCGGGCTTGGTAAAGGAGATTTGTACGGGAATCTTGGCGAAGTAAACGTACCCTGCTTCCGTGTTTTGACAAAATTTTATACATTTCCTTCTGAATCTACTGGTTATGAAAATAGCAATCGTCCTTTTTAGTCTGACCTTTTGGAGCATCCTGGCCCTGGCACAACAGCCCTTTGTGGCCAATATGGATGAAAATAAAGTTGGAAATTTCACGCTCCCCAATCCACTGCAAAAACCGGATGGGAGCATCATTAAAAACAAAAAGGACTGGGAAAAACATCGGGGGTACTGGTTGGCACAATTCCAGCAGACCATGTATGGAAAAATGCCAAACAAAAAACTCAAACAAAGCAGCCAGTTGGTCTCCCGAACAGAGATTCTGGGAGGCAAAGCCATTCAGTACATCTGGACCATCACTTTCGAAGGAAAACATAGCGTCAGTGTTTTAGGGGTTTTGCCGAATAAGTCCGCAAAAGTACCCGTGTTTTTGGGGCTTAACTTTTGTGGCAATCAAACCACCAGTACAGACAACCGTATTCCGATTTTCGAAAAATTTGTCGTTTGCAACGAAGCCTCCCAATTTAAAAACAACCTTGGGCAAGCTGAATCACGGGGTGCCCAGGCCTCGCGCTGGCAGTTTGAAAAACTCATCGATGCGGGTTATGGGAGTATCACCGTTGCCTGTGGAGACTTCGAAGAGGACCTGCCCACGGGGTATCAAAATGGGATTAGAACCACGCTCGCAGATCAATTGGGCTTAAAGGCGGAAGAGTGGTCGGGTATCGGAGCCTGGGCCTGGGGACTCATTTGTATGGTTGATTTTCTTGAAACGATCCCGCAAGTGGATGCCAAAAAAATCATCCTGCACGGGCACTCCCGCTTAGGTAAAGCAGCGTTGTGGGCTGCTGCCAATGACCAACGGTTTGCTGCCATCATTTCCAATGAATCCGGCGAAGGCGGAGCCGCATTGACCCGCAGGAATTACGGCGAAAATTTATGGCGCATCACCAATAGTTTTCCACACTGGTTTTTAGACAGTTATAAAAACTATGCATACAAAGAAAATACCTTGCCTTTTGATCAACACATCCTGCTGAGTTTATTGGCCCCGCGGCCGCTGTATGTGGCTAGTGCGATGGGCGATCAGTGGTCGGACCCCCGAGGGGAGTTTTTAGGTGCTCAACAAACCGAAGCGGTTTATCAATTGTATCGCAAGCCGGGTTTGGGGACAGTTGCGTTTCCAGGGTTGAATACCCCAGTAGGGAAACAGGTCAGGTACCATATTCGGGAGGGGAAACATGATATGACACTGTACGACTGGGAGCAGTACATCAATTTTGCGCGGGAATTGGTGAAGTAGGGAAAATGCTACAAAAAAAGCGCTCAAAGTTGAGCAATTTTTCTACTCATTTTCTTGTTATCTTTGCGTTTCCAAAAGCCAAGTTCACTTCGATGATAGAAGCGCTCATTTCCTCAAAAACCAGGATCAAACTACTGTTGAAATTCTTCCTCAACAGCAGTACTACTGCCTATTTGCGTGGTTTGGAAAGTGAGTTTGGAGAATCCACCAACGCCATTCGACTGGAATTGAATAATTTAGAGAAGGCGGGAATGCTCGTTTCGGAATTGAGCGGCAATAAAAAAATCTTTCGGGCCAACACCCAGCATCCTCTGTTTCGAGAAGTGCATACCATACTCATGAAATATTTAGGCCTGGATCAGATCATTGAAAACGTGGTCAAACGGTTGGGTGAGGTGGAAAAAGTTTTTTTGACGGGTGATTTTGCCCGTGGTTTGGACAGTCCCATTATTGATTTGATTTTTATAGGGAATGTAGATCGCCATTACCTGATTCAATTGATTGAAAAAGTAGAAACGCTGGTTTCCCGACGCATACGGTTCATCATTTATTCAAGTACAGAATACCCGAGTGTGATCAAGAGCTACTCTGATGTAGCACCTTTGTTGCTCTGGTCTGATTTGGATGTAAGCCCTCAAACAGTATGAAAAAAGAGGTACTCATCATCGGAGGAGGAATTGTCGGTTTGGCTACCGCGTGGCGCTTGATGGAAGCAAGGCCCGACCTGAAGGTGACTGTACTGGAAAAAGAACCAGAGCTGGCGACCCACCAAACTGGCCACAACAGTGGGGTTATCCACTCAGGAATCTACTATCGTCCGGGAACGCTGCGTGCCCGTAACTGCATGGAGGGGTATGGCGAACTGTTGCGTTTTTGTGATGAACACGGTATTCCTTATGATATCTGTGGCAAAGTAATTGTGGCTACCCGCCCCGAGGAATTGCCTCAACTGGACAAAATCCTGGATCATGGCCTGCAAAATGGCCTAAAAGACATTCGGCGCATCAGTGCTGCCGAAACCCGTGAACACGAACCCCACGTCAATGTCGTGGAATCACTTTGGGTTCCTCAAGCGGGCATCATCAACTACCGCAAGGTGGCGAACAAATACGCTGAATTGATTACTGCTCGTGGAGGGGTAATCCGCACGGGCTTTAAAGTGACCTCCATCAAACGCAGCACTAACGAGATTACCGTTATCGGTGAAGCTGGCGAAGTATCGGGAGACTTGCTGATCAGCTGTGCCGCTTGTATGCCGATAAAGTAGCCAAAATGACCGGGCAAAAAATCCCGGGCATCCAAATTTTACCTTTCCGGGGGGAGTATTACGAACTCAAACCCGAAAAGCAATATTTGGTCAACAACCTGATTTACCCCGTTCCAAATCCTGAATTTCCCTTCTTGGGCGTTCATTATACCCGGATGATTGAGGGCGGAATTGAAGCTGGCCCCAATGCGGTGCTGGCGTTCCGCCGCGAGGGCTACAGTCGTTGGGATCTAGACCTTTCTGAGTTACTGGAGACCTTGTCTTATCCCGGTTTTATGCGCCTGGCGGCAAAACACTGGCGCTACGGCTGGGGCGAAATGTATCGCTCTTTTTCCAAAAGCGCCTTTGTCAAAGCCTTGCAACACCTGATCCCTGATGTCGGCTACGACGACCTTCAGCGTGGCGGTGCCGGAGTGCGGGCCATGGCCTGTGACCTTGAAGGCAAACTGATTGACGAATTCCTCATCTTTGAGGACCACAATATTATTAATGTATGCAGCGCTCCTTCTCCGGCTGCCACCGCCTCTTTGGCGATTGGCAAGACGATTGCGGGGAAAGCGTTGGAAAGGGTGTAGAGGGTTCGAGGGTTCGGGAGTTCGAGGGTTCAGGGGTTCCAGGGTTGGAGTCCGAACTCTCGAACCCCCGAACCCTCGAACTCCCGAACCCCAAAAACTCTTTTTTATGGACGCCATCCAAATGGTTGACTTAAAGCGGCAGTATTTAAAGCTCAAGGCGGAAATCGATCAGGGAATCCTGGAGGTACTGGACACAACTGCTTACATCAATGGGCCGAAGGTAAAAGCCTTTCAGGAAGACTTGCAGCATTACTTGCGGGCACAACACGTCATTCCTTGTGCCAATGGAACCGATGCCCTCCAAATTGCCATGATGGCACTGGATTTGCAACCAGGAGATGAAGTAATTGTACCCGCATTCACGTATGTGGCTACGGCTGAGGTCATCGCATTGTTGCGCTTGAAACCAGTGATGGTAGATGTAGATTACGACACCTTCAACCTGACTGCGGATATTGTTGCAGCGGCGATTACCCCACGCACCAAAGCCATTGTGCCCGTCAATTTATTTGGACAAAGTTGCGATTTGGAACCCATTATGGCGCTGGCGCAAGAACGTGGTTTGTGGGTGATTGAAGACAATGCTCAAGCCATTGGTGCAGATTATACCTTTAGTGATGGTAGCACGGCCAAAACGGGTACCATTGCACACATTGGTTGTACCTCTTTTTATCCATCCAAAAACCTGGGTGCTTATGGTGACGGTGGCGCCATCAGCACCAATCGGGCGGACTTGGCGCAACGCATGCAGATGATCGCCAATCACGGTCAAGGGCGGCGTTACTACCACGATGCAGTAGGCGTAAACTCACGGTTGGACTCCATCCAGGCGGTAGTTTTGGGGGTTAAACTCAAACATCTGGATGAATACGCAGCGGCACGGCGGGCGGCAGCGGATTTTTACGATCACGCTTTTGCTGGTCTTGACTGGTTACAAACTCCAGTGCGGCATCCGCGTTCAACCCATGTTTTTCATCAATATACCTTATTGGTTAAAAACGGGCAACGTGATGCGCTGCAAGCGCATCTTCAACAAAAAGGCGTGCCGAGTATGATCTATTACCCCGTTCCACTATATGCACAGGATGCTTTCCGCTCGTTTACCGAAGTTGAGCATTTGCCCATCACCGAACAGTTGTGTCAGGAGGTGATCTCCTTACCCATGCATACGGAGTTGGATCAGGAACAATTGCATTACATTGCGGAAGCTGTGAAATCATGCTGATACACATCGCGTAGTACTTGAGAATTTTCATTAGCTTGTAAAAAACTGTAGTAAAAAACTAAATTATGCTTGACGCTTTAGAACCTCGCTGGTTTGCGGTATACACCAAGTACAAGCGGGAAAAATTGGTGAGCAAGTATTTGCAGGACAAAGGGATTACGAGTTACTTACCTTTGCAGACCGTGACGCGTATGTATACCCGTAAGATCAAAAAAATTGAACTCCCGCTGATCAATTGTTACGTCTTTGTGCAAATTACTAAAGATCAGTATGTCCCGGTACTGGAGACCCCTGATGTGGTGAATTTTGTCAAAATTGCTAAAGACCTCATTGCCATTCCTGAAGCTGAAATTGAAATTTTACGCCGGGTAACCGGGGACATTACCAATGTGGAGGTAGACAAAGGGGTTTTTAAAATCGGCGAGGAAGTAGAAATCATCAGCGGCAGCTTGTTTGGCCTGCGGGGACGGCTGTTGCAAGGACTTGGGTCTAAAAACTTCGTTATTGAGTTGGAAAACCTTGGTTATTCTCTGCGCATGCAAATGGCGCCGGAAATTCTTCGGCCACTGCCCGGCACGCGAGGAGCAGCCTAATGTGCTAATTTATTAATGTGCTGGTAGCTGATTGCTAATGTGCTAATTTGTTGATGCAATGAAACGTATTCTGGTTACCGGAGCAGCCGGTTTTATTGGCTTTCATTTGGCGAAAAAACTCTTGGAGCGGGGAGACCTCGTAATTGGGCTCGATTCGTTAAACGACTACTACGAATTAGACTTGAAGCATGCCCGGTTGGCACAACTGGGTATTGACCATAGCCGCATTCTTCCTGGTGAATTAATCAGTGGGGCACAGGCAAATTTTTCGTTTGTGCAAATGAATTTAGATGACCTGTCTGGATTGGACCAACTTTTTCAAGACCAGGACTTTGATGTGGTCATCAACCTTGCCGCACAGGCTGGGGTACGCTACAGTTTGATCAATCCACATGCTTACATCAATAGCAATATTGTTGGGTTTGTCAATATTTTAGAGTGTTGTCGACACCATAAAACCAAACATCTGGTGTACGCCAGCAGTTCCAGCGTGTACGGGCTCAATACGGAGATGCCTTTTTCTACTGCCCACAATGTTGACCATCCTGTTTCATTGTATGCCGCTAGCAAAAAAAGCAACGAATTGATGGCCCACACCTATAGCCATTTATACGGTTTGCCCACCACGGGTTTGCGCTTGTTTACTGTATATGGCCCCTGGGGACGCCCGGATATGGCTCCTTTCTTATTCACCAAAGCCATCTTGGCGGGTGAGCCCATTAAGGTATTCAATGAAGGGAAAATGATTCGAGATTTCACTTTTGTGGGTGACATTGTAGCAGGTATTGTTCTGGTAGCTGATCGGATACCCGCCCCCAACCCCAATTGGAATCCAGCCCTCGCTGATCCAGCCCGTTCAAGTGCGCCTTACCGGATATACAATATTGGCAACAATCTGCCAGTTTCATTAGCTGAATTCATTGCGGCGACTGAAAAAGCACTCGGTAAAGTGGCCATCAAGCAAATGATGCCAATGCAGCCGGGGGATGTAGTGGCTACTTTTGCAGATGTCAGCGATCTTGAAGCAGATACAGGGTACAAGCCAAGCACTTCGATTCAGGAAGGCATGCAGCGTTTCGTTGATTGGTACCGCGATTATTATCAAGTTTAAGCTATGTTTGGAAAACTATTTGCGAACAATAAAAGTAAAGATTCCGCTGCTCCAACAGACTTCTCCGTGTTGGGCATTGACATGCACTCGCACCTTGTCCCAGGCATTGACGACGGAGCCAAAACCCTGGAGGAAAGCCTTACTTTGATCCGTGGACTCATCAAGCTCGGCTATTCTGGTGCCATCACTACCCCTCATGTCATGGGCGATTATTACCCCAATACCGGAGCAACGATCCAGGATGGTTGGGAAGAGTTGCAACGTGCCCTGCGCAAAGAGGGATTGTCGTTTCGTCTGGAGGCGTAAGCCGAGTACAACCTCGACGATTATACTGCTGGTTTGTTCGCCAAAGGAGATGTGCTGCTTATGCCAGGCAAACAAATTTTGGTAGAATTGTCTTTTTTTGGTGCGCCACCCGATCTCGATAACCGCATTTTTCAATTGCGGCTCAATGGGTATTATCCAATTTTGGCACATCCCGAACGTTATGCCTATTATTTAGGCAACATAAAAGAGCTTGAACGCATCCGTGATTTAGGATGCGATTTACAGGTGAATATTTTGTCGCTTACTGGCTATTATGGTAGCCCCACCGCCAAGTGGGCGAAAACTTTAATTGAAAAAGGTATGGTCAGCTACCTGGGCACCGATATGCACAATGAAAGGCATTTGCAGGCTTTACAAAATGCCCTGCGGCAAAAAGATGTCCTGAAAATTATCCAGCGCAATACCTTCAAAAACAAAGACCTTTTTAATCAATAATCCACATGAAGATCCTCAATATCGTTGGTGCACGCCCCAATTTCATGAAGGTAGCCCCTTTGCATCGGGCTTTTCAACGCCAGGCGGAACTGGAATCCAAGATTGTACATACCGGCCAGCACTACGATGCCAAAATGAGCGAGGTATTTTTTACACAGTTGGAATTGCCCAATCCCGATTATTTTCTCGGAATTGGTGGCGGTAGCCATACGCAACAGACGGCTAAAATCATGTTGGCCTTTGAAGAGGTTTTGCAAAAAGAACAACCCGATTTGGTGCTGGTGGTGGGCGATGTCAATTCAACCATTGCTTGTGCCCTGGTAGCCGTGAAAATGAACATTCCGGTTGCCCATGTAGAAGCAGGTTTACGCAGCGGCGATCGGGGAATGCCCGAGGAGATCAACCGCATTTTGACCGATAGTATTTCCGATTTCCTTTTTGTGACCGAGATGAGCGGCATGATTAACCTGGCCAAAGAAAATGTACCCGATGAGCGGGTCTTTTTTATCGGCAACTGTATGATCGACTCTTTGGTGCATTATCGGGAACGGGCACAACGTTTGTCTTATGCCGAAATCTTACCCGGAAAGCCCAGCCTGCAAGACCAGGGTTACGTCCTGGTGACCATGCACCGTCCATCCAACGTGGATTTTCGGGAGGGACTAGAGGCCATTTTGAGCATCATCGAAGATACTGTGCAATACCGCCAAGTGGTTTTTCCGGTACACCCACGCACGCTGAAAAACCTGGAAAACTATGGCTTACTGGAGCGTTTTGAGCAGATTCCCAACCTCATCACTACAGAACCCTTGGGTTACCTTGAGTTTTTGCGTTTAATGGAAAGTGCGGTGCTCGTGATTACGGATTCAGGGGGCATCCAGGAAGAAACGACTTTTTTACAAACCCCTTGTCTTACTTTTCGCAGCAGCACTGAACGTCCCATCACCGTGGAGTTGGGCACCAATACACTTTTGGCTGATCTAAATCCCGACACTGTGCACCATCACCTGTTGGCCGTTTTAGACGGGCGGGAAAAAAAGGAAGTATTCCTCCATTTTGGGACGGACACGCAGCGGAACGTATTGCTAATGTATTAATGAAGTTGAAAAGTTGAAGCGTTTATAGTTGAAAAGTTGCCGATAATGCTGAATTTGTAGCTTTTACCAATACTACATGGCACGTTTTAAACTTTTCAACCATAAACTGTTCAACGCTTCAACTATAAAAACTCCATTCATGCGACTTTTGTACTTCACTACCCTACTTTTTTTGACCTGTTCTTGCGTTCAACACCGACAATTGGTCAATTTCAGCCAAGGTCCATTGCCGTATAATCAAGTAGAGGCCATTGCCAATTCAATTGATTTGAGTATCCAGGCAGAAGATTTGCTGCAAATCAATGTGAGCAGTTTTGACCCCAAATCGATCGCAGCTTTTAATCCTCAAATTGGAGGAGCTGGCGGGCAGCAAAATAATATGATGCAGCAAAGTAGTGGCGGCAACGGAGTCAGTTCACTGGAATTGTTTTCCGGATATTTTGTAGATCGAGAGGGCTACATCGATTTCCCTGTAATTGGCCGAGTCAAAGTTGGGGGATTGACCTTGGGGGTGGCACGGGACACTTTACTCAACCGGGTTCGCCCCTATGTATCCGACGTAGTGGTCAGTTTGCGTTTTTTAAACCTTAAAATCACCATGTTGGGCGAGGTCGCACAACCTGGTTTGGTACGCTTGTCCAACAAACGGGTGACTTTGTTGGATGCCATTGGGATGGCGGGAGACCTGACCCCTTACGCGGATCGGACCAATATATTATTGATGCGGGAAAAAGATGGACAACGTCAATACATCAACCTCAATCTACAAGACCCAGCCATCTTTGTTTCGCCTTATTTTTACCTGCAACAAAACGATTTCATCTATGTACAGCCCACCAAAGCCAAGGTGGGGGGCATTACCGATCAAGCGGGTCGACTTTTTTCTTTAACATCGGCAGGGTTGTCGATGATCACCTTGATCATCGCAATCTTTAGTAAATAATGCAGCCAATTCACATTGTTGGTTCGGGATTGACTGGAGCAACCATCGCCCGTTTGCTGTGCGACTTTGGTTATCCGGTACAGGTGTTCGAGCGACGCGAACATGTAGGAGGCAATGTACACGATGAGGTGCATGCCAGTGGCATCCGTGTACATACCTATGGTCCGCATTATTTTCGCACCAATTCGCCCCAAATCTGGGAATACGTCCAACGGTTTGGCAATTTTTTTCCTTATGAAGCCGTGGTGAAATCCTGGGTAGATGAACAATACGAAAACTGGCCGATCTCCGCAGAATACCTACAGCGGCTAGGGCTAGGGGCATGGTTAGAACAGCCTGTCGGGAGTACAAAATCTCCGGCTGCAAATTTTGAAGCAGCAACGCTGCGGATGATGCCCACAACCGTCTATGAAAAATTTGTTAAACCCTATACCGCGAAACAATGGGGTCTTCCGCCCGATCAACTTGCCGCCAATTTGGCCAGGCGATTTGACGTTCACCTGGATAACGATCCCAGATTAACCCCGCGCCACCGCTGGCAGGGGATTCCTTCAGCGGGATACACAGCGTGGATGCACAAGATGCTGGAAGGCATTGAGGTACATTTAGGCGTTGATTATCTGGATGCTGAGCGTAAAATTGGCCCTGCAACGTATACGATATTTACAGGCGCCATTGATGCCTATTTTGGATTTGACCTAGGGCGGCTGCATTACCGGGGTCAACGGCGCGAGCATGTTTATTTGCCCGGTGTAGACTGGTATCAACCCTGTGGGCAAGTCAACAATCCGAGCCTATCCAGCGGAGCACACATCCGTACCCTGGAATGGAAACACATGATGCCAGAAAGTGCTCAGCGCCAGATTCGTGGTACCTTGATTACCCGCGAAACCCCTTTCAGTCCGCAGTTGACCGATCAATACGAGTATCCGTTTCCGGATGATTCAAACCGCAGGTTGTACCAGCGCTACCGCAAACGGGCCCTAAAACTTGCCAACGTATTGATCTGCGGCCGACTGGGAGAATACTGCTACTACGATATGGATCAGGCCATTGGCCGAGCCATGATGCTGGTTAAACAGCACATCCTACCTGCACTGTCTGTAAATACTGATCAGAAATTATTAAACCTTTCGTATTTTTGAGCGATGGATAACTCACAATCTACACCCTATAATAACTCAGGAGGGTCCCCGTCTCTTAGTGGCAATAAGGAGTTGGATCTCAAATATTTTTTCTTCCTCTTTTTGCGCAATTGGTACTGGTTAGTGCTGGGGCTGATGATCGGGTACAGCATCGCTTGGCTCAAATTGCGGTATGCAACCAATATTTATCAAGTAGGAGGCAGTATACTGCTCGAAAACAATGCCAAAAGCAGTATTTCCGAGGAAATCATCACAGAAAAATTGGGGCTCCAACAAGAATCCAATGTTGATGACCAAATTCAGGTGCTCAAATCTACTACACTGATGCGCCGGGTTGTTGATTCGCTCAACTTGAACATCACCTATTACACAGTTGGCCGGGTGAAAACCAGTGAAATGTACAGCCCCAACTGTCCTTTAATACTGACATCCGCTGAGCCGCAGGCGCTCGCTTATGGCACTTCTTTACGGGTAAGAGCACTCAATGATTACGATTTCATATTGGTCAAAGGAGAAAATGATACCCTGACTTGTCATTACGACACGCCCTTTGTACAAAATCAAATTCAATATACCTTAAGCCGAAGGGCTGAAGCTGTCCCTGGAACAGAATTTTTAATTCGCCTCAATTACCCTGAAGGAACCGCTGCTGAATATTCTGGCAAACTCGTCATTCAGCCAGTCCCCGGTGCCAATGTACTCAATCTCAGCATGCGGGATCCCGTAGCGGAGAAGTGTATGGATGTATTCTATACCCTGGTATCGGAGTTTGACCGCAGCCAAATTGAAATCAAAAACGAATCAGGGCGCAAAACCCTGGAATTCATTGATGAACGACTAGGCTTTATCACCAAAGAACTTTATGATGTGGAGCGCGATGTAGAAGGATACAAGCGTAGCCGGGATTTACCAGTTGCCATTGAAAGCAAGGCCACTGAATATTTGAATAAAGTTTCTACTGCTGATGAACAACTGATGGAGTTGGATCTGCGCCTGAGCATGCTCAATGCCATTGAAAAACAACTCAATGACCCCAACGGCCGTTATCGTGCATTGCCACTTAGTTCCGAACTGCTGGCCAGCAGCGCTGCCTCCGAAATCATCAAATTACACAATGAACTGGTCAGAGAGCGCAATGAATTGGTTGTAACGGCCAGTCCCTCCAATCCTGCAGTGAAATCTTTGGATAAAAAACTGGAGGAGTTACGCGCACCGATGTTAGATAATTTCGTGGTTATCCGCCGTGAAATCAATGAGCGCCGTAGCCGGGTAGCCCAGCGTTTGGCTCCGATCAACCGCAAAATCGATGCCATTCCTACCTATGAAAGGGAGTTGTTGCAAATTTTGCGGCAACAACAAATCAAGGAACAGCTCTTTTTATTCTTGTTGCAAAAAAGAGAAGAAACCGCATTAAGTGTAGCAGCACAGGTGTCCAATACCCGTATTCTAAATCCACCGGTAGGCCAGGGATTGGTCTCGCCAGATCGTCGACGCACCTTTACCCTATACTTGTTTATGGGATTTCTGATCCCGGGCATCATTGCATTTCTTTTCGATTATTTCAACAATCGGGTATACGATGAATCCGATATCCGACGACATACCAATGCGCCGTTTTTGGGCGGGATCATGCAATCTCTGGGTGGAAAATCCATTGTGGTCAACCGCAGCAGTCGCTCAGCTATTGCCGAAATGTTTCGGATGTTGCGCACCAATCTGCAATACCTGGCCAAAGGAGAGAATAAAAAAGTCATTTTGGTGAGTTCCAGCGTGAGTGGAGAGGGAAAAAGTTTCATTACCATCAACCTGGGCATCAGTATTTCACTTTCTGGCCAAAAAACCTTGCTCCTGGGCTTGGATATTCGCAAGCCCAAACTTAGCCGTTATCTTACCGGGAAGCAGGCCGAACGAGGGGTAACCAATTTCCTCGTAGGCCAGGCCTCACTGGACGAGTTGATCCAACCATTGCCCGATCATCCATTGGTGGATTACCTGGATTGTGGGCCCATTCCACCCAACCCTGCGGAGTTGCTGATGAGTGATGCAACCCGAGATTTGTTTATCGAACTGCGCAATCGCTACCAATACATTATTGTAGATACCGCACCAATCGGCTTGGTAACGGATGCCTTGCTGCTCAATCAACACATTGATCAAACGATCATTGTGACCCGTTTTGGAATGAGCCGCACCCCATTCTTACGCATGATTCAAGACATCTACAGCAACAAAAAACTACCGCAAGTGGGCGTAGTGCTCAATGGCCTTAAAACCAGAGCGGGCTATGGTTACGGGTATGGTTACGGGTATAATTCTTCCTACGGGTATGGCTATGGGTATGGCTACGGCAGCGAGTACTTCGACAAAGAGCCACGCCGAGGCTGGAATTGGCGCAGCATAAAAAAATTATTCAGATTGAAATAGACCGCTTCGATGGCAGTCTAATGATAAAATTGAGAAACGCACTGGCATGACTCCGCAGAAAATTGAAGCCGCACTGGCTGATCTATACGAACAATGGGCTGGCGAAAGCCCCAAGCTTATTTTACCCTTGGCTCCTTCTGGTTCAGAACGCATTTATTACCGCTTGCAAGGCCGTGAACGCGCGGCAATCGGTACATATAGTCCGAATGACAAAGAAAGCAGGGCTTTTTTAGAGTTCAGCCGCCATTTTCACAGTAAGGCCTTGCCTGTACCCGAACTTTTTACGGAAGACCTGAATGCAAAAGTTTATTTGCAGGAGGATTTGGGTTCCACCACCTTGTACAGTTTTTTGATTCAAAGCGATGATTATTTCCCTGATTACCTTGCACAGATATACAAGCGGGTGGTTGAGCAATTGGCACGGCTACAGATCATCGGGGGTGCAGCGTTGGATTATAGCCATAGTTACCCCAAACCAGCTTTTGACAAAGAGTCGATGTTTTGGGATTTGAATTATTTCAAGTACCATTTTTTAATGCTCACCAAAGTGCGCTTTGACGAGCAGTCTTTGGAAAAAGACTTCCACGCCCTGGCCGATTACCTGCTCACTGCCGACGACAAGTACTTTATGTTCCGCGATTTTCAGTCGCGCAACATCATGATCAAGAGTGGAGAGCCTTATTTTATCGATTACCAAGGCGGTCGACGAGGTGCCTTACAATACGATTTGGCCTCGCTGTTGTATCAAGCCAAAGCCAATATTCCTGCTGACATCCGCCAGGAAATTCTGCATCACTACATCAAAGTTGCCGGTGAACTTACGCCCATCAACCCCGACACTTTTGTGGAACACTACAACGGTTACGTACTGATTCGCAACATCCAGGTGCTGGGTGCCTATGGTTTCAGAGGTTTGTTTGAGCGCAAAGAACACTTTTTAAAAAGTATCCCCCACAGTTTGCGCAACATCAAAGGCTTGCTGGAAAATTGGCAATTGCCCATTGAGTTGCCCCACTTGCGGGAAGTTTTGCAACGCATCCTCGACTCCAAAAAGTTTGAACCCTTTAACAAAATCAAAAGCAGCACCAGTTTGCTTACGGTGGGCATCAACAGTTTTTCGTACCACGCTGGAGGCGTTCCCGACGACCAAAGTGGCAATGGCGGTGGATTTGTTTTTGATTGCCGCTTTATCCACAACCCTGGACGGTATGAGCCCTACAAAAAACTGACTGGCCGGGATGAATCGGTCATCAATTTTTTGAAACAGCACAGCACCATGGACGAGTACCTGCACAATGTATGCCGGATTGTAGACGCCGCGGTGGAAGACTACATCGAGCGGAGTTTCACCAGCCTTACCGTCAACTTTGGTTGTACCGGAGGCCAACACCGCTCGGTTTATGCCGCCGATACCCTTGCCAAACACCTGAAGGAAAAATACGGGGTAAGGGTGGTCTTGCACCATATTGAGCAGGAGAAAAAGAATTGGGAAAACTAACTAAGTGAAAAGCGAATAGCGAAAATGCAGAAAATATATCTGACATTTTTCGCTTTTCACTTTTCGCTTTTCGCTTAACTATGTCTTTACTAAAAAAACTTGCCGGAGAAACCGCCATTTACGGGATGAGCAGCATCTTGCCGCGCTTGCTCAATTTTGTCATGCTGACTCCTTTTTTAACGCGGATACTCAGCCGGGCAGACTACGGTATTTTTAGTGATTTGTACGCCTACGTTGCGCTGTTTAATATTTTGTTGACCTACCGCATGGAAACGGCTTATTTCCGCTATGCCCAAAAGCAGGAAGACGCCGAGCGCGCTTTTTCTACATCGGCCTTGTTTTTGTTGTTGTCTACCTTCATTTTTACGGGTATTGCGCTTTTTTTGGCGCAGCCCATTGCCGATCTTCAACAGTATCCAGCGCATCCCGAGTTTATTGTTGCGTTGATTTTGATTTTGGCCTTGGATACCCTTACGGCCATCCCCTTCGCCCGTCTGCGTTTTGCCAATCGTCCCTTGCGGTTCATGGGAATCAAATTGACCAATGTGGTGATCAATGTCCTACTGGTCTTTTTTTACCTCCATTTTTGCCCGATACTGGAGCAAAAAGCCGCCTGGGAATGGCTACAGTACCTACATTTTAAGGACAATATGGTGGGGGATGTATTTCTGGCCAATGTAGTCGGCAGTGCAGTGAATTTTTTGCAGGTTATTCCCAGTTATCTGCGGATGAAATTGCAGATCGATTGGGTATTGCTGCGCCAAATGCTACGCTATTCTTTTCCACTGATCATTGCTGGCGTGGCTGGGGTGATCAACCAGCTTATTGGTGCGCCATTGCTGAAATTTTTAGGCGCCGGTGATTTGAATAATAACCTGGAAAATGTGGGGGTTTATTCCGCCGCTATTAAAATCCCGGTGATGATGAACCTTTTTACGCAGGCCTTTAACTACGCTGCGGAACCTTTTTTCTTTCGCAATGCCAATGAAAAAGGTTCGGAGCGGGTATACGGCCAGGTTGCTCAGGCGTTTACACTCGTGAGCTGTGTAGCTTTTTTGGGCATCATGCTGAACCTTGATTGGGTGGGTTTATTTTTGGGGCAAGATTTTCGGGAAGGTTTGGATACTGTTCCAGTACTGCTGCTGGCCAATTTGTTTTTGGGCTTGTTCACCACTTTTTCCATTTGGTATAAATTGGTCGATCGTACTGCCGTAGGGGGCTGGATTGCGTTGGGTGGCTCGCTGATCACGATTGTGCTGAACGTGGTGCTCATCAAACAAGGTTTTGGCTATTATGCGCCAGCCTGGACCTCGCTGGTTTGTTACCTTTTTATGACCATTGCCAGTTATTGGGCCGGGCAAAAATTTTACCCCATCAAGTATCCCCTAGGTCGGATGGCCCTGTATCTGGTGCTGGCGGTACTTGCCTACCTGCTTAGTGAAGGGGTACGGTATTGGGCAAAAGGATCACTTCCGGTGATTTTGAGCATCAACTTTGTGGTGCTTTTGGCTTACTTTGCGGCCATTGCGTGGATTGAAAAACCGTTGGTTAGGCGTTTATTCGCGCGGAAGAAATAATACGCTACGTTGTTATGAAAAAACAGTACACACTCATTACCGGAGCCAGCATGGGCATTGGTCGTGCGTTGGCGGAAGAATGTGCCCAAAGGGGCCGAAATGTATTGATGGTCGCCTTGGATGGCCCGGAATTGCACACAGCGGCCAGCGAAATTGGTCAAAAATACGGAGTAGAGACACATCCCCTCGGTATCGATCTCACAACCGTTGATGCGCCACTCAAAGTGTACACCTGGTGCCAGGAAAACGGCTACATAGTCGACATGTTGATCAACAATGCCGGATTTGGGCTTGGCGACATCTTAGATTTGGTGCCTATAGGGGTATACCAAAAGATGCTGCGGCTCAACAACCAGGTGATGTTTGAGTTGACCTACCACTTTTTACCACATTTGAAACAACTGGACAAAGCATACATTCTCAATACCAGCAGTATGGAGGGCTTGATGCCCATGCCTTTCAAGGCTGCCTATACTGCTACCAAACACTTTGTGACGGCTTTTTCCCTCTCGCTGCGCGAAGAATTGGCGGAAACGGGGGTGAGCGTCAGTGCCTTGTGCCCCGGCCCGGTGGTGACCAACGAGGACGGGCTGAAACGCATTCAGCGCAGTGGCCGCAAGGCCAAACTAGTGGTGATGTATCCACATCAAGTGGCCCCGATTGCCATCAATGGCCTGTTCAATGGCAAACGCATCATTATTCCGGGGGTGATGAACCAGCTGATGATTGTGTTGAACAATGCATTACCGCTAAGCGTAAGGATGAAGTTACTGCGGAAAATCGGCAAGGGGATTATTCCGAAGGAGGAGGGTTGAGGTGTATTTTAGGTCTGTAAACCCAATCAACTTCTTTTTTGTCAATTGGATTTACAGAAGCCCTTAATTACATCATTTATTTACATTTCTGTCCTTTTACCAGTCTGATCGATGCGGTATAATTTACCGCCTTCGAAAAGCAATGCCGTTGAGTTGGGGTCAACGTGCCGGGTATCAATAGCGATTACTTTGCCGCCATACAACATTTTTGCATGATTGACCAGCGTGTGTCCCACAATGATTCTTTTGCCACCGAATTTTCTCAAAGACTCTTCAACATCACTTTCAGGAATATTCGCCATCACATAACTGCGGTTCCACAGGGGGCCATTGGCGTCGAACAAAAACTGAAGCTCTTCGTCGCCCAGGCGGAAAACATCATCCTGAATGAAATAGAACGGACGCATGGCATTGTTGATGTCGATCAAGGATTTATCCAGGCGGTTGAGGTCAGGAGCCAGACCGCCGTGTACAAAAATCATGTCCCCAATTTTTTCAACCACGTTTTTGGTGCCGAGCCAGCGGCCCAGTTCCGTGCTGCTTTTGAACCAGTTGCCGTAAGGCTCCTGGAACAAATCAGCGTTGCGCATGTATTTGGGACTCACATAGCGGTAATCGTTTGACATGTTCATGATTTCGTGGTTGCCCAGGATGAAATGTACATAGCCCCCCGCTGCTTTGGCTTTTTCTTCCAGATCATAAATAAGCCAGAGGCATTCCGTGACGTTGGCACCCCGATCAAAAAAGTCACCTACGCAGACCAAATGTCCTTTACCGAAGGTCCAATTGTATTTGTCATCAATTACTTTTTGGGAAAGCAGAAAGCGCCGAAACGCCTCAAAGTTGCCTTCAATATCAGAAATCGCAATCAATTTTTCGACTTTGGGATATTCGGTATTCTCATTGCGCAACTTCGGTTTCAATCTGGTGCTGAAATTCCATTGTGGAGTTTTTGCAAACTGGCATTCGACCACAATGTCTGCCCTCCGCTTCGCTTCAATGGAGTCAATTACCGCAACTGCTCCAGTGTCTTTTTGTACCACCTTTTTGGTGTAAATTTTGTTTTTGCGGTAAAAAATATGCGGGCCGTCGACGTCGGCTTTACCGGCCATCACTGTTGGGACATCATGTTCTTCGGGTTGAGCCAAAAGTTGTTGATTGCCAAAGCAAGTCAAAAAACATTGCATCAGCAATATGGCATAAAAAAGGACTGACTGTTTCATTCGCATAGAGGTCGCTGGTGATCAAATAAAAGGCACGTTACAGCAATTGAGTGCGTAAGTATTTTTCTTCCTTGCAGAAAGAAAAGTCTTTTACAAGCATTTTATTTCAAATTTACTGCTCGTATTTTTCTTTTTGACGAAATAAAAGCCAAATGGTTACTAAATTACTTTCTTTGGCGCAATGCCTCAAACAATAAAATAGCCGTAGAGACCGAAACGTTCATGGAATCAACTTGGCCATGCATCGGGATAATGACGCGTTTTTGGGCGGCTTCAACCCAATAGTTGGAGATACCATTGGCTTCGGTGCCCATCACAAATGCAATAGCTCCACTGAGGTCACAATCAAAATAAGGGTAACTGGCCTCCAAATGTGTAGCCAAAATAGCTATTTTATGCATCTGTAGCCAATTTAATGCATCGGCGGCAGCAACAGTGAAGGTCGGCACCGTAAATACTGCTCCCAGGCTGGCCCGAATGACATTGGGGTTGTACCAATCGGTTTGAGGATCACAGAGAAACACGGCGTTTACGCCAGCAGCATCTGCGGTGCGCAAGATGGCTCCCAGATTACCCGGCTTTTCAACGGTTTCCAGCACCAGGATCAATGGATTGTTGCCCGGCGAAAAATGATTCAGTGCTCTTTCTGGGGTTTTAAGCACGGCAACTACATTGGGCACATTGGCCCGATAGGCTATTTTTTCCATGACGGAGCCACTGACCTCGATCATTTTTTGTTGCAAATTGGCCTGCAAAAGCAGCAACGATTGCAGCTCCGCAAAAGCAGTGATCGCCGGGTCGTACAACAGCTGTTCCACTGCATAACCAGCGCGTAGGGCCATCCCCACTTCAATGAGTCCTTCGGCGACGAACAAACCTTGTTTGCGGCGCTCACGGGCTTTCTCCAACAAGATCCCAATGTTTTTAATCAGTGGATTTTGCAGGCTGCTGATTATCTTTGTCGTTGACATACGTTACAATGCTTGCACTAAAACTACCATCTTTTGAGGATTACGAGCTCATTGACAGCGGCAATTTTAAAAAATTGGAGCGATTTGGGCAATTTATTCTTTCACGTCCCGAGCCTCAGGCCATTTGGTCACCCACTTTAAGTGAGGCAGAATGGGCCAAAAAAGCCCAGGCGGTCTTCAACCGCAAATCGGGCGCTGCCACCAATGCGGAAGATGGCAATTGGGAACTCAAACCCGGTATGCCGGAGCAATGGCACATTCGTTACGATTTTGAGGGCATGCACCTCAACTTTCGGCTCGGGCTCACGTCCTTCAAGCACGTAGGCATTTTTCCGGAGCAAGCTGAAAACTGGAATTACATTTATCGGGGTTTGCGCAAGATGGACATCGACCATCCCATGGTGCTCAACCTCTTTGCCTATACGGGGGGAGCCTCTCTCGCCGCCAAAGCTGCCGGAGCCGATGTGGTACACGTAGATTCGGTAAAACCCGTGGTGAGTTGGGCGCGCCAGAACATGGAGGCCAGCCAACTGGACAACATCCGCTGGACGGTGGAAGACGCGCTCAAGTTTGTGCGCAAAGAAGCCAAACGGGGCCGTAAATACCAGGCAATCATCCTGGATCCGCCCGCGTATGGCCGGGGCCCGGAGGGGGAAAAATGGCTACTCGACAAACATTTGCCGGAATTATTGGAGCACTGTGGTCAGATCCTCGATCCTGAACACCACTTGCTGATCCTCAATTTGTATTCGATGGGTTTTTCTGCCCTGATTGCAGAAAATTTGGCCAGGCAGTATTTCCCTTTTGCCAGGGATATTGAATGTGGTGAGCTGTTTATTCCCGATCAGGCTGGCAGAAAGTTGCCCTTGGGAGTTTTTGCGCGATTTGCGCAGGGGTAGGGGTTTATGCACCAGATTACACAGATGTGCACATATTTCTTTAAAAACTAAATAATCTGTGAAAATCTGTGTAATCTGTAGTGAATAAATTTACTTTACCCGAAACCAGGTCTGTGTCCGGTAAATCCCTGTCCAATGCTTCCCGCGCACCTTCAATTCGTTGGGTTTTTCACTTTCCACCCACACGGAACAACCGTAGACATTGCCGTTTTGTGGATCTAAAATAGTGCCATTTTTCCAGGCGCCTTCCGATTCTTGCAGCCCCTCAATGATCACCATACCCATCACCGGTTGGCCTTTTTTGGAACCTTTGCAATCATCACATTTTGCCTCAGGTTTATCGGTTAGAATTTTGACGATCTTACCATACAATTTGCCATTTTTCTGGTAGACCTCTACATGTGATTTGGCTTCACCGGTTTTGTCATCAATACTTTTCCAAACCCCGAAAGGGCCGTTCTGGGCATTCACACTGGCGCTTAAGCACAGCATGCCAAGCATTAGAAAAAAGAAATACTTCATGTTGTAATTTGATTTGATTTGGTTTGGCTTGTCGCATTGCTACCATCCTAATTCTTCCGGATGCCAAAACACTTCCTTGAAGTTGACCACCCGGTCGTTCTCCACTTTAACGCCTTCAGCCTCCAAAAGTTGTTGCATCACACTCGGGGGATCAAAATGGGCGCGCCCGCTGAGTTCACCTTTGCTATTGACTACACGGTGGGCAGGTATTCCATCCTGAATAAAACTGTTGCGCAAGGCCCAGCCGACCATCCGCGCTGAACCCAGGGCCAGATAATCAGCAATAGCACCATAGCTGCTCACCCGACCAGGAGGAATCAGGCGGGTAATGTCAAAAACAAGTTCTTGGTAGTTTGGTTTGGCCATTGTGTTTCGTTTTGGGTTGATTAGGGCTGATTTATCAACTTCATCAACCCTAATCAACCTTATCAACCTTTATCAACCTTTATCAACCTTTACTTAACCTGCACATGAATGTGGTCATCATGCCTTACCGCCTGGCAGCCATGAAAACGGATGTTATCCATTCTCCCCAATCCCAAGCGGCCCTTTAAATGGGGTTCGATGAAAATTTTTTCGGTGAGGGGGTCCTCGGCCAGTTTTTGTAACAGTTGAGCATTCAATTCGGCATCAAATGTATACCGTTGTGGATTACTCCGCACCCATTCCTGTAGCAAATTGTATTGCCAGGCACCGCGCTTCCGGCAAATGTCGGGTTGGTCCAATTCTCCCGCCAAGGGCGGCTCGGAAAACCCATACCCCAAAAAGCTGGGGTAATCGGTGGTGCTCTTTTGGCTGCGGGTATCATAACGAAAAAAGGCCAGATCCAGTTTTTTTCCATCATTGTGGCTTCGATGAGGGAAAAGGGGAAAGTGGTCGCCAAAAGGAAAATTGGCATCCAGGTAGACCAAATGTAATGCAGGGTCTATTTTTTGCAGGGCCTGGCCTTGTTTGAGGGCCAACTGGTACAGGTTGGCATTGACATAATGGCGATTGGCCAAACAAGTGAGTAATGTTTTGGGGGCAAGTGGTTTTTGATTACTTGCCCCCATCGGCAATGGCATCCGACCATTTAAACGCGCGAGTAAAGGAATCACACACACAACCGCAAATACATAGAGCAACCCAAAAGTTAATCCACGGTAGACTACCCGTCCTTTGGTTTTTCGCCGATACCACCATGCTCGATTGAGCAGCCAGATGAGGCCGCCGACCTGTGTGAAAACGGTGAGCAATCCGAGGAAAAGTATTTGTAAAAAGAAATTAATCGTTCGCATTGGGTCCGGTTTTGGGAATTAAGCATTTGTTTTGATCATTTTCAGACAATTATTCTTAACCTAAGGAAGGAAAAGTACTGCTTTCAAAATTTAATTGTTTACATTTGCGTCGTTTTTCTTTAAAGTTAATAAGAACAGATGGCTCTGATTAGTACAATTCGCAAGAATAGCGCTTTGATTGTAGTGTTGATCGCGCTTGGCCTACTTGGCTTTATTATTCAGGATATGATGGGCGGCCAAAGCAGCATCTTTGGCAGCATACAACCCAGCATTGGCAAAATTAATGGCCAAAAAGTGGACCTGAATGAATTCAACCGCACGGAAAGTATCCTTTATGCAGGGTCTACTGGGGACATTTATGCCCGCCGCAGTGCGCTCTGGGATTATTTTGTAGAGAAAGCGCTGATTGATCAGGAAGCGGCAAAGCTCGGCATCGGCGTAAGCAAGAACGAGTTGATCGACCTGCAGTTTGGGCCAGAACCTAGCCCAATCATCATGCAGCGCTTTATGGATCAGACGACCGGACAGCTCAACCGGGAGCAATTGAATTCCCTGAAGCAGCAAATAAGCACCAATACCCTTCCTGCAACTGCCCGTTCTTATTGGGCCATTCAGGAACAGGAAATACTAAAAGACCGGATGCAGACCAAATTGGTCAATATGGTCTCTAAGGGTTTGTATACGCCAACTTGGGTTGCTGAAATGAGCCAAAAGGAAAGTGCAACCATGATGGAGTTGTCGTTTGCTCGTATTCCCTTTGATGCAGTGGACAATGCCGAAGTTTCCGTTTCTGACGAAGACTATACAAACTACCTGAAGGAGAATCCAGGATTGTTTAAATACGATGAGGAAGCCCGCAAAATTGGCCTGGTCACTTTTGAAGTGAAGCCGACCAAAGCGGACTCATTGGCGCAACGCGATAAAATTGTCGGTTTGATCAATGACTGGCGTCAAGCACCCAATGACACCGTTTTTGTAGAACAAAACCTGGGTACCATTGATGGCGCTTATGTCAAAAGAGAAGGCTTGTTGCAATTTGCAGACAGTATTTTCAACTTGCCAATTGGTGGCATTTTTGGCCCCTACGTAGAAGGCAATGCTTACCGTGCCGTAAAACTGCTCGATCGCAAAGTGATTCCGGATAGTGTTAAATCACGGCACATTTTGATCCGTCCAGATGCAGTTACCCCATTAGCGGTGGTCAAGACTCGCCTCGACAGTATCAAAAATGTAATTGAAACGGGCAAAGCCACCTTTGCCGATATGGCGCTGCGTTTTGGACAGGATGGTACTGCTACCACCGGTGGTGACCTCGGTTACACCGCGTTGGGTGGGATGGTAAAACCTTACAACGACCTGATCTTCTTTCAGGCGGAGCAAGGCAAATTGTATACCGTTGAGACCCAATTTGGGGCGCACCTGGTTGAAGTGACGGGTAAAAAGGTAACCTCCAATGCATCCGGCGTAAGAGTAGCGTACATCGGAGAGGTAATCAAACCTTCTAAAGAAACGGAAAATCGCAAATTTGAAGAGGCGCAACGCTTTTTGAATGCCAATAACAAAGACGTTGAAACTTTGCTGGCTGCTGCTAAAAAAGTAAAAGGGCTTGTTCAGGAAACCAGCGCTGCGGTGAATGCCAATGAATTTTTCTTGGGCTCATTGGGCTCCGGCCAACAGCCACGTGAAATCATTCGTTGGGCTTTTGGTGCCAAAAAAGGCCAGGTAGCACCAGACATTTACACCTTTACAGACCCCACCGAATTTTATACCAACAAGTATGTACTTGCTGGTCTCAAGGCGGTTTTAGGTCCGGGTAGAGCCACTGCGGATCAGGTGAAAGAAGACATCGAAGCCGCAGTAATCAACCGCAAAAAAGGCGAATTGATTGCTGAAAAACTTAAAGGTAAAGGAGTGAAAGCCGCAGCCGCGCAATACAGTGTCAAAGTAGACACCCTGCGCAACATTCGTTTCAATCAGGCTTTTTTACCGAATAATGTTGGGAGTGAGCCACGGCTAAATGCCTATGCCTTCAAATTGAAGCAGGGGCCAAACTTCTCAGATTCATCGGGACAAATGGCGTTTATGTAGTAAATGCACTATCCATTTCTACGCCTAACTCCTCTACCGACCTCAATCAACTTAAAACGACTTTGTCGGGTAACACCCGTGCGCAGATTTCCAATCGATTTATGCCCGCTTTCCGCAAGTCGGCTAAAATCTCAGACAAGCGTTCGAAATATTTCTAGGTTTCAACAGTAAAGCCTGGTACAATCAAAAGGGCTGACGGAGTACAATGTGCTTCCGCCAGCCCTTTTTGTTGCTGGTGCTCAGCTTCCTAATTTAATTATACCTCATCTGGCTTCACCAACTCCGGACTATGGGTAAACACAATCCTACACTCCGGATTCCGCTGCGCAAAGCCCCTCAATTCGTCAAAGGTTTGCCGATACGCCAGCCAATCATCAAAAAACAAACGGACAATTGACCGGGGCAACGTTCCGAACTGCCAGGCTTGCAGTTGCCAGGCAGCATCAGCAGCCAGGAAGACACTTCCATCCGGTGTTTGTACTACTGCGCCCATTTGGCCACGTCCATGCCCGGGAAGTGCAAACAAATGAATACTTCCATCGCCCCAAAGATCGTAGGCCTTGTGTTCATCAGTCAGTTTTCCCAACCCATGGTCGTCAATGGTTTGGGCCCGCTGGATCAAATCAAGAGGCAACAAATCGGGTAGAATCCCTTTACTTACCGCTGCCCAGCCCTTGACTGAAATGGCTTGCTCCAGTGCTGAAGTGCTGCACACGATCCGGGCATTGGGGAAATCTTTGAGCCCCGCAATGTGATCCCCGTGGAAATGAGAAAGAATGACCATGCCGATTTGCGCGGGATCATAGCCCAGGGCGGTAAGTTGATTACAGGCGGTTTCTTCTTCCTGCAAAAACATTGGGGTCATCCAGGCGTATACCTTGTAAGGCCAACGCGCAGTGGCCTCCCGAAAACGCGGCGCATAACCCGTATCAAAAAGGATGAGTCCCGCTTTGGGGTGTTCGATCAAGGCCCAGGTGGCATAAAAACGACAGTATTTCTGACCCCGAACGGGGTCGGCTACCTTCCCGTGGGCGACACAATAGCCGGAATGAAAAATCCTTAACTTAACCTGGGTTGCGTTTTGTACCATGCGACAAATTCGTTGATGCCTTCCAGTGTGGTTTGAACGGGCTGATAGCCTAATTTTTCGCGGGCTTTGCTGATGTCCATGGTCATGGCCGTAGACAAAATGCCGATGCTGTAGCGGGTCAGGGCAGGTTCTCGCCCGCCTAAAAAATAACGGTGTACAAACTCATTGAGCGAAGCCGCTACCAGGGCAATCCTTTTGGGGATTTTTTTGGTAATAGGGGGTAAATCCAGGGCCTGCAAAAAATGTCCGATTGTTTCCCAAAGCGGTTTGGGTTCGCCGTTGGTGATGTTGTACACCTCGCCAAAAGCGCTGTGTTCCGCTTTGAGGCAAGCTTCTACCGCAGCGATCAGGTTGGATGCGCAGGTCATGTCTACGATGTTCTTGCCGTCGCCCACTATCTTAAGTCGCCCTTCCTCGTAGGCGCGCAATACCCGTGGAAAAATCACAGCATCCTCGGCCCCAATGATGGCCCTCGGCCGTAAGGCGATGGTCTCAAAATCGGGGCGATTGAGCTTCAAGGTCTCTTGCTCAGCCTGGTATTTGGTCACGGCATAGTGGTTGACCATCGGGTTGGGGAGTGGATCAGATTCTTTGAGGTTGAACCGATCCTGGTAATTGAAGTAGACGCTGGGTGTTGAAATCAGGATGAATCGTTGGGTGCCCTGGGCTTGGGCGCTTTGCAGCAGGTTTAGGGTAGATTGTACGTTGGCGGCGTAAAATTCGGAATAGGTTCCCCAGGGAGACGACAAACCTGCACAATGAATGATCACATCTGCCCCAGCGACCAAACGTTCACAATCGGCAAAGTTGACGAGATCACCAGGTTGATACTGGCAACCCAGTGCCGCAAACTCGGCTTGGCGATCGTTGCGGCGCCCCGTACCCAATACCAGCGCATCAGGGTAGGTCGTAGTCAGACTTTTCAACAGGCGGCCTCCTACAAAGCCTGAAGCGCCAGTGATGAGAATTTTTTTGGGTGGCATGAACGGTAAAAATTTAGACTCAATACGAAGGTAGCAAATATTAACTCAAGATTAATTTTGAAAAAACCTTTCCAAAAACTTGCATTGTAGTTTTTTTTTTTTGATATTTGCCTCAACAAAATACAACACAATATATAAGACTTACAAGAGGGAATAACCTATTCTATCCCAGTGGAGGGATCATCCTGCCTTCAGGAAACACAATCTTTTTTAGTTCACAACATGCCTTACAATCAATGACTTAGGTGTGGTGTTCCTGCCCGGATCTACCTGTGCCTGAGCTTGGATTTTTATGCTTGTGCTCCATCTACACCATGCTGAATGGCGCTGGAATCGTAAGTTTATTGCTGTAATACCAAACACTTGAATTAAACCTTGACAAATCATGATCAAGACGAGAACCCGGTTGTTTTTGGTGAGCCTGCTGTGCCTATCGGCATTAAGCTCGCTTAGAGCTCATACTTTTGACTTTAAGTCATTTATTGGGGATACTTTCCCCACCATCCAAGTCATCAAAGAACCAGGTACGCAAGTTGGAACTGTAAAACTAAGGGTCACTGGAGGGCAAAAATTTCGTTGGAATACTGGTGCTACCACCCACGAAATGCAGGTGATGGCAAGCCAAGTTCCCGCAATAAAAGTCGAAGTAGATACGGATGATGGCTGGCATTGGCATTTGGAGGCATCTTCGGCTTTATCTTCGAATTACACCACTGCACTACGCGATAATCAAATGAATACCAACGCCCTGCGGAGTGCGGCAGGGAGTTGTGGCACCAGTTTTGCTTATCAAAATGAAACCTGTGTTGGTGGTACGGTTCAATTGCGGGTGACAGGCGGAACCAGCGAACATCGGTACTTGTGGAGCACGGGTGCCACCACCAGTATTATCGTAGTTACCCCTTCAAATGGAGATTTTTACTGGGTTAATGTAAGCAATAGTACCAATACCTGTCAGCAAACCCACACTTCTAACCCGATAATTGTCCGTTCCCCAGCATCAACAACATCACCGCCACCAACCAACTGGATTGCACGGCTGGCAACATGACCTTGCAAATCGTGGTATCGAATCCTGCGCCAGCAGCGAATCTGGAATACAGTCTGGACGGCGAGACCTGGCAAACCAGCAGTCAATTTGCCAATAAGGGCAGCGGGGCCTATACGGCCTACATCCGACAAGCAGGCAGCAGTAACTGCGAAGTTTCCTACCAACAGACCATCGAAGAGTTTGAGCCGATCGAATTTGCCGAATTCCAACTGAATAATCTAGGCGATTGTACCACTGGGCAATGTAAGCACGAGCATTGAAATTACGGGGGGTAAAATAGAGGGCTACCGCTACCGGCTCAACGGGGGCTTATGGAGCTCCTCCCCCAATTACAATGGCTTAAGCAGCGGTAGTTATTACTCAAGCAGAACCACTCTACGTATCAAGCGGCAACTGTAGCCGGTACCTGCAATTTGGGGTTGAAGAAACCAACGGGGTTAGTTTGAGTGGCCTAACAGTGGCTCAAGATCAGGATTGCACCTTGGGCAATGTCATCCTCAGCGCACAGGCCAATCAGCCCGGCGCAGCGGGAATCGAGTATCGCCTCAATGGCGGGGCCTGGCAAAGCAGCAATCAATTTTCAGGTTTGGCAACAGGGGCTTACACCGTGGAACTTCGCTCTACAGCGGGTTGTCCGGTGGCGAATACCAGCAAAAGCATTAGTGTTGCTGAAAAGCTGTATCCTAAATTGGCCAATGTTGTGGTAGCCAATGACCAAGACTGTACCAATGGCAATGTGCATCTATCGGCAGTATTGCAGGATGCAACGATCCCGGCACGGTTTCGACTCAATGGCGGAGCCTGGAGCAATAACCCCATATTCAGTAATTTGGCATCAGGAACTTATGTCCTTGAAGTGGCCGCGCCAGATGCGAGCACCTGCACTTCCAGTTTAAGCAAAACGGTACAAGAACTCGGGCAAGTGAGCATCACCACTACGCCTACTTACAATATTCTGGATTGCGCCACGGGCAATATTGCCATCGAAGTGAAGCACAATGCCCTCACCACCGAAGGTTTACAATTCCGATTGAGTGGTGGTGCCTGGCAAAGTTCTACCTGGTTTACGGGCTTGGGCAATGGGACTTATACCATCGAAGGGCAGGTGCTGGGGCAAAGTTGTAGTTTCAATATTCCCAGCAAAACCCTTAAACTTACTGAACTTTCTGGCACTGCAGTAGTCAGCAATGTTTCCATGAGCAATGCAACAGATTGTACGGCGGGCAATGCCCGCATTCAGGTCAATCTGGCGCAAAGCAGCAGCACCGCACAATACCGCTTGCTGGGAATAAGTTCCTGGCAAAGCTCCAATGTATTCACTAATCGCAGCTCAGGGACGTACGTTGTGGAAATGCGCCCCTCCAGCACGGCCACTTGTGTGGAGCGGGATACCGTGCTGATTGACGAAAAAACGGTGACCATTGGTACCCTGGCCCTGAGCGGACACGATGATTGTATCCCAGGCAATTTAAGGCTTGAAGTTGCCGTAACGGGTACGCCCCAAAGTGGACCCTGGCAGTATCGACTGGCCAGTTCACATTGGCCCCGACCGCTTGTAAAGCAATGCATTTACCAATCTGCGGGAACAATAAGTAGAAGTAAAAACCAGCAGCGGGTGCGTTTTTTCCAAAAATGGAGAATATGTTTTTGAAGAAATAGAACCCATCGCGATCAGCATCACGGGCTTGAGTTACCTCCAGGGTGCAACGGATTGTACCAAAGGCAATACCCGCATCAGCATCAATACCGCGGTTACGGTGGAAGGCACTGGAGCACGCGTCAACCAATGGCGGGTGAATGGTGGAGCCCGGCAATGGTCTCCGTATTCCAGTCGTTGGGGCGGGACAGCATTTATGTGGAGGTCAATGTGGCGGATGACAACCGCTCGTGCATCATTGGTAAAAAATTGCTGGTGGATGAAAAAACACCCATCGAGATTGCCAGTTTGACCCCGAGCCAACACGAAGATTGTACCTTGAACAATGCCAAAATAACCGCCCTGGCCCCAAACGGGCAAGGCACCAAACTGTACAAGCTGAACAGTGGCAGCTTTGGAGGTTCCCCTACATTTTCCAACCTTTCTTCGGGGCTGCACCTGATCACGGTCAAAGACGCAGCCAATTGTCAGGACACCATGTCCATCCGCATTGCGGAGCCAGCTTTGCTGAGCATTGCCAGCACCAGCAAAACCAACGAGAGTGATTGCCCGGCTGGAAACGCTCAAATCACGGTCAACACCACGGGTGCCCGGGGCAGTTTGACCCTGAAAGTGAACAATGGAAGCCCCCTGTTCAGCAACGTCATCTCCAACCTGAGCACAGGTACTTATGCCATTAGTGCGCAGGATGCCGCAGGCTGTACCGCCAGTACAAGTGTGAGCATCACTGAACTGGCGCAATTGAGCCTCGGTTTGAGCAAAGAAAGAGAGCACGATTGTATCCCCGGAAATACCAAAATCAATGTAAGTACGAGTGGAGCGCGAGGAGCTTTGAGATACCGTTTGGACAATGGTACGCCGCAGTTGTCAAATGCTTTTGTAAATATTCCAATGGTTTGCATACGGTTGTGGTGGTGGATGCGGCGGGGTGTACTGCCAGTGATACCATTCGCATTGCCGAAGATGCCCGGCTGGTGGTAAACGCTCCCTTGGTTCAAGATGTGAAATGTGCTGGAGGATCGGATGGCGCCGTGACTTTTCCGATTCAGGGCGGCGCGATGCCTTATGTTTTCAGTTGGAGCAATCTGCTGCCATCTACCACCAATAGTGTCCAAAACGTACAGGCAGGTAATTATGCTTTAACCGTAATAGACGCCAAAGGCTGTAGTGCCGTCAAAACGGTAACGGTAAGTGAACCCGGAGGGATTGGATATGGGCATACAAAAATCTACAAAGAGGTTTCTTGTTATGGGGGTAGTGATGGCTCTATCGAAGTGACGCCATTTACCGGAGGGGTTCCGCCTTATCGGTACACCTGGAGCAATGGTGACACCACACCTATTGCTACGAATCTTTCCAGCGGTCAATATAGCCTGACGGTAACGGATGCAGTGGGTTGTGAGGTAACATTGTTTTCAACAGGCCTTACGGAGCCTGCGCGCATCAACATCAACGCCACCCAATTGTACACCAACCACCTCGATTGTACCGCCAACAACGTGAGCATCACTACCACCGCCACGGGCGGACGGGGAGCTTATCAGTACAGTTTGGATGCTGGCCCTGCTCAATCCAGCGGTATCTTCCCTGGAAAAACGACAGGGACTTATCAGTTGCTGGTCATGGACAGCACCGATTGTTTTCAGGAATTTACCATTGAGGTCACGGAAGAAATCCCCCTTAGCCTGAGCTACGACCTGCTACAGGATGAGGATTGTATCCCGAACAATGTTCAGGTCATCCCCAATCCCAGCAATGCCCGTGGCGCAGTCAGCTACTTGATGCTCCCGCAAAATACTTTTGACTTTAATACTGATTTGCAAAACTGGGGTGACGGGAATTACATCCTGAGCGGGATAGATACCAAAGGTTGTATTGCCACGGTGGCGGTTGCCATTGATGAAAAACAACCCGCGCCAGCGATTGATTTACCAGACGTAGAAGTATGTGCTGGCGCAACGGCAAGCTTGAGCATCAACAATGCGGCGGATTACACCGCTTTTCTGTGGAGCAATGGTGCTACCACACCCAGTATCAGCCTCAGTCCTGGCGCTACCAGTACGTATACCGTAACCGCCACCGCCAGCAATGGCTGTGAGGCCACCAAACAAGTGGTTCTACGGGTGAACCCGCTGCCGTTGGTAGATGTCGGAAGCGATCAATCCGTTTGTGCGGGTGCCACCGTCAATTTGAGTGCAGTTGCCAGCGGAGGTACGGCCCCGTACAGTTACGCTTGGAGCAATGGCGCAAGCGGCATGAGCACCAGTGTAGCTCCCGATTCCAACCGCATTTATTTCCTCACCCTGACCGATGGCAAAGGCTGCACGGACAAAGATACAGGCCGTCAATCTCATACCTTTCCCAGAAACCCAGATCACAGGCAGTGACATCATCTGTTTTGGCGATGGCACCGCTCCATTCTCGCTCGGTGATACTTACCACTGGAGCACCGGGGCAAGTACCCGCACCATTACGGTGAGTCCGGATAGTACCACGACGTATGAGGTTACGGTGACGAATGGGCCGGGGTGTAGCAGCGTAGCGGAGAAAATGGTTCGCGTACCATTGGCATTGACCTTGAGCCATCAACTCGAAAATGATCAGGATTGTATTGCGCAGAATGCCGTGGTGGTGCCTAGTGCTGTGGGTGGATGGGGAGATAAAACTTTTAGAATTGCGCGGTACGGGGAATTGTATTTCTCGGAAAACCTTGGTGGATTGGCATCGGGCAGCTACACATTGATGGCTGAAGTCTCGGTGGGCTGTACCATTAGCCAGGAGGTAGAAATCAAAGAAACGCCTGTGGGTATTGACTCCCTCACGCTGCAAGGTGTGGATGATTGTGTACCAGGCAATACGAAGCTTATAGTGGAAACCACTGGAGATCATTTGCCTTTGGTGTACCGCTTGAATGGGCGGCTGCTGAGCGGGCCAGTGGTGGACTTGCCACGCGTTGCGGGGAATTATACCCTTGAAGTGGAGGATACTATGGGGCTGCGCAGACCATCAAGTGCAATATTTTCCAGCTTACGATTCCCTTGTCGTTGCGTCCAGCAATGTTACAGATTGCACCCTCATTGATGGAACCATTCAATTCAGCTACGAAGGGGTAGACATTAGCAAACTTAGCTTTAGTATAGACGGAGGCGAAAACTGGCAGGATCAAAATGGCACGTTCATGGCGCTTTCAAAGGGGTCATATATTCCTATGGTGCGCAATAATGCAAGCGTTGCGTACAAACAGCGGACACCATCAACATAAACGCACCAGATTGTTTCCTTATCGTAGGTTTCCTCAAAGATACCTAACCATGTACGATGCACGAGATGTTGGTTTTGCCTTGCCAAATCGACCGTAATGGGTACAGTGACTCTGAACTATACCTTGCGTTTAGGCCGCGAGGGTGATGGCGTTCCACACTTCAATGATGAGCGCCTGCGTTCAACCACCAGCCCTATTCATTTCCGGCGAATACCCCGCTGAGCACCCTGGAGGCAAGGATTCTTGGTGATGACCTTGCAGGATTCTGCCTATTTGTACCGCATCCCGGAGGCATATACCTTCCACCTGGAAACTCCGGCTGGTTCGCCACTCAAAATTGACCCGCTGCATGGCCGGATGACCGTTTTTGTCAACTTCACCGACTCGGTCATCATTGAGCGCAAAGAAGTGACGCTCTGCCCCGGTACGGAGCAACTTACCCTCGGCGAGGATTTGGGTGATGGGTATTGCTATGCCTGGAAGGCCCAGTATCCAGCCATTTCCCGGTGATTTCGATAACGCCTTCAAAGTGGCGAATACAGACTCAACATCATTCGGAATACAGACTTCAAACTGTACAAAACCATCATTTACAGCGTTAAAGTGGAGAGCAAGCAGGTGACGATTACTTCGTCGGGGAATGTTCTTTGTGAGGGCGGAGCTAAACTTTTGGGATTGCTGTTTTCCGACGGAGGGGCGATTGATCCACTAAGTTGGGAAATAAAATGGGAGGATGGAAGTAGCGCTGTACCCAGGGTGGTGAGGCCTTCTTCATCAAGTATCTACGGTGTAAAAATAAAAAACCGCCTCAGTGCTTGTGTAATTGAGGATACCTTGCGCATCCAAGTACTACAAAAACCTAGCCATGTGACCATTTTACCAGTAGAAGCTTTTATTTGCAGCACTTCTTCCAGTCCAGGTTTGGATCTAGAAGTTGAATTTCCAAGGACGGATTCACTCACTTATTTTTGGTCCAATGGAACCAGAGATTACAAAACCAAAGTATTCCAAACCCAGGATCTTATTATGTGGATGTTGCGTACAAAAACATGGCAAGTTGTGCTACTCGCTTTTATACTCAGGTGAAAAATGGCTTTAAAGTAGCAATAGAAGCAGATACAAGTGGGATTTGCCCGGATAGTATACCGCTTACCGCACGAATAATCAATCCTGTACAAGGTACGACTTATGCGTACTCATGGAGCAATGGAGAAACAACTCAAACCATTGTAAGCCAGGGCATGAACTATACATATGCCGTGACCGTAAGTAACAATCAACAAGGATGTGTAGGCAGTGATTCTTTGGATGTTGAACCTATTTTGAATCGTATGGAGCAAAGAAAA
>NZ_JADKCX010000002.1:110000-181513 GCF_016718685.1 Haliscomenobacter sp. | reverse complement strand
GTTTCACGATCCCCATCCGGCTGAAAAAATGCCCGATCGATACCCGCAACACCCCCATGCCATACTTCATACTCCTACGGAAATTGATGGAAGAAGCTTCTTCAAAGTATTTGGTAGGACAAGTCACCTCGGCAATGTCGAAACCCGCAAACACGATTTGTGAGAGCATCTCGTTGTCGAACACGAAGTCGTCAGAGTTTTGCTCAAAGTTGATGCCTTCCAACACTTTACGGCTAAATGCGCGGTAGCCGGTGTGGTATTCAGAGAGTTTGTAATTGATGAGCAAGTTTTGGGCGAAGGTCAAAAAACGGTTGGCGATGTACTTGTACATGGGCATTCCCCCTTTGAGCGCCCCCATGCCCAGGATACGCGAACCCAGCACCACCGGGTACAACTCGTCCCCAATGATGTTGACCATCGAAGGAATCAGCAAAGGCGTATACTGGTAATCCGGGTGCAGCATGATCACGATGTCGCCGCCCAATTCCAAGGCTTTGCGGTAGAGGGTTTTTTGGTTGCCCCCGTAGCCCTTGTTTTGTTCGTGTTTGATTACGTGTTGGATGCCAATGCTGTGGGCCAGTTCAGCGGTATTGTCTTTGCTGGCGTCATCGCAGAGGATTACCTCGTCTACCAGGTCGAAGGGAATCTCCTGGTAAGTTTTTTTCAGGGTAAGTGCGGCGTTGTAAGCCGGAAGAACGACGATGACCTTTTTGCCTTTGTACATATGTCGGTTGAATTTGCGGGAGCAAAAATAGGGAAAAGGAATTAGCCCTATCAAACATTCTACAATGTTTTATCTTTACGGCCTGATTTAAAATTACACCTTATGGCAGGCGAAAAGATCATCTTTTCAATGGAGGGGGTTAGTAAAACCTTTCCCCCGACCAAACAAGTGCTGAAGAATATTTGGCTCTCTTTTTTCTACGGCGCCAAAATTGGCGTATTGGGTCTCAATGGTTCGGGAAAATCGACCCTATTGAAACTGATTGCCGGACTAGACTCCAATTACCAGGGCCGAATTACCTTTGATGGCAACTACAAAATTGGTTACCTAGAACAGGAGCCCACCTTGGACGAAACCAAAACGGTGCGCCAAATTGTAGAAGAGGCCGTGAGTGAAGTCGTCACCAAAATGGCCGAATACGAGGAAATCAACCTCAAACTCGCCGAGCCCATGGACGAAGACGAAATGATGAGCCTCATTGAAAAGCAAGGCGAACTCATGGAATACCTCGACCATGCCAACGCCTGGGAACTCGACCATAAACTGGAAACAGCAATGGACGCCCTGCGTTGCCCCGAAGGCGATGCGCTCGTCAAGTTCTTTCGGGTGGGAACGCCGCCGCGTCGCCTTTGTGCCGTTTGTTGTTGAGCAATCCCGACATCTTGCTACTCGACGAACCGACCAACCACCTGGACGCTGAATCGGTAGACTGGTTGGAGCAGTACCTGCAAAATTTCCCTGGCACTGTCATCGCCGTAACGGACGACCGGTACTTCCTCGACAACGTGGCGGGCTGGATTCTGGAACTCGACCGTGGTGGAAGGGCATTCCTGGCAAGGCAATAGCTCTTCCTGGTTAGAGCAAAAGGCCAAACGCCTAGAGCAAGAAGAAAAAACCGAGTCCAAGCGCCGCAAAACGCTGGAGCGAGAATTGGAGTGGATTCGTTTGGCTCCCAAAGCGCGTCAGGCCAAGGGTAAAGCGCGTTTGAGCGCCTACGACAAACTGGCCGATGAAGAGGTTAAGGAAAAAGAAGCCAAGCTGGAATTGTTCATTCCTCCGGGGCCGCGTTTGGGCGATGTGGTGATCGATGTGGACAACATCAGCAAGTCTTTTGGCGACCGAATTTTGTTCGAAAATGTGTCCTTTTCTATCCCCAAAAACGCGGTGGTAGGCATCATTGGCCCCAACGGGGTGGGTAAGTCTACCTTGTTCAAAATCATCATGGGCAAAGAACAACCGGACGCAGGTACAGTGACCATTGGTGATACCGTGCAGCTTTCGTACGTTGACCAGTCGCACGACCAACTGAAAGATGGCAATAAACTGGTGTACGATGCCATTTCAGGTGGCAACGACAACATCACAGTAGGTAAAGCGGTAATTAACTCGCGGGCCTACATCAGCAAATTCAACTTCAGTGGCGATGCCCAACAAAAGAAACTTTCTTTTCTTTCAGGGGGTGAACGCAACCGTGTGCACCTGGCCATGACCCTACGTGAAGGAGGCAACGTGCTGCTGCTGGACGAACCTACCAACGACATCGACATCAATACCCTACGTTCACTGGAGGATGGTTTGGAAAGTTTCGCGGGTTGTGTGCTGGTCATCAGTCACGACCGTTGGTTCATCGACCGCCTGGCTACCCACATTTTGTCATTTGAAGGGGATTCAAACGTAGAATTCTTTGAAGGCAACTACTCCGATTATGAAAAAGTGAAAAAGGAGCGCCAGGGAGATGTAACACCGAAAAGACCGAAGTTTAAAAATGTGATCAACCGATAGATATTCATTAACCACAGAGGTAAATAAAACCTCTGTGGTTCTTCTCTGTTTCCTCTGTGGTTAAAAAAAACCTTTATTCCACCAGCAACTTTCGCCCCAAGATTTGCCCATTTTTCAATTGTACCCTCAAGAAATACAATCCGGGTGTATAAGGTGTAAGGATGTTAAACTTGCTTCCCGGCTGGTTCACTTGCAGCAGTACCCGCCCATCGGCGCTGATGATGTGGGCATTCAGTGGAACATCCGTACATGTCACAGAAACAACCGATCCTTTGGGGGCAGGATTCACAAATTGTAGCTTGAAATCTTCCCTTTCCAGGTCTTTCGCAGCAACTGTGTTCGGAAGGTTTACGCTTAAGGTCCTGTTTTGGGTCAAATTGACCGTATCCGTATAAGCTACCCTGCTATTGTACGATACCGTAATTCGGTATTTTCCTTTGAATCCGCGAATGTTAGCAATTCCGTTCGGGTTGGTTACGACGGAAGTGTTGGTCCACCATTTGTCATATAAAAGATCCGCTACTGCTTTGGCAGCGGGACGCATCGACCAGTCCAGCCGAAAAAAAGGCCCATTGCTCAGCCAATGTGCGCCATGCCAGAAGCCCCAACTCAGGAAGCCATCCATCGATGGATGACTGAAGCACATGGTCAGAAAATCGGCGGTAAAGCGTGCCGCCAGGCTGTCGCCCACCAAACTTCCGTAGTCGTACTCTGTGATTTTGCTGCGGGCACCAAAGGTGGCATAAAAATCATCCAGTGTATTTTTCACATCATACATAGACACCAGTCCAGAGCTGATGTGCCCTTGAAAACCAATTCCATCGATTTTTATCCCCGCGTTCTGAATTTCTTTCAGGTATTGTTTGGTGCGTTCGTAGATGGGGCTACCCGCTACATTGCCTTGGTCGATGGTGGAATACTCATTGATGTACAGCTTAAGGTTTGGATCCAGTTCTTTGGCCTTTTTGATGATGTCAACATATATTTCTCGGCCAGTAAGGTAGCCTGAACTGCCCGCGAAGGCTTTTGACAGGTCCTCATTTTGAGTGATTTCGTTCAACACGTCCCATTCCTTGATGACGCCTTTAATCCCGGGGTAAGTCAATATTTCGTTTAGTCGATTGTTGATGCGTTGTTTGAGGTAGGCCGGGTTGCTTTGATTGGCCTTCATGTCGGTAGGAAGGTACTGCCAGCCAGGCCAAACGAGGTTGTGCCCCCGCACCGAGACTCCCCGATCATTGAGCCAAACCGTGGCTTTGGCCACATCCGCATTGCTGACAAACCATTTCTGTTCCCAGGCATCCCATTTCAGGTCATTTTCAAAAACAACTTCGTTGAATCCATGACCTTTTCCATCAAAGTCGAATATTTTTTGTTGGTAGGTATTGTCCTGAGCTTTGTTACCAGCAATACGATTGGCGGTAATGGCCGATCCAAAAGTAAACTCGTGCGCCAACATTTCCATCTTTACCGTAGCTCCAGAGACGGGTTCACCATTGATTTTGGTGACTGCTACGGTGTAATCAGCCTTGCGGATTTGCTCGATGCGTTGCGCTGCTTCGGCCCTCCAGGGAGCATTGGCTTCTGAACCTGCATAATTTTGGTGGAGTTCAATGGGGAAACGATCAATGGTATATTTGTTTTTAAAATCAATCAGTGCAATCCCGCCAATTTGAATACTTTGCGCTTTAAATCCCGTTTGAAACCCAAAGCTGAGTTGGTTTGCAGTGTAGTTAAAATCGGCATCAAATGGCGCGATGAATTGTTGCCAATCTGTTCCAATTTCAGTGGTTAAAAAAATTTCCTTTTCATAGGTATTCACGCGTTCTAATAACAAGTTCACCTTGGCTTTTTCGGCGGTAGCAGAACGAACCCAAACGACCATCAGACAGATCGAACCTTTGCTGATGGCTTGAGTGTTGGCACAGGTAACCGCGCTACTCCAGGGTTCGGCCCCGGGTGTATTAACCGTCATTTGCCGCAAGCGCGTAAAAGCTTGGCCTGCAAGGGTGGTGCTTCCACTCAAAGTACCGCCATATGCGCTTAAATTATTTAGCACTTGTGATTCATCAGCTGGAAGCAACCAAGCACCTCCAGAAAGGTTATATTTGCTGTTCAATTGGCTTTGCAAGGTGGTGTAATAAGCGTTTTGGCCGACGGCACTGCCCAACACAAAAAGAGCTAGCGTGTTCAGAATCCACGTTCTCATGATGACCATTTTGTTGTGATTGCTTAAGATTTGCACCTCAATGTACACGTTTCTTTTTTGTTCTAAAAAGAAAGCCAAGGGAAAAAACCCGCTTATGATAGTCTTTAACGAAACCATTAAAATCGACGAGACCATCCACTTGGAGTGGTTGGCTTGGATGAAAGAAGTTCAGCTTCCGAATGTAATGGCCACCGGCAAATTCACGGAGCACCGGATTTGTCGGCTATTGCACGATGACGAAGATGGGGGAGTAACTTATGCCATCCAGTACTACAGTCCGGATATGGAAACTTTTCAGCAGTACCAGCAAGAGTATGCGGCGCAATTGCAGCGCAGCCATATGGAGAGGTATAAAGATCGGTATGTAGCGTTTCGGACGCTGATGGAAATGGTCTAATGAATGACGAAATAAGAATGACGAATGACGAATAAGGCCATAAGCTGGCGTTATTTGTCAATCGTTATTCGTACTTCGTCATTTCAGATTATTCTTTCTTCTTAAAGTCCCCTGCCTTCCAGGCTTTGAAAAACTTACCCCAGGCTATCGGGTTAAAGATATTCATGGGCGGTGCCTGGCCGTAGTAGTAATAGTTGCTGGCCTGGCGGCGCAGGAAAAAATCGGCATTTTCATCGCCGTCGTAGCGGGTACCGACCTCGGATTTTTTCAACGTTTCTTTGGCCAGGTTTTCGGCAGCGCGCTTTTGCAATTCGGGGGTAACGTCCATTGCCAGGAACTCCAGGCGGAAATGATCGCGACTGGGCCAGGGAAAGATCACGGTTTCTGGCAAATTAACTACATCCTGGGTCATCAACTGCACCAGCGAGTAGCGGTCATCCTTCAAATCTTTGGGAATGCGATATTCCACGGTTTCATAACCGATGGTGGAAAAACGAATGACATCACCTTTTTCCACCACAATGGAGAAAAACCCTTTAAGATCGGAGTAAGTCCCCCGGTTCTTTCCTTTGATGAAAATGTTGGTATAAGGCACCGGGATGAGTTGGTCATTGCTGCCATCCAGTACCAGTCCTGAAAATTGAACCAAGTTGGTGTCTCGCTGCGCTTGCAATTCAGCCCCCAGGCTCATTATTCCAGCCAAAATCAAAATCCACCATTTGCGCTTCATCATCATTCCGAATGCTTTTCCTATTAAGACCTCCCGAAGGGGGTAAAGGTTTGTTAAGGCTCTGCTAAATTACAAAATTACTTAGGAACGGAAGGAAACAACGGGGGGGCACCCGACGAGAACGCGGCCAAATTACAGCCAAATGCGTTTATTTGCCTCCTTACTGCCCTACTCCTTTGTTGCGATCCCGAAATTTCTGTTGAATATTGGGGTCCAATTGTCCTGCCTTGGCAAAAGCTTGCTGGGCGTTGGTGTCGTCTTTGACAAACTCATAAGCCATACCCAACTCAAACCAAGCATCGGCCAGTTGAGGTGCCTGGTTCCTGGCCTTTTCAAAATAACTCAAAGCCAGGGAATAGTTTTGGGTGACATGATAGGCTACTCCCAGCAAACGCAGGGTTGTATAATCATTGGGACTGAGGGCTAGCGCTTTTTGCAAATAGGTTAAGGCATTGGCCAGGTTGCCCCTTTTTTCCCCTTCTTCTTGCCCCAGCAGTCGATAAGCAACGCTGAGGTTTCGGACGGTATTGGTATCGCTCGAATTGAGGGAATAAGCCCCTTCAAGGTATTTGATTGCTTCCGGGTATTTGCGCAGGTGAATGTTGCAGGTGCCCAGTAAAAAGAAAGCGTCTTTGTAGCCGGGGTGCAGTTCTACTGCCTTCAATAAATTGGTCGCTGCTTCCTGGAGTAGGGCATCTTTAGCCAAGGAATCGTTTTTGATTTTTTCAGCCCGGGCAATCAGCTCTCCGCCGAGTGCATTGCGCACTTTGGCACTGTTTGCTGAGGTTTTGGCGTCAGTCCGAAAGAGGGTCAGGTTGTCTTTCCAGGCATTGTTGCGCGAAATGGTCAAAACTCCAAAAATCAAGGCAATTGCTGCGATACTGAAAACTACTGGCTGTGGCCAGGTGATTTGAGGCAGTTTTATTCTATAGAACAAGGAAGCTAAGCCAGCTACCAGGGCAATACACAAGCCGACCGAAGGCATAAACACAAAACGTTCCGACATGTTGGTGCCCACCACCAGCCAAATGTTGGATACGATGGAGAGGGTGATCAAATAAAACAACAGGCCATAGGCAATGGGCGATTTTTTACGCAAGCCCATCACTCCGTAAATACCCAAGCCCAAATAAAGTAGGAAACTCAACAAAGCCCCCGGTTGCCCCCAAGTCATGCGCGGAATTTGCATGGGGTAATAATCATGCGTGAGTGGATAAGGCACCAAAAACAGTTGAATGTATTTTCCCAGGGTGTAAAAAACCGTAGCCTGGCGCTCTGAGCTGGTAAATGGAACGTACTGATTGCCCTCCAATTTTAAATAAGGATTGTTCATCAGCTCATTAGAGGCAGTACCAATCTGCACATCCGGAAGAACATTGGAGCGCACCATTAAAAAAAAGATAGCGATCAGCACAAAGGGTGCGGTATATCTGAAGATTTGCCCGATGGAGGCATTGGTAAAAAACCAGTAAGTCAGCGGCACAATAGCCAAAAAAGTGATGGCATTTTCTTTGGAAAATATTCCCACCAAAAAACACAAAGCTGCCAATACCTCCCAGCCCAACTTTCCCGAATGATAACTGCGCAAGGAAAAAAATACTGCGGCCAAGCTCCCCAGTAGCGCGATGATTTCATCACGGCCCTTGACGTTGGCCACCGCTTCGGTATGCAATGGATGTGCCACAAAAAGCAATGCCACAGCAAACGCCAGCCATGCACTCAACATTTTATTCCAACGGGAAGCAAATAATCCACTAGCCAATACATACAATACCACTCCAGTAAGTGCATACCACAACACGTTGAACAGGTGTCCCCAAAAAGGCTTTTGTCCAAAAATGCTCCCTTCGATGGCAAACATAGCCAGGGTGAAGGGACGGTAACGCCCACCTTCCAGCAAACCTTGCTTGTCGGTTTTGAAAAAGCCGTGGAAAGTATCTTTGTTGAATATGTCCGCCAGACCCGCCCAGCCTTTCTGCACGTGCATGTTCTCGGTGATCACGATGGCATCGTCGAGCACAAATTCATGTCCGAGGGTATTGGCATAAAGCAGGATACTGAGCCCCAACAGAATGAACAGGTGCAAACGCAGCGGCGATTTGCTGCCATCCAATGTGGCATTTATTTCACTGGCAGTGGGCACGGTGATTTTGGTGGTCGGAATACTTTTGCTTGGGCTTGGTTTTCCACCTACAGATTTTCTTCCCTTGGGTATTTTACTCATGTCGTGTCGAGAATTTTTACTCTGCGAAGGTAATGAATGAAAACAATATCATAAAGTTGTAAGAATATCCCTAATTTTGTGCCTGAATAATCACAAGTAAAGTGGCATCATACATGGCTCATTACCAAAACCAAAATTTGAGCATAGCTGCTGTATCTTGTTATAATTATCGAAATGGGGCCTGATATATTACTCACTGTTTTTCTTGTATTCTTAAACGGATTTTTCGTTGCGGCAGAATTTGCCATTGTTAAAGTCCGTATCTCTCAAAATTCAAGTCAAGGCCAGCGAAAGTTTCGCTGGACGTATCGCCGAGGGGGTCGTCAATAATTTGGATGGCTACTTGGCTGCAACTCAGTTAGGCATTACCCTGGCCAGTTTGGGTCTGGGTTGGGTAGGGGAAGACGTCATGACCAAGCTGATTATAGGGTCTATGGAAGGCCTGAACTTACACCTGGATGAAGCCTTAGCCCACCGCATCGCACTACCCATCGCTTTTGCAGTCATCACCGTGATGCACATCGTGTTTGGTGAATTGGCGCCCAAATCTTTGGCCATCCGTTATCCAACATCCACCACGCTGTACACATCGTTGCCACTGCGGGCCTTTTATTTTGTGTTTCGGCCATTCATTTACATCCTCAACGGATTTGCCAATTTCATTCTCAAATCAATCGGGATTCAGCCTGTACCACACGCCGAAATCCACTCGGAAGATGAGTTGAAACTCATCATTGCCGAAAGTGCCGAAGGAGGAGCCATTCGGGCATCTGAACGTGAACTCATTCAAAATGTATTTGACTTCGACGACCGTACAGTACGCCAGGTGCTCAAACCGCGCAATCAGATTTCGGCCATCAATGTGGCCATGCCCATCGATGATGCCATCGATTACGCCATCCATGAAGGTTATTCTCGCTATCCGGTCTACGAAGAAAACATGGACAATATCCTTGGGTTCATCTTGACCAAAGATTTGCTGGCCACCTTGCGTGGCAATCGACAGGGGACCCTGCGCAGCATGACCCGAGAGTTGTTGTTTATTTCCTCCAGCAAAAAAATCAGCCAGGTTTTGCGCCAGTTTCAAGAGCAAAAAAATCAAATGGCGATAGTGGTCAACGAATTTGGTGGAATTGTGGGCTTGCTGACGCTGGAAGACATCATCGAAGAATTGGTGGGAGATATTCAGGATGAAACCGATACGGAAATGCCAATCGTAGAAAAAATATCCGACAATGTTTTCAGGGTTCATGCCCAGCACCCTGTGGATGAAATCAATGCATTTTTACCTTTCCCCTTGCAAGAAAGTGAATCCTATATTACCCTGGCTGGATTGATCATGGAACAAAGTGATGAATTGCCAGAAGAAGGCCAGGAACTCATCATTCACCCGTATCAGGTTCGCATCATCGACATGATCCAGAATAGCCCTTCAATTATCGAATTACTGCTGCTGGATGTGCCTTCGAGGGATAAAGATGAATGAAAAGTTGAAGAGTTTAGGGTTGAAGAGTTTAGTTTGGTAATGCAGGATTTGTATTTTGCTATTGAGCACATCCTTTAATGAGTGCACAAATCCTGCATTACCAAACTTTTCAACTCTTCAACCCTAAACTTTTCAACTTTTCTTCAAAATGCTCTTATACTGCGCTGGGTTCCGAATCACCTTAATGGCTTCTTGTACTTCAGGATCGCGCAAAAGTCCAATCTGCGCCCGCCCGTTGGCGTAATAATAGCGCCCGGCGATGTCTTTTTCAATCAATTTGCTGATCAGGTCTTTGTGCTTGCGGATTAACTCCAACTGAGCCGCGCCAAGCGCAGTTTCCAAAGAACCCACGGCGGTGCTGAGATTGTAGCCTTCATCGGTCACCTTTTGTTTGAACTGTTCCAGCAGTTTTTCACTTTCGGTGCGGAAAACAAAGTTTTCTTTTTGCACAAAACTAAGGAATGCATCAAAGTCTGTAAACCGCAAATCCTTGATCTCTGGCATTTTATCTTTACCCTTGCAATACTCGGTTACAAAACGGAAAATAATATCTTGGTCTTGCAGTGATTTCACCACGGGAATATTGCTGGCTTGTTCAATTTTGATGTCAGGGGCTACCCCGCCACCATCCAATACTGGTCGGCCATTGCGGGTTTTGAAGGCCGCGCGGCGGGTATCGGCAATATCCACGGGTTCACCATTGCGGTATTCTACACTTTGAATGCAGCGCCCGCTGGGGATGTAGTACTTGGCGGTGGTCAACTTCAGGCGGGAATTGTAGCCTACTTCTACCGTATTTTGTACCAAACCTTTGCCATAAGAGCGCTGGCCGATGAGTACTCCGCGATCGTAATCTTGCAGGGTACCACTCACGATTTCGGAAGCCGAAGCCGAGTTTTTGTCAATCAATACGGTGAGTGGCAAATCTTCTTCAATTCCGGAAGCTTGCGTGCGGAAACTGCGGTCTTGTTCCTTAAGTTTGCCGCGGGTGGTTACCACGATTTCATTTTTGGGGATGAAAACATTGCAGAGGTTTACCGCCTCAATCAACAATCCCCCGCCATTCCCGCGCAAATCCAGGATGATGCCCTTGATGTTGGGGTTTTCCCGGCGCAATTCGCGTACAGCATTGCCAATGTTTTTGCCCGCATCCTGTGAAAAAGTAGACAGGGATACGTAGGCTACGTCTCCTTCTACCAAGCCAGAGTAGGGTACATTGGGCATTTCCATTTCTTCCCGATTGATTTTGACTTTAAAGTCGCTGTTTTGGCCGGGGCGGCGGAGGGTCAACTCCGCAGTAGTACCGGTTGCACCGCGCAGTACATAATCTACCTCGTCGCTGCTTTTGTTTTTGGTGTCCTTGTTGTCTACTGCCACAATCTGGTCGCCAATTTTTATGCCTGCTTTATCCGCCGGTAAGCCTTGGAAAATTTCAGTAACCGTAACAAAATCACCGATCTTTTTGAACTCAAACCCAATGTTGTCTGAAGTTCCTTCGCGCAAGAGGCGGTAGCCTTCAATGTCAGCTTCGGCGATGTAATTGGTGAAAGGATCAAGGTTGTTGAGCATGGCATCAATGCCCGTGCGCATTACTTTGCCCGGGTCGAGGTCGTCTACATAAGCCGAGTTGAGCTCTTTGTACATGTTGGCAAAAATTTCGAGGTTCTTGCTGATCTCAAAATCTTGTCGGGTACTTGGATATTCGGTGAAAGCCACGGTCAGCAGGACCAGCGGCAACAGCCAGAGGGTGTATTTCGCGATTCTTTTCATGTTGGATGATGTTTAACTAAAGTCCCAATGATAACAGTTTTTAGGGAGTTTTGGTCTATTGCCGATGGGTGATTTAGACAATTTAGGCTTTCAAATCTATAGTTGTGTCGCTTTGGGGTGGAAATAAAGAGGATAAAATTGTTTCTCCACCCCAAGTCCCCTCCACCCGATACGGATGAAACCGGGCAAAAAGCTCCTCTTTGTACCAACCCAGCTCCCGGGTTTTGCGCACCACTTCGCTGTGGAATTTCCCCTTGTAGGCGTAAGCCTGCATGTCGGCGCTATTTTTCCACAAACTAAAAGTAGCCTGCTGTACCAGCGGCAGTTCGCCAATGCCTACGGAAAAAAGCAGCCCTTCCTGGTGTTCACGCCACATGGCTTTGCTTACACCGGGGACAAAACGCCAGAAATGCCACAAACGTTTGGTGCGAATGGTGGCCCGGGTGAGTACCGCCACTGGTGCTTCCGCCTGGAATGGCACATTTTCCGTAAAAGGGTTGCCACCATCCCAGGTGCCGTGCACCTTTGCCGTTTGGAGATAAACCGTCCATATCTCTTTGGCTCTTTCTTTAAAAGCGTTAAACAGTGGGTGGGTGGAAAAAAAAGCCTCAGCACTCACCGCATCATCCCACACTGCCAGCAATCCATAAACCCCGAAATTAGGCCAAATACTAAAACCATTGCCATTGCCACTGCCCATCATTTTGGAAAAAGAAAGCCCGGCTATTTTGGCCAACTCCAGCGGAGCCAGCGCCATTTGTTTGAACCCCCACCACTTGTGCTGAGGGTTGGAATAGCGAAAAAAGGTGATGGTAACGATTTGTGGACTCATAAAGTGAAAAGCGAATAGTGAAAAGCAAATAGCAAATAGCGAAGTACAGATTTAACAATGGCATCCTCGAACTGTTCGCTTTTCGCTATTCGCTATTCGCTTTTTAGTTAAAAATTTTAAGATTTTTTTTCATTTTTCGTGTACCTTTTGCTACTTCTCTCCGTCTAAAAAAACAAATCACGGTTTTTGTTTATCTTCGCAGGTGAATCAACACCTGAAGAAATTGAGTGCTGTTACTTGTAACAAAAGCATGCGGGATTTTGAAGTCATCCACGTTTACCTACAAACGCAGGCGAACCCGTGTTTTACACTTCTTTACAACCGCTATGTGAGTAAGGTTTATGCAAAGTGTATTTCCATCCTCAAGAACGAGGAACTGGCTCACGATGCTACGCAGGAAATCTTTACGAAGATTTTTCTCAACCTTTCCAAATTTGGTGAAAAGGCGCAGTTCTCCACCTGGATTTATTCCATCACCTACAACTTTTGCATCGACTACCTGCGCAGAAACAAAAAACAAGGTGAACTTTTTACCGACGATATCGAGAAGGCACCCGATCCCGTCGACGAAGTTCCCGATGAGGCACTACTTCAACTTGAAGTAGATACCCTGCGCAAGGTTTTGGATGAAATCCCTACCCCTGATCGCATCATCCTTTTGATGAAATACCAGGATGATATGCCGATCAAGGACATTGCCGAGATTTTGAATAAGACTGAAAGCGCGGTTAAAATGCAAATAAAACGTGCCAAAGAAAAGGCCCATAAGGTCAAAGAAGAACTTATGCCAGCCATAAATTAATCGGCTATATGAATCCTAATAACTTCCAAAGGATGCTCGATGAGGACGTCGAACGCCTTGCTCCCGAAAAATACGAGCGCATTGTGAGTACGGTGTGGGGAAACCTCGGTTTTCTGCGCATGCTCGGCGACGTTGCAGACCTCTACATGTCCCAAATGGTGGGCGTTATGGTGATGGCTGCGGGTGGTGCCGGTCCGGAAACCCCAAGTAATGCCAACCACATTCCGCCCAACACCCCGGACCGCCCGGATCAAAATGGTCCAATTGGCGGCGGCCCCCAAAGTCCAGAAATCACTCGTTAACAAATATCCTTCAACCTAACCCATTAATTATGAACCTTTTTCTATTAAATATCTCCGACTGGTTCAACGATCTGTACAACAAGTACCAACCCATGTTTGACCAATTTTTCATGGGAATGATTGCTTTTGTGCCCAAATTCATTGGGGCTTTGTTGTTGCTATTTTTGGGCTGGTTTCTGGGTCGCATGATTTCGCGGTTTTTCCAAAAATTATTTGAGCGCATAGGTGCGGATAAATTGGGGGATCGCCTCAATCAAATCGATTTCATTGCACGTTCGCCCGTGAAGCTCAAACCTTCTACTATGATTGGGAAGTTCTTGTACTACCTGATCTTTATTTTCTTTTTTATGGCCGCCACCGATACCCTTGGCATCACGGCAGTATCGGAAATGATTGGCAAAATTTTTGAATATTTGCCAAGAATTTTATCCGCATTGATTGTCTTTGTCATCGGTATTCTCTTCGCCGATATGCTCAAAAAACTGGTGCATACTGCGTGTGCCTCGCTCAATATCCCAGCCGCAGGACTGATTGCCAATTTTGTGTTTTATTTTGTCTTCATCAATGTGGCAATGATCACTTTGTCTCAGGCAGGTATAGATACCAATTTCATCCAGGATAATTTATCCATCATTCTGGCCGGTATTGTGGGTGCTTTTGCAGTGGGCTACGGCTATGCTTCGCGCCCATTGATAGGCAATTTACTGGCCGCTTACTACAACAAAAACAAGGTAAAAGTAGGCGATACCATTGCCATTGATGGCGTAAAAGGAAAGGTCATTGAGCTGGATAACTCTACCATGACACTGGAAGCCGATGACCGCAAGGTTGTGGTTCCACTGAACAAACTGTCTAGCGAAAAATACGAAATATTTAAATAAATCATAACTCAAAAGGGCTGGTTAACTAAAAGGTTAGCCAGCCTTTTTTATTTACACAAAACACCAACAATGAAACGACTGTTTTATCCTCTCCTTTTGTTGTTCATCCTCTTTTCTGGTTCCAGCTTTGGGCAAGAAGTAGCCAAAGACACCTCTTATTGGAAACGTGGAGCTGGATTTGCGCTGGCGTTTGACCAATTGCTCAACATCAACCCCCGGCAAGGTGCAGCACAAGATCGCCTGGGTTTTGGTGGTGGCATCAACGCATTTGGGAATTACCAAAAAGGGCGGATTGCCTGGGGTAACCTGGGGCAATGGAACTTTGGTGTACAGCGGCTGGGCATCGGCGTAGTGCGCATTGGGAATACCGCAGCCAATGTCCCTTTCCAGAAATCCCTAGACGAATTTGTGGTCAGTTCCAAAATTGGCTACAAAACCAGCAATGATTCCAAAGTGTTTTACGCAGCAGACTTCAACTTCCTGAGCCAACTGACGCCTACGTACCAAGGAGGCAACAGTTTCCCCGGGCTTTTTCTGAACAATGTGCAAGGGTCTTCCCTTTTGGCGCGGTTCTTTTCCCCTGCCATCATCAACCTCGCGCTGGGGGTAGATTACAAACCTTCGCCCAAGTTTTCTCTTTTCTACTCTCCCCTTGGTGCCAAATGGGTGATTGTGGCCAGTGACGCCATTGCTTTACGCGGAGTACACGGCAACCCAGTAACCAAAAACGCCCAAGGTGTAATTGCTTCGGCAAAAAATGTAGATGCGCAGTTGGGTAGCCAGTTGAGGGCAGTGTACACCAGCAAGTTTTTGGACAATAAACTCGCTTATACCTCCAACCTTTTGCTGTTCAGCAATTACCTCAACAATCCTCAAAACGTGGATGTTGACTGGCGCAATAGCCTATCCTGGACCCTGTTCAAAAACTTCCAACTGGGCTTGTTGGTCAATTTCTTCTACGATGATGACATGAGTATGTTTACGTCCGATTTCAATGCCATCAACGGCATCGAAGTGGGTAGCGATGGTAGCCCAATCACTGGCCCCCGCTTGAGTGTAACCCAGCAATTGTTGTTGAAATACGCCATCACTTTTTAAACCCAGCATTGGCAATAAAAAGAAAAGTCCAGTCAACAGGTAGTTGACCGGACTTTTTCTTTTGCATCTTCCTCCAAGAATCGATGCGGAGCATATTTATAAGGCTCAATATCTTGAGGGAAAAGGCTCAGGCTACGCAGATCAAAAAGGAGCATTGTATCCTGAGCTTGCATGTCTTCAACGATCGGTTACGATTATTGCAGAATGCTAATGAAAGTTCCCCCTATTTACATCTTTGGCAGCAATACGGCATCAATTGTGTGAATGACACCATTGGACTGGTATACATCATAAGTATTGACGTTAGCAACTGCGCCATTTTCGTCGGTGATCTGAATGTTGCGCGCACCATTCATTTTGATCATCAGTTTGCCACCACTCACGGTGGTAACACTCTTGGTCCCTTTTTTAATTAATGCAGCCAATGCATTGAAGTCATACTTACCCGCTACCACGTGGTAGGTAAGTACTTTGGTGAGTGTAGCTTTGTTCTCCGGTTTCAGCAAGGTTTCTACCGTTCCTTCTGGCAGGTTCTCGAAAGCATCATTCACTGGCGCGAATACAGTAAAAGGGCCTTTTCCTTGTAAGGTTTCTACCAAACCTGCAGCGGTTACGGCAGCAACCAATGTGGTGTGTACTTTAGACTTTACAGCATTATCTACGATGTTTTTAGCAGGAAGCATTGCTTCGCCACCGACCATAACATTCGCAGATTGGGCATTAACGGTAAGCGTTACAACAAAAAACATCAGGGCCACAGTAGCCGCTTTCAAACAAGTTTTCATAAAGAAAAAATTTCGGGTGAATTAATGGTTGTCCTGATAGATACGGAGCCCAAACGAATTTGGATTTCGGGACGATAAAAAATTTATCTTTTTTTCCGTTCCTTTGTTTTTCAAAAAGAAGCATGACCTTCGATCAACCCATACCCATTCGAGAAATTGCCAAACAAATCAATGCAGAAATCATTGGTGATCCAAACACAGTTGCAAGGGGTATCAATGAAATCCATCAGGTGCGCCCGGGAGACATCACATTTGTGGATGTAAAAAAATACTTGGAAAAATCACTGAATTCGGAGGCCACTTTTGTCATCCTCAACGAAAGAACCGAAGCACCAGAGGGTAAAACCCTGCTTTTGTGCGCTGATCCCTTTACTGCTTATAACAATATCGTCTTAACACATCGGCCCTATGTGGCTGTGCAAAACAGCATCAGTCCCCTGGCAGAAATTCATCCCAGTGTGGTCATCGAACCCAATGTGGTCATTGGGCCTTACGTCAAAATTGGCGCCAATAGCCACATTATGGCCAATGTCACCATCGCAGAACATACCATTATTGGAGAAGAGGTCATTGTACAACCCGGTGCAATCATCGGCACCGAGGCCTTTTATTTCAAACGCACTACCGAAGGATATCAAAAATGGCGCTCTGGTGGACGGGTGATTCTGGAAGATCGGGTGGATGTGGGGGCCGGTTGCACGATCAACAAAGGCGTTTCGGGGGATACCCGGATTGGAGAAGGCACAAAACTAGATAGCCAGGTGCACATTGGGCATGACGTTGTCGTCGGCAAACGTTGCCTTTTTGCCGCTCAGGTAGGGATTGGGGGCAACTGTGTGGTTGGTGATGATGTAATTCTATACGGTCAGGTAGGTATTGCCCAAAATTTGAAGATTGGGAACAAAGTGGTGGTGTTGGCCAAAAGTGGGGTATCAAAGGACCTGGAAGAAGGGAAAGTCTATTTTGGCTACCCAGCACAAGAGGCGCGCAGAGCATATCAGGAATTGGCGATCCTAAGAAAGATGCGAGATGAGAGATGAAAATACCTCATCTCTCATCTCTCAAAATTATTTCTTACCGCCGAACAAACCGCCTAAACCGCCCAAGAGATCATCGGTGAAATCGCCATCGCCGTCTTTGTCCAGGAATTTTCCGATCATGTCCATGGCAGGATTGCCGCTGGTTTTTTGCTGAGTCTGCGTACCTTGGAGCATGTTGAGGATACCTCCGATGTCGAAGCCTCCGCCTCCTTGTTGCTGGCCACTCTTGCTGAGCGCACTCAAAATAATGGGAGCCAACATGGACATTAAGTTGCCCGTTTTGTCGCCACTCAACCCACTCATTCTGCTGATCATTTCGATGATTCCCCCTTGCTTACCCCCGAGTAGGGAATTCACGATGCCTGCGCCATTTTGCATGAGCCCAGCTTGGCCTGCACCGTTGTTTCCACCTGAAACCATATTCATCACATCATCGATGATGCTCCCATCTTTATCTGCATCCAGCATGCCCAGTAATCCACTGGCACCCTGTTCCGTTGTTGCAGTTTTGGATATGGCGCTAGACATCGCCGTAACGATGCCGTTGGCTGCAGTGCGGGTTTGTTCCCTTTCTGCACCGCCAATCTGCTGGCTCAGGTTATCGATGAAGTTATCATCGTTGAGGTATTGACCGAGGATATCCGTAAATTGATTTGACATAGTGTTTGATTTTTTGGAATAAAATTAAATAAAAACTTCCTCAAAAAGACGGATGCCTTTTGAGGAAGTCACATTTATTGCGCTAAAATACTTTAAAGTTTGCGGATTTTTAGTCGCGTCCCGGCCCGAATGATCCGATTGGATGACAGGTCATTGAGTTTCAAAATATCCTGTAAAGTGGTTCCAGGGAAACGATCAGTAATTTCAAAGATACTTTCCGGACGGGTTGTCACGTAGTATTGGAAAGACTCATGAGCAGTGGCATCCTTGGCCATGGTCGTTATTTCAGGTTCAGTAGGCTGTATAGGATCTAGCTGCAGCATTGGAATTAGGCTAAAAGCTTCCATACGTTCAATCCTGAATCTGAGCTCGCGACCTTTAGGCCGGAAAATTTTCAGAAACTGACCTGGGGCAACCTCCGCTGTTTCCAGCTTGTTCCACTCCATAATTTTGTCGGCAGTACAGCCGTAAATGCTGGCCAGCTCGGCCAGGGTCTCACCAGCACTAACTTCATGCCGCTCTTCTACCAGTACAGTTGCCGGCAATTCCCGCACTTTGGGGGCATTTAGGCTGGAGATGAGTTCTGGTTTGCTGGCACCATCAGGACGATTTGCCTCCAAGTAAACCCGTACTTTTCCATTACCTTGGATGGCAACGTAAGGTAATACCCCTGGTGCTGGCCGGTATGGATTTACGGTTGTAAGCTGGATTGAGGAAATCGATGGTTTCCAGGCTTACTCCCGTTAATTTTTGTACTTCGTCAAAACTCAGATCCTGGTGTACCAAATGGAAGTCGTTAATAACAATTCTTCGGCTGGAAATTTTGGCGTAAGTCCATGTTTTTCGAAATTTTCGAGCAAATAGCTCGCTGCAATAAAGGCTGGCACGTAATTGGCCGTTTCTCGGGGCAAATCCCCACGAATTGCCCAATAGTTAGAACCACGTCCTCTTTTGAGGGCCCGAATAACCCGGCCACTACCGGAATTGTATGCAGCGATGGCGAGTTCCCAATCCGAAAATTGTTTGTACAAAGACTTCAAATAGGTAGCGGCAGCCTCGGTGGAGCGACGCGTATCGCGCCGTTCATCGATGTTGGCATCTACTTGCAGGCCCAAACTGCGGGCAGTAGGTGCCATAAATTGCCAAAGCCCCATTGCCCCGACACGTGAAATGGCGCGGTTGTGCAAAGCAGACTCAACAATGGATAATGCTTTCAGTTCTTCAGGGAGGTCTTTTTGAAACAGGACGTCTTCAAAGAGGGGGAAGTAAATAAACCGACGTCCGAGCATTTGTTCCGTTCCTTCACGGCCTCTAACAAGATAGGTTTTCAGGTAGCTCATTACAACCGGATCATACCGCGGTTTCACTACTCTGTTTTCCATCGCGTGGAGTCGGCGGGTTATCTCCGCTTCGTCCAGTTCGGTCTCGTTTGTTGGATTTTTCGCTTGGGTTTCGAGGCTAAAGCATAAAAAGAGCGTTAGCATCGCCAGCAAAAATTTTTGACACGACGATTCCATGGCTAAAAATGTTAATGAGTTTTGAGTGGTTTTCGAACAACAAATCTAAGCTAAACAGCTGATCAATAACCCCCATTTCCCATGATGTTTGGTTATGGTTGTAATGTAAAGGTAGCAAAAACTTTCAAAGTTGCACCTACCTCTACCCATCATGATACGGAAATGACGAAAAAGGTTACCAAATTTTGGCTCATTTTCAGCATTTTTTAATTTTTATCGCGGATTAACCAGCGTACCAAAACTGGCGCTAACATTAGCTCGGTCACCATTCCGGCAAAGAGGGTAATGCTGGTAAGCAGCCCAATGACGACACTGGTTGGATGCTGTGAAAAAAGCAGCACTAAAAATCCAAAAAAAAGAAAAACAGTGGTCAAAATCAGGGCTTTCCCGGTTTCCAACAGGGTGATGCGCAAGGCATCTTCTACGCTTTGACCCCGGTTGCGTTCCAATTTAAATTTTGATAAAAAGTGAATGGTGTCATCTACCGCGATGCCAAAAACGACCGAAAAAACGATGGATATCCCGGCGTCAAGTTCTACCCCCCAATACCCCAAAAGTGCTCCAGCTACCAACAGAGGCACCAAATTGGGCACCAAAAAAATGATCATCATTCGGAAACTGCGCAAAACCAAAGCAATAATCAGGCTAATTAGTCCAATGGAAGAGCCTAAACCAAGCAAAAGGTTGCTGCGTACATAGTCGGCATTTTTATCCATAATCAACCCTGTTCCAGTCCGTTTTACTTTAATGATTTTAGGGTTGATGTTTTGGGCAATCCAGCGATCCAATTGCTGTCCATATTCTTTGATCCGATCCGCCCCAATGTCGCCCAAACGAGAGGTGATGCGGGCTTTACGCTCATCTTTGCTGACCATTACCTGGGCACTGAGTTGGGGCATTCGTTTGGCCAAACGTTGGTAAACCTCAAATTCTGCTTTGGTTTCAGGCAGTCGGTATGCATCAGGGCGATTGTTGTGGTACATTTGGTTGATGCTTTTATACAAAGCGGTGCTTGAAAAAATAGCTTGTATAAAATCAACCCGGTGCAATTGTTGCTCAATCTTTTCCATCTCCTGCAAGACCTCAAAATCATTGGCGCGATAGTCACCTTGTGTGTAAATGGCCAACTCCATTGGCCGGAAGCCAGCCAGGTGTTTTTCAAAAAACAAAAAATCACTGGTGATTTTGCTGTTTTTAGGCAAGTTGCTGATGATGTCGTAATTGGTGGTGATCCGTGAAATACCGAACAAACTGAACAATACCAGGACTAGGGTACTCAGTACAATTGCTCGTGGACGTTGGCGGGTGAAATCGACAATTCCTTGCAATAAGCGCGCCCAAAAGGCGTGTTCTTTTTCAGGCTGGGCAATCTGGTCGGCACGAAACCAAGTCAACATTGCGGTGGTAAACAAAATGACAGTAAAATAAGCGATCATCACTCCTACTGCCGCATTGATGCCAAAATCCTTGATGGGCATCACCCGATTCGTCACCAAGGAAGCAAACCCAATCGCGGTTGTGAGTGCGGTCATAAACGTAGCCAAACCCACATCCCGGATGGTATTCCACATTGCCGTTCGACGCTCTTGCCCTTTGTGCAATTCATCGTTGTACTTCGACATGATGTGTACAATATCTGAAGTACCAATAATGAGTACCAATACCGGATACAAGGCAGAGAGGGTATTGAGCTCGCGTACAAAACCACCCAGAAAACCGACAAACAAGAGCAGCCCCAAAGCCAATGAAATGACAGCCACCACTGTGCCCCAAAAACGCCGAAAGACCAGGTACATCACCAAGCTCACCAAAATTGCTGATACAATGGTTGCAACGACAATCTCACGCTGTTGCAAGCGCACCATTTCCTGTTGGAAATAAGGCCTCCCCAGGTAATGGACATTGCTAAATTTGTATTTGCCCACCAGAGTTTCAACCCCGGCCATCAATTCACGCGCTTGTTTGAGTTCAATGGACTCAATGGTTTTCAAAAAAATGACCAGGGTTTTTCCATCTTCGGAAATCAAATTGCGTACAAATCGTTCATCCTGAAGCAAACGTGCCCGATCGGAAGCGTACAAATCCGGACGATCCACATGGATGGCCGGAACAGTAGTGAGGCCAAATGGTGTCTTGACCGGATACCCAATTTTGGTCAACGATTGAACTTGTTGGACATGGGGTAAATCGCGGCAATCTAAGCTGAGTCGCTGAAATTTTTCCAGAAAATCACGCTCAAAAACGCCTTGTGGACGATGGATCGCAATCAATAAAAAATTATCGTCGGTTTCGAACTCCTTAACAAATTCCTTGAATGCATCCAAATCGGGATCCCCTATTGGGAAAAATTGCTCAAAATCAAAGGAGAACCGGATGTCGAAGGCCGCACGAATGCTCAAAAGCGACAGTACCCCAAACAAGATCAATACAATAACTCTGAATCGGTTATTCATAACAGCAGTTTAAAACCCTCTTGTAACTAAAAACCACTACTTTGGTTCAACTATTCCAACATCATTTTGACTAAATTTCCAACCTTCACTTTCGTTTTCAAGGTGACTTTATATCTTTACTACCGAAAAAAATCAAGTGTTTTATGCTACTTCAATTGCCCAAAATCCTAGAACCATTTCAGGAAAAAGTACAGGCTACCCAACAATCTACCATACGCATCCACCCAAAGGCTACGCCTCCGGTACACCTGTGGCAAAGTAAAATTGGGGGAAAGCCCTATTGGCCCAAAGACTCCGATTACCCCCAAAATTCGGCAGGCAAGCCCCTGTTTTTTTTGGCTCAATTCAATTTCGCCGAAACCCCGAGATTGGAAGGTTTTCCTGAAAAAGGAATTCTCCAGTTTTTCATCCTCAACGACGATACTTATGGGCTGAATTTTGATGCTCCTGGCGACAATGAAAACTACCGGGTGGTTTACCATTCCGATCCTTTGCTAAGTGCCGAAAATCTCGAAAGTGATTTTGCTTTTCTGCCAGATTTTCACGAAGATACCCCGATTCCACCGGGGGCTACTTTTGCCCTGGATTTTAGTTTGGAAGCAGAATGGTTAGGCCCCCCCGATTATCAATTTGACATGGTGTATCCAGAAGTTTTTTTGACCCAATTTGGAGACGAAAAAGATGAACTTATGGATTTCTTTTACGAATTGGGTTCAAAATCAAGCGGTCATAAATTGGGCGGTTATGCTTTTTTCACCCAATATGATCCACGCAATGCAGCAAAACCAATGCTACTCCTGTTTCAACTGGATTCGGACAGTGACATCGAGAGCATGTGGGGAGACATGGGCATTGCCAATTTTTTTATTTATCCAGAGGACTTAAAAAACCTGCGTTTCGATCGGGTTTTATACAATTGGGATTGTTCCTGACAAGGTTTTTACTTTATGAAAAAAATATTATTCTATTTTTAAAGTTTTATAGGACATTGTATGTAAAAAAATGCCTGTTTCCAACACCAACCAAATCAATCCACCATGCTATCGCCCTATCTTGACCCTCATTTGATAGAAGCAGGCTGTGACGAGGCAGGTCGCGGGTGTTTGGCTGGGCCCGTATTTGCGGCGGCGGTCATCCTGCCAAAAGATTTCCGCCATCCGCTGCTGAACGACTCCAAGCAGCTCACCGAGCAACAGCGATTGGAATTGCGTTGCATCATCAAAGCTTCAGCCAGCAGTTGGGCTGTTGCACAAGTAGATCCCGCCGAAATTGATCGGGTGAATATTTTGAACGCTTCCTTTTTGGCCATGCACCGTGCACTGGATAAGCTTGAAACTACACCAGAACTTATCCTAGTCGATGGCAATCGATTCACCCCTTACGGAAACATCGAACACCGCTGTATCATCAAAGGCGATGGCATCTATATGTCGATCGCGGCCGCTTCCATTTTGGCCAAAACTTACCGCGATGACTACATGGCCGAACTGGCAGATAGCCATCCCCAATACGGCTGGAGCAACAATAAAGGGTATCCTACCAAAGCACACCGGGAGGCCTTGCGCCACCATGGCGTGACCCCACACCACCGGCGCTCTTTCCGGCTTTTGCCAGAGCAGCTTTCCCTCTCCTTATAAGCTATACCCCACGTGGGGTATAAGTGCTGGTTCAATATTGGCCATTTCGTAGATTTTGCTTCTTCAATCATCCAAAAAAACAGTAGTACATGGCTTATTTTTGTAAATTGGATGAAAATTTCAACCATGAGCCAAAGCAATAAAAGCGACAACCCATGGAAAGCCATTGTCGGTGTCGCAGTAATCGTCGTATTTTTAGTTGGCCTATTTATGTTGGCCCGCTTCGTCTTTACCTTAATGTATTATTTATCTCCACTCATGCTCATTGCCGCCTTGATCATCGATCACCGGGTAGTGACTGATTATTTCAAGTGGATTCGCGATATTTTCCGCCGCGATAATATTGCCGGAGTGATCGTAGGTATCTTGTCTGTCATCGGTTTTCCGGTATTGAGTGCTTATTTTTTGGCCAGAGCCTTGTTGAAAAAACAGGTGAAAAAAGTCAAATCCGAATATGAGCGCCGCCGCGACGGAGACCTGGTAGAGTATGAAGAACTCGAAACTGATTTCCCACCCCGTCAAACCCGCCGGGAGGAAAAATCGATCAATGACGATGATTTAGTGCGGTAAACGCATCGTTCAAGTATTGCCCACAAACAGAACTGAATGAGTGAGGAGGTTTTGGTGCTTGTTTTACCCCTTGCACTTTTTTTGGGTATTGCCTATTGCCTCCTCATTCGTTACTTTTTGTGGCACTGGAATCAAATTCCTACCTGGAAAATTCCTGCTGATTTCGAGCCTCGTACAAGGGTATCCATCATTGTTCCCGCCCGCAATGAAGCTGCCAATCTTGGACACTGTTTGCGCAGCATTTTGTCCCAAAATTATCCCGAAACATTAATGGAAGTCATTGTGGTGGACGATCACTCCGAAGATGCCACTGCTACAATCGTTTTAGCCACCAATGATCCCCGAATCTGCTTGATTCAATTGGCCGACTACCCCATACCCAATGGATTGGCGTTCAAAAAACACGGACTCAGCACCGCGATTGCTCAGGCCACCGGAGAGCTGATTGTGTGTACCGATGCGGATTGCCAAATGGGTGTCGATTGGTTGGCCAGTATGGTCTCCTTTTATCAGGATCACTCCGTGCAAATGATTGCTGGGCCCGTTAATTTTCATCGGGAAAAAAATCTCTTGGAGCGCTTTCAATCTCTTGACTTTATTGGCATGATGTTGCTCAGTGGGGCGGGCTTGCGTTCTGGCAAAATGCGGATGGGCAATGGTGCCAATCTGGCTTATACGCGCAGCGCTTTTGCCACGGTGGGAGGATTCAGTGGAATCGATCACCTAGCTTCCGGCGATGACCTTTTGTTGATGCACAAAATTGAAAAACAGTACCCAGGACAGGTCTTGTACCTCAAATCTTTCGCCGCTACGGTGTATACTTTGGCAATGCCCGATTGGCGCTCGTTTTTTCAGCAACGCCTGCGTTGGGGTACCAAAAATGCGGCTTATCAGGAATGGCGCATCACGGCGGTGCTGGGGCTGGTATTTGTGCTTTGTTGGAGCATCTTACTACACCTGATTTTTCTTCCTTTAGCACCCGTGGTTCTAGGTATTAGCCTATTGATCCAATGGGCATGTAAAATATGGGCGGATGACCAACTGCTACGCGCTGGAACACTTTTTTTCCACCGACAAGACTTGCTGCGCATTTTTTGGCCCGCCCAATTGCTGCACATTTTTTACATCGCCAGCGTAGGTTTTTGGGCCAATGTGCAGAAAAAATACTCCTGGAAAGGGCGCAGGGTCAGTTAATTTTTTGATTTATTTGGCAAACCCAATCAAGTTCAACATCCGTCCGGTAATGCCTTTTTCTTGGCGGTAGGAAAAAAAATCGGCATTGTGCAGCACTGTAGAATAGGGCGAGACTTCAATTTGTGCGGCCGGGATGCCGGTTTGCAAAAGCTGAGCCCGATTGGCTGCTTTTAGGTCGACAAAGTATTTCTGTAATGCTTCATCCCAGCGTTTATAAGCCCCACCAAAATGGTCAGCCACATCGGCATTCACTTCAAATGAACACTCGTCAATGCAAGTGCCGATGTAGGCAACACAATTTTCGGGTTGAACCCGGTATTCCTCCTGCAAACGAAGCATAGTTTTCCGCACAATTCCGGCCACCGTACCCCGCCAGCCCGCATGGATGGCCGCAACCGCTCTTGTGTGTGGATCGGCAATCAGGATAGGAGTACAGTCGGCGATGGTGACCGTCAAAAAAACATGAGGTACATTGCTGATCAAGGCATCATAGCCTTCAGCTCGGCCGGGAGTTTCCACTTTGAGGATTTCAGCGCCGTGTACCTGATAGGCACTGGCGATCTGCTTGGACTCCAAGCCCAGGCTGTTGAAAAAAATTCGACGGTTTTCTTCTACTGCAGCAGGATCATCCTCGGTGGAAATACCCACATTCAGCGAAGCATAGGCTCCTTGACTCACGCCTCCGTGACGGGTGCTCTCGGCAGCAATCAAATTTGGAATGGAAGCAAATATCTGGGGTTTCAGGAAAGAAGATTTAGCGGTAACAATCATTGTCGGGAAAATTTCCCAAAAATAAAATATTACCGGATAATGCTGCGCGCCGGGCTAAAATCCGCCTGTAGGATACATTCTTCCTTACGCCCCCGGATTTTGAGGCGGAGCGCCTCCCCTTTGTCGGCTTTGGCCCGTACATAAGTTTTGATGGCGCACCAATCACCGAGCGTTTCCACAGCCTGGCCATCTACTTTTTCAATGACCTCACCAAGGGTGAAGCTGTATTTGAACACATTTTCACAAGCACTCAGCCTGACGATGCGGTGTACCCCGTCTACCGGATAAAACACGACCCCATAGTCTTTCTCCTCGCGAGTAATGCGCGGCAGCTTATTCGGTGTAAGGATGTACTCGTGTGCATCCGAGTTGATGATCAGGTTGTACTGATAAAGATATCCAAGCCCTAAACGAGCGTATTCCACTTCCTGTTGCAGCTCAATACGCGGAGATGTTGGGATCAAATATTTCCCGTACCCAAATTTAAAGGGGCGATTGAGGGTGTAAAAAGTATCCACCGCATTTAACCCAAACAGCGCCAAACTGGAAACCCCCACATTCATCTGGGCTTGCAAGCCAGCAAAAATGGGGGTAAAAGCTTCTTTATTGAGTTCCAACTCTCCACTGGAACCCAAATCAATGTGTACCCAAAAAGGAACCCCTTCGTAGCGGAATTCAATAAAAATGCCGGTTGCTACGGCTAACGGCATAAGCACAACGCAAGCCCTGATCAATGAATGGTCGAGAAGAAAACCGGAGTATTTTTTCATCAAAATCAATCTTCCAATTGGCTTTGTTGATGACGGAACTTCCGATAAAACCATCCACCTGGTGGCAAGAAGGTAACCCATCGGTATCAATGATGGCAATGCGGGTATTTTTAAAATGGATGTCTTCAATTTGCAAATCCTGGGCCGTGCCGATGCGTCCTTGGGCTTCGGTTTCGTTGGCGTCAGCCAGGGTAATACTGGAGTCAGCACTGGTTTGGATACCACAACGGGCGGCAAAATCATCGTCTAGTCCGGTTACTGTAAAGCCATTGTCAAAGATGAATTTCCCTTCAACGCCGTTGATACGCGCCTTGAGGTAGATGTGATTTTGTTGAAACTCAAACCTGGTTTCAGTCAAAAACTGGACGGGCTCCACTGATCCAGCATTGGATTGTACCTGCGCAAAACCCCAAAAATTAAACCCACATAAAACCAGTACCAAAATACAGCGTCTTATTTTCCACATCATAAAGCCATGGTTTAGCTTAGGAACGGAAATCAAATATAAGGTAAATTTCGGCTGGGTTCTTTTTTGATTTTGCTGCGTTGCTTGTCAGTTGCGTAGGCCAGCTATGCGCCTTCCTCGCGCCTTGCCAAATCAAAAAATTGCCGAGCCAATTCTGTACCTTATATTTAATTGCCGTTCCTTAATTGATGCAAAAGAGCCGTGTTTTGGTGTATAGGTTGGTTATTTTACCCGAATCCGCGAACCAACTTTACATTCGTCGCTGGTCAGGTTGTTCAATTTTTTGATGCCAGCTATTGAGGTTTTAAATTTTTGGGCCAATATTTCCAAGGTATCTCCTTCCATGATCAAATAATACTGCGGCGCTACGGGATTGGTCATATTTCCTCCAGTATTGGCAGTGGTGGTGGAAGGTTTGGATGTAGAAAAAGGGTCGCTATTGCTGGCGCTGACTACTGGTATATTCGGTTTGTTGCTGGCAGATACATCGGAATTACTGTTTGTTCCTGGTCCTGGTTTTGCTGGTTTAGTACTTACCGTACCCGTAGCTGGATCAGCAGCGGGTTGGGCACTACTCAAAGACGGATTGGGCACTGTAGGCAAAGCGGTTGGTTTTTTATTGGGCTGATCACTCTGTAGCTTGGGTTGTTTTTTAATTTTTCCAGCTCTGATTTTGACCAGGGCATTTTCAGCAGGTTCCTGGCCATGGCTCATTTTGTTGCGGATGTACAGTTTGTCCAGATCAATAGCGTACAATACCGAAATGTCGATCATCAGCTCGCCTTTGCGCACTTTGTGGTAAGTTTCCTGACCGCGCCAGCCTTTGGGTTTGGATTGTAAAAACACCCGAACTCCTGCTTTGAGCGGTTCTTCCATGCCACTGATGTGAGGGTTATGGTTCATCAATGCCTTGGGCGATACGTATTGTTTGGAAGCAATGTCTTTCACCGTTTGCCCTGCTGCGGCAATAATGTATTTCACATCATTGGTTGACTGGGGGACACCTACTACTAGTACGGGCAGTGGTTTATCTGGAGAATCGGGTTGGGTCAAGGTTGGCAGGGTGCCAATTTCTGACAACAAATCCTGATAGGTGGTTTCATCGTAACGGTGAAGATCAAAGTCTTCAATTAGTTTGATCAATTTAGTGGGGTAGCCAGGGTCGGTGGCGTATCCACCTTTTTTGAGGCCTTCGGCCCAGGCCCGGTAATCGGTGCGCTTCAGCTCGAACAAGGGCCCGTAACGTTCTTTTTTGGCCGGATTCATTAAAAATGCCGAATGGTCGCGGTAACACTGCTCGGCGCTGCCGTACACCCGAAAGCAGGATTTGATGAGTTCACCTTTATCATTGAGGTCGTCGTCTTCTTTATAATAGCCTTCACCATTCCAGTCCTTGCCACACTTGATGCCAAAGTGGTTGTTGGCCAAACGCGCCAAATCGCTGGTTCCCCAACGTGACTCCAGCAAACCCTGGCCAAGTTTGATGCTGGCCGGAATCCCGGTACGCTCCATTTCTTCTACGGCCAAGAGGCGATACCGCTCTACATAGGCCATTTTTTCCTCCATGTCCTTGGGCTGCGCTTGCGCACAACCATACACCAGAAGCGACAAACAAATCAACAGGCTGTTTTTCAAAAATTCCATGACCAATGGGTTTGTTCTGAATATACGCGAATAATTCAAGCTCTCAACGACGGCGAAAAGTTAATCAATATCAAGCTTTTGATAATTAAATTTTTTTTAACGTTGTAAAAAACTTGTGAACGGTTTGTCTGTTCGAGGTTTAGGCACGATCACTATGGAAGCAACAGTACAATTTTCGGGGCAAGCCCGACAAATCGATTTGGGCGCACCCATCGACATCAGCATGCCGCTTCGTGCAGGCACGCAAAATGCCAATTGTTTTCACGCCCCGCCTCCGGAATTTTGGCCAGTAGAGGCTCCTGAATTTGGCTTCATTGGCGATACGTCCAAAGGCGGTGCGGTCAATTTTTTCAACATCAAAATCAATCCCCACGGCAATGGCACTCACACCGAATGTGTGGGCCATATTGCCAAAGAAAAATATACCATCAATCAATGCTTGCGTCACTTTCATTTTTTTGCGAAATTGATCAGCATCTGGCCCCAACGCATGGAAAATGGCGATCGGGTAGTTTTGCGTCAACAACTTGAACCTTGCTTTGTTGTGCATAAACCGGAAGCTCTGGTGTTGCGCACTTTGCCCAATGACGATTGGAAGCTGCACACCAACTATTCTGGAGCCAATCCGCCATATATTCACCATGACGCGTTGGAGTTTTTGGTGGAATGTGGGGTAAAGCATTTGTTACTCGACCTCCCCTCGGTAGATCGGGAAGAAGATGGTGGTGCCTTATTGGGGCATAAGGCATTCTGGCAATACCCGGAAAATGCACGCAACAATTGTACGATAACCGAGTTGATTTATGTGCCTGACCGGATTTTGGATGGAGATTATCTACTCAACTTACAAATTGCCTCATTGGAACTAGACGTCAGCCCCAGCAAACCTGTACTGTATGCAATAAAATGAGAATCGATGTTTAAGCCAAGGTATTATTCCAAAATCTACCGTTCCTTTCTCACCCTGGAAGAAAATGCCTTCCAGGAGGTCATCCGTTTTTTTGAAGAAAATGAAGCAGCGATTCAGGAACTGGATTTTGATGAATACTTTGATGTATTGGTAGCCTATGTCACCGCGCTTTTTGAGGTGGGCGCGTACAAGGAACACTTGACCATGGTAGACGTGGTCATTGAAACTTCGATTCTCAACAACATTTCGGAATACAAGGGGGAAGATCTTTTCCGCAGAATGCTGTTCCGCAAAGCGGCCTCGCTTTACCATACCCGGCAGTTTCAAAAAGCCGAACACGTGCTGGGTGAACTCCTGCGCATGGACGCTGAAGACCAGGGCGCTATTTTGTTTATGAAAAAATGCCTGCGCACCCATTACCCCCAAATTCGCAGCAATGCCCACGCGGCGGCGGTGTTTTTGTTTCTCCTAACGGCGCTCGTGATTGCCGTTGAAGTGCTGCTCGTTCGGCCTTTTTACGAAATGCACGCCAAAACGGTAGAAACTTCACGCAATTCGATTTTTGTGCTGGGGATTTTGTTGCTCATTTTTGGAGACGTGTACCATCGGTATTTGGCGGAGCGGGAGGTACGGGGATTTTTGCGGGCGGTGCGGAGAGGGAGAGTGGAAAAGACTCCTGAAAACGATTAGCCTATGCTTGAGATAATAAAAATAAGGTAAAAGTTTAGCACCCCACCTGCGGTGGAGTGTTTTTTAAAGATTCAGCCACAAATGACACAAATTTTCACAAATTGGGACAACCTGTCAGCACAACGCAAGTTTGTGCCTTAATTTGTGAAAATTTGTGTCATTTGTGGCTGAAAATTATTACCGCGCATCGCCGAAGGCGAGGTGCTAAACTTGTACAAAATAAGAAAATAAGTTTTTCTCCCCGCTTTCACCTAACTTCGCCCCGCAAATCAAAGCACCCGCACTTCCTGCATGAAACGCGAATTCCTCGCCAACCTACTTTTCCTTTTGTTCATCAATCTGGTGATCAAACCCACTTACTTGTTTGGGGTAGAGCGGGTCGTGCAAAACGTGGTGACCGAAAACCTGTACGGAATTTATTTCAGCATCCTCAATCTGACGTTGATCCTCAACATCATTACTGATTTTGGCATCCAGAATTACAATACCCGCTACATTGCGCAGCATCCACACTTGTTGCCCAAATACTTTAGCGCGTTTTTGCTCACCAAGGGTGTTCTGTCTTTGGTGTATGCGCTGGTCTTGTTGCTGGTGGGCTTGTTTACGGGTTACCTCTGGGAATATCCGGGCATTTTGTTGGGTATGACCTTGTGCCAGGTGCTCAATTCGATGGTGATGTATTTGCGTTCCAACATTGCGGGATTGGGTTTGTACTGGATTGATAGTATAGTATCGGTGATTGACCGACTGGTGGTGATTTTGTTTTTGGGAATTCCCTTGTGGATCGGGTATTACGAGGGGCGGAATTTTGACATTCAATGGTTTGTCAATGTGCAGTTGCTCGGGTATACGGTGGGTGCAATTGTTTCTTTTGCCATTGTGCGTTACCACGCGGGGCCAATCGTATTTCGTTTCAACTGGTTGCGCATCCTGGCGATTGTTAAAGCCGGATTGCCTTTTACCCTAACCTTCATTTTGATGAGCATGTACACCCGTATAGATGCCCCTTTGATGGAGCGCATGTTGGTGGATGGCCGGGAACAAACGAACATTTATGCCTCGGCCTTTCGCTTTTGGAGGCCAGCAATGTGATTGGTTATCTGTTTGCGAGTCTGTTGATGCCCATGTATGCGCGCTTGCTCAAAGTAGGGGGAGATGTAAAGCCTCTCGCGCATTTGGGTTTACAAATCATCTGGAGTGGGGCCATTTCCCTGGTGGTGTGTACCATCATTTTCCGGGAAAACATCATGACCAGTTTGTACACCACTGGCAGCATTTATTCGGCTAATATCCTCGGCTGGGTGATCGTCAGTTTCATTCCCGTGAGTGGGGTCTATATTTTCAGCACTTTGTTGGTGGCGCAAGGCAGCCTTCGGGAGTTGAACCGGGTCTACGTCTGGGGTGTACTGCTCAATCTGGGACTCAACCTCTGGCTAATTCCCTTACACAAGGCATTGGGCGCAGCGGAAGCGAATTGCATTACCCAAATCCTGATTTTTGCAGCTCAGTTGTACTTGTGCAACAAACTGATGGGCGTTGGCATTACCTGGGTACAAGCCATTAAATTTGTTGCAATGGCCATTTTGTCCGTGGGTGTGGCCAGCTTGAGTTGGGTTTACCTTTTGCCGACCCTCAATCTATGGGCTTTTTTGGTCGCCTTGGCGGGTTGTGGAATCACTGCTTTTGTTGGTACGCTTGATCAGCATTCGAGGAATTGGTTTACCTTAAAACGTTTTAAGTTTTAGCTTTTAAATGGAAAATAAAGACAATCTTTTGGGCGTGGTACGCACCCTGTACCGATGGCGCAAACAAATTCTGGGGCTGTCCTTTCTGGCAGCAATAGGCACTGCGGGTATTTCCTTGTTGATGCCCAATTTTTTCAAAGCAACTACAGTTTTTTTGGCAGCCAGTCCAGATTTGGCACGCCCTGATATCTTGTATGGTAAATCCATCGGGGGGCAACCCTATGGTTCAGGCAACGACATCGACCGCATTTTGACCATTGCTGAGTCAAAAGAATTGGGGGATTATTTAATCGATACCTTCAAGCTGTTCGAACATTATCGGATTGCGCCAAATCAGCCCAAGTCGTACGTGTGGGCACGGGAAAAACTTTTTTCGCGGATGGAAATCATCAAAACCAAACGCGATGCCATCCAATTGACTTTTGAGGATGTTGACCCTCAATTGGCGGCTCGGATTGCCAATGCCGCACGGGAACGGATCAACTACTTGTCGCAAGAAGTCATCAAGGGCAATCAGCGCAAAAACCTGGCCTCTTATGAATCAGGATTGATTGTTAAAGAACGGATTTTGCAAGAGCTGGCGGATAGCCTGACCAAACTTAGAGCGAAGTACAAGATTTACAATACACGGCAAGTATCTACCGATCTTTCGGAGCGGTACATCATTGCCAAAGGTAGTTACTCCCGCTTCAAAGGAAGATGGGAATCCATGAAAAATAATCCCCGAATACCCCGTGACTCCGTCGCTTTTACCGAAGCAACCATGAAAGGATACCAGGCAAGTGGATAGTTTGCAAGAAGAGCTGGACAACCTGGCGGGTGGTGAAGCCGAACTGATGCTCATGGAAACCCGTTATTACACCTCCAATGGCCAATTGGGCGATGCGGTGGAAAAAGCCAAAATGCTGCGCACTGCACTGGAAGCCGACGTGCCCACGTATTGGTGATGGAAGAAGCCGAAGTCCCCGTGCTCAAATCTCGGCCCCGGCGTTCGATTTTGGTTCTTGCCGCCGGGCGATTGCATTTGTCATTGGCGCATTCGGGGTCTTGTTGTTTGATGCCTATCGTGAAAACAAATGGGGAGAAGCCATCGATGCGCGCTAATCAACTGATGCAACAATTGCGGAAAACGTCGGAACTGCAAGTACTGTTTTGGGGGCTGGCGTTGATCACCCTCTTGTCCATTTGGGCAGGGGTGGCGCTCAATTTTATTTATTTGGCGGGTTTACCGCTGCTGGTATTGGCCATTTATTGGACGATGATGGACATCCGCACCATCTATTTTTTGCTGATGGCCTGTATTCCGCTGTCCACCGAGGTGGTTTTACCCAATGGTTTTGGCACCGATTTACCGGATGAAGCTTTGATCATTGGTTTGTTTTTGGTGAGCATTCCTTCTGTGTTGTCGCGGGTTCACCGCATCAGTAGCAAATTTTGCTGCATCCTATCTCGTTAATGCTGTTGCTGCATTTTGCCTGGATTTTCCTTTGCACCTACAGTCCCAGTTGCTGTTTGTTTCGGTTAAATACCTGGCCAAAAGCTGGTACATCGTGGTTTTTTATTGCCTGACTGGTTATTTCATCGACCGCAAAGAACATTACCAGCGCTTGTTTTGGTGGGTATTTTGGCCCTTGATCTTTACCGTGGTAGTAATTGTATCGCGGCATGCTTTGACGGGTTTTTCTTTTGCCGAGATCAATTTCGTACTGCGCCCTTTTTACCGCAACCACGTTAATTATGCAGGCTTGCTGTCTTTGTTTTTTCCACTCTTGTGGTTTGCCCCAGTTTCGTATCCTCGTTTTTCCCTGCGTTGGTACGCCTGGGCGGGCACCATCGGATTTTTGTTGCTGGCCATTTATTTTACCTATACGCGGGCGGCTTACATTGCAGTGGTCATGGCAGCGGGGGCTTATTTGGTCATCCGATGGCGTTTGATGCGCCCAGTGTTGGGTGGCTGGAGTGGCTTTGTTGGCATGGATTTTTGTACTTGAGTTACGACAACAATTACCTCGATTTTGCGCCGGATTTCAACAAAACCATCAGTCACGAGAGTTTTGGCAACCTCATGGAGGCTACCTACAAGATGGAAGACATTTCCACCATGGAGCGGGTGTACCGCTGGGTGGCTGCTTTTCAAATGAGTTTGGATCGGCCCTGGATGGGTTTTGGGCCAGGTAATTTTGTCAATTTTTACGAATCCTATACGGTCACCAGTTTTCAAACCTACGTAAGCGACAATCCTGAAGGCTCTGGGGTGCATTGTTATTACCTGATGACCTTGGTGGAGCAAGGGTATATTGGGCTGATTTTGTTCATTGCCCTGAGCTTTTTGGTGTTGATCCAGGCAGAAAAAATCTACCACCGTTGTACCAACCCAACTAGACAGCGCATCATCATGGCCGTTACTTTGTGTACAGTGGTAATGGACGCTTTTTTGTTGATCAACGATATGGTGGAAACCGATAAAATGGGTTCATTTTTCTTCGTTTGTATGGCCGTACTGGTCAATCAGGACCTCGAAAACAGCAACGCAAACAGAGTCTACTATTCCGCCGGATGGCATCTACTGGATCCAGCCTTGCAGCTTTCATGGCTGGGTAAGTGCCAAAAATGACACCCACCAAAATGGCAATGATCATAATGACCAGTAAGGTATTCCAGGTATATGCAGCCTGAAATGGAACTTTGGTAATGGCCTTAATGATCGGGATAAACACCATCGTTCCCAAAACGCCAAAAGTCAAGCCCAAGAGGCTACCAAACAGCGATACTGTGATGGATTCGGAAAGAAACAGGCGCATGATGTCGTTTTTGTTCGCCCCCAAGGCTTTGCGGATGCCAATTTCGGAAGTGCGCTCCGTGACCGAAATCAGCAACACGTTCATCACGCCAATGCCCCCTACCAGTACCGATATACCTACGATGAGGCCCATGACAATGCGGAACAGCAAAAACCCTTTGGAAACCTGATCCACACGAAATTCATTGGTGATGACCTCAAAATCAGCCTTGCCTGTGGGGTAATGTTGTTTTAGCCAGGCTTCGGTTTCGGTTTTGATTTTGGCGACATTTTCTACTGCTTTGGCTTCCAGGAAGCAGGTGGGTGGAGATTGGGAGAGTGCCGTTTCCGGGATAAAAATGAGGGGAATAAAAAGGGTAGGTGTCTGTGCTTTTCCTGCTTTGAGTACCCCAATGATGTTGAAATCCTGGCCTTGAAATTTGATGCTTTTTCCAATAAGTTTGTTAGGGTCTGAATGTGCGCCAATCTGCCTGGCAAGCAGATGATTGACGACGGCGACTTTGTTTTTTTCATTAAAATCGGCTTCGACAAATTTGCGGCCAATGGCCAATTCTTCCGTTTCTGGCAGGTTGGGAGCGATGCCAGTAACCACTGCCGCCAAAGGCTCGGGTTTATCCTGGAGGCTTAGTCCACTGTTTTGTTGCGTAAACAGAAACCCCGTGGCCTTTTCCGCCATGTTTTCGCGCAGTGCAGAAAAAGCAGCGTAATTGAGATAGGCAAAGCTGTCTTTTTTGATCCGTACATTGTTGATGGTTTGGTGGGTTTCGGTGCGGATCATGATGTTTTTCAAATCCGTGGTACTGCTGATTTGCTCTTTGGCGTATTTCTCCATGCCATCAATGAGCGACAAGATGGCGACCAGCGCCGCTACACCAATCACAATGCCCAGTATGGACAGGAAGGTGTGGAAAAAATTGGCCCGAATATTTTCGAGGGCTTGGGCAAAGGCAAAACGCAATTGTTTGAACATGGCTTCAAAATTAAGTCTCTCAAGGTAAGTGTACTTTTTTGGGCAAGCCTGGCTTTTTCGATAGACTAAATGAATGAATAGACTTGCTTTATCTTTAAGTTTACAGCATCAAGAAAAGTACAACGTGATGGCATTAGAAATTGAAGTTTGTGTGGATACTTTGGAAGCAGCGCTGGTTGCCGAATCGCATGGTGCTACCCGCATTGAACTCTGTGGCCGGCTGGATCTGGATGGATTAACGCCCGACGAAGAGTTCATTCAAGCAGCTTTGGCACAATTACACATTCCGATTCACGTGATGATTCGGCCAAGGGGTGGCGATTTTGTCTACACGACAGAGGAGTTTGCCCAAATGGAGCGCGACATTGAGTATTGTAAAAGTGTTGGCGTACCTGGCGTGGTTTTGGGGGCACTAAGCGCTGATGGCCAACTGGATTTGGAGCATATTCTGCAATTGGCCGCCAAAGCCAAACCCGAAATGTTGGTCGTGGTCCACAAGTGCATTGATTACACCCCGGATACTGCCGCTGCGTTTGATCAATTGCTGGCGCACGATCATCTGATCGATTATGTGTTGACGTCAGGGGGAAAACCTACGGCGCGGGAAGGGCTGGAGGTGCTGCAAAATATGGTCAAAAAAGCCCAGGGGCGCATCAAAGTGATGGCCGCCGGAAAGATCACTAAAGATAACTTGGCCGACTTGTCCTCAAAAATCGGTGCACCCGCTTATCACGGGCGTCTGATCGTATAAAAAATCACAACGCAGAAACATGAATGTACAGGAAGGGCTGCAAAGGGTTGAACAATTGGCTTTGGGATCAAAAATTGCCCGATTAAGTGCACAGCCCCTGAAGTATCTTTTGGGGATGGCTTTTATGAAAATCATTTACCCCATCACCAAAAAAGGGATCATGGTCAAAACCCGCACTTTTTTTGGAGCGGACCTGCAACTGGTTTTGCCCTCTGGGATGGATATTTTTTTAACTGGCGGCAAATCGCATGTTTCTGAAATTCGCCTGGCCAAGTTCATGATCAATACCTTGAAAGAGGGGGAGCAGTTCATTGATGTGGGTGCCCACTTGGGGTACTTCTCTACCCTGGCAGCCCACCTGGTTGGGGCAAAAGGTAACGTGCTTGCTTTTGAGGCTTCAAAAAACACTTTTGCTTTGCTTAGCAAAAACTTGCAGGGACTGCCACAAGCAAGTTGCTTGAATCAAGCCGTTTCGGATGAAAATGGCGTACTTTCCTTTTATGAGTTTCCCATTTTGTATTCCGAATACAACACTATGGAAATCAAGCAATTTGAGCAAGAAAATTGGTTTATAAAAAACAAACCGAGCAAAGCAGATGTTACCACGATTACCTTGGATGAATTCATTATTCAGCATCATTTGCAGCCCAATCTGATCAAAATTGACGTAGAAGGTGCGGAATACCGGGTGTTGATGGGCATGAAAAATTTTCTCAAAAACAACTTCAAGTGCCCCATTGTAATGGAATACCTCAACGTGGAGCGGCACAATACCGCCCATCAGGATGCGGCAAACTTGCTCCGTGCATTGGGCTATGCAAGCTTCATCATTGATCCCGAAGGAAAGTTGCTGGCAACGCCAGATGTAAACAGGTATTTGCTGCACAACAATCTTGAGTCCGACAATATCGTTTTTCAAAAAAATGAACCGAGCATTTAATTGGCGCTAAGGAGCAATTCCCTTTTCGCAAAACCCAAAAACCAATGCGCATATTAACCCTCCTGATACTATCAAGCCTCAGTTTCCCTTTACTTGCCCAACTCGACCTGGGCACCCATTTTATCCGCGGCACCTGGCAAGCCTATCAAAGCAATCCGGCCTTGCTGCCCCAAAACCGCATCACCATTGCCCTTCCCAGTTTGTATGGCTACGGCGAAGTGAGTGGTTTTACCCTCAATGAAGTACTGGAAGAAAACAGCCAAGGGCAAACCCTCCTCAATGTGGACAAAGCCATCAGCTTGCTGGAACCACAAAACTACATCCGTGATCGGGTAGATTTGGGTACACTGGGCGTGGGTTTTCACGCAGGAGACTGGTACCTTTCACTAGGACACAGCATCCGGCAAAATGCCTATTCCAAATACCCGAAAGAGCTGGCACAATTAGCCTGGAAAGGCAACGCGCAATTTATCGGACAGGAAATCCAGATTGCCCCACGCATTGGCATCCAGGCCTATCAAGAAGTAAGCTTGGGTCTGGGTTTTCAGGCTTCTGATAATTTCACGTTGGGGGCACGCATCAAATTGCTCAATGGGGTGGGCAATATCTCTTCCCGAAACCACGATTTGCGTTTGTTCACCAGCGACGACATCTACCAGTTGACCGTCAATGGTGATTATGGCTTGAATACCGCTGGCACCCAATTGCGCTACAATGGGTTCAGTGACATCGATGTAGATTTGGATTTGGCTACCTTTAATTGGAGCAATACCTGGACCAACAATACGGGTTTTGCTTTGGATGTAGGGGCTAGCTTGCGTTTGGGGAAACTAGAATTGGCCGCCAGCATCCTTGATTTGGGCCAAATCAATTGGAAAGAGGACGCCACTAGTTTGGCAATCAAGGGGAATACACTTTTGAAGGTTTGGACATTTTTCCCAATGTCTGGACCGATTCGGTCAGTTTCAACAACATCGTCGATACGCTGGAGGCCCGGTTTAAGGTCACCCAAACCGATCAATCGTACGCCACCATTTTGCCTACCTATTCTTTTTTTAGTGCCAATCTGCACATCAGCGACAAAACTGCAGTAGGTATCCTGGCCTACGGCGAACGGATCTCTGGCGAATGGTTGCCTGCAATGGCATTGAGTGCACAAACTGAATTGTTGAAAGGATTCAATCTTGGCGCAGCTTACGTCATTCGCAACAAACGTTTTGACAACCTGGGGGTAAATGCAAGTTTAAGAATAGGGCCGCTACAAGTGCTTGCAGCCACGGACAATCTGTTGACCCTCTTGCAAGGCTCGAAAAGCAATACGGTCAACGGGCGGGTTGGAGTCAACCTGATTTTTGGCCAAATGGACAAAGAAGCGCAGAAAAAAATGCCCGACGAGAAAGATTTTTTCAAATAAAGATCAAATAATTGAAGATTGGGGTTGTTTGAAAGCACAGGAGCTACTATCTTTGCACTCGCTTTTTAAATTGGCGTGGTAGCTCAGCTGGTTAGAGCGTGCGATTCATAATCGCAAGGTCGGCGGTTCAAGCCCGCCTCACGCTACAAAATGATAAGCCCTCTACTGGTTTTCCAGTGGAGGGCTTTTTTTGTTGCTAGAAATTTACTGATTTTTACATTCTACCCGACTCAGGTAATTGCCGACTTTGGCATTGGCGGGGTCTTTGAGCACCAATTGCCCAGCTTCTCCTTCGGTGAGTTCCCCCGTCATTTCCCCCACCATATCTTCTTCGAGCACAAATACTTTTTCTTCAGATTGTTCACTGCCTTCAATGACATAGTCCCAATCGGCAACGATCTTATTCCCTTCTAAAGTGCCACTGAGGTCGCCACGCGCACCATCTTTTTCCCAAGGCTCCCAGGCAAAATAACCAGTGACCTTAGTGCCTTGAATGGTCAGGGTAAGGAAAGTAGTGTCTTGCCCTTCTGCGAAGATGTAGCAATTGGTACCTTCAAATGCTGCAGTTTCATCCGAAGATTCTTCTTCGGCAGCCGGTTTTGCTTTCGGTTGACAAGCGAGTACAGCCAAAGCAAGAGCGAAAAATGATAGGAATTTAAACATGGCAAATGTTGGGTAAAAGGTTTTTGTAATGTTTTTAACGGATCAAGTTAACACGCTGCTGGAAAATACTCGGTCAATCCGGCCATTTTTTTGCAAAAAGCACCTAATTTCCGGCAATTAATACATGGACTTGTTTCAAAGAAGGGAATGGATTTCATCAATACACTATTGCTCACACTGCGGTTGGCGGCCATTACAACCATCATTTTACTGGTATTGGGCATTCCGATCGCGTATCGTTTGGCGTATAGCCGCAGCGCCTGGAAGCCTATTCTTGAAGCTTTGGTAAGTTTACCGCTGGTATTGCCCCCTACGGTGATTGGGTTTTATTTGCTGCTGGCTTTTAGCCCCAATAGTGGTTTGGGGCAATGGCTACAGGAAACATTTGACCTCCGCCTGGTTTTTACTTTTGGTGGATTAGTGCTGGGTTCGGTGATCTACAGCTTCCCGTTTATGGTGCAGCCGCTGCAATCGGGCTTTGAACATTTACCCGCACATTTGGCTGAGGCGTCCTACACCTTGGGCAAATCATCCTGGACGACTTTGTGGCGGGTACTCTTACCCAATATTCGTCCGGCCTTGTTGAGTGGACTGGTCTTGTCTTTTGCCCATACCGTGGGCGAATTTGGCGTCGTGTTGATGATTGGGGGCAATATCCCTGGGGTTACCCGGGTAGCCTCTATCGCCATTTACGATGAGGTGGAAGCTTTGAATTTTGGTGAAGCCAATCGCTATGCCTTGACTTTGGTGCTGCTCACCTTTGTTTTTCTGGCCTTGTTTTTTCGCTACAATCGCCGCTCGCAACCATGGATAAGCTGGTAAGTTCCCTCAATTGTACCCTGCACTTGCGAGATGGACAGCGCTCCTTCGAACTGGATGTGGATTTTCACCTTGCTGCTGGGGAATTGTTGGCCCTCAGCGGACCATCGGGCAGTGGCAAAACTTCGGTGTTGCGCATCCTGGCCGGACTCGAAAGTCGTGCTAAAGGAAGGCTGGTGTTCCAGGGACAAGTTTGGCAAGACCATGCACAACAGATCTTTTTGCCGCCACAGCAGCGTTCAATCGGAGTTGTTTTTCAGGATTACGCCCTCTTTCCCAACATGAATGTGCGGCAAAACCTGCATTTTGCCTTGTTTAAACATGAAAGTACAGCCTTGATTGATGAGTTATTGGACGTGATGGATTTGCAGGATTTGGCGCGGGCTTTTCCACGGGAATTATCGGGTGGGCAACAGCAAAGGGTCGCATTGGCGCGGGCCCTCGTACGACGCCCCAAACTATTGCTCCTGGATGAACCCCTTTCGGCGCTCGATACCCAGATGCGGGAGCATTTGCAACAATACATTCAGGAACTGCACAAACGGTACGCCTTGACCACGCTTTTGATCAGTCACCATCCGGAAGAAATCCAACGCCTGGCTCAGCGGGTATTGGTTATGGAAAAAGGAAAAATTGTAGGCGAGGCCATTCCCGCCGAGGAGAGCAAGAAAGGATTCCAGCTACGCGCCATTTGGATGGGGGCGGTGGATGGTATGGCTCAAGTGCAGTTGGGAGAAAATATGCTGCGAACTGTAGTGAAAGAAAATGAAGTGTTTGAAATTCAGGTTGGGCAAGTGGTTTGGATCAGGATGTTGAGTAAAGATGAGTTTGAAATTTTGCCTGAAATTACTTGAGCGAAACGAACAAATGGCCTTTACTGATTTGTTGAATTTTGAGCAACATTACCTACAAATCCTTATTTTTGTAAAAAGCAATTAAATCGCGTTCCAAATTCCCCTACTCCCGTTCCAATCCCCTAATCTTCCGCTGCTCCCCGATCTTCCCAATTTTCTCCCACAAATCGCCTGCATCCTGGATGCCGGACAGGGTATAATACAGCAGCCCCATCCCAATGATGATCAGGGCAAACACAAAAAAGGTCATAAACATTTGCAGCACCATCATAAACACGATGCCAAACTGATCCATTTTTTCGGGGGGCAGATTCACGATCCAGGTGAGGACGTCCAGGAAAAAGCCGACCACTGCGGTATGCATCAAGCCCAGAAAAAACATACCAGTGCTCAACAAAATCAGCGACAAGGCCCATACCCTGCCCCGTTGTGGCAAAGCCAAAGCAAAGTGCGTTGCATGCCCGTAAAGGGATTGCCCCCAGCTTCGCGTTGATTGATGAAAATCCAGAGCAAGGCCAAAGGGAAAACCATGCTACCGATCAGCCAGGTAATTCCGCCCGGAGCGTAAAAAAGCAACAACAACACAACGGTACCCGGTAGGGCGGCAAACAAGTCTTTGCCCAACTTGCTCCAGCTGGGCCAGGTTTTGTCACTATCCCGAATCATCAGTCGGTTGACGCCCGTGGTCAAAATCATCACGCATAGTCCCATAATAAAGGGCAAGGCCGCGATTTGGTCGTTAAAAATAATGTCGTCAAAATCTCCCAAATAAAGGAACAAGTCGGTCGGAAGGACAAAAACCTCCTCATTGATGGCCGGACTCAGCAAAAATACCGCTGTACAATACAAGGCGGTAACCCCTCCCACCAAAATGATGATGGACTGGAAATAATTGCGCAGAAAAAGGAAGGACTCGGTAAACACTTCGCCGTTGCGCTTAATGCTGCGGTAATTGATTTTTAAGTTGAGGTCTGGATTGAGGTCGGTGTTGTACAACGGTGCTGCAAACCCGATCCGGGCCTTGATCGCCGGATACCACATAAAATAACTCAACACAAACCCGAGCGAAATCAAAATAAACAAAGCCCGGATAATTTGTGGCGTATCGGTATAACGGGTCAAAAAGCCCTCGATGAATCCCGCCAAAATGATCAAAGGCGCAATACCGATCATCATTTTCATGCCCCGCCGAGCCGAAAGTTGAAAAGCCCGGTCGCGGGCGTAAGTATCCGGAAATGCCAGCCCTCGACCCATCGTGAGGCCCGCCGCTCCGGCCACAATAATGCAGGAAATTTCGATGGTACCATGGATCCAAATGGTGAGAAAAGACTCAAGAAACAAGCCTTTTTCCACAAAAAAATACTGGAATACCCCAACCATAATGCCATTAAAAATGAGGACAATTACGGAGCCCATCCCAATAAATACCCCGGTCAAAAAGGTCAACAGCGCCACCATCAGGTTATTGAGGGTGATGCCAAGTGCCATATTGAACATGCCTTTTTGCTTGTACACCGCCATGGGGTCGCCATTTTTGATGTTGCTTTCGGTCATGTCCAGATAGCTTTGCCCCAAAATGATTTCTGGAAAATCGGGATCCATGGCACAGGAAAGTACTCCAATGCCCAAGGCGAGTGCAAATACAAGGAAAGCCACCAACATGTCGCGACGAGCCTCGAAGTACAGTTGAGGCAATTCCTCCAGCCAAAAATGTTGGAATGCCCGCCAGGGCGAAGTAGGACTTTTGTGTACATCGTGAAAAATGCTTTGCGCCAGGCCATTGAGGTATACCCGTACCGAGCGGTTGGGGTAAAACGTTCGGGAATACGACAGGTCATCCGTGATCTGGATAAACAGATCATTGAGCTTGTCGGGGTCTTTGTATTCATCCTCGAGGATGTTTTCAAACTCGCCCCACTTTTCCTTATTCTGCTCAATAAATTGGGTTTCGCGCATAGTTGGGTTTTACAAGCGTTAGTTTAGGGAAAAAAATGCAAATGGATGGTTCCAATCCACAAAATTGTTCGTATACGGCTAAAAAATATGCAGAAACGCCCACTCCTTTTGACAAAGATCACCCCTCCTCCGTTCCTTTTTCAGTGCAAGTTGGTTGCCAAAGCGATAACTTGTACAAAAGTATCCATCATGAGCATTCACATCAGTCCGAATAAACGCATCAGCGACATTCAAAACGCTTTCAACGCAGCGTATCCACATTTAAAGTTGCAGTTTTTTTCCAAAGCGCATGGAGAGAATAAAGGAAGTTTTGCCAAGTTTATGATCCACGATCGGAATACTACGCTGGCCATGCTCAATCCCGAGTTGCGAGAAGGAACCGTTTCCATCGTGCCAGAGACCAAAACCTGGGCTTTGGAACAAACCTTTGAAACCGAATTTCAATTGCACGTTCAGGTGTTTCGGCAATCGGGTTCCATTTGGTTGGAAACTTCTGTGAGTGACCAGCTGACCCTGGCTGAGCAAGAAACCAAAGGAGCAAGAAGCCTGCTTTCTTTTGAAGACCCTACTATCGCAGAAGAACCAGTGATTACCGGGATCAGGAATAACAAATATTTTGCCTTCAGCCCATTGCGCCTTACTATATAATGTTGTAAATTTGAAAAGCACTGACACTCAAAGCAATATTAAGCAGGTAATCAACCATAAAAAAATATACTTTATGTGGGAAACACCAAAAAAACTGGGCATTGTCATTGAAAGGACAATGTTGGCTCTCCTTTTTTTTCCTTTGCAGGTCTACGCCCAGGAAACAAGCATGGCTTTTTCCCTAAAGCCTTATTACGCCATAGTAGACACCACGGAGAAAGACATTTATGACCGTACGGTCAAGGTGAGATGGCTGAATTCTACCATTGAAATACTCGCTCCCGCTTCCGAGCAAAATCAAAAAGCGGCAAATGAAAAGCTCAAACAATTGTTTGAAAAAAAAGGGATGCCCTTTGATTCTCTTGGTACTCAAAGGATGCAACAGAGTTTTGCACAAAATTGCCATAGCTTTGCCCTGGAACAATATTTCAAGAGCAAAAAAATTGAAGATGGTGTGCTCTTTACGCCGTCCACCAGATTATTTGACAAAGAATTAGAGAAAATCCTGAGCGAATCATTTACACTGATCCGAAAATTCACCATAAAGGAATTCATCAAAGCACAAAAAGAGCTGCCCCAAGGAATCCTGTTGGTTTTTCGCAACCAAAGCAATAGCCCATATCACAGTGTATTTTATAACAATGGATTTTACTCCAAAAATGGCGCATTTGGCGCGCGTATTTTTCCAGACGTGAAGCCCATTTTGAAGTCCTATTTTGATACAGCAGTCATTGAAGCATATGCGATGGATCAAACCAAATTTGATTACTTTAAAAGTATCAGGCCATGATAATGAAAATCTGTAAGCCCATTTTGTTGACCCTGTTTGTTTTCGCTGGAACCTGGGTGATGGCACAAAATGATCCAATAGACGACTGTACAGCGTTCAGACTACAACTCGTGCGTGGTTTTATGAAAGGCAAATCCGCCGATTCCATCGTATTGGCCAGTACCACCAATGAAAAATACCTGAAATTTTATAGAGAGCAGGAGGGTGACAGCAAGCTTTCTATAGATTTCAATGCCTTGATGGGTATAGATTCTTTTAATGCAGCATATAAAAACTTGTTGAGAGACGAGTACCTGGGAAAGCCCTTTGTGGAAATCAAAGCCAAAAACCTGAATGGGGAAAAAATCCTGGCACCACAAGCGGGAACCATCACGGTGCTGAATACCTGGTTTACCCGGTGTAAGCCATGTTTGGAAGAGATGCCAGCCCTGAACGAGCTCTTGGGACGCTATGAAAAAGACCCGAACGTAAAATTCATTTCCATCGCCCGAAGCAGCAAAGAAGATGTAGCCCTTCTGCTCAACAAACATAAGTTTGCCTACGAGATCATTGCCGATGAAAAATGGAAAATTCTATCCGAACTTTGTCTTAGAGATTACCCCGCGAATATCATTGTGGATTCAGCAGGGATCATTCGGTATTTCCACGTGGGTATAGCCGATATCAACGAAATGGAAGGGGTGATCAATCAACTAAAACAATAGCAACGCCAATTTAAAAAACCACTGTATTTTTGTCTCCACAGATTCATCCATGAGGTCTGTAACCCGTGCCCATGCAAACCATCGAAATCAAAACCACTCAGAACGTTACGATTGAGTACGAACTGGCTTCGTTATGGGAACGCGGCTTGTCAACCTTCATCGATTTGTGCATCATTTCCCTTGCTTGCCTTTTGGTTCCACTTGGCCTCAGCGCCCTGGGTTTGGCAAAACTGATCAGCTTTCAGCTGATTTTTATGATCTGCTTTGTCAGTTTTTTCTTTGGTTATTTCTTTTTGCTGGAGAGTATTATGGGCGGACAAACCCTGGGCAAACGCATCATGAACATTCGGGTGGTGCGCCTTGATGGCGAAATCCCTACGGTAAACGATTACCTCCTGCGGGCCGTTTTTCAATACGTGGATACGATTCTTTCGGCGGGGATTTTAGCCGCGATGCTCATCAGTTCTACCACCCGCCAGCAGCGAATGGGCGACATGACTGCCGGCACTACCGTGATCCGCAAGCGCAACAACTTAAGGGTACACCTCAAAAGCGTGCTCAACATCGATACGCGGGAAAATTACGAACCCGTTTACCCCCAGGTAAAAATCCTGAGTGAACAAGACATGCTTACCATCAAGCAAGTGATCAGCCGCTTGCGCAAATACCCGAATGATGCACACGGGGAAGTAGCCGCAGCCTTGGCTAGCAGTCTCAAAGAATTGTTGGACATCCGCGAAACCCAACAATTGGATGACCTGGAGTTTTTGCGTACCCTCTTGCGGGACTATATCGTGCTAACGCGATAAAGAGAGGAATGTGTATCTTCGCGGCACAATTCGGATTGATGGCAAGAAGAAAGAAAAATGTAATCCTCTCCAATGTGCAATTTTTTGGCATTGCCGACGAGGGAAAAGCAGTAGGTAAAACCGAAGATGGGCAGGTTGTATTCGCCAAAGGGGTCGTACCCGGCGATAGTGCAGATGTGCTGGTGCTCAAAAAACGCAAAGGCCATATTCAAGGAGTTGTAAGGCAAATCAATACGTTTTCCAACGAAAGGGTAGAACCCGTATGCAGTCATTTTGGTACTTGTGGCGGCTGCAAATGGCAAAACCTGGATTATGCAGCGCAGTTGCGGCATAAAGCAGTGGTGGTCGAAAATGCCTTGATCCGTTTGGGTAAAATTTCGGTAGGCGAGTGGCTACCCATTCTGGCCGCCGAAAGTCCTTATTACTACCGCAATAAGATGGAGTTTGCCTTTTCCTGCAAACAGTGGCTGACCCACGAAGAAATCAATAGTGAGAAGAGCAATGCCGCCGATGTACTGGGGTTTCACCCGGCGGGTGGTTTTGATAAAGTGATTGACATCCAGCATTGTTGGTTACAACCCGATCCTTCCAATGCAGTGCGCAATACCGTGCGCGCCATTGCCATCGCCCAAGGGCTGAGCTTTTATGATGTAAAAAAACACGAAGGCTTTCTGCGCAACCTCATGCTGCGCATCACCACCACGGGAGAAACCATGGCCTTGATTGCGTTTGGCGAAGACAATCCCGATTTGCGCAGGCCGTTCCTGGAAGAAGTTGAACGTCGTTTGCCACAAATCACTACGCTAGTCTATTGCATCAACACCAAAATGAACGATACCATTTGGGATTTGCCAGTGCATACCTGGTCGGGGAAGGGCTATGCTGAAGAGCAACTTGGACACGTCCGTTTCCGCATTGGCCCTAAATCTTTTTTCCAAACGAATACCCGTCAGGGCGAGAATTTATACGATGTGGTTGCTCGCTTCGCCAACTTACAAGGGCATGAAAATGTTTATGACCTGTATACCGGGATCGGGAGCATTGGTTTGTATGTAGCCAAAGATTGCAAACAAGTAGTAGGCATTGAGGAAGTAGCTGCAGCAATTGATGACGCAAAAATCAACGCGGAAGTCAATGGCGTGGAAAACGTCAAATTTTACGTTGGTGATGTACGCGCCATTTTGACCAGCGATTTTGCAGCACAGCACGGCAAACCAGATTTATTGATCACCGATCCGCCCCGCGCGGGCATGCATGAAGACGTGATCAATATGCTCTTGGAGCTCGAAGCCCCACGCATTGTTTACGTCAGTTGTAATCCAGGTACCCAAGCGCGGGATTTGGGGCGTTTGTCCACCAAATACCAGGTACTTAAAGTACAACCCGTGGACATGTTCCCACATACCCACCACATTGAAAGTGTGGCATTATTGGAGTTGAATAAATCTTAAATATGAGTTTGTACGAACGCCTGCCCTTAGAACTTGCGCCTTACCAAAAAATGATGGGGCAAGCGGCAGATACCATCATGGATGAAGACGTATCGAGGTACCCCATTTTGGCCATCCACCAACTCGAACTCGAACTGGGCATTTTGTTGGTGCAGCGCAGCGACAAAGGATCGAAATGGTCGATTCACGCTTCTACCCTCGAGGAAATGGTGACCAAAAAATTGGTGCAAACCAACCGGATTGACGACTTCCGGCGGGTATACAAAAACCCCCGCGAATTTTTCTGCCTCTTTGTACTCAGCGATGAAGGAGCACAATTCATCTTTTTGCCTCGGGAAGATGAACCCTACGACATTTAAACAAGCCAATATGAAAGTACTCATTTGTGAAAGTGAAGAGATATTACTAGCCGCCATAGAATTTCGCTTGAAAAAGCAAGGACTAGAAGTAGTCTACAGCAAAAAAAAGGCTTCTATCCTGGATGATGTCCAAATCCATCACCCCGATTTGATCATTGTTGATGCCGATATGGGGAAACAGTCGGGTTTGGAAATCATCCAACAAATCCAAGATTCAGGGGCTCGCGCCACCATTTTGCTGCTGGTTGACCCCGATGAAGAAGAACTGACCGCCAAAGCCTTAAAAATGGGGATAGCCGATTTTTTGTCCAAACCCTTTAAGCCCTCGGAGTTGATTTTGCGGGTAAAAAAAGCGCTCAATATCTTGTAAACCAACACACGATGTGGAAAAGCTGTCACTTTTGTGGAAAAAAATTCCCCACCTGTATAGTTAAGAGATCGAACCATACGTTATTTTCATCTGCATTCTTTGTAAATTTGCAAGAAAATTGGACTATGCTCTATTCAGTTTTGAATCAGGATAAGCCAGTTTAAATAACCATGTAAAATATATGGAAAGTATAACCGAGTGGCTACGAACAATTAGGCATTACATTGGCCTAGGGCTTGCACCGCTTTGGCAATCACTCCGCAGTGTTTTTATCTGGCCAATCACCTGGAAAGTAGCTTTGGGCTACCTCATTGTAGGTTTTGCGGGCATTTTATTGTGCCTGACCATCCTCATCACCTTTGTGGCAAATGGCTTTTTTGGCGTAGTTCCTTCCAAATCGGAACTCCGGCTAATTCGCAACAGTACTGCTTCAGAAGTGTATTCTCGCGACGGCGTATTGATTGGACGTTATTTAATTACCAACCGGGTCAACGCGGAATTGAACGAATTGTCGGATACGCTGGTCAACGCTCTTATCGCAACCGAAGACGCCCGCTTCATGAAGCACAGTGGCATCGACCTGCGGGCCTTGTTTCGGGTCTTGTTTCGCTCTATCGTTTTGAACGAAGATTCCTCGGGCGGAGGAAGTACGCTCAGCCAACAATTGGCCAAAAACCTTTACCCTCGACGGGTTTACCGCGTAGCCACCATGCTCATCAACAAAATCCGGGAAATGGTCATTGCCCGGAGAATCGAAGATGTATACACTAAAAAGGAACTGTTGGGGATGTACCTCAATACTGTATCTTTTAGTGACAACGTTTTCGGCATCAAAATGGCAGCGCAGCGTTTTTTCAATAAATCGCCAAAAGACCTTAAAATAGAAGAAGCCGCCATCTTGGTGGGCATGCTCAAGGCTACTAATTCGTACAATCCACGTAAAAATACGGCAAAAGCCCTGGAGCGCCGTAACCTGGTGCTCGAGCGCATGCACAAGTACAAATACCTCAGCGATGCAGAACTGGATTCATTGGCCAACCTGCCTTTGCGCCTGGAATACGACTCGCTGGACATGCAAAATGAGGGCCTGGCTACTTATTTCCGCGAATACGTACGGCAGGAGTTAGAAGGTGTCTTGAAAAATTTCCGCAAACCCAACGGCGAACCCTATAACCATTACACCGACGGATTAAAAATTTACACCACCATTGACGCCCGTTTGCAGAACCACGCAGAACAGGCCGTGTTTGAACAAATGCCCAAAATTCAACGCCGCTTCAATGGCGAGTGGAGCAACCAGGATCCCTGGGAGAACCCTGAGAATTTACGCAAAATCCTGAATGCCAACTCTATTTACCAAGGTTGGAAAGCCAAAGGGTATTCGCACGAAGGCATCATCCGCCGCATGAGTGAAAAATACCCGATGGAATTGTTCGATTGGAAAGCTGGGTCGATCCGTCGGGAAATGAGCCAATTGGACTCCATTAAATATTACTTACACCAGCTCAATACCGGACTGATTGCCATTGAACCAGAAACGGGTGCCGTCCGGGCCTGGGTAGGTGGTTTTGACCATAAGTTTGTCAAATACGATCACGTGAAATCCAGCCGGCAGGTGGGTTCCACCTTCAAGCCGATCTTGTACGCACAGGCGGTGGAAAGTGGTATGGATCCGTGCAAGTATTTTCCGAATCAGCCTAAAATGTATGCCGAGTATGAAAACTGGCAACCTAAAAACTCGGACAACAGCTATGGTGGAGGGTATTCTCTGGAAGGAGCACTGACCAAATCAGTCAATACGGTTTCTGTCCAGATCATCATGGAAACAGGCATCAATCCGGTGCGCAAGCTGGCCAGCGAGATGGGCATTAAGTCCAAAATACCTTATGCCCCCTCCATCGCGCTGGGCACGGTTGAAACTTCTTTACAGGAAATGGTGCAAGCCTATTCTGTATTCGTCAATCGGGGCATCAAACGTCCATTCTTTTTCATTGAACGCATTGAAACCGCCGATGGAGATTTGATTGCCGATTTTGGGCCCAACGAAAACGTTGAGCCAGAAAAAAGAGTACTTTCCGAACGTACGGCTGACATCATGCTGAAAATGATGCGCTCGGTAACTTCGGGCGGTACAGCCTCCAGCGTACGCTGGAAATTTGGCATCAATAGTGATTTTGCTGGCAAAACCGGAACAACTCAAAACCAGTCGGACGGCTGGTTCATCGGCTTAACCCAAAAATTGGTGGCCGGCGTTTGGGTGGGTGCCGAGAGTCCCATCATCCACTTCAAAAGCCTGGATTCTGGTCAAGGAGCGGCCACAGCACTGCCCATTTGGGGCGCCTTTATGAAACGGGTATATGAAGACCCTCGGTTTAGTAGTTGGAAAGATGTAAAAATGGCCGTACTGCCAGATTCTACCCGCAACCGCATCAGCTGTGCGCACCGCATTTGGTATCCATCCGATTCTCTTTTACTCGATAGTTTGGGCAACCTCATCACTACAACGATTGAGGGCGACAGTACCATCATCGGTACAGATACAGACCTTACCCGTGAGGACAAAAAGGAAGAACGCAAAAAACGCCGCGAACAAAAGCAACTGGAAAAGGGGCTCCTGAACGAGAACAAAGAAGAAAAAGATACCGACCCAGACGGAAAAAATGAATAACTCTTGTGGAAAAGTATCGTGCTGAATAACCTTTTAGAAGCATGGTGAAATGGGTTTGGAGCTTACTCCAAACCCATTTTTTTTATAAAATCGCTTAGAAAAGTACCTTTAGGATCTAGCTTGCGCCGAATTTCACGCCATATTTTGGCCTTGGGGTAATGGGTATCAATGAACCCCGGCTTACTGTAAATGTGCTCATTGACCTTCCCCCAATGCGGGACGCCTCCTTTCATTTCAATTAAGTGATGTTGGGTCAGTTTCATGATCTCTTTCCTACCCTTTACATCTTCCAGGGTAGGAAAATCGACAAACATCCGTGGCCCATCACAGCAAGGCGAAAGATAGGCCTGGGACTGTGGCACAAAACGTACGGGAATATGGGATGTTTGGTACACCTTGTGGTTCGTTCTACAGTCCTCTAAATGATCGCAAACACCTTCTATCAAGTCGACGAGCCTCCGGTAATCTACCGGAAAGGAGAACTCAGAACTAATGCCATGTTTGCGGATACTCAACCCGGTTTGGTACAAAACTTTGTAACTGCGGCCTACAAACAATTTGTCGCGGGTACCTTTGATGACGTTGTTGATGGAGTTTGGCGTTGAAGCAGGGCGCCAATTGAGCCAGCGCACAATGATCCAAGACATAATTCCTAGATCGCCTAAAATGGTACTCAGCACGTTTTTGGAACGAGCTGCCCAGCCACGTTCAGAAGGGCGCTGGTTCCAAGGGTATTTTTTCTGCACAGCCAAAGCACATAACTGTACTTCTTTGCCTAGTTTTTTAGAAAAAGTCTTGTATGGATTCACCCTGAAAGACACAAAATCATACCGCTCTTCCACCAATTTTTTGAAATATCCATTCAAGAGTTTGGGTTTGAGCTCGGTTTCCCAATCCAGTACACTCCGGGTTTCTTTGATCCAATATTTGGGGCTTACCTCCAGCACCAGTTCATAAATGAGCCCCATCCCTCCAAGACTAAGCACAACGCTGTAAAAAATATCATCATCCTGGATAAGTTCAATTCCTTTGTTCTGTTCAAATTTTTCAAAATCGCTCGGATCTGTTATGCCATCACGGGGTTCAATCTGGCTCACTTTTCCCCCAGTACCAATCAGGATGATTGCGCGTACCATGTCTGGAAACGCCGGCTGATTGATGCCCGTACCATGGGTGCCAGTAGACAGTGCTCCAGAAACGGTTTGCCAATCAAAAGCGCCCATGTTATCGAGAGCTAACCCCAGTTTGAACAATTTTTTATTCAGGCATTTGATGCGTAGTCCGGCCTGAGCCTTAACGAAGTGCCGATCGCATAGTCCTGGTTTTAAAGCCGCTTCATAAAGGCTACAAGTATTCAGCTTAAACATTTCGACAAAATAATCGGGAATTGCTGGTGCTGCGGCATGAGAAAATGAATGCCCTGAACCCACTGCCCGCACCCGCAAGCCTCTGGATTCTGCATCCTGGATGATCTCGATGAGGTCTTCTTTAGAGCTGGGTTGAAAAGTAAGTTGAGGCGTCACATCTACGTTTCGGGTAGCATTACGCCAGCGTTTTTTTTCGCAGGAAATATAGTCCAATCGTTTGGAAAGTGGTGCTCCGTTGCTCATAGTGGGGTTTATTGAATAAAGTTAAGAATGGTCGTTTTGTGTTTTTCAAAAGTCAAAAATGCATATTCGTGTATCGCGTCCAATTGCAGCTGATCGCGTACGTCAATGGCCAGTTTTTGGCCCCGCAGCGCTGAAGGCGCTTCTGGAGCATTGTAATCAACATTGATGCGCAAATACTGATCTGATGTGAAAATTTGCCGTAAATAATATTGCGTTGCCACCATTTTAGACTCGATGACCAAAGAAACCAGGTACCCGAGCCAACGAAAAATCCCCCAATTTCCTTTTCCGATTTTTTCGGTAGGGACAAAGGATTTTCCATCCGAACCGCAGCCGATGGACAGGATTTTTATATCGCTGAGCGCTGCGCCTAGTCCACCTTCGCCACCCTGTTCTTTGGGGATTCCCAGGCAATAAAAAAAGCCAACCAAGGCAGGATCATTCGCGTAATTCCCCCCCTCCGTATAGCCTTGATAGATGGGTAAATTGGTTGCCGCAGCAGCAGTGCGCAAAGCCACATCGACCAATAATTCTTTGCCATACTCGGGGTCTTTGGTATTGAATACCTCCACTTTAAATCCCTTGATTTGTCCTGTATACAATGCAGGATTGAGTTTGAGGGCAGGAAACAAAAAAACTGGGCCATCTACATCGCCCAAGGTTTTGTTACCGAACTTCTCTTCCAAGAGTTTTTTTAGGTTCTGGTTGCTGTACTTTGCCGCAAACAAGCCCCGGATATTCCAAACCGAACGAAAAAAAGACCGAGGCAAAATGTACTTGGCCTGATTGAGGTAAATGTCGCCAATAGATTTGGTATCCATACCTGCTGCCAGCGCAGTAGCAATGATGCCCCCCGTAGCCGCACCAACAATGACATCGAACAGCTCGTGAATTTTTTTGCCGGTTTCTATTTCGATACAATTGAGGAGTGTAGCCGGGAAAACACCTCGGGTACCTCCGCCGTCAATCGACAACACTTTAATGGGTTTTTGCATAATAAGGTCGTTAGGTGTTAGAGATTAGTTGCCGTTTTTTGTTGGGCCAGTTTTTGTTGCAAATAGTTCAGGAATCCTGGTTCTGTCTTTGCGGCACTGAGGATTTTGTTGCGCATATCTTCGTTGCCATTGAGCGCGGTATTGATCAGTTCAATGGTTCGCTCGGCATAGGTTGCACTTTTGACTTTTCCCGGATACTGCCCTTGATGTTGTGCCAGAATATCGAGCAATGGCTTACGTACCTGTTGGGTATCTGCATTCAGATTGATCCACTCAACAATTCGATCATAATCTTTTTGGGATTTAATTTGATCCAGGCCTTTGGTCAACAAGGCCGCCAATTCTTTGTATTTGTTCGATTGAACGCGCTTGCGGTAGGCGTAACCGATGATCAAAAGCACCAATAGCCCCAATCCAATTAAGCCATAAATCAAGATTTTGATGGTTCGACGAAGGGAGTCCATTTGTTTGTCTGCTTTATTATTGACATCCTCGACCACTGTATTTACTTTGGAGATAATTTTGACCAAAGCTGCACTCCCGGCTACACTATCCAAAGCATTGGTCAACACCAAACTCAGTTGGTCACTTGTTTTTGGCCCCAGTAACGCAGCACGCAACTCATCCAATTCATTTAAAAGCTTATCGTTGACCAAATCCAAATTAAGGCCATTGATGTCTTTTTGGATGGCCTGAACCAGAGAAGAGACCAGGCTTGTAATCCGGTTTTTTAATTTGTCATATTTAACGGGGTCATCCACCGTACTGACCAAAATGGAATCAAGTGTAAGGGTAATGCGATTTTTCAAAAGATGGAGTTCAATTCCATTGATTTCTTGATTTACAGCGGTGTCTAAATCCTGCAAAAGCCTTGTGATCAAACCCTGGGTTTTGATGGAGTCAAGATTGATGCCAGCGATGAGGCCCTTTCCAGCTTGTTCGGTAATGGCCCGGATTTTTGATTTGTCAATTCCATCCAGGCCTTTATTTACTGTTTTTCCAATGGAACAACTACTCAAATAAAGCAAGAACAAGCTCAATAAAAAAACGGGGAAAAACCGAATTGTAATTCGGTTCAGGTCATTAGGTTTCATTTCATTCTGGGTTAGTGTATAGTTAATTTGGCTTAAATCAATCCCTTCACCCGCATCTCCGGATGATAATAAAGAGAAATCCACTCATTGCAACAAGCATTGATCACATGGATCAAAAAAGCAGCATAAAAATTTCCCGTATAAAAACTGATCAGGGATAAAATGACAGAAAATATCGCTGCGCCGATTACCATCCTCCAACCTTGATCCAGGTGTGCTAGGGAGTAAAAAACCACGTTGATCACGACAGCCCAAACCAATCCCCATTGATCAATGCAGGGAAACAGCAGAAAACCACGGAAGAAGAACTCGTAAGCAAAGAGGTAAATGACCCAACTCAAGGTACTGAATAGCACCAATGCCCAACTCCAATGCCGCGCACGAATCTTGGGATTGTCCCAGAGGTTTCTTTTTTGAGGCCCAACCCTAAACATCAAGGCAGGAATAACGAGCACTGCCGCAAGTAATGACCACTTCGCAACGTTGTTGAGGGTAAACCCAACACCCATCTGAGCCGGGCTTAAATCTAACCAATGACTCCCAATCCAATAAGAGATTATCCCTAAAAATAGAAACCCCGATAGCCGATGATAAAAATACTCGGCAAGGCGATTGGCCGGGCGGCAAAAACTGCGATGAAAAATAACCTGGTGCAGAAGGAGCCAGGCCAAATAAATCATTGCAACTACTAAAAGCAGCAATAGTGTTTTGGTGTTCATGATACTGAGGTTTTTACAAAAATAAGACTTTGGTATTTATAATGCACTGAAAAGTTTACAATACTGCTACTTTTTTTAATAACAAATGAACTTCATTTTTCAACAAAATTATTTCACCGCACTTTCCAATAACCTCAAAGTTTGAGCCTCGGTATCCAACTCTGCCATAATGCCCAGGGGTAAGGTGCATTGATGCGCAATGTGCCCAAAGGAGAGACCATATGCAGCAGGAACTGGAATATCGGCCAAGCGATCCGTTACCGTTTCTTGCAGAGAAAGGGACTCATCTCCTTCTTCGGGTCCGCAATCTGCGAAAACACCCAGAGCAAAACCAGCGGCCTGGTGTAGAAAGGCCGATTGCCGCAATTGAGTGAGCATACGGTCAACGCGATAAGGCTTTTCCTCAATGTCTTCTAAAAATACAAGTTTATTGGTCGCATCTAACTCAAACTCAGTACCCGCCATCGCCGCCAACAAGCTGAGATTCCCTCCTTGTAATTCGCCTTGCACCCGTCCTTTGCGCAAGGTTGAAAATTTATAAAGCTCATCCTCCGGCTCGGCATAAGCTTCTGCTAATGGAATCGTATGGGGAGCGCGACCTTCCATTACCACTGCCATAAAATGCTCAAGGGTATAAGGGGTAAAACTGGATTGTGCAACGGGACCGTGGAAACCGATCAGGCCTGTTTTTTGCAAAAAAGCCAGGTGCAACGCCGTAATATCGCTGTAACCAATAAAAACTTTTGGATTCTTGCGGATCAATGGATAGTCGATGTAAGGCAATAAACGGGTACAACCATAACCTCCTCGGGCACACCAAACGGCTTTTATTTCAGGATTGGCGAAGGCTTCATGTAAGTCGGCCAAACGTTGGGCATCGGTACCCGCCACAAAGCCGTATTTGGCCCGCAGGTTTTTACCCGGAGCAATTCTCAGTCCCAATCCTTCCAGGTTTTTCACCGCTTTTTCCAAAGTGGCGTCAGGAATAAAACTCCCTGGGGTAATGAGGGACACCAAATCACCCGGTTTTAACCGAGCTGGTTTGAGCAAAGCGGGCCGCTCCTGACGGCGATTGCTCTTGCGGCCATTCATGACAAATGGAATAAAAGAGCCCAACGCCAAATTGCGGGTAAAAAAGCGACGATTCATAAAGAGCGGTTTTTTTAATCAATCCTATATGCAATATTCTTATTTTTGTGCTTAATGCCAAAAATATTTTTGCAAAACCAGACCAGATCAATCTAATGAGTGAATTTCGCCCTTGGCTCAAAAAATATCCACACGGTATTCCAGCCAATATTAATCCGGAAGAATACACTACGGTAGTAGAATTGTTGGAACAGTCTTTTAAGAAATACGCCAAAAAAACGGCCTTTTCTTGTATGGACAAAGCCATGACGTATGAGCAAATTGACAAATACTCACGAGATTTCGGAGCTTATTTGTTGTCAAGGGGGCTGGAGCCGGGGGATAAAATAGCCATCATGATGCCCAATTTGCTGCAATACCCCATCGCGTTATTTGGCGCATTGCGGGCCGGTCTGATCGTGGTGAACACCAATCCCTTGTATAAGCCGCGGGAAATGGAGCACCAATTCAAAGATTCGGGTGCTGTTGCAATCATCATTGCCGAAAACTATGCGTCCAACTTGCAACAGATTCTGCCCAATACCGCCATCAAAACTGTGATCACCACAAGTATTGGAGAATTGTTGGGTTTCCCTAGAAAGATAGTGGTCAATTTTGTGGTGCGCAGCCTCAAGCGCATGGTGCCCAAGTATGAAATTTTAAATGCCGTTTCTTTCACCGAAGCACTAACCCAGGGCAAGAAATTCCAGATTCCAGCCCATACGGGTAAGTCCGACGATGTAATTGTATTGCAGTATACCGGAGGCACCACTGGGGTGTCCAAAGGTGCCATGCTTACCAATGGCAACCTGGTAAGCAATATGTTGCAGGTCAAAGCCTGGTGTGAACCATTCCTAAGACATGGGGATGAAATTGCACTTTGTCCACTCCCACTGTACCACATTTTTGCTTTTACGGTCAATGTCCTGTGCTTGATGAGTTTTGGCGCACACAATGTACTGGTTACCAACGCCCGGGATATTCCTTCGGTCATCAAGGCGATGCAAGGCAATGCCATTTCGGTGATCACGGGGGTCAATACTTTGTTTAACGCCTTGCTGAACAACCCTGATTTCGCCAAACTGGATTTTAGCAAATTGAAAGTGTCTTCTGGCGGAGGTATGGCCGTGCAAAAAGCCGTGGCAGAAAAATGGCAACAAGTAACGGGTTGTTATTTGTCGGAAGGTTATGGCTTGACCGAAACTTCACCGGTAGCTACGACTAACCCTTATGATGGTACCGGCAAAATTGGTTCCATTGGGATTCCATTGCCTTCTACTGATCTACGCATTGTGGACGAACAGGGGCATGTAGTGGGGCCGAACCAGATCGGTGAAATTCAGATCAAAGGCCCGCAAGTGATGAAAGGGTATTACAATCAGCCAGAAGAAACAGCTCAAATGATTGTGGACGGTTGGCTGTTAACTGGAGACATTGGCCTGATGCATGAAGATGGTTACTTCCAGATTGTCGACCGCAAAAAAGACATGATTCTGGTATCTGCTTTCAACGTTTATCCCAATGAGATCGAAGATGTCATTGCTGCACACCCCAAGGTATTAGAAGTAGCAGCGATTGGTGTACCCGATGCCAAGTCGACTGAAGCAGTCAAAGTGTTTATTGTTAAAAAAGACAAGTCGCTCAATAAGGAAGAAATAATTGCGTATTGTCGGGAGAACCTAACGGCCTATAAAGTGCCCCGGCATGTAGAGTTTAGGGATGAATTGCCCAAAACCAATGTCGGGAAAATTCTGCGCCGGGCATTGAAAGAAAGCTAAGCGCTTAAACAAGCGCTAACAAAACCTATCTCAAAATGAAAAAAAAACGATGTTTTTTGATCACCTGTACACTGCTTATTGCTCAGTTACAGGTTCAAATGGGTATTGCCCAAAATACTCAAACCAGCACCGATTCAAGGCTCGTACGCTTCGAGCAGTTCGTCTATGGCTTACCCACGCCTAATGATTCTACGCCAATCGTGCGCAGGTTCAATACTTATCCCAGCCCAACTGAGCGCATTGAACGCACGGAGCAATTTCAAGCAGGGGGCTGGGTTCCACAAGGTCTAAACACTTCTAAATTCGACGATCAGCAGCGCCTGTTGCTGAACACTCAGCAGCTTTACAATGCCGCCACCAAACAATACACGCCGATTTTGCGCTTTCAGGTTTTCCCTAAAGAAACCAATGGCCTGGCTGATTCTACATTATCTTACAGTTGGAATGCCATAGGAAATAAATGGGATTTGGTCGCGTATAAAAGGCATTTACAACAATCAGGGACAATTGTTGGAGACCCAGACGAGTGCTTTTATTGCCGGGCAAATCATACAAGGCAAAGCGCTGTATTTTTATGATGCGGCAAAGAACAATACAAAAACGGAAACCTACACTATTCAGGGTGAAGTCAGCACCTTGAACGGATTTGCAGTCTATACTATTGAAAACGGTAAATTGGCTAATTCAACCACTTATTCCGTAAGTCCAACCAAAGATACGTTACCCATTGGCCGACTGTTGAATCAATACACGAGTTCAGGGTTGGTATCAAAAGCAGAAAGTTTCACCTGGGATTCAACAGCGCGTAGTTGGGTGCTCTCGGCCATCACTCAGAACGAATACGACGCCAATCAACGCCTTAGTTCCCGCGTATTCAGCTTCGTTCAATTGGATCAAAAAGACCGCAGCGATTTTTTTTACACCGCCAAAAACGACATTGCTATTGATGTAAATTATCGCTGGAATGCAGCAACGACTAGCTGGACGCTTGAATCTAAGGGTTTCTATTTCTACGACCAGGCATCCGCTTTGCATTCACCGGGTTTTCAGGTTCGTACCATGGCCATCAGCCCAAATCCCAGCGCTGGCAAAATTCGCCTGGATTTGCCACCCAATGCCTCCTTTCAGGTACTCAATACAGCTGGAAAATTGATCAGTTCTGGTCAAATGAACCAGCAAAATGGGGAAATCGACCTTAGTTCATTCCCTGCCGGTGTGTACTGGATCAGGGCACGAGAAGGGGCTATAAATTTCGTAGGGCGGGTAATCAAGCAGTAAGTTTGTAAAATCGTCAAACAAAAAAGGAGCCATGTCTAAAGTTAGACATGGCTCCTTTTTTGTTTTATTTCTTGTCCACCTTAATGCGCCCATCCCGATTGGCCAATTCCCAGGAAGTATAAAACACCAGGTGGCCAATTTTGGTCATTTTTTCAAAATTGATTTTATCGGGCGTATCGCTGGTGCGGTGGTAATCGGCATGGGTGCCATTGAAGTAAAAAATGGCAGGAATGCCCTTTTTGGCAAAATTGTAATGATCCGAACGGTAGTAATAACGATTGGGATCTTTTTCATCGTTGTATTTGTAGTCCAAAGTCAAATTGGTGTACGTTGAGTTGGCGTGCTCGTTGATCTGGTGCAGCTCTGAACTCAACCGATCGGCACCGATGACGTAAATGTAATCAGGGTTGTCTTTGTGTTCATCGTCTACTCTTCCGACCATGTCAACGTTCACGTCAACCACGGTTTTTTCGAGTGGAAAAATGGGGTATTGTGCATAATATTGAGAACCCAAAAGCCCTTTTTCTTCTCCAGAAACAAGCATACACAACACGCTGCGACGGGGACCCAGGCCTGCTTTTTTGGCTTCTACAAAAGCTTGGCAGATTTCCAGTACCGTTGAAGTGCCGGAGGCATTGTCGTCGGCACCGGGATACATGTCGTCGCCGCGCTTGCCCAGGTGATCGTAATGAGCGGTGACTACAACATACTCATCTTTCAGTTTAGGATCGGTACCTTCAATGAATCCCAGCACATTGGAGCCTTTGAGCTGGCTGTAATTTTTCTCGGCAACCATTTTTACGGCACACTTGAACCCAACATTGCGGGGTTTGCCTTTACTTTCAATCTTATCGCGTGCGCCAGTAATCTTGCTCACCATTTTCCGAACATGCTCTTGGCCAAATCGGTGGTGATGAAATAGTTAGGGGCGTAATTCGTCTCGGGGTCTTCGTCCTTGGCCATGTCGTTGCGCGAATTGAGGATGGCTTTGCGGGCTTCGGCTACATTCTCCTTGAATTTGCGATCGATGATGAATAGTGCAGCGGCGCCATTGGCTTTGGCGACTTTTGCTTTTTTTCGCCAATCCGTCGCCCATTCCGAAGGTGTTGAGTTGCCACTGACCCAGGATTTGCCCTGGTGCATGGGTTCTCCGTCGTAGACTACGACCAATTTTCCAGCTACATCAACTCCTTTATAATCACTGTATTCTGGGGCGTCAATGCCAAAGCCAAGGAATACGGCGTCTTCAAAATTGCCGTCAAACTTTTTAGGATTGGTGCCTGGATAGGCATAATAATCCCAAAGATGGCGGAGGTCTTTGTCCGCGTCTTTCATCTCAATCTTGCTCCAGCTTTGGTTCGTAAAAGTGATGTACTGGAAAAAGGTACCCGCCTCGCCAATGGCGGGCAAATTCCAGGACTTCATTTGTGAGGCGATGTAATCCGCTGCCAGGCGTTGCCCCGCGGTGCCCGTTTCACGGCCTTCCAACTCGGCAGAAGTGAGTTTGAAAAGGTGACGCTTCAGGTCTTCTGCGGTGATGGTCGACGCAAAACGTTGGGCGGTTTGATCCATTTGGGCCTTGAGCGTCATGCTCAACAGCAGGATCATGGATAAAAAGAGTGGTTTTTTCATATTTGGTTAGACGTTAGCATTGCTTATAACGAACAATTTGGACAGAAAGATAAGCCTTAAGTCTTTTTAATTAACACCCCAGCGGAATTTTATCCACCCGCCGCGCGTGCCTTCCCCCTTCAAACTCCGCGCTCAAGAACGTTTTGACAATCGCCTCCGCTTGTTCAAGCGTAGTGAAACGAACAGGCAGGCAAACGATGTTGGCGTTGTTGTGCTGCCGAGCCAGTGCGGCAATTTCCTCCATCCAGCATAGCGCTGCCCGAATGCCCTGGTGCTTGTTGGCGGTGATGGCTACCCCATTTCCGCTGCCACAAAGCAAAACCCCCAAGTCAGCTTGCGCATTTTCCACATCGTTGGCTACGGGATGTACAAAATCGGGATAATCAACCGAATCGAGCGAATAGGTACCGTAGTCCTTTACTTCAATACCCATTGTCGTGAGCATTGCTTTTATCGCATCTTTATAAGGAAAACCAGCGTGGTCGCAACCGATGGAAATGGTTTTTACGTTCATTGTTTTGTCTTTGTCCGCAAAGGTAAGGCGTTCAGCATTTTTCGCGCAATTATCTACCAGACTTGTTGCGACAGGAGTGCTTGAGATCAAAAATAGGGGATTTTTTTCCTGATTGAGGCTTATTTTGAGAGCCTGCGGCGAAAAATAACGAAAAGCAGGGAAAAAAGACCATTTTTGAGCCAAGTAATCTCCCGGCGCAGCAAGTCTAAAGTCGAACTTCAGCTTGATGCCGTTCAGGTTGGCATGTTTACCGATTTGGCCACCGTGATGGATCTCTCTTACCAACTGCCCGTGATCAAGGAAATTGTGGTGGAAAAACGACGACGGCGGGGGATGTTGAATTTATGCTCACCCATTTGCACCCCATGTCACGTATTTTGCTCAACTTTGACAAAGGAGGGATTCAACTGGGACCAGGTACAAAAAGGAGAAATCCTGAACGTGCAAGTCCTTCAGGATTTTTGCCAAAACTTTCCAATCCTGTTGGGAATCGGGGTAGCAACTACAGAACTCAAATCGATGTTGGAACTGCTGCAACCCCTTGGCCTCAACCTATTGGGGGGAGAAGAAGAAAAAATTGGGGTAAAGTCTTTTGATGCTGTAGATGAGATTTTTGAACACCTGTCGTTGGGATAAATCTTTTTTAGTAGTTGTAGTTGATGGTGCCCACCGGGTTGATCGCCTGATCCACCACCATGTCCATTACTTCATCTTCGCTGTAACCAGAGTTGCCATATTCATTGCTGTAACCTGTGGAGCCTCCTGCGTCAGCATTGCCACTTTCGCTGGCAATTGCGGCCAGAATGAGCAACAACAAAGCCGCAGCTTGCTCGTCAGTTATTTCACCCAATTCTTGTTTTTCGGCAAGTTTTTGTTTGATGGCAGCCATTTTAGTCTCTTCCGGACTCATTTGAGCACTTGTTTCCGTAGCATCCGTTTGCGGATAAGTGCTGGAAAGGTCACAGCTGTTGAAGAAAAAAACGGCAAATATGGCGGCGATGAAGATTCCCTTTTTCATGACATTTGTTTTTTGATGTGAAACATTTATGTGCGAATGATGATACAAAGTAAGGCCTTATTGAAGTGCCAAAAATCATCCCAAACCGGGGTTTGAAAAAATCCTCATTTAGGGGGAGAAAAGCAGACGTGCTCAACTTTACAAGCTATTCAGTAGTTCTAATTTTAGCACAACGCTGAAAACCGTCATCATGAACTACAAACTTCTAGGCCGAAGCGGCCTCCGCGTTTCAGAACTTTGCCTGGGTACCATGGGCTTTGGCAAAGAATGGAATTGGGGCGCGGATTACGATACCTCCAAAGATATCTTTGATCTCTACGCCAATGCCGGTGGCAATTTTTTGGATACTGCTAACCGCTATACCGAAGGCACTTCCGAAAAATGGCTCGGTGAATTCATTGCCTCCAACCGCGATCATTTTGTAGTGGCCACCAAATATTCGCTGCGCGACGGCACTGGTGATCCCAATTTTGCGGGCAATTCGCGTAAAAACATGATGCGCTCGGTGGAAGGCAGCCTCAAACGCCTGGGTACTGATTTCATCGATCTGCTCTGGGTACACGCTTGGGATGGACTTACCCCGGTAGACGAAGTCATGCGCGGATTAGACGACCTGGTAGCCCAGGGCAAGGTGCATTACATCGGCATATCCGATACGCCAGCCTGGATTGTAGCGCAGGCGAATACCCTGGCGGAATTGCGCGGCTGGGCGCGTTTTGTGGCTTTGCAAGTAGAATACAGTCTTTTGCAACGCACGCCGGAACGTGATCTTTTGCCTATGGCCAATGCTTTTGGCATGGCCGTTACGCCTTGGGCTCCACTTGCTGGAGGCGCTTTGACGGGCAAATACCTGCGTGGAGAAAAAGGTAGACTTCCCGAAGCCAGTGTACGCCGGGCGGAATATGCCAACCGGGTGGCTCAAGCTGTAGTGGATGCGGCCGAAGACCTGGGGGTTTCTCCGGCGCAATTGGCCATTCGTTGGACAATGGAACAGGGCAAAATGGTTATTCCGATTGTTGGGGCGACTAAACCAGCACAGTTGGAAGATTGCCTAGGAGCGGTGAATGTAGAATTCACCGAAGAAATTCTGGCCAGTTTGAATGAACTGAGTCAAATTGAACTGGGGTTCCCGCACGATTTTCTGCGACAGCCAGGAGTGATTGATGTGTTGTATGGAGGGGCGGAAACGTATGAGAAAAATTCAACGTTGAGGATAGATGGACATAGCAGGGTAATGCTTTGCTATGTCTGTTAAAATACTTTTCCCTTGGTTAATTTTTGCGGTTAAGATAGGGTTTTCATTCAAACATTGCAACCGTCTACAACTCTGCCCGCAGTCGCTCCCCTTTGATCGCCTTGGCCATCAGATCGGGAAAAGCATCGGGGTACAGGCAAAAGTGGGGATTTCGAGTTGGGTAAACTGGTCGGCGATGTGGTGATCGTACATCGGTGCTCCTTTGTCGTTGAGGGCAGTAGGGCGATCAAGTTTACACCAGAAGCTTTGATCTCCATAGCCTGGCGGATCAAGTCTTCTGCGGGGCCGCCTTCCATTAAATCCGAAATCAAGACCATGATCGTATTCCGTGGCTGCCGAATGTGCTGGCGGCCATAACGCAAAGCTTTGCTGATGTGGGTGCCACCGCCCAGTTGGGTCGCGAAGAGTAGATCAACCGCATCATGCAGCTGTTCAGTGAGATCAACCACGCTGGTGTCGAACACAATAAAACGGGTGGTGATGCTGGGCATGGAAGCCATGATGGAGCCAATAATGCCCGCATACACCACCGACGCGGCCATGGAGCCACTTTGGTCCACCAGCAAAATCAAATCCTTCATTTTGGGCTGGCGGCGACCATAACCCCAGAGTTTTTCGGGAATGATGGATTTGTATTCAACTTGATAATGCTTCAAATTGGCGCGGATGGTGCGGTGCCAGTCGATGGCATTGGGTTTTGGGCCTCCTGGATCGGGCTACTCGGCTTAAGCTGCCCTGGATGGCATTTTGCAAGGGTTGCCGCAATTTTTTTCCAGATCTTCACCACTTTTCGGATGACTTCGCGGGCGGTTTCACGCGTTTGGGCGGGCAATACTTTTTAAACTGAGCAAGGTGCTGACCAAATGGACGTCGGGCTGTAGCGTTTCCAAAAGCTCGGGCTGCAACAACATCTGGTGCAAACGCAGACGCTCTAGGGCATCTTTTTGCATCAATTGGATAACAGGGGCGGGGAAATATTTGCGGATGTCGCCCAACCAACGTGTTACATTGGGCGAAGAGCTTCCTAGCCCACGCTCGCGCTCACTGTCGTACAGAGCGTCCAAAACCCGATCCATGCCCTGTTCTTCCTCTCCCAAGCCGATGCTCCCTTTGGGGTCAGCATTTTTGGCCAAGGACCAGTCGCCAGCGTTTGAGTTGTTCTTCTTTGTCCATATTTTCACAATCGCTATTCCAAAAATGGAAAAATTACTGAATTTCGGGTTTAAAAATTGGGCAGAACAACATTAGTGCCCCAAAACCACGTCAGAGTGAAGCAAGAAGAAGCCTGGAAAGATACTGAAAAGGATCAGCATAAGGCATTAAAGTCAATTTCGCCCTATCGCATTGTGATCCCTGCTCTACTTGGCTTGGCAGGTGTGTTTTGCATGTTGTGGCGCAATTTTGATCCAGAGGAATTTCAGCGCATTCAATGGACGGGACATGTTTATTTTGATTGGGATGGGGATTATCACCGTGTTGATTCGATTTGTCTTACGCTTTCCGTTTGCGGGCGTTGACCAATAAAGAACTTTCCTGGTGGAAATGCATCGAAATTGTGATCATTTGGGAATTTAGCTCAGCGGTTTCACCCTCGGCGCTTGGTGGTTCAGCCGTAGCCTTTTTTATTTTATCACAAGAAAAACTTTCCGTGGCACGTACCGTGACCATTGTGACCTATACCATTGTACTGGATGCCTTGTTTATGCTCTGCACGCTACCCATTTTATTCCTCGTTTTTGGGTTTGATATTTTACGGCCAGGTGCGCAATCTTTTGCGGATTTGGGTCAATGGGGCTATTTGGCCCTGAGTTTTTACCTTTTTATGATCGTTTATTCCATCATTTTCGCTTAAGGCATTTTCTGGGGTCCCCAGCAGATGAAACGTTTGTTGGGCTGGGTGACGAACAATCGTTTGCTGCGGCGGTTTCATCAAGGGCAATCAAACTGGGCGAAGACTTGGTTACCGCATCGAAAGGGCTTAAAGAGCAAGGCTGGCGCATTCACCTCCAGGCGGTGGTGGGAACCTTCTTGGCCTGGGTATTTCGCTTTTTGCTGATCAGCTGTTTGGTGATTGCCTTTACCCCCGAGCTGCCATTGACTTTGAGTTTTCAAAGCGGAGTTGTACGCCCGGCTTCAAACCATGTTTTTTGTGGTCATGTTCAGTCCAACACCGGGCGGAGCAGGGGTGATTGAAGTGGCTTTTAATGGCTTTCTGACCGATTATGTCCACAGCAATACCCATGCCACGGTCATTTCGACGATCTGGCGCTTGTTGTCGTATTATTTGTATTTGGCGGCGGGAGCGCTGGTGGTTCCGGTGTGGATTAGGGCGGTGTTTAAGGGAAAGGGGGAAAAAGCCGAAAAACATCCCGATTAATCCTTGGGTGATTTTGATCATCGTGAATATCCCCCGATACTCCTCTTTAATATTGGCCAGCTCCAGCCAACGTTTGTACAATATCTTATACCATTTTTTCATATAAAATCTAAATTGTACGCATTGCCGTCCATTACCCGCAACCACAAATATTTGGCGTTGGCCTGCTTGCCTTTTTCATCGGCAAAATCCATCAATGATTTTCCAATCCTTTTACCTTTGCAGCTTCAATAAAGGTAAATTTATCCAAAGAGACCGCAGGTTAAATGGTTGTCGGGAACCGACGCTCAAAAATGATTTTTAGAGATCCGGCAATCACCCCCTCCTCCATACGGCAAAATAATATTGGTGCAGAGGTTATAGGTGCTGTTCCAACACCAATAGATCGTTGATCTCAGCCAAATAAGCCTTCCCCATCGTGCCAGAGGTAGCGAAAATAGGCTAAATAGGTTTCCTTTATCACCCTTTGCAGGGTCAAAATATCCTGGGGCAAAACCCGTTCAATCCGTACCATAACGCAAAATTTTATTGTACTTTTGGCCCGTACCTAACCAAATTACCATGCAAGACGCCGCTGTAGACCAAATGGTTTTCAACCGCGAAGGGTTCTCAGATGAGTTGCTGCTCAGCCTGTACAGCCAACTTCTTTACCCCCGGCTGATCGAAGATAAGATGCTCAAGTTGCTTCGCCAAGGCAAAGTAGTAAATGGTTTCCGGGATTGGCCAGAGGCCATTGCCGGTAGGGGCAACCCTGGCGCTGCTGCCCGATGAAATGATCTTTCCCATGCACCGCAATTTGGGCGTATTTACCGGGCGCGAGGTACCTTTTGATCGTTTGTTTGCCCAGTGGCAAGGCAAGTATTCGGGTTATACCAAGGGGCGCGACCGCTCTTTTCACTTCGGTACCCTGGAACACCACATCGTGGGCATGATTTCGCACCTGGGGCCGCAACTTTCACTAGCTGACGGGGTGGGTTTGGCCCACAAACTCGCTGGCGAAGGTCGCGTAAGCCTGACCTTTACCGGAGATGGAGCTGTGTGGCAATTGCCCGTGATTTTTCTAATTGAAAACAACGGCTACGGCTTGTCCACGCCACCTACCGAACAATACCGTTGCGCCCAATTGGCCAACAAGGGGATAGGCTACGGCATGAAAGCCCTGACTGTAGATGGCAACAACATCCTGGAAATGTACCGCACGGTGCGTGAATTGGCGGAGTCGATGCGCGAAAACCCGGAACCGGTATTGCTGGAATGTATGACCTTCCGCATAGTGTTCAAAATTACCGATGGTTTTGTGGCGCAGTTTGGCAAAGAGCGGGTGCGCAATACGCCGCTGTGTGAAAGTGCCATCGTGGGTGCCGCCCTGGGCTTGAGTCTGAAAGGCTACAAAGCGATGGTGGAAATGCAATTTGCCGATTTTGTGACCTGCGGTTTCAACCAAATCATCAACAACCTGGCCAAGCTCCACTACCGCTGGGGAGCTAACGCCGATGTGGTGGTACGTATGCCTTGCGGAGCGGGAACGAGCGCGGGGCCTTTCCACTCCTAAAGCAATGAGCCTTGGTTTTTCATACGCCCAGGGTTAAAAGTGGTGTTCCTGCCGCCTTATGACGCAAAGGACTTGCTGCTGGCGAGCTTTGAAGACCCAATCCGGTCATGTACCTCGAGCACAGGCAAAGCCTGTACCGCAGCCTGAGTGAAGCCATTCCAGATGACTATTACACCGTTGAAATTGGCAAAGCGCCGGTTGTGCGCGAAGGTAAAGCCCTGACAGTGGTGACCTACGGCATGAGGTATAAAGGCGAAAAAGTGGTCGCCGAACTGGGTATCGACGCCGAAATCATCGATTGAGGACTTTGTTGCCCTCGATTATGAGACCATCGAAACGAGCGTGCGTAAAAACAAATAAAGTGATCATCTTGCATGAAGATACTCTGGTGGGTGGCATCGGTGGGGAAATCGCAGCGCATATTTCTGAACATTTGTTCGAATACCTGGATGCGCCAGTGATGCGGGAGGCCGCGCTGGATACGCCGATTCCGTTTGCAACTTCTTTGGAAAAGCAGTTTTTGCCGGTGGGACGGTTTGTGGAGAAGTTGAAGAAGTTGATGGGGTATTGAGGGGAGGCTGTCTCGTGTGGTCCTGACAAAATAAATTGGTTGGTAAAAGTATTTTCCATAGCTAGACAATATCAAACACAGATGACGTGGATTTCGGCGGATGAATCGTTCGGATTTTTATCCTGCTTCATGAATCCAATTCCAACTTCTATACTTGTAAAAGCTTTTACCGCGGACGACCGCGGCTATTCTACGATTGAACCACTTCGTGTTAGTTGGGTTGCATTTCGGCAGGATAGAGCCGCAAGATATTGCGTCTTTTCCGCTTGGGTCACGCCCAAACACACAAAAGCCCCATCCGAGTTAACGAATGAGGCTGTGTGTTGTATTGAGTTGGCAGCGACCTACTCTCCCACCCAAGGGCAGTACCATCAGCGCTGAGCGGCTTAACTTCTCTGTTCGGAATGGGAAGAGGTGGAACCCGCTCGCTATAACCACCAACAACTCTTTGGTGAAAGATGAAAGTTTAGTGATGATTGACGAATCCTGAGTCACAACCCAAGACTTTGCTTCGACTTTCGTTTCAACTTTTCATCACTGTTAAACCACAATCTTCATTGTAGTCCCTTGTATTATCATGACAATTGGGTAGAAGTAGAATTTCTTTTAGAATAGGCACTCTAGGTTGTTTCACGGGAGTGAGCTTTGACACCCACTCCCATCCATTCTTCTTCACGTAAGAAGCTTTCGGGTAATTAGTACTACTCGGCTACGCATGTTGCCACACTTCGACCTGTAACCTATCAACGTGGTAATCTTCCACGACCCTAATAAGGAATACTCATCTTGGAGTCGACTTCGCACTTAGATGCTTTCAGTGCTTATCCGTTCCGAACATAGCTACCCAGCGGTGCAATTGGAAGTACAATTAGTACACTAGCGGTTCGTCCAATCCGGTCCTCTCGTACTGGAATCAGATCTCCTCAATATTCCAACGCCCGCAATAGATAGAGACCGAACTGTCTTGCGACGTTCTGAACCCAGCTCGCGTGCCACTTTAATGGGCGAACAGCCCAACCCTTGGGACCTTCTCCAGCCCCAGGATGTGACGAGCCGACATCGAGGTGCCAAACCTCCCCGTCGATGTGAGCTCTTGGGGAGATCAGCCTGTTATCCCCGGAGTACCTTTTATCCTTTGAGCGATGGCCCTTCCATGCGGAACCACCGGATCACCTGAGCCGACTTTCGTCCCTGTTCGACGCGTCCGTCTCTCAGTCAAGCACCCTTGTACTTATACGCTCTGCGCATGGTTACCAACCATGCTGAGGGTACCTTTGCGAGCCTCCGTTACTCTTTTGGAGGCGACCACCCCAGTCAAACTACCCACCACACGCTGTCCCTGCGGTTAGAATCTAAGCATAAGAAGGGTGGTATTTCAAGGACGGCTCCAAACAAACTAGCGTCTGCCCTTCAATGCCTCCCACCTATCCTACACATCTTATGCTCAAACCCAACGTGAAGTTGTAGTAAAGGTTCACGGGGTCTTTTCGTCCCATTGCGGGTAACCGGCATCTTCACCGATACTTCAATTTCACCGAGCTCACGGTTGAGACAGTGTCCAGATCGTTACACCATTCGTGCAGGTCGGAACTTACCCGACAAGGAATTTCGCTACCTTAGGACCGTTATAGTTACGGCCGCCGTTTACCGGGGCTTCGGTCACAAGCTTCGCAGTTACCCACTAACAAGCTTCCTTAACCTTCCGGCACCGGGCAGGTGTCAGACCCTATACTTCATCTTTCGATTTTGCAGAGTCCTGTGTTTTTGTTAAACAGTCGCCTGGGCCTTTTAACTGCGGCCGCGCTTGCGCGCGGCGCCCCTTCTCCCGAAGTTACGGGGCTAATTTGGCCTAGTTCCTTAACCGTGGTTCACTCGAGCGCCTTAGGATACTCTCCTCGACTACCTGTGTCGGTTTACGGTACGGGTTGCATACTTCGGCTTTTCTTGGAGGCTCATTCAATCGCTCGCTTCCGCCAGAGGCTTCCGCTCAACGCACTATTCCGTCAGTACGTGCAATCTCCTCAACCCCGTCCCCTTTTTAGTGTATGCAAGTTCTGGAATTTTTACCAGATTGCCATCAGATTCGCCTCTCGGCTGCTCCTTAGACCCGACTAACCCTGTTCTGATTAACATCGAACGAGGAACCCTTAGTCTTACGGCGAATGGGTATCTCACCCATTTTTTCGTTACTCATTCCTACATTTTCTTTTCTAGCCGCTCCACCATACCTCGCAGTACAGCTTCGCCGCAACTAGAATGCTCCCCTACCACCTGCGTAGAGTCCATAGCTTCGGTATTGAGCTTGATGCCCGTTCATTTTCCGCGCAGGAACGCTCGACTAGTGAGCTGTTACGCACTCTTTAAATGAATTGCTGCTTCCAAGCAAACATCCTAGCTGTCATAGCATCCCCACCTCGTTTATCCAACTTAGCTCAAATTTAGGGACCTTAGCTGATGGTCTGGGTTGTTCCCTCTTGGCCACGGACCTTCGCACCGTAGCCTCACTGCTGGTGCAATATTACGGCATTCGGAGTTCATCAGGGGTTGGTAGGCGGTGAAGCCCCTAGCCCTATTGGTAGCTCTACCTCCGCAATACTCTTCCCAACGCTGCACCTAAATGCATTTCGGGGAGTACGAGCTATCTCCGAGTTTGATTAGCCTTTCACCCCCTACCCACAGGTCATCCGAAAACTTTTCAACGTTTACCGGTTCGGTCCTCCAGCGAGACTATCTCACCTTCAACCTGCTCAAGGGTAGATCACTCGGTTTCGCGTCTATTCCCACTGACTTAACGCCCTATTCAGACTCGCTTTCGCTACGCCTCCGTGCCTGAAGCACTTCAAACTCGCTAGTAAGGAATAACTCGTAGGATCATTATGCAAAAGGCACGCCGTCGCTTTTACGCTCCGACCGCTTGTAGACATACGGTTTCAGGGT
>NZ_JADKCX010000002.1:0-105000 GCF_016718685.1 Haliscomenobacter sp. | reverse complement strand
TTTTATTGGCTAAAATAATTGGGGGACTACATTGATCAACGTAGTCCCCCCGATTATTTTTTTGATCATTTATTGCAAAGCAAAGCGCACCACTACCCCACCCGAAGAATCCGTCCGGGGATAACCCGCCGAGGTCTTCGGCTCGCTGCGGCGGTAATCCACAAAGAAACGCAGCGATAGCCGTTGATTAAGCTTATATTCTGCTGAAGGCGAAATGCTCAAGTTGTAGCTGCCCCGGGTTGGTTCACGCACCCCTTGATCGAGCAAGTGGTTGAACGTCACATCATCGCTGAGCGAGAAATTGAACTGCAGGTCCAAACCCCGTGGCGCAATCGCGGTACTGGCCGGGTTACCTCCAGTAGTTGGTGGTTTTGGCGCCGGGCGTTTTTTCTTTTTGGTTTTGCCAAAAATGGAACTGATGTCGAAATCATTGATCTTGTGGCCAAAGCCAAAGACAATCTCTTTCCGGCGGGTTTCCGCCAATTGGTTGCTCACAAAACTCATCGCCAGGTTCCGCGTCAGCTTGTAATCGAAGTTGAAACTCATGCCATTTTTCAAAGCGGCACTTACCGCGATCAAGGGGTTGAAGCCCTCTTGAATCACCAGTTCGGGTACTTCCAAGCGGGGATAGAAGTTGTTGTTCAACTCATTGAGGAAACCCTCGTCACGGGTACGCAAAAAGTCCAGTCCCGTATTAAAGGTGTTGATGGTCAATGAAGATTTATAGCCATGCGTCAAACTGAAGCTTTGGAAAAATTCCTTAAAGAATGGCAATCGACTCAAGCCATTGTAGGTAAAACGCCAGTTGATTTGGGGCAGCAGTTCGAACAAATTCAGGTTGATGCCCCGCGGATCCTGCCCAGTATACGCCGCCAGGAATGCCGGAATCAGTACCTCTTGTTGCGTTCGGCCATAACCAAAGGTGTACCCTTGTTTCGACAACGTTGTATCCACGTGCTCGCCATTGCCCAACCGTTGTGAAATGATCACGCGGTTGTCTTCAAAGGTTTTGAAAAGGGTGCGCAAATCAGCCGTATCTCCTCTAAACAGGGTTTTGAGCGCCGAATACGACATGGTCAATGTCCCGATGTCCTGCGGAATGGCATGCACAAACCGTGCGTTGTTGTCCAACAAGGTATCCTTGAAATATTGTGAGTGGTTCTGGGTATAGTTGCGGCTGATGTCCAGGTCCAAACGCATGTCGCGGAAAGGCTCGATGGTCACCCGCGCATCCCAGTTTTGGGTGGACAACTGGGATACCTCTCGGTTTTGAAATACACTGCTCGACATCCATCCCTGGTTGGCTGCTTGAGCCAGCCAGTCCCTTCCCGTTCCGAATTCATCTTCCCGCAATTTGCTGATGCGGGGCTGGATACCTGCCACGAAGTCCCAACCAGGTGAGTTGAATTGGTTCATCCCGAATAAACGGGAAGCAGGCGTATACCCAGGGACAACGGTGTTGTGCTGCTCAGAGAATTGAAACGGGCTTTGCGTAATGACAACAGCGGCCGCAAAAGTAATTTCACGCCGTTGGGCAAATCACCTCCGCCTTTTTTCTCCTTGTCTTGGTCCGCGTTGGCCTCATCCGTACGGCGAGTACGGGGATTGCCCTCTGCGCCTCCACTGCGTGGCCCCTGGTCAATTTTGCGCAGGAACGGAATTTTGTTGTACAATTGGTCAAAGTTAAAGTCGGCATTGGCCTGAATGTTTTGACCATTCTGAATGACATTGCCCAGAGAGTCGGTATTGAGCGCCGCAGCGGTCCAGCCGTAGTTGCCTCGGTATTGTCCTTTGATGGCTACCCATTCCATGTAGGGAATCAACTTGGTGGGCAAGGTATAGTTGAGGGTAAACTCGTGTTGGTAATTTTTGGTGCGTCCCAGGTTTTGGATGTTGCTCCAGATGCTGTCGCGGCGGTAGCGGTTCTGTTCCGCCAGTGAAAAGCCTTTTTCGCGCAACAGGCTTTCGTCGGGTTCATCCACTACGGCGTCGTTGGCCGCATTGAAGTTGAATTTCAGCCCTTTGGTGAAGTCCCATTGCAGGTTGTAATCGCGTCCCCAGAGGAAACGCTTGTTGAAGAACGTACTGTATTTGGGATCCAAATCCGTAAAGCGGTACTTAGTGGTTTGGAACTGTCGATCCATTAAGGTACTAAAGGTAAAGGTACTGGGCAGGGGGTTGAAGTTGATTTCGGAAATCAATTTCAAGGCATTGCCCTTGAGCTTTTTGAAAGGCTGGATGTATTTGGTTTGCGTACTGAACTGATAGTTCACCCCCCCATTGTATTTTTCCAATTGGTCACTTTCAATAAACGGGTCGCTGCGTTCGGTAGCCGTATAGCCGTAGCTGACCGAAAAATTAGAGATGTCCCAAGGCATGGGTTTTCCCTGATTTTGTGGGCTGCGGTCTTTACGCACATTGGTGAAGTTGTAACTTTTCACCGTGCTGATTTCTTGGGTAGTGCGCTCGATGGAATCACGAACCGTAGCATTGTCCGTTTTGCGGATTTTTTCCTTCAGGATAATGTCCAGGTCGTAAGGATCGTATTCGGGGGTTTCCACGTTGCGGGAATATTGGGCATAAAAAGGCAGGCGCAGGTTCCAGTCTTTGGGCATAAACTTGTTGAGTTCCAGGTTGCCCGCAATGTCAAAACCAGAGTTGTCAAAGCGGCTGCGCTGTTGTACTTTTTGATCAATGGCACCGTAGCCAATGGTACCAAAATTACCTGCAAGGGTCACATTTCCCAAATCGGCCATTTGGACGTCCAAACGGGCAATACCGGCCACACCTCCACGTTCATCCAAACCAGTCAAACGCATTTCATTGGCCCAAACGACGGTACCTACCGGGTTGACCTCCCCGCCCAAGGGGTTACGGATACCAATCATGACAATTTTGGAGTTGCCTAGGTTGGGGTTACCGCGCACTTTTACCCAGCGAGGTACCTCCTGTCCATTCTCCAGGGTGACCATAATTTGCTTGACGTATTCCTGATCCAGGTTGGGACTGTTGGCGTTGCGTTCTTCTTTGACTTCCCGTAGGCTGGCCAATGGAAAGTCAAATTCGTTTTCCAATCTCCATACTTCTTCTTTGTAAGCGGGTAAAATAACCGGGTTTACACCAGGAGCTTCTGGAGGCAACATGTCTTTTCTGGAAAACACCAGAGGCATTTCGTATTCGTAATAGTTGTTTTTGAAGTCACTACCCATCCGGACAAAGACACGCAGACCCGAGCTATCCCGGGGCATCTCATTTTGGTCATAATTTTCAGCGTGCACAAACATTTTGAACCGTTCGTACACCCGCATGTCCAGTCCAATGTTTTTGAAAACAGCCCGCTCATCACCTTCGCACAAATTTTGCAAAGTCAGGGCAAGCGACTGTTCGTTTTGCAGGGTATTGATGACCCCTCCAATGGACTGTTCGCGTTGAATGCCCAGCGGAAGTACGTAGGCAAATGGACGAGCCTCACTAGGGTCGGTATTTTCTTCAATGTTGACTGCGTCTACTTCAAAAATCGTTCCGGCGTCAATGCTACAAGGAGAGTTGACATCCGGAGATAAATCCTGGGAATATTTCCGCCATTGGTTGCGCACAAACTCCAGGGTAGCAAAACGCAGGTTGACCTGGGTCTCAAAACCATCCATCAATACCCGCATAAAGCGGATGGAACGGAAATCGCGGATTCCACCTACTGCCCGGTCAAACTGACTCAAGGGCATCCGAAAACGGTACCAAACTCGGCCTTCTTTTTCAATGCGGTCGGTAACCAATTTAACGCCACCCTGGCGGAGTGCTGCCGAATCCAAATTGAGTTCTCCATCTTTATCGTGGAAAATTGGAATGCGGTATTGGAAATAAGCTTCCGTTTCGTTGAGGGTGTTGTCAAAGTTGAGGTCTTCCGCATCGGGGTTATTGGTAGAAGAGTTTTGACTTTGACGGCTGGTGTTTGTTTCCGAGTTGCCTTCGGGGTTATTAAAGTCACGGTAACGCGTGACTACATCCACATTATCGGGGAAGCTGGGGTCATTCCAGAAACGGAAATTGTCGCCGGAAGGGTCTTGCTCCAATCTAGCCGCGGCGTTGGTATTGACTGCACGAATCGAATTCAACCAGGGCGCAAACTTGTTGCGTTCTCCGGCGTCATTCAAACCATCTAAACCCACGTCCTGTAAGCGGCGCGAAGTGGTATCGTTGTCGAATGCCGCCGTGACCTGTTGTGTCAATGGCACTTTGGACCAGCTGGTTTCTTTGGTGCGGCGGTCTTTGTTGAAGTTACTGGGCAGACCATTTTCAAAAAAGCGCAAACCGTCTTTGAGGATGTCTTCAGAAATGTTGCCCAATTGGAAAGTCAAATATCCTTGTTTCTTTTCGGCATCGGGTGATGCGGTTCCACTGCCATCTTCATTGAGGAAGGGGCTCAGCATCCAGAATTCTAAAAATTCGATATTAGCCGATTGGAAGTCGTTGATGGTGAGGGCGCGCATCATCCCGCCCCAACGGCTTTTTGGGTTTTTCAAAAAAGTTTCCCCACCCACAAATTCCAAACCGCTGGAGAATGGACTTCCATTCGGTTGTTCAAAGTTGTATGGGCCGCGTTCGCGTGGATTGTACACAATATCCAGGGTCTGGATGTTGGGCAATTCGGTCAACTGCAACTGGCGGTTGGGGAAAACCTCGTTTTGCGGAATTACCCTGGTGTAAGGATTGACATTGTCTTGTTGGCCGGAGCGCAAACCAAAGTTGTCGATGCGGTACCAGCTCATTTTGGCGCGGTTGTAACCATAAGTTACATCGTCGCGAAACAAGGCTTCGGGGCGTGCCGCAGGGTTGCTCGCGTTTTGATCCGAGGGTGCACTGGACAAATACCAGTTGATGATGGGCTGGCGCAAATCGAAGGTGTTGTTGGCGCCTTCAAAGTCATCCACGTACACTACCCCACCTTTGTCTTTGCGGTTTTGGTTGATGGCTTTGGCGTGACCAGGGCGGATGGCCGCCAATTCGCCCGTAAAGCTAATGCTAGAGGGTGCTTTGGTCGACATGCCAGGAATGGCATCGACCAGTTTTGTCAGCCAAGGGGCTTCTCGTTTGAAATTGATGTCAAAGCCATATACGTTGTTGTTGATGGGGTCTTCGCCAATGTTTACTTTTTGGGTAAAAGGGCGTTCCCACAACTTCATAATGGTGGCACCAATGTTGAAGTTTTTATCAAATTCATAATCGGCCCGCAAGCCCATCATGCTCCGGTTTTGAAAACCGAACAGGGTATTGTCCTCTAAGGAAACGTTGATTTGCGCCCCGGAAGCCAAAATGGCATCGTTGAGGATGCGCAGACGCCCCAGGTTGTAGTCGATTTCATAGTCGCGGCCTTCCACCAGTTGTTGCCCCCCACCGCTCACTTTCACCGAGCCTTGCGGGATGTTGAAAGCGCCCAGGGAGATTTCTGAAGAAACGCTGGACTTATAGGTACCTTTAATGACGTAGCGGTTTTTCTCCTGGAATTCCTGTGCACGGAACAAGGTAGAGTCGTACAATTCCTGGTAAATGTACTTGTCGGCGATTTGCGCTGGCGTATCCTTGATTTTTTTGAGCAGAGAAGACCCAAAGGGTTCTAAAACCGGGAACATGATCCGTCCCGTATTGGTGTTGATGGTCAAATCGGGCACAAAGTCAAAAATCCCGTCGGGTTGAGGGTCACCCTGAATGTTGAGTACATCTACATTGAACACCCGCAACAAAGGCACCCCTTGCAAATTGGTTTCGGGCAAAAACCGCTTTACCCCTTTACCCGGGTCTTCGTAATAGATGTCCAGACGAAATTCCTTCTGATCCACCTGGGTAGCACCAGTAGGATAGATGTTTTTCATCATCAGGTCCCAGGTGGCAATGTCGGTTCTTTGGATGGTGCTTTTGAGCAATTTAACGTACAAAACGTTCAGCGATGAATCGGGGCGAATGTTTTCCGAGTTGTTGGACAATTCCCCTACTTTGTACGAACGGCCATTGTACGTATATTGATACGCCACCCCTACTGTTTGGTCGGGCAGTACGTTGATGCGCAGCGAGACAAAACCCAATTCGGGGTGAACGGTGTATTCGGTTGGTTTCAGTTTACGCGCGGTGACCTTTTCAAAATCGCGGGTTGGTACCATGCCAAACTGGTTTTGCAGGGTACTGATCGATTTTTCAATGGCGCGGGCGTCGCCTTGGCCAATGACGCGGTCGTAGAGGTTGTTGGCGCGGTTGTCGGGCAAGGGAATTCCGGTGATGTCTTTGGGTGCTCCGGGGCGGAGGTCTACGGAATTGGTATTGACGAGCCACTCTTCACGGCCTTCACCCAAGTCGGCAAGGGCAACGATATCGCGCACGTTGTCTACTTCGTTGCGGTCGTTGGTGATCCACACTTCGATGTTTTCCAGTTTGAACAAAGAGCGGATTTGGGGCAGGTTTTGCAGCGCGGGTTCGAAAGCTTCGCGGTTGTAATGCGAGAGCAGAAAGTGACGGTTTTCGTCGTATTCATCGGCTTTAACATCAAACTCTTGCTGCTCGCTACCACCCTGGATCTGGATGTTTTTGCGCTCTGATTTTTGTTGGGATACCAACCCGGTGAGGCGCAAATGGCCAAACTGAAGCTCTGTTTTGATACCGAAGAGGCTTTGGGCCCCCTGAATCAAGGTTCCCCGCAGCGGCATGCTCACGTTACCCGCTTCGATTTTTTTCAAGATATCGTCTTCGCCAAACTTCTGACTGTCGTAGTTCAGTTTGATCACCTGGTCAAAATCAAAAGTAGCCCCTGTGTTGTAATTGGTGTTGAGGTTGAGCTTTTCCCCAATTTTCCCCTGGACGTTCATTTGAATGTTCATGTCAAAATCAAACAGGAACTGGTCGCGCTGGCGCAGGTTGAGGATAGGGTTTTCCAGGCGTTGGTAGTCGTAGCCAAAGGTAAGGTCTACGTTACCCTGCGGTTTGATGTCGATGGTACTACCACCAAACAGCCGGTCGATGAGGTCTTTTTTGATGTCGATCTTACTAAAAGGATCGAGTGGGTTCAAAGCATCTTTTTTGCCCCGGGACTTAGCAGATAACTCGTTGAAATACGCAGCTTCATCTTGTTTTTGACGGTATTTTGTATACTCCTCAAAACTCATATATGAAGGTGGCCGGAAGAAATCTTCGCCAATTTTTTCTTCGATGATGTAGTTGCCCGTAGCAGGATCGTACTCTACATTTTTGTCAATGGCCTTGGGGTCCCGCACGTCAAATGGATTGCGTTTGGGTGCATTGATGAAGTTGTCGGGACGGTCTTTAATCGGTACCGTATCGGTCAACGTTCTGTGATCTTTCGCACCAGGCATTTTACCTGGCATAAATGTCGGATGATAGGCTACGTCTACCGCGCTAAGGGTAACGGCGATTCCTAACAACAAGCTAAATGGTAAAAGTGTCTTGTTCATAACTACAAACTGCTGCACACGGGATAAACATGGTTCGAGCCTCCGAACCCAAATAAATCGGTTTGTGGAAAAAAGCTTAGGTGCGTCTTTGGGAGGAGAGGGCGAGGTTTTAGGGAGTTTGGGGTTTGGGGTTCGACACCGACTGCTCCGGACCAAACTTAAAACTTAAAACCTGAAACCTAAAACCTTCTTTTATGCAGATAGCTCTCTTAGAGCAAGCTTGATTAGCTGCTCTACATTTTGGATAGCCTGGTCTTTCAGAAGATGGTTTAGGGCCTTTTGAACCGCTATCTTCTGGAAGCCCAACGCTACCAATGCAGATAACGCCTCTTCCCGAATAGTATTGTTTTGTGAAGGAAATGTTAATGGCAAATCCCCGGAATCTTTTATCAGTTTGTCTTTTAAATCCAGAATGATGCGTTTGGCCATTTTGGGGCCAATGCCTTTTACTGCCCGAAAAACCTGCTCTTGCTCGCCGATAATGGCAGCACGAAGCTCTTCAGGATTGAGCGAGGACAGCATAATTTGGGCGGTAGTGGGGCCTACTCCGCTCACCGAAATGAGGTGCCGGAACAGGCTGCGCTCGGTTTCTTCCGCAAAACCATACAAGGTGTGGCTATCTTCTTTGATGTTTAAATGGGTCAGGATTTTGGCTTCGTCTTTCTTTTCGATCTGACTGTACGTATGCAAACTGATGTGCACCAAATAGCCCACTCCTGCTGTTTCAACAACGATGTAGGTTGGCGTTTTTTGGGTAATGTTTCCTCTTAAGTATGCGATCATGTTAATGTGCTAATTTGGTAATGTGCTGATTTGTTAATAAAAGTGGCGGCAAATTTAGCACATTTATCAATTATCACATCAGCAAATCAGCACATTATCACCTCAGCGCATTAGTACATTACCCCATTAATTTCTATTTTTGCGGCCAAAATCGAGAAAACCATGAAAATTCTGTTGCTTGGAAGTGGAGGAAGAGAACACGCCCTGGCCTGGAAGTTGCGGCAAAGCCCTCTTTGTAACGCACTCTGGATTGCGCCAGGCAATGCCGGAACAGCTGAATTGGGAACCAACGTCGCGCTGGATCCCAATGATTTTCCAGCAGTGGCAGATCTGGTACAACGCGAAGGCATCGACATGGTTTTGGTAGGCCCCGAAGAACCCCTGGTGCGGGGCATCTATGATTATTTCCAGGTACATTTCCCCAATTTGCCCGTGATCGGACCTTCCCAGGTGGGGGCCCAACTGGAAGGCAGCAAGGCTTTTGCCAAGGAGTTCATGCTCGAAATGGGCATTCCCACTGCGGCCTATCGCGAGTTTACTGCCGCTACACTGCAAGCAGGGCTGGACTATATTTTGACCCAAACCCCACCCATTGTACTCAAAGCCGATGGGTTGGCTGCAGGCAAAGGAGTGGTGATTTTGGACGATTTGCAAGCTGCTCAGGCCGAATTGAGCGACATGTTGAGCGGCAAGTTTGGTGCGGCAAGTGCCAAAGTTGTGATTGAGCAATTCCTCTCCGGCATCGAGTTTTCAGTGTTCGCCCTGACCGATGGCAAAGATTATTTGATTTTACCCGAAGCCAAAGATTACAAACGCGTTGGAGAAGCAGATAGCGGCCCCAATACCGGTGGCATGGGTGCCGTTTCACCCGTACCTTTTGTGGATGAGGCATTGATGAAAAAGGTGGAAGAAACCATCATCAAACCCACCATTGCAGGTATCGCCAAACGAGGAATTGTGTACCAAGGTTTTGTTTTCTTTGGCTTGATCAAAGTGGGTGGAGAGCCCTTTGTGATTGAATACAACTGCCGCCTGGGTGACCCTGAGACCGAGGTAGTCATGCCACGTTTACAAAATGACCTGGTTGCCTTGCTGCAAGCTACCCACGAAGGAACCCTGTCTCAGCAAAAAATTGTGATGGATCCACGCTCGGCGGCGACCATTATCCTGGTATCTGGCGGATATCCCGGAGATTATGAAAAAGGAAAAGTCATCAGTGGTTTGACCGATGTAAAAGACAGTATGGTTTTCCATGCCGGCACCAAAACGTCAACAGATGGCGTAGTAACCAACGGTGGCCGCGTCATCGCGCTGACTTCTTTCGGCGATAATTTTGATGAGGCTCTGGTGTTTTCCAATCGCAACGCCGAGGTCATCAAATTTGAAGGAAAATATTACCGTAGGGATATTGGGTTTGATTTGCATTGATTGGGCGATCTTAAAAAACAGTTTTTCATTTTCCAAAGGATTAGGGCATAAGAGGAATTGGTTCATATTGTGTTCCTTGTGCTTCCTTGGTGTCCTTTGTGTTTATACTGTCGCTTTGGAACCCAAGCCCATATTTCTCAATGGATCCCGTGCATCCACTTCCGCAACAACGGAATCAACAAAGCCAGTACCACCGTGATCCCGAGTACTACATAAATGCCCCACAACAAATAGGTATCGGTATACACCACTAAAGAGTCCGTTCGGCTCAAGTTTGTGCCATCCAGGTTTCCACCCGCAGTTAATTTACCTATTTCGCTGGCCAGACTATTGCCCAGCGAAATGGACAAATACCAGGCCCCCATCACAAAACCCACCATCTTGGCCGGGGAAAGTTTGCTGATCATGGAAAGGCCGATCGGCGAGATACTCAATTCGCCCGAAGTGTGGAAGAAGTACATCATCACCAGAAAAACCAGCGGCATGAGGCCATCGGTAGCAAATGAACGCGCGCCCCAGACGATCAATCCAAAACCGAGCGCAATTTGGAATAAACCCAATAAAAATTTCATCGGTGTGCTTGGCTCCATTTTACGCTTGCCCAACCACATCCACATCCAGGAGAAGATCGGGGCCAACAAAATGACAAAAAAGCCATTGAGTGCCCCAAATTGAGACGCCGGAATCTCTGTTCCCAGCACCATCCGGTTGACGTTTTTATCCGTAAACAGGGCGATTGAACCGCCTGCCTGCTCAAATAGCATCCAAAAGATCATGTGGAAGAAAAACAAAAATACAATGACCAGAAGGCGTTGCCCCTCCTTGCGGTCGGGCAAACTCAAAGCATGCCAGATGATATAGCTCAAAATGAGGATACTCACTGCCAGCAATACCCGGCTCAGGATGGCATTGGGATTCAGCAGAAACATCACCACCGGGATCAACACAATTGTCCCCAGAATAATGGTCGAATTGACGCTCAAGCCAGCGAATAAAGGCTTTTTTCCGGCATTGGGGTCATTGGGAAGCCCTTTGTCTTCAAAATACTTTGGCCCCAGCCACATGAACATAATCAAGCCCAGCGTCATGCCGATTCCAGCCAATCCAAAGCCGTAATGCCAGCCAATGCGCTGACCTACATATCCGCAGGTGAGCATGGCCAACAAGGAACCCGTATTGACCCCCATGTAAAAAATGGAGTAGGCACTGTCTTTGCGTGGATCATCGGGTTCGTAAAAGGTACCCAAAAAACTGGACATGTTGGGTTTAAAGTACCCATTGCCCAAAATGATGATCGCCAGCGACAGGAAAAAAATGGTTTGATTGCTTTCAAACCCCGGAATGCCTTGCATCCCCAGGGTAATGTGTCCAATGGCCATCAGGGCGGCACCAATGATGACCGACTTGCGGAATCCAAAAAAACGGTCGGCAATCATACCCCCTACTACCGGGAACAAATAAGCCATCGCCGTATACGCTCCATATACCCCAATTGCCTTGGTATTGGCTTGTTGCTCGCCCAGATTAGCGTACAAAACCTTAGCCATATACAAGGTGAGCAAAGCCCGCATGCCATAATAGGAAAAGCGTTCCCACATTTCGGTGAGGAAGATGATAAACAGGGCTTTGGGGTGAATTTTTCGGTTGGAATAAATGACAATGGGAATCCAAATGAGGACGAATGCCCATCCCGAAATGAGGAGGAGAAGTGCGATGTCTTGCATGATTGGTTATTTATGCGCCGATTTCTTCCCCGGCTTTCAATTTTTCTGTATTCTCATACAATTGCAAACCTTCGATGATCGCCTCCAGATCACCTTCCAATACCTTATCCAAGGAGTAGATGGTCAGGTTGATACGGTGATCTGTGACGCGGTTTTGGGGAAAGTTGTAGGTACGGATTTTGTCTGAACGGTCGCCGCTGCCGACCAAAGATTTGCGTTTGGCGGCTTGCTCCGACTCATGCGCTTGGCGGCGCATTTCGTATATTTTTTGGTAAAGGCGTTGCAGGGCAATTTCCCGGTTCTGGATTTGGGAACGGCCATCGGTACTTTCTGAAACCACACCGGTAGGTAAGTGGGTAAAACGCACCCCGGATTCCGTTTTGTTGACGTGCTGCCCACCTGCGCCACTGGAGCGGAAGGTATCGGTTTTGAGGTCTTCTTTGCGGATTTCGAGGTCTTCCATTTCCAACTTGGGCATGACCACTACGGTTGCTGCCGAAGTATGTACCCGCCCTTGTGATTCGGTTTTGGGAACTCGTTGCACCCGGTGTGCGCCCGACTCAAATTTGAGGGTACCGTATACATCTTCGCCGTTGATTTCCAGCACCAATTTGTTGTAGCCGCCTACCGAGCCTTCATTGATTTCCATGGCGGACACTTTCCAGCCTTTTGCCTCAAAGTAGCGTGTGTACATGCGATATAAGTCACCAGCAAAAAGACTCGCTTCATCGCCACCCGTTCCAGAGCGAATCTCAAAAATCACATCACGCGAGTCTTCAGGATCTTTAGGGATCAGCAAAAACTTGATTTTATCCTCCAATTCTTCAATCTGTGGATTCAAACTTTCCAATTCCTCCTGCGCCATTTCCCGCATTTCGGGGTCTTCATCGCTGAGTGCCTGCTTGGCTGAATCCCGATTGCCCATCAGGTTTCGGTAAGTGAGAAATGCCTCTACAATGGGTTTGAGGTCCTTGTAGTTTTTGCTAACCTTTTTGTACCGGTCCATGTCCACGATGATGTCGGGATCCGACATCTGTTCCTCCAAGTTCAAGTACCGATCATAAATGGCTTCCAGCTTTTCCAGCATAACGTTGTTCGATTATTTACCTTGATTCAAAGGTTTGCCCATCAAAAATAACCTGTATTTGTCGGACAAACTTAAAATCTAAAAAAAACTTAATATTGTTTGGCGAAATTACCACATTTTTTGCATCTTGCAGCATATTATCCAGCCTGTAGCTTTCAACAACCCATTTTCCCATGGTGAACGCATCATGGAACTCCAGCATGTTTTAAAAAGTTATCTTTGAACTTATTTTGCGTCAAAGCAAAGTTTTTTTTATCAAGCGATATAGTACGTAAGTATAAGCTTGCGATATGTAATCGTTTATACAATAAGTTTTCTTGCATGGCGTTAGTTCTTTGTATGGAAACTGCTACCGAGCGGTGCTCCATTGTTGTGGCAAGCGAGGGAAATATCATCGAAAAAATATATTCTTCCGGTGATTTTGACCATACCGCCCAACTCACATTGCTGATTGAAAAATGTTTGAGGCTAGGCAATCTTCAATTATCAGATTTAGATGCCATCGCCATCAGCATTGGACCTGGTTCGTACACCTCGCTGCGTGCGGGTCTCAGTACAGCAAAGGGACTGTCCTATGGCCTGGATTTGCCGCTGTTGCCCATTGATTCGCTCAGCATTATCGCAGCCGGTGCAATCCAGGAACATTCACCAGCAAAGGCTACTCTTTATGTGCCCATGATTGATGCTCGAAGGATGGAAGTGTATACCGCGATTTATTCGCCCACAGGGGAAACATTGGAAATGGCCAACGCAGCAATTTTGACACCAGATAGTTTTTGCACCTATTTTGAACAAGAAATTTCTTTGGTTTTTGCGGGTAATGGCGCCCCCAAGTTTTCCCTCATCGCCTCATCACCCTTTGCAATTTTCAGCTCGGTACGTTCAGATGCAACTTATATGCCCGCTTTAGCTGAAAAGGCATATCAACAAAAAGCATTTGCTGATGTGGCTTACATTGAGCCTTTTTACCTCAAACCCCCAAACATTACGGTTCCTAAAAAACAAATTTAAGGCGCTCGATGTTATATTTAAAAAAATTGGCATGCGTTTTGCACGCTGAGCTTTATACGAGGCAAAAATCCTTTATGTTTTATCAAAGTGCATGAAATGAGAAAGCAAAAAAACGACGTGATCACCCTGAAAAAAGGGCAGACCGAAATCGAACTTGACTACGCAGAATTGCGTAAAGCGGTGCTCGTACTCCGGGCCATCAATCACAAGCTTCGCCAAAGAATCATTGATCTGCTGGAAGAGCATGAAGCTATGACCGTAACCGAAATTTACGTCAAGCTCCGCTTGGAGCAGTCCGTAGCTTCTCAGCATCTGGCTATTTTGCGCCGTGCCGGAGTTGTACAGACCGATCGCAGTGGCAAATTTATTCACTATTCTTTGAATAAAGATCGCATCGAACAGATCTCTCGTCTGGTAGAGGAACTTACCGGGCAACAATAATGACGAAGACGCACTGGTTGCGTCTTTGCCATTATTCTTACTACGAGCTTTATTGTTTTGTAATTACAAATCTTATTTTTTGCAAATATGCTTTGAAGCTTTTAATGATTTGTCTGATTTTCAGGCGAAACTGAATTTTTTATTTGTGAGAAAACAAAAAAAAATGCATATTTGCTTTTGTAATTCTAATGTAACATTACTATGAGAAACACAAAAGTTGGTATTAATCCTGAAAAGCTAGAAGCTGCTTCAGAGCTTCTCCGTGCGTTAGCACATCCTCTCCGTCTCCAGATCATTGATTTCATTGATCAAAGCGATGCCATTAATGTGAACAAAATCTACAACACGCTGAAGTTGGAGCAATCCATCACTTCTCAGCATCTGCGGGTTTTGCGCACAACCGATCTGGTAAGTACGGAAAGGGACGGAAAGTTCATCCATTACCGGGTTGACTACGATAAAATCGATCAAACCGTAAAGGCCATCCGCAATTTCTTGAAGAAATAAGTGGAACCAGGTGTGGTAGAGACGCGACTTATCGCGTCTCTACTATACTACTGCTCTATTGAATGATCACTTTTGCGCCCACCTTAATGTTCACTTTTTGTTGAGCAAGCACCCTTACCGACTTTCCAGGGTTGCTGTTTTCCGTTGATATAGACGCCTGCAAACGAAGCTGTTTGGCCGTACGAATCCGGGCAAACCGAATTTCATCAAATCCGGCCAGGGTTGTTTTGCTACTCGGTGTAGTGCTGATGCCCTGTGCATTGGTTTGAGCACCAGGTATAATTTGTTCCACCGGCTTCAATAAGGAATCCAGTACCTGGCCCGAACCACTCAAAAAGTATCCTTGGATGGCAATATCTAGTGGCAGTTCATTGTCAGCGACCACTTTAAATTCCAACTGTTTGACATTTTTGTATTGTGAAAAATCCACGTCATAAACATCCTCTGCCAAAAAATTCGATACACTGCCGTACAAGGGCAATTCCACCTGTACCTGCACCCGATAAAAGCTTTTATCCGTAATGAAACCCTTTACCCCGGTATCCCCAAAAGGATTGGTAAAGGCATCTACATCGTAGGCGACCGCGACAGGGCCAGAGCCAAATACTACATCCAGATTGGAATTGGTGTTATTAAAGGTAAACGTATCTCTTTTGACCTGACCAACTTCATTGATCGTGGGATAAGGAAAGTCAATGCCGTTGCGCAAAAAAACACTCTCTACATTCAACGCCCGGTTGTCCACAGTAAAGACTTTAAAATCTCTTACAATCGAACGCGAGGGAATGCCAAAGGAATTTTCCAGAAAAAACGACACCCGGGGATCGGCAAAGTAAATATTGCCTTTGATGTAGTTTTGAAAAAAATCGATGCCAATCGTATCTCGCCCGCCTTCGTACAATAAACTGCCGAAAAAACCCTCGGCATAGGAAAATTGCAAGTCCGTGATCCGCACCAAAAACAACCCGGCATTGACACTAGCTCCACTGGGTGTTACGGCATTGTATTCAATGTACACCGTATCATTTTTGGGAATCAAGGAATACCCGGCAATGGAGGCCGGAGTCAGTTGATTGCTCGCAGAAGGCCGGGCACCCGAGCCACTATACGCCGGGATATCCACCGAAAACGTATAGGGTTGACCCGCTTTGAGCATTTGTGGAAAAGTTACCTGCACCTTAATGGCCTCCAGGTTGGGGTTTTCGATGTAATACACAAAATTACCTTTTTTTAAGTCCACCCGGTCGATTTTCACCCCATTGGGCAAATTAAAAGGCAAGGGCATTTTTTTGCTTAAGACGGGGATAAGTGGAGGCAATGCACTGCTTAAGGTGCCAAAAATATCGTCACTCGTGCGGGTAAGGATGTCCCCAATGTAGCGGAAGCGGATGCGGCCATCGGGGTCAACCACAATATCTGACAAGTCTTCTACACTTTCCAAAATTTCTTGTAAGGTCGTACTGGAATTAACCAGGGGAAAGGCAATTTCGGGTTGATAATTGGATACTTCCCAGTCTTCGAGATTGCTGAGTTTGCTGCAAGCCAGGCTCGATACAATCAGCATCAATAGTAAATATGTGTTTTTCATCGTTTTTGGGTGATTATTTACGCTTTATTTCTAAACGCTGATTCCAGGCGTTGCAGGTATTGAGAGAGGGTTTGTTTTGTAAAAAAACGAAAAGTAAGCGCTGCTTCATCCAATAAATTAAGGGTAAAAAGGCCGTAATCAAACTGGTGTTCCAGCCCTGCCGTCAGGTATTCGCGGTTTTTGGCAATGAGGGCTTGTTCCGAACTGGAAATATTGTTGTCCCCTCCAGCGTCAATGTATTTTTTTAGCCGTACTTCACAAACCTCGAGGGCTCGGGTCAAAATGTTGAGGTCCCGGGCGGCATTGCCCAGCAATTTTCGCTGAAAAAGTAGTCCATCCAGGGCCAGTTCCTTGTCTGATTTCACCTGTACATCCGTTTTTTCTACCGAATAGTAGTGCTCATCCACGTCTTCGTTGAATTGATGGGCGATTTCACTGTGCAGTTTGGCCAATTCGAGCATGGGCACAATGATGGAGCGAAACTTATTTTCCAAAAAATGATGGTAGGCTTTTTCCTGCCGCATGCTACCCTGATCGTGCGGATCGTGAATTTCGATCAGGTATTGAACTAGTGTATTGCCTGCGAAAGCCACTGGTTCATGGTCTACCGCGTTGGTGTGGCTCAGCAGTTTTGACAAACTTGCCGCACTGCGTTCAAAGGCCATATTTTTTTCAAGAATCTCATCCAGCGATTCCTTTCCGTTTTCCGGAAAAACCGAGTGATCCTCCAGCGGAGGATAGGTCTTTTCTCGTTCAGGTTGATCTTTTTTCTCTCCAGGTCCGCCGGGAGGCTCAAAAAAAGCATCAAACGGATTGCTAGGCATTGTCGGATATTTTTTGCCAATTTACGAAAAAACTCTAACAATCAGGTAGCGCCTGCAAAAGGCCAATTCACTTAAAACTGTGCAAGATCGACCAAAAGAAGCAAATTTTATTTCGCAATTCCATAAAAAAAGTCGTACCTTGATGTTCATGCGGAGACTTGTCAATTCCTTTTTTCACCGCCTCTACCATTACCGCTACCGCTTGATACGGAGCTATATGGAAAACCCCCATCGGATCCAACAGGCCCAACTTCAAGAGCTATTGCTCTTTGCGGCGGATACCGAATGGGGCAAGTCTCATTTTTTTCACGACATCCGCAATCCCGAAGATTTTCGGCAAGCCATTGCCCTTACCGACTATGAAGACCTTAAACCGTTTATAGCCCGCATGATGCTCGGTGAGCGCGATGTGCTTTGGCCAGGGCAGATCAATTGGTATTCAAAATCTTCGGGTACCACCAACGACAAGAGTAAGTTCATTCCCGTTACCCCCCAGAGTTTGTACAAATGTCACATGCGCGGTAGCTGGGATACCATGACCCTCTATTACCATAGTCGGCCCCAAGCCTCACAGTTTGCCGACAAAAGTATGGTGATGGGTGGCAGCCTAAGCCGCTTCGACCCCTTCCCCAAAACCATCGTTGGTGATGTCAGCGCCATCATGATCCAACACATGCCCTGGGTGGCACGACCTTTTTTATTCCCGATTTTGAAACCGCATTGTTGGCCAATTGGGAAGAAAAATTGGAAAAACTGGCTCTTGCCGGAGCCAGAACACCCAATGTCGTAATGATTGGTGGCGTACCCACCTGGACGGTTGTCCTGTTTCGCCGCATTTTGGAATTAACCGGCAAAAGCAACATGCTGGAGGTCTGGCCTAAATTTCAGGTATACACCCACGGTGGGGTAAGTTTTACCCCTTACCGTCATCAGTTTCAGTCTTTTTTTCCTTCTCCTGCGGTTGATTACCAGGAAATTTACAATGCTTCGGAAGGTTTTTTTGCGGTACAGGACAAGCTGGATGAAGAAGGTTTGTTGCTGTTGCTCAACAATGGCATTTATTACGAATTCATTCCCATGAGTGAATGGGAACAAAGCAATCCCAAAGCCTTAAGCCTGGCAGAAGTGGAAGTGGGCAAAAATTACGCCCTGGTCATTAGCACCAATTCAGGCCTATGGCGCTATTTGCCTGGCGATACCGTCATTTTTACTTCGGTACAACCCTACCGCATTAAAGTGAGCGGGCGCACCAAGCAGTTTGTCAATGCATTTGGAGAGGAAGTCATGGTAGACAATACAGACAAAGCCTTGGCCGAGGCTTGCCTCCTCAGCGGGGCAGAGGTGCGTGAATACACCGTGGCTCCCGTCTATTTTCAAGGCAACGCCCAGGGCGGCCATCAATGGATCATTGAATTTGTCAAAGAACCCGCCGACCTTCAGGCTTTTACACGTTTGCTCGACCTCAACTTGCAGCGCATCAACTCCGACTACGAAGCCAAGCGCTTTCGCGATCTCGCCATGCTGCCCCTTAGCATTCAGGTAGTGCCCAATGGTACATTCCACAATTGGTTGCGCGCCAAAGGCAAGTTGGGCGGTCAGCACAAAGTGCCGCGTTTGTCGAATCACCGCAATTTCATCGAAGAAATCCTGGCGCAAGTGGGCGCTTAATGCCATTTTGTCTGTACGTTTTTAAAGTTTGCGCCAAAATGACACTCTATTATTGAGTAATTGACAATTTGTACTGCTTTTGGGCATTGGAATGCCGTTTGCTAAACAAAGAGCAAACAACATTTAAAAACAAAAATTCCAATACCATGAAAGTTGTAGCTGTTAAACCACAAGTACCCTCTGTTTTTGTAGACGAATCGCTTGACCGTCTGATCAATCGTTTCTTTGGCCCAGAAGTTTCCTTTGGCCCTTTCCGCGATTCAGTGGAAAACCGTCCAGCCGTTAACATCGTTGAGACTGAACAGGCATTCCGCATTGAACTGGCTGCGCCCGGTTTGAACAAAGAAGACTTCAACATCAAATTGGAAAAAGATACACTGAGCATCTCGGCCAAAAAAGAAACCACTACGGTGGAAGGCGAAAAAGTAAAAGTGCGCGAATTTGCTTACTCCAGCTTCCAACGCAGCTTTAACTTGCCCAAAACGGTAAATGCTGAGGCCATCGAAGCCCGCTACGAAAATGGGGTCTTGTTCCTGACCTTACCTAAAAAAGAAGAGGCCCTGCCTAAAGTGCAGCAAATTGCAGTGGGCTAATTCTTTAATGATGAGTTATGAATGATGAATGATGAATTTGGGTTGTGCGTTAGAACTTAGGATCATTCATCATTCATCAATCTATCTCATCTTTCATCATCTCATTTTTATTTTCTTTGAAAAAAAGTTGACAAAGTGCCAACTTTTACCCTTCGGATATTGTCTTGTTAGAAGAAAACAGATATATTCAAGGCGAATTGAAATAAACCTTTCCGACTTGATACTGTTAGTTACAATACATTCGCTAAAATCAACATTCTGTCGCCAGCAAGACGCAGATTTCGACGCTACGCGAAACTTTTTGCTTTAAATAGTAGTTAATAAGGTAGAAGCGAGTCCAGTACTTGCACAACTTATTGATGAATAGTTTATAGGTTAGTTAATAGGGTTTTAGGTGTTTTTTGGGGCCGGCACATCTTGTGTACGGCCTTTTTTTGTTTGTTTATCACTCCTCCAACACCTTCGCCGCCTCGCACAACTCGGCATAAAAATCCTCCCCGTACTTCCGGGTCAGTGCGTCTTTCAAAAACACGTAAACCGGGACTTTTTCTTTTTTTCCCAGGGTACAAGCCGCTGAACAAATGTGCCAACGCTCGTAGTTCAGTCCTTCAAATCCCGACACCTCGGAGCTGACTCGGATCGGATAGAGGTGGCAAGAGATCGGTTTGATAAAATCAGTGGCACCGGCCTGCTGAGCCAGCTCGATGCCACACTTGGCAATCCCAAAATTATCGTAAGTAAGGTAGGCACAAGCCGCGTTGTTGACCAACGGGGTAGCGTAACCCTTGTTTTCCTCCACATAGGTGTATTTGCCTTGCGCCTCAATGGCTGCCCGGCCATCGCTGGTCAAAAAGCCTTTGATGGAGTCGTAAATCTCGTCGAGAATGGGCAATTCGGCCTTCTCCAGCGGCGCACCAAAGTCGCCTTCCCAACAACACGCACCTTTGCAGGCATCCAAATCGCAGATGAAATGCTCCTGTACTACTTCATCACTAACCAATACATCGTTTACAATCAACATGCGGAAATGCTTAAATGAACAACAAAACTAAAAAAGAAGCAGAAAGGAAATCTGGCTGACCTTAAAAAACCAAATTATTATTGCATTTTTACGGAAACAGGAACCGGAAGCAAACCCTTCTACACTTGAAGCGTTTTCTTTTCAACAGCGGATTTCGGTACTGACGAGATGCATCACGTCTCTACCGTACCCAAATGGGGCTTGCAAAAATAAAATGGGCTGAAGTGGTAAATCCTTGCCAAATAGTTTTTTTTTGGCGGAATGAATGTAATATTTTTGCGCGCGAAATGACCTGCGCGAAATATTCATGCGGGTTGTGCCCAAAATAAACCAGCGAACAACATTACTAACCATAACACTTACTTGAATGGATACCCTCAAGAAAAAATTCTACGAGAAATCCAGCGCACTCAAAGTCGAAATCAAATCCTTGCTCAAGGAGTACAGCGAATTGATGGTGGATGACGTAAACCTCGGACAAATTTATGGCGGTGCCCGCGACATCAAAATGATGGTGTGGGAAACCTCCGAATTGGACGCAATGGAAGGTATCCGCTTTCGGAATATGTCGATTCCGGAATTGAAAGCACAACTCCCCAAAGGTAAAGACGGCAAAGAACCGCTACCAGAAGCCCTATTCTGGTTGATGCTGGTGGGTGAAGTGCCAACCAAAGCTGAAGCCGATTGGCTGACGGAAGAGTGGCGCAAACGCAGTGCAGTACCTGCTCACGTATTCAGCACACTGGACGCTCTGCCTGCCAACACACACGCCATGACCCAGTTCTCGATTGCCATCAATGCGATGCAAACGGAGAGCATCTTTGCTGCCCGTTACGACGAAGGCATGAATAAAGACGAGTACTGGGATGCTACTTACGAAGACACGATGAACCTCATCGCCAAGCTTCCACAAGTGGCCGCGTACATTTATCGCCGCACTTACGCGGCCGGGCAACACATCGCCCCTAGCACAACGGAAGACTGGTCGGGCAACTACGCCCATATGTTGGGTTTTGAGAATGAAGAATTCAAAGCCTTGATGCGCCTGTACCTAACCATCCACGCCGATCACGAAGGTGGAAACGCCTCTGCTCATACCACCCATCTGGTGGGTTCTACCCTCAGCGATCCCTATTTGACCTTTGCCGCAGGGATGAACGCCCTGGCCGGTCCTTTGCACGGCCTGGCCAATCAGGAAGTGATCAAATGGATTTTCGATATGCTCGAAGAATTGGGTACAACCGCGCCGACCAAAGAACAAATCGCAGATTACGTACACGCTACTTTGGCCAAAGGACAGGTGGTGCCCGGTTATGGTCACGCGGTATTGCGCCGACCAGACCCCCGCTTTATGGCCCAAATGGAATTCGCCAAAGAATACATTCGCCACGATGATGTAGTAGAAGTAGTTTGGAAAGTATTTGACGTTGTGCCCGGTATTCTGAGCAGCCTGGGTAAAGTGAAAAACCCCTGGCCAAACGTAGACGCTCATTCTGGTGCCTTGTTGGTCCACTATGGCTTGAAGGAGTATGGCTATTATACCGTTTTGTTTGGGGTTTCCCGGGCATTGGGTGTATTGGCTGCCTTGTGTTGGTCACGGGCATTGGGTTTCCCCTCGAACGGCCAAAATCGGTTACTACCGAATGGGTTCGTCAGTATTTGGCGGAGCACAAAGCAAAAGCCAGGTGCAATAATCAATAAAACCAATCTTTAAACACCAGACTTGTTCCGACAAGTCCTACAAACAATTCAGCTATGAATTTTCCTCAAGACTTGCGTTATACCTCCGAACACGAATGGGTCAGCGTATCGGAAGGCAATATTGCCACCATTGGCATCACCGATTTTGCTCAGGGTGAATTGGGCGATATTGTTTATGTAGACATAGACACCGTGGGGAACCAACTCAACGCCAACGAAGTGTTTGGCTCCGTGGAGGCCGTAAAAACCGTTTCTGACCTCTTCATGCCCGTAGATGGTGAAGTACTGGAAGTTAACGCTGCCCTGGATGGCGCGCCCGATCTGGTCAATACGGATCCTTACGGCGAGGGCTGGATCATCAAAATCAAGATGAGCGACCCTGCCCAACTGGAGGGGTTGATGGATGCTGCTGCTTACGAGAGTAGTGTGGCGGGATAATGTTGTTATCTTAGCCACAAAGCCAAAAAGGCCCTAAGTTTAAATGTACTTAGCGCCTTTTTGGCTTTGTGGCTAAAAATTGAAGTTATTTTTTTCTCCAGCGACGCCAGAAGAAATACCCACCAACACCAAAAATGATTAAAAATGGCCAAATTGAAGTAAGGCCGATCAGAAAACTGACCATTCCATCCCATCCGTTCCGGAATGCACGACCGAACCGGTTTTCTTCCACAACTCTGTGCTCGGCGACCTTTTTATAAAAACGAATATCCAATGTTGAATAATCCACTCGATTGCTGAGGTAGCGCAAACGTCCTTCGATAGATTCAATCTCGGCGCGTAGTTCCCCGATCTGTTTTTCAATTTCCAGGATTTCAGAAATTTTGTTGGCGCGCTTGAGTAGGTCTTGATACCGCTGTTCAACCTGTTTTTTGGTTTTGAGGCGAGCCTCCGCATCCACAAATTCTTCAGTGACATCGACAGCCTCGATATTTTTGGTGTCAAAATGCTTCACCCCTTTGGAAATCGCCGTTACCAACGGATCAAAATTTCGCGACGGTACCCGAATGGTCAGATGTTGTACAATCCGGTCATATTCGTTGGCTGTAGATTCATTGCTTACGAATCCCGCATTGGTTTGTGCCGCATTTCGAATGCGCTGATAGGTACTCCCTAAATCCGAGGTCTCAAACTCCAGCGTCCCGGTTTTGATCAATTTGATTTCGACATTCGCCTCGTCTTTAACTTCTTTGGGCGATACCTCTCCAGGAGGAGGAGGTGGTGGTGGGGCAGCCTCAGATTGAGGAGCAGAAGCATCGCTAATCTCAACCTGTTTTTCAAAATTGCCTGAGTCTTGCTTACAAGCCGACATCAGGCAAATAAATATCGTACAACTCAAATAGTATAACCTGCGCATAATCAGGGATTTTTAGTGTACAAAAGCAGATGCTAATGTACACTAAAATGGTGTGTCCTGATGTGTTTTTTTACTGATGCGTAGAGACGCGATTCACGCGTCTCTACGAACCAACCTAATATGCGGCAGAATCAGGTGTACACAGCATTCCATGCAGGATTTCTTTGGCTCGGTGCAATTGTGCTTTTACCGTACCCAAAGGAACGTGCATTTCAGCAGCGATTTCGGCATACGTAAGGTTTTCAAAGTAACGCATCTCCACGATGAGCTGGTAACGTTCATTGAGTTGTGTAATCATTGTTCTAATGAGGGCTCGTTTTTGAGCAGAAATAAGGCTCTCTTCCGGATTCATCGTGTTGGATCGAATGTTTTCGGAGTAACGCCCTTCAAATTCTTCATGAATCTGGGTGTCGATAGACAATGTGTGTAATCGGCGTTTGCGTTGGTGGTCAATGCAGTGATTGATTGCAATGCGTTGTAGCCATGTACCAAAAGCGTGCTGTGGGCGGTACGTCCCAAGGTTACTAAAAGCCTTTCCAAACGATTCCTGTGCAAGGTCCTCTGCGTCGACCCGATTGGGTACAATTCTTTGAATGGTTCGGAGCAAACTGCTTTGATGCCGTTCCACTAAAATACTGTAGGCGCGTTGATTGCCATTTACGGCCAATTCAACCAGGCTGTGATCGTCTTTGCCCCGGCGGCGGGCGGTTTTGTGTTGTGCTAGTGTTTCCATGTCCGTGGGTTGCCGATTATCAAAACCGGCGCGAACACGAGATAGTAGAAAAGATAAAGTACATCCAGAAAAAGCATCCAGGGCCAGAGTGAAAGGGCTTTCAAGCGGCTCAGAATGGGTCGACTTACCGTTGCTACTACCGTGGCTCGCGCCAGGTAAAAAACCAAGATCATGCTCCATTGACCCGTAGCAACACCCCAGGCCAATCCTGCGGTATAATGCAAGAAGTGGCTGGCGGACAACAAACCCAGGCACAGTTGGTGCAGTGGTTTGTAGCGTGTGCCAGTGGTCAAATGACGCGATTTTTGATGGTAGTAGCCTCCCCAAGTCGTTTTGGGGATCGAAAAAACAAAACTTTCTGCAGCCAACATCACTGCGGTATTCCTCCCATTTGCGGCGGCATTGACAAATAGATCGTCATCACCGGAAGCAATGTCCAAATGCGCAGAAAAACCCTGTTGACGTTGGTAAAGTGATTTAGCGTAGATTAAATTTCGACCAACACCCATGTAAGGCATGCCCACAATGGAAAAGGAGAAGTACTGAATAGCAGTGTATATGGCCTCAAAGCGAATAAAACGGTTGAGTAAACCGTGGCGATATTCAAATGGACTGTAACCTAGTCCAATCAAAACATCATTTTTAATCGTCGACTGCATAAAACGAATCCAATGGGGGGAAGATGGATAGCAGTCGGCGTCACTCAAAAGAAGCAAATCGTATTTTGCGGCTGCAATCCCCACCTGCAAAGCGTATTTTTTGCCTGGTGGATGTTGCTCTTTGATCGTAACGGGACGTAAGATCGAATATTTTTTTTTAAACTCCAACAAAATTTTTTCACTATTGTCAACGGAATTGTCGTTAACCACGATTACTTCAAAGAAAGGGTAGTCCTGGCTGAGAAAACGGTCGAGAAATTTACTCAAATTGTCCGCTTCATTACATCCACAAATGATGATCGACACGGGTGGAAGTTCGCTTTGAGGCTGCTCCTGGCTCTAAATTAACAGGTTCAGCGTGCCTGCCCAAACGGGAAAACAACAACAACCAAAAGAGCACTTGCACCAGGGTGGCACCCATAAAAACCAATCCAATGATCGTGGTGCCCATTTACTGCGGAATCGATTGAAGTAAGTCATGCAAACGGGTCACGAGCGCCGCTCTTTCTTGGGCTAACTTATCCTTGATTGGGCCAGCATTTTTCAGCTTCAGGTACGACAATCCATTGTCGATGCGTCGTTTGTTTTTCAGCGCAATTAAGCCTGTGCCAATGGTTGCGGCCAGATATCCCCAGCTCCAGGCAGTTGAACTCATGGCCTCAACGAATAAAGATTGCAATGCATAAAAAATGGGAACCGCCAATAAACCTACACAAAGCTCCACCGTCGTTTTATACCCAACATGAAGATTGAATCGACGAACCGCAAAACGGCACAAAGCGGTGGCTGGCCAATGATTGATGGCCGCAAAAGCCCAAATGGGTAAAAGCAAGTAAAAAGGAAGGAGTTGCTGTTGGCGCGCGACTGGCCCAAGTTGCTGTATATACACCGCACCTGAACGAATCCTGACTGATTTGAGCGCTGCTGCGTAAGCCTGCACCTGAGCCAAAAACAAAGCGTGTTGCTCCGGAGCTTCAATAGAAAAATTGCGCAAGCGGTACATCAGAGCTTTGCTGCGCTGGAAAAAATCGGACAAGGGCAAAGGTGCCTCATCACGCAGCAATTCTTCCAGGGTATGCAACATTTGGTCTTCTTCCTCGTCTTTGACATTCAGGAGCAAATCCTGCATGCGTTTTTCCAAAAGTGCCGTCAAGCGGCGCACCGTTCCTTGAGGGTCTGATGCATAGATTTCGGCAAAATCTTTCAAAAAAATGGGTTCGCCAGCCTGGATCAACATCTCGCTGCCAAACTGCTCACGGTCCCCAAAATAGGTATACCCCAGGGGCAAAATGCGCAACCCCAACTGAAAATCCTGCAAATGTTCAGCGCCGAGGCTTATCCGTGCTGTGCCTGTTTTTAAGGGCAAAAGGTTGCGCTCCAATTCATTGCCTCCGTCAGGAGCGATGAACAAATGGCGCTGTTTGGAAAGATGTTCGATGGCCTGCCGAAAAGAATCTTCATTGTCTACCGGGCCGCCACCATTGTCTTTACGGCGCTCCAAAGGGATACAAAACAAAAAACGCAGGATATTTCCTACCCAATCGGGCTTAAACAAACGCGCCATGGCCAGAAAATAGACCGGCTGGTCTACCCAAATGGCACCATTGAGCGCATCCATCAGGGTATTGGGGTGATTCCCAAGCACAATGGTCGGGCCTTTTAGCTTTAATTTGTCCTTGCCCTCCAGGTAAATGTGTGGGTAGTAAACATGTACTACAATTTTTACCAAAGCTTTTAAAATGGTGTAGACGATGCGTTGTAGCAAACTCACGACGTAGGTTTTAGAGAATACAAAAAACTCAAACTTTAAAATTGAGCAAATAATTTTGGATCAATTGATCAAATTGAGGGCCTTCATTAAAAAGAAAAGCCACGGAAATAGGCAAAACGAAGATAGGAAGATTTTCTGCTTGGATGTATTCCCGGTGTGCTTCGAGCCGCATGGCGTCCTTTTCTGTCGTGAGGATAATTTTATTGGGGGAGTCCAAACGCAAAAATTGCCCCCGGATATCGAATAAGTCGGTCGAAGTAAAATTGTGGTGATCGGCGTACTCCTGACTGGTAACCGTCGCAACCCGTGGCGCAAGGTTAGACAAAAGATAATCCGTACCCGCAATGGCGCTCAACAACAACACATCCGTGTCTTTGTCCAACACTTTTTTGTATCCGGGATTGAGTAAATAGTAGGGATCTTCGTACAAATAATGGGTAAAAAATACTTGCTGATGTGCCAGTGGTGCCAATTTTTCAATCATGACCTGCTTCTGTTCTAGGCTCAAATCAGGTGGGCATTTGCTCACAATGAGTACATCGGCACGGCGGTATGCTCCACGCCATTCGCGCAGACGCCCGGCAGGCAATAAAAAATCACGAAAAAAAGGCCGGTCGTATTCGGTCAGCATGATGTTCAATCCCGGAACAACCGCGCGGTGCTGAAAGGCATCATCGAGCAAAATGGCTTGAATTTCAGGGTGACGCCCCACCATTTGTGGAATGCCATAGGCTCGATTTTCACAAACTGAAACGGTTACATCGGGGAACTTCCGGCGAAACTGCAAGGGTTCATCACCTACCTCGGCTGCACTATGCTCGGGCAAAACATCCAGGTAGCCAGCTGTATTGCGCTTGTAGCCCCGACTAAGTGTAGCCACTTCGAGGTAATTGTGCAAAAGCATCAACAGGTATTCGATATGAGGCGTCTTACCCGCCCCGCCCATGGAAAGGTTGCCCACAGAAATCACAGGCAGGTTGAACTTGACCGAGCGAATGATCCCATTGCTGTAAAAGGCATTGCGCAGGGTAATCCCGATGCCGTACAGGAGGGACAAGGGGGCGAGGAGTAATTTGACGATGATGTTGTCGATCATGGGAAAAGATTCGTTAAGCGCTTCTAGCTACCAGCACTGATTCAAAATTAGAACTTTTTCTGATACCTTGAAAGAAACAAGCCAACCCCTTATCAGTCTTACTTTGCAAGTTTGTTGCTCGCGTTAAAGCCAAACAGCTGGCAGATGGTATCATGACAATTTTTCTTAGGTAAAAGCTTGTTTGAATAAACTTGGGCTAGGTTTCCAATAATCGGACCATCTTTAACGGCTGCAATCGTTAGCCATTGAGCGATAACTCTTCTAATCATGGCAATTTACTAAAGATCTGCAATCGATGAATAGAGTTTCTTTTCTAGCTTGCATGCTTTATTTTGTCAGCACACTTCCAAGGAACTTTTGACAAAAATATAGGAAAGCATCCGCTCTTATTCCCGCCCAAATCGCCATTCTCGATTCCGGTGGCCCGCTTAGTCCCGAACAAGCAGCCTACGATGTGAGTTTTTACGACCTCAGCGTACGCATCATGCCCGATACCCGTGAACTGGAGGGGCAGGTCATCGTGCGGGCCAAGGTACTGCACCCCATGAATCAGTTGGTGCTGGATCTGGATACCCTTTTGAGCGTACAGGAAGTATGGGATTTGTCCAACCCTCAAAAACCAAGTGTCGCTCCTTACTTACGCAAGGTTGGCAAAATCTGGATCGATCTGGGTTTCACCCGCCAGGCTGGCGAACAAATCTCGGTACGTATATTATATGGTGGCAAACCCCGGGTAGCTGCCCGCGCACCCTGGGACGGCGGATTCACCTGGGCGACCACCAAAGCGGGTGCCCCCTGGATCGCTACCACCTGCCAGGGCGAAGGTGCCGACCTCTGGTGGCCTTGCAAAGACCACGTATCCGACGAGCCCGATTCGATGGCTTTGCACGTTAGAGTACCCGAAACTTTGGTCGCTGCTTGTAATGGCAAGTTGTTGAATACCAGCACCCACAAAGACGGCACCAAAACCTATAATTGGTACATTTCTACCCCCATCAACATCTACAACGTTGCCTTGAATATTGCGCCTTATCGGTCCATCGAAGGATCGTACAAAAGTGTAGCTGGCGAAACCTTTCCCGTTGTTTTTTATGTACTTCCCGAGGATTACGATAAAGGCAAAAAGCTGTTCACCGAAATCTTCGAGCACATCAAGTTTTACGAAAAATTACTGGGCCCCTACCCTTTCCGCATCGATAAATATGGTGTTGTACAAACCCCGCACCTGGGGATGGAGCACCAAAGCATCATTGCCTACGGCGCCAACTTCAACAATGGCAGCATGACCGGGGGCAAAGATTGGGGTTTTGATGCGCTGCACCACCATGAATTTGGCCACGAATGGTGGGGCAATCTGGTCACCAATTACGACTGGAAAGACATGTGGATTCACGAAGGTTTTTGTACGTACATGCAAGCCTTGTACATGGAAGAACTCAAAGGCATGGCGGGCTACCATGAATTCATGAACAATTCCCGCCGCTTCCCCAATAACCTGGCCGTAGCGCCCTTCGCCTCCCAAACCTCCAAACAAATTTACCGGGCACCCATTTATGCCAAAGGTGCCTGGATTTTACACGCCTTGCGCGCCGTAATCGGCAAAGAAGCTTTATTGAAATCCATGCGTCGCCTGTGCTACGCCAACGCTGAGGCTGAAAAAATCGTCGATGGTAGCCAATGCCATTTTGTTACGACCCATGATTTTCAGTTGATTTGTGAAGCAGAGAGTGGGAAACCCCTCGGCTGGTTTTTTGATGTATACCTGCGTCAAGCGAATTTGCCCAAACTCGTTTCCAAAGTAGAAGGCCAAGCCATTAGCCTTCACTGGGAAACGCCCCAGAATTTGCCCTTTACTTTTCCCATCGAAGTAAAAATTAATGGAAAAATTCAGCGGATTGATTTGGGTAAAGAAACCATTACCTTATCTTTCAACCCGGGAGACAAACCGGAAGTAGACCCCAATCGTTGGGGGCTGTACGATATTGGAAAATAGGGTTCGAAGGTTCGGGGGTTCGAAGGTTCAAGGGTTACCTCGAGCCCCCGAACCCTCGAACCCCCGAACCTTTTAACCTATAACAGACATGAAAACCATTCAAGGACCCGCCATTTTCCTGGCGCAGTTCATGGGCGATGAAGCCCCATTCAATAGCTTGGACAGTGTATGCCAATGGGCAGCAGGCCTGGGCTACGAAGGTATCCAAATTCCTACCTGGGATGCCCGTTTGATCGACCTCAAAACCGCCGCTGAAAGCAAAACCTACTGCGATGAATTGATCGGCAAAATTGATGACCACGGGTTGTCGATCACCGAATTGTCGACACACTTGCAAGGGCAATTGGTCGCCGTACATCCTGCTTACGACGCCATGTTTGATGGTTTTGCGCCAGCAGAAGTACACGGCAACTCCAAAGCGCGTACCGAATGGGCGGTTCAGCAGGTGAAATGGGCGGCAAAAGCCAGTAGAAATCTGGGGCTGAACTCACACGTTACTTTCTCCGGTGCCTTGCTATGGCCCTTCCTCTATCCCTGGCCCCAACGCCCGGCGGGTTTGGTAGAAACCGGATTCAAAGAATTGGCAGCACGCTGGAAACCAATCCTGGATGTATTTGAGGACAATGGAGTAGATGCTTGTTACGAGCTGCACCCTGGCGAAGACCTCCACGATGGCGTTACCTTTGAGATGTTTTTGGAAGAGCTAAATGGTCACCCACGGGCCAACATCAACTACGACCCAAGCCACTTTGTGTTGCAATGCCTGGATTATCTGGCTTTCATCGATCTGTATCACGACCGCATCAAGGCATTCCACGTCAAAGACGCCGAGTTCAACCCCACGGGTTCACAAGGGGTCTACAGTGGTTTCCAGGGCTGGGTCAATCGCGCTGGCCGCTTCCGCTCACTGGGCGATGGCCAGGTAGATTTCAGCGCCATCTTCAGTAAACTATCCCAGTACGACTACGACGGCTGGGCGGTATTGGAATGGGAATGCTGCATCAAAAGCCCCGAACAGGGTGCCGAAGAAGGTGCGCAGTTCATTGCCGACCACATCATCCAGGTTACTGAAAAGGCGTTTGACGATTTCGCAGGCGCGGGATCGGATGAGGCGTTTAACCGGAAGGTGTTGGGGATTTAAGGATCAAATAAAAGTAACAAAAGGGCTGGTTCAGGAATACTGAATTGGCCCTTTTTACGAAGCCCGCCCGGCCTTTAACCTGGTTTATAGGGCTTTAGGACTAACTGATAAAAATCACCTAAAAACCAGCATTTACGCGGCTTTTAGCCCTATTTAGACAAAAGTGCTTTTTAAAAAAACCAGTCATTTTTTCCAGCTTCCATTTTTTCCAGCCTTTTCATCCATTCAAATTATTCTGCCAAAACTTCATAATTTTGCTGACCATTTTGCGAAATCTTTAAAATCCTCAAAAATTGGCTGGTAAAACGATATTCGATAAGATCTGGGACGCCCACGTTGTTGAACAGATCGAAGATGGACCAAGTGTAGTGTACATCGACCAACACCTGATCCATGAAGTAACCAGTCCGCAAGCTTTTGCCGGACTGGATGCACGCGGACTGAAGGTATTCCGCACCAACCGCACGGTGGCCACCCCTGACCACAACGTACCTACCATTGATCAGGATAAGCCCATTCGCGACGAGCTTTCCCGCTTTCAGGTGGACAAACTGACCGAGAACTGCCAAAAACACGGCGTAACCCTCTATGGTTTGAACCACCCGTACCAGGGGATTGTACACGTGGTTGGGCCACAACTGGGCATTACCCAACCAGGTATGACCATTGTGTGTGGCGACAGCCATACGTCTACCCACGGTGCTTTTGGCAGTGTGGCCTTTGGTATTGGTACTTCTGAAGTTGAAATGGTGTTGGCTACCCAGTGCCTCATGCAATCCAAAGCCAAGCGCATGCGCATCACGGTGGATGGTGAGCTGGGTGAAGGAGTAGGTGCCAAAGACATCATTCTGTATATCATTTCCAAGATCACCGCCAGCGGAGGCACCGGCTATTTTGTAGAATACGCTGGTTCCGCTTTCCGCAACCTGAGCATGGAAGGCCGCATGACGGTGTGCAACATGAGCATCGAAATGGGTGCCCGTGGTGGTTTGATCGCTCCTGACGAAACAACCTTTGAATACATCCGTGGCCGTGAGTTCGCTCCTAAAGGTGCTGACTTTGACGCCGCCGTGGCCAAATGGCGCGAGTTGTACACCGATGCTGACGCGGTATTTGATGCCGAATTGCACTTCGATGCCGCCGACATTGAGCCGATGATCACTTACGGCACCAACCCGGGTATGGGCATCAAGATCACCGCGAATGTGCCTGCGCTGAACGAAATAGAAGAATCGAACCGCACCAGCTTTGCCAAATCACTCGATTACATGGGGCTGGTACCCGGTGAGCGCCTGTTGGGTAAAACGGTCGATTACGTGTTTGTGGGCAGTTGCACCAATGGCCGCATCGAAGACTTGCGCGCCGTAGCCGAGTTTGTCAAAGGCAAACAAAAAGCCGACAACATCACCGCCTGGATCGTACCGGGTTCCAAACAAGTAGAAAAACAAGCGCAAGAAGAGGGCTTGGTCGCCATTTTTGAAGCGGCTGGTTTCCAATTGCGTCAACCCGGATGCTCAGCTTGTTTGGGCATGAACGAGGATAAAATCCCCAAGGGCAAATACGCGGTGTCTACGTCCAACCGCAACTTTGAAGGCCGTCAAGGCCCCGGCGCCCGCACCATGCTGGCCAGCCCGATTACGGCTGCTGCGGTGGCGGTAACGGGGAAAATTGTTGATCCACGAGATTTTAATTAAGTTTAAATGTTGAAGTGTTGAAAAGTTGAAAAGAAGTTTAAGGGTTAGAAAGGTTTAGAGCCCATTAGTTGGTGAACGAATCTGCTTACAAACCCTTAAACTTCTTTTCAACTTTTCAACACTTCAACCCTTCAACTAAAAACAATGGCACGCGAAAAATTCCATTTGGTACACTCCTCAGCGGTACCCGTTCATATAGAAAACGTCGACACCGACCAGATCATCCCTGCCCGCTTCTTAAAAGCAACGACCCGGGATGGCTTCGGTGAAAACCTCTTCCGCGATTGGCGGTACGATTCCAACAACCAGCCGATCGCTGATTTTGTGCTCAACAACCCACGTTACAGTGGCGATATTTTGGTGAGTGGCAAAAATTTTGGCTGTGGTTCCAGCCGTGAGCACGCCGCCTGGGCCATCACGGATTATGGTTTCAAAGTGGTGGTGAGCAGCTTTTTTGCCGATATTTTCAAAAATAACGCGCTCAACAACGGCCTTTTACCCGTACAGGTATCGGATGAGTTTCTGGCGCACATTTTTTCTGCCATCGAAGCGGATCACCAAACCACCTTCACGGTAAACCTGGAGACACAAACCTTCACGATCGATGCAACTGGCGCATCTTTCAACTTCGAAATCAATTCTTACAAAAAAGAGTGCATGCTCAACGGATACGACGACATCGATTATTTGTTGAACATGAAAGATAAAATCGCGAAGTTCGAACAAAGCAGAGCATAACTTAAGCGAAAAGCGAATAGCGAATAGCGAATAGCGAAAGCGAACATGAATAGGATAGGCTTATTAAAGTTTCAAATCTTTTAGTAAGTCTTCTGCTTTTCAGACCCGCCTCCGGTTTTGTTTTTCGCTTTTCGCTTTTCGTTATTCGCTAAAAAAAATGGGAAGGAAGATCGAGATCATGGACACCACCCTCCGGGATGGTGAACAAACCTCCGGCGTATCGTTTACCGATCAGGAGAAATTGAAGATAGCTCGTTTGTTGCTGGAAGAGCTCAAGGTCGACCGCATTGAAATTGCTTCTGCGCACGTTTCGGAAGGAGAATTCACGGCGGTCAAAAAGATCATGGACTGGGCCAAAGAAAAAGGCTTCATCGATCGGATCGAGATTCTGGGGTTTGTGGATGGCGATCGTTCCCTCAACTGGATGCGCGATACCGGTGCCAAAGTACTCAACCTGCTCACCAAAGGCTCGGAGCGCCACTGTATCCAACAGCTGCGCAAAACCAAAGAAGAACACCTCGCCGACATCCTCGATGTGCTGGCGCGGGCCGAAAAACTGGGCATTCGTTCCAATGTATACCTCGAAGATTGGTCGAATGGCATGCGTACTTCGCCCGAATACGTTTATTTTATCCTCGCAGGTTTGAGCAAAGCTACGGTTCACCGCGTGCTTTTGCCCGATACCCTGGGCATCCTCAATCCCGACGAGACCTTTACCTATTGCGCCGATGTGCAGCAACGTTTTCCCAACCTGAGTTTTGATTTTCACGCCCACAACGACTACGACCTGGCTACCGCCAACGTCATGGCTGCCGTAAAGGCCGGGGTGGCGGGTATTCACGTTACCCTCAACGGCCTGGGCGAACGCGCGGGCAACGTTTCACTGTCCAGCGTGGTGGGGGTATTGAAAGACCACCTGCACTGCGAGGTTTCGGTGGACGAGAAAAAACTGTACTCCGTGAGCAAACTCGTGGAGTCCTACTCCGGGGTGCGGATTCCGACCAACAAGCCGATCATTGGTGAATTTGTGTTTACCCAAACCAGCGGCATCCACGCCGATGGCGACCAAAAGGGCAACCTCTACCACAACGACTTGAGCCCCGAGCGCTTCAACCGTAAGCACTCTTACGCCCTGGGTAAAATGGCGGGCAAATCCAGCATCCGCAAAAACCTGGAAGAACTGGGCATCGAACTTGACCAAGAATCAATGCGCCTGGTGACCAAAGCCGTCAATGAATTGGGCGACCGCAAAGAGGTCGTCACTCAGGAGGACTTGCCCTACATCATCGCCGATGTACTGGACAAACAAACCCTCACCCAGCGGGTGCGCATCAAAAACTACGCCCTTTCGGTAGCCGCAGGTCTGCGCTCGGTAGCAACCCTCAGCATTGAAATTGATGGCAAAACCTACGAGCGCACCGCCGACGGGGATGGCCAATACGACGCCTTCATGAGCGCGCTGCGCCAGATTTATCAATCTTTGGGTAAAAACCTGCCGCGCCTGACGGATTACGTGGTCACCATTCCTCCGGGCGGAAAAACGGATGCCTTGTGCCAAACCGCCATCACCTGGCAACAGGATGAAGGCCGTCCCTTTAAAACCAGCGGGCTGGATTCTGATCAGGCCATCGCGGCGATCAAGGCGACGATCAAAATGTTGAATCTTATCGAAAATCAATAAGGGTTCGTGGGTTCGAAGGTTCGTGGGTTCAGCGACCGGTCACCGAGCGAAGTCGAGGTGCTGGTCACCGAACCCTCGAACCTTCGAACCCCCGAACCCTAAAACTCTAAAAAATGAAATTCACTATCGCAAAACTTCCCGGCGACGGTATTGGCCCGGAAGTAGTGGCGCAAGCAGTAAAAGTACTGGAAGCCATTGGCAAAAAATTCGGTCATGAATTTGATTTCACCTTTGGCATCACGGGCGCTCACGCCATCGATGAGGTAGGTGAACCCTACCCGGAATCAACCCACCAGATTTGTATGGATGCCGATGCGGTACTGTTTGGTGCCATCGGTGATCCCAAGTACGACAACGATCCGAAGGCGAAAGTACGCCCCGAGCAAGGCCTCCTGGCCATGCGCAAAAAACTGGGTTTGTACGCCAACATCCGCCCCATCAATACTTTTCCATCCCTGATCCACAAATCTCCCCTGCGCCCCGATCTGGTGGAAGGTGCTGACTTTGTGGTGATCCGCGAATTGACCGGCGGGATTTATTTCGGCGAACCCCGTGGCCGCAGTGAAAATGGCGAAAAAGCTTACGATACCTGCGTGTACACCAAAGAGGAGGTAACCCGCATCACCAAACTTGGCTTCGAATACGCCCGCCTGCGCAACAAACGTATGACCGTAGTGGACAAAGCCAACGTACTGGCCACTTCCCGTTTGTGGCGCGAGACGGTGCAAGGTATGGTGGCCGATTATCCCGATGTGGAAGTGGATTACATGTTCGTCGACAACGCAGCCATGCAAATCATCCAGTGGCCCAAGAAATTTGACGTGATGCTGACCGAAAACATGTTCGGCGACATCCTTTCTGACGAGGCGAGTGTGATCACCGGATCACTGGGCTTGTTGCCTTCGGCATCGGTGGGGGTTCATACCTCGGTGTTTGAACCGATCCACGGCTCGTACCCCCAAGCAGCGGGTAAAGACATCGCCAACCCGATTGGCACGGTACTTTCGGCTGCATTGCTCTTGGAACTGGGCCTCAAACTGCCCGCCGAAGCAAAAGCGGTACGCGACGCGGTGGATGCCTCCCTGGCTGCTGATGCGGTTACGGAAGACATTGCTACGGATAAGGCCAAAGCCTTCAAAACCTCACAAGTGGGGGATTGGTTGGCGGAGTATATTTTGAAGTAGAATAACCATCTCGAACCCCTCTCCGAAAGTTTTAGGCTTTCGGAGAGGTTGAGTTTGTACAACCCCTGCTCGGAGCCTTCGGCTCTGTCGCAGGAATCACAATGGGAACGCGGATGACGCGGATTAAGCGGATTTACACGGATTTGATCAGCGAAAATCCGCTTAATCCGCGTCATCCGCGTTCCCATTGTTGTCGCTTTTATGCAGTGGAGTTCACGGAGTGGGAGGTACTACGTCAAACGTAAAGTAAAATCCTGCTTATGTTGAACCAATTACTCGCCACTTCGTGGGGCGCTCGTCGATCCCAAATTGCTCGCTGCCGCGAGCGGGCTCGACGATCGCTCACGAAGTGACATGTAAAATCCTCATTTGAACCGCACCGCACACGCCATAGCCCTGCATCAGGCCATCGGCTCGCTCCCGCTCGCTGATGACCTAAGCGGGGCTATTTGCGGGCATTTTTTTAGCTCAACAGAACGACAGATCTGCAAACCTCAGCAACTAGAGGGCAAGACGAAAGCCCAAGGGGCTGTAGCGGCCCGCTGGCGTGCTGTAGTTGCGATAGGACACGCGGCAGTACCTCTCGCCGTAGTTCCAGCCACCGCCACGATACACACGGCTAGAGCCCGAGTTTGCCCCTCCAGGATTCGTCTGTTTATTACCAGAATAATCCCCATACCAATCCTGACACCACTCATACACATTCCCACTCATGTCGTGTATGCGCAACTGATTGGCTTTTTTCCGCCCGACCGGATTGGTCCCCTTTGAATTATCGCCATACCAGGCCACCTCATCAATCCTATTACTTCCGGCATACTGGAAATTAACTTTCTCAGAATTCTCCCCACCCCGCGCCGCATACTCCCACTCCGCTTCAGTAGGCAAGCGGTACTGCTGCCCGGTTTTGTTGCTTAACCAGCGGCAATAAGCCACAGCACCATCCCAATTAACATTGATCACGGGATATTTTTCATACCCTTTGGCGGGCTGCCAGCGGGTTTCGCCATTTACAGTCGTTTTTTGTAGACCCCATTCATGTTCTGTGATGTACCGATCCAGGTTATCCACCCGGTTGGGGTTGGCGGTTACGTCATTCATAAATACCGCATACTCTGCATTGGTCACCTCGTATTTTCCAATCGAATAGGTACTCAAAGTTACCTCGTGTGCGGGTTTTTCATTGTCCTCACAATCTTTATCTCGTTTATCCTCACAGCCCATCATAAAAGTACCTCCATTCACCCGGATCATTTCCGGCGCAATGGGTTTATAGGTTGTTTGCTCAATGTTCGGGCGTTGTTCATCCTGCCTGGGGGGAGGTTGTTGTTCAGGGGTCGGCAGCAGGCGGATGTCTTCAAAGCGCCCATTGGGTAAGCGCTGCAATTGCGCCTGGTTAAAGTTGCGTTCAACGGGCTGATATCCCTCCTTATTTACCTTGATGGTCAAGCCGGTGATGCGTCTTAAGTCCCGGCGTAAGGTATAAGTTCCACGCGCATCGCTCACGCCAGGGTCACTGGGGATGTTGTTGCTAGTCGTATTCCACTCATACATCATGGTGGCCTGGGGAATGGGCTCGCCGCTGCGGTCGTCCAGTACTCGCCCACTCAAAGTGGTCTCGGTATTCTCCGGCTCGGGAATGTTTACGGGGGGCAAACCCCAGCGCTGGGTATGGGCAATGGCCAGGCGAGCTACCACTATGGTCGCATTGGGATTGGGGTTGATCTGGATCAACTCGGCCACCAGGCTATCGGTACGGCGGAGATCTCCGGGGCGATTGAGCTTGCTACGCAAAGTAAACTTTGTTCTACCATCCCGTCCTTGAGCCGGAAGCTCCTGAGCAGAAACAAAGGCCGGCGCGCGGGTGGTACGGGCATTGCGGCCTTGCTGCTGTACATTGTTATTGGCCTGAGTACGTTCAACGGCCACTAACCGTAAGCGCAGGCCTTTGTCGCGAGTGGGGTTGATGGAATAATGAACCTGTACCTCCAGGCTAAGATTAGTGGCTTTACCCGGAAAAATATCGTAGACTCGTGAAGGATCTTTTTGCAACAAAGTCGCCAGATTGGGGTTGATGCGGGTCGTATCAAAAAAACCGAGGGTATCCAGTTCATAGTGAATGCCCTCGGCCAGGGAGGGATCATTGGTGGTATTGGTCAGAAAATAAATGACTCCTTCGGCATGTTTGCTGGCGAGGCCGAGGCCTTGGAAGGCTTCCTGCTCAACGGCACGGATATTGCTTCCAGTGAAATATTGATCCGCCAGATCGCGGTTGGCCCGGAACTATTCGATGCTTCAGCCAGTCGGTTCTGGCAAATTGGTTCCCCGCAACCAGGAATTGTAATAACTCACTCCCAGGTTGTAATTCAGTCGCGCCAGGTTCAGTGCCGAGGAAAGATGGAGTTGGTTTTTCTCGCAAGGCTTGCTCCAATCCGGCCTTGGCTGACTGTTGGCCAATGTTCAACAGTTATGGGTGTTTGCTCCCCCCTGAATATTTTTGAGCATTTCTGGAAATGCCTGTTCCTTATACAGCTGCACCGCCTCGTTGTTTAAAATAACAGCACTATCTACTGCGATGATTTCTTTTACAAAAATGTTACTGCGCAATTTGGCCTTGGGGTCAAACTGCTGCTGGCCGGGGTCTTTGCCAAAAACCCAGCGGTAAAGCTGGTCGTTATCCGTCAGGAGTAGACTGGATACCAAGGCCACGAAGGCTACAAAAAGAGCCAGCAGTCGCCAAAACGCTGCATTGATGAAGGGTGGCTTGGGTGGTTTTGCCACTTCCGGTATTTCTTGCGGGGGAATTTCTTCATTTTCCTCCAAAAAGCGCCGCAAGGTCGGTTCATCCGCGTTCAGCGGATAAAAGGGTTGCTCGAAGGAAGTGCTTTGGCTGACGTTTTGCTCATAACTTTGCTCATAAGTTTCCTCCGTTTGCCGCGCTTGTTTGGTAAATCCACCCTTGGTTGCAGGTCTTGAGCGTTGCATCGGAGCCAGTTCTCGTACCGCCACGCCGCCGAGGTCTTCTATGTGCAGGCGATTGAACCAGCCTTGGTCCAGCAACAGTTTTACCTGTGCTTTAGATTCAGGACTAGAAGGAGTCAACGCAAAACGTTGCACGGCCAAGTTGGTTTGCAGTGCCCGATTGGCAAAACCCGGAGCAGCCTCGGCCAGCGAAGCCTCCAATTCGTTGGCGATGGCCGTACGGGCCAGTTCTTCGTCGTACAATTGCAAATCGGCCAGCAATTCCTTGCGCAAACGCGGGTTGATTTTACCCTCTTGCAAACTGGGAATCCGCGCCAGCACCAGCAAACTATCGGCATTCAGTGGGATGTCCAGCGCTGCACCGACGGCCAGGGTAATTTCCCATGTTGGCGAGGGATACAAGGCCAAAGCACAAAACCAGCGGTACAAATCCGAGCCGTAGCCCAGGTATTCGGCGTGGTCACTAGCACTGCGCCAACGGCGATTGACGTCGGGTTCGGTGCGTGTGGTGGCCAGGCGTTCGCGCCAGGTGCTGAAGGCCGAGGGCAGGTCATCGGGTTCCATGCCGTTGTCGATGAAGTTGGCGGCGGCCATTTGTCCTTCCAGATCGGCGGGAAAAACGGGGAGCACCGCGTGCAAACTGGCCTCGCGGTAGTCCCAGCTTTGTGGTGGCCGGGGACTGAGCAAGAGGCGGCGTTTCCAGCGTTGCAAATCGGCTACGGGTTCGCTGCGCAAAACTTTGTTGCCCTGCGCATGAGGGTCGAGTAAGCCGTGGGCATCGCCAAAGACGATTACCCGGTGTTCGGGGCAAAGCCGACTGACTTGCTCCAACGTAATGCCTTGCGGATATTGGGCATTCCAAAAATGGAAGAATTCACTGCGGTAATAAAACACTTCGGCGTGTACGTCTTGGTCGTGCAGCACCTTGACCAAATGCCGCAACAAACGGCCCTGGTGGCTGGTTTCGTTTTGTTCATCCACCAGAAACAGGTAGTCGGCTGGCTTGGTGCTGCTGCGGAATTGCAAACGCGGGAATCCTCCGCTGGCAATGGTGACATCCACCGTTTTGGGGACGTCCACCTCCTGGCGCTGGCCTTCCTGGCGGCGACGCAGGGCATCGGCGAGGCGGAATTGTCCGGCAAAATTGCGGATCAAGCCGTTCAGCGGGCGGAAGGGGATTTCGTAGGGCGGGCGGTCGGGGGAGGAAGTCAAGGGTTCGGGGGAGGGTTCGGGGGTTCGGGGGTTCGGGGAGCTTGCGTTTTTGCCCAAAGAAATAAGGAATAAAAAATAGCGGCAGCCAACAAGCCGATGAGCACCCAAAGGCCCCAGTTATAGTTTCCAGTTAATCGGACGGGGGCATATTGCAAATCGTACCAGGGCAAAGTCACCTGATCCTCTCCTACCCGCATGGTGGCCGAAGTGGAGGTTGTACAAAAACCACTTAAGCCCGGGCGGGTAACCTTGAGTTCAACGTTGTAGCTTCCTTTTTCCACATAGCGGTGGGTAGGAGTGCGCAAAGTACTAGAGTCTCCATCGCCAAAGTCCCAGTGGTATTGTAAGTCCGGCGTTGCTTCGATGACATTCGGGGTAAACGTGTAATCTTCGCCGGGCGGTAAATTGTTGGGTAAACCCAGTCCATCTAATTGTGGCGGATTAACACAGTCTATCCTCAGGTCGCTATCGAAATGGAAGGTGCTGTCGCGGCGTTTTTCGTGGATGTCAACTGTAATAATTTTTTCGGGGTTGCCTTGCAAAACGGTAAAAGGTACCTGCCAGGTGCGGAGGCCATCTGTTTCTGCTTCGATGGTACCGCTGGCTTTATCTGTTAAACTCCAGTGGATGTTGACATCAACGGTATCAATGTTTTTGGTGTTGAGCGTAAACACTGCGGTATCGCCCACCCGAATGGGGGTGATGTAAGAAATGCCGATAGAAGTGGTTTTGGTTTCAGGCTTGAGCAGGGGATAAATGAAGTAGGCCAGGAGCACCAATCCAAGCAGTGCCGGAAAGGTACTCCACCATTTGCGCAGCCAGGTACGCAGGGTTTTCAGCCAGGCACCTTTGGCTTCGGCTTTGTCGGCTTCGGTCGCGTTGGCCAGGATTTCGGCGTAATACTGGTCAAAAATGATGTAAAAACGTTCTTGCTCGGCTTTGCTGTGCGCAATGACGGGTGCCAGCAGGTAGCGCAACTTCTGGGGTTCGTCCCAATGTACGCTGGCCGGGCCGCTGATGACTTGCAACAGGCGTACTTTCTCGGCTGGGCTGAGGTTGAATCCCCCGAGTTCAAGGCGGGTGAGCAGGCCGGCTAAGGGTAGGTCGATATGTGGGATTTCAGTGTCGATGGTCTTGATTGCTTTGTAGATTCCAAATTTACTCAATTATCTACAATACACAACCTTTAAAGCACGACGACTGACCACGATGGATTGTTTTTTGGCTTCGCCAAAATATTTTTTTCACCACGACGACACGACGGTCACGACGTTAAGCTTTTATACACGACGCGTCGCGTCGTGTCCAAAGGCGCGAAGCGCCAAAAACGTCGTGACCGTCGTGTCGTCGTGGTGAAAAAAAAGCAGCGCAGCTGCCATTAAATGATCCTTGTGTTAAAACAGCGAAAACCCTTAACTTGCCGAACCAAATAAAACCAACATTATGCCGATCTACCACAAGCTGGGGAAAATCCCTCCCAAGCGCCACACCATTTTTGAAAAACCCGGCGGTGGCCTGTATTACGAGCAACTTTTTGGCACCGTGGGCTTCGATGGCATGTCTTCCTTGCTGTACCAGATCAATCGGCCCACGATGATCCAGGCCATTGGGGAGTCCGTTGATGTCAGTCCAAAAATTGCGATCGCCAAAAACATCCACCCCCGTAAGCTGATTGGCTTTGATGTTCCCGCCAAGGCCGATTATTTGGAGAGCCGCACTCCCCTACTGGTTAACACCGACATCCACATTGGTTTGGCGGCACCCGAGCAATCCCTCCGCGATTATTTTTACAAAAACGCCGATGCTGATGAGTTGCTGTTCATCCACCGTGGCACGGGTACTTTGCGCACCCTGCTGGGCAATATCCCCTTCGAATACGGCGACTACCTGCTGATTCCACGGGGCATGATTTACCAGATCGACTTTGATACCACCGATAATCGGCTTTTGTACGCGGAGTCTTTTCACCCCATATACACCTAAGCGCTACCGCAACTGGTTTGGGCAACTGCTGGAACATTCACCTTTCTGCGAGCGGGACTATAAATTGCCTCAAGACCTGGAGACCCACGATGAAAAAGGAGAATTTGTACTTAAGGTCAAAAAACAAGGCATGTTGCACACCCTGACCTATACCGCACATCCTTTCGACGTGGTGGGTTGGGATGGCTACAACTTCCCTTACGGTTTTTCGATTCATAATTTTGAACCGATCACCGGGCGGGTACACCAACCGCCACCCGTACACCAAACTTTTGAGACCAAAGCATTTGTGGTGTGTTCGTTTTGCCCGCGTTTGTACGACTACCACCCGCAGGCCATTCCTGCGCCGTACAACCACTCCAACATCGACAGCGACGAGATGCTATACTACGTGGATGGCGACTTTATGAGCCGCAACAACATCGCCGCCGGGCACATTCCCTGCACCCCGGTGGGATTCCCCATGGTCCCCACCCGGGCGCATACGAACGCAGCATCGGCAAACAAAAAACCGATGAGTTGGCCGTGATGATTGATACCTTTAAACCACTAATGATCACCGAGGCTGCCCTGCGGATTGACGATGGGGTGTATTTTCAGTCCTGGTTGGAATAACGAAAGTTCTGAAATAAAGCGGAAATAATGTGCGACTTCTCCGAAGTCGGAACAACTGACGATCAACATGTTCTACAAACGTGTGACTTCTCCGAAGTCATTCGGTCGACTTCGGAGAAGTCGCATGTTTGTAGCAAAATTGGCAAGCAAAGTGTTTTACGACTTCGGAGAAGTCGCACCTTTTTAATCATCAACGGAATTAATTCAGAATTCACGTTTGAAATAATAATTGTATGATTGTCGAAATAAAAGCGGATTCCGATTTTTCCATCCACAATCTGCCTTTTGGCATTTTTTCCAGCACTGGGCGCAGCCCTCGGGTAGGCGTAGCCATTGGCGAATCCATTCTTGATTTGTTGGCCCTGGCCGACTTGGGTATATTTCCCCAGATCGACAAGAGCGTTTTTGCCCAAAACAGCTTGAATGCTTTTATTGCACTGGGTAAAACCACAACCTCCAAGCTGCGCCTTGATTTGCAGCGTTGGTTACTGGAAGAACATCCTGTTTTGCGCGAAAATCCGGCGGTATTGGTTTCCCAAAACGTAGCGACCATGCACCTGCCCATTCACATTGGCGACTACACCGATTTTTACTCCAGCATTGAACACGCGACCAATGTGGGTAAAATGTTCCGCGATCCGGCCAATGCCCTGTTGCCCAATTGGCGGCACATTCCGGTGGGGTATCATGGCCGGGCTTCTTCGGTGGTGGTAAGCGGTACTTCGGTACAGCGCCCTTCGGGACAAGTCAAGGGCAAGGACGATGTTTTGCCCAAATTTCAGCCCAGTGCCCGGCTCGACTTTGAGTTGGAAACGGGTTTCATCATTGGCAAGGATACCCACTTGGGGCAAGGGATCAGTACCGCCGAAGCCGGTGAATACATCTTTGGTAAAGTGTTGCTCAACGATTGGTCAGCGCGTGACATCCAGGCCTGGGAATACGTACCGCTCGGGCCGTTTTTGGCCAAAAACTTTGCCACTTCCATTTCACCCTGGGTGGTCACGCTGGAGGCATTGGCACCTTTTCGGGTAGCGGGGCCGGTGCAAGAACCCGCCGTGTTGCCCTACCTGGAATTTGCAGGCGACCAAAACCTGGACATTCAGCTAAGTGTTGTTTTGGAAACCGCGACCGGCGTAAGCACCGAAATTTGCCGCTCCAACTTCAAGTACATGTACTGGAACATGGCCCAGCAACTGGCGCACCATACCAGCAATGGTTGCAACGTGCGCATGGGCGACCTGATGGGCTCGGGTACGATCAGCGGGCCGACACCGGATTCGTACGGGTCTATGTTGGAACTGGCCTGGTCGGGTACGCAGCCGATTACCCTGGCCGATGGCAGTCAGCGAAGTTTCATCGAGGATGGAGATACCGTGGTAATGCGGGGTTTTGGGGAAAAGGATGGTGTGCGCGTTGGATTTGGGGAAGTGCGGGGGAGATACTTCCGGCAAGCAAAGTAATCATATGCATCCTTCGCTGCTGCGGATTTTTAGACTTTTTTTCCGTCAGATCGATTTACGCAGATTTTTTTCTAAGAGAGATCTGCGTAAATCAGCGTACTGCGGGACTATCTGTTAAAACCAAAAACAGGCAGGCCTTTTGGAATTCATCAACTTTTAGACATCCACGCTCACCAACCATGGCCATTAAAACCATCGACCCAAACAACGTCAGCATTCCAGAACTACAAGGCTACCTGCAAGCTGCCGTCGCACCGCGTCCCATTGCCTTTGCCAGCACCGTGGATAAAGACGGGCAGGTGAACCTCAGTCCCTTCAGCTTTTTCAACATGTTCAGCACCAATCCGCCGATTTTGGTTTTTTCCCCATCACGACGAGTCAGGGGAAACAGCACCAAACATACGCTCGACAATGTATTGGAAATCGCCGAAGTGTGCATCAACGTGGTCAACTACCCGATGGTTGAACAAATGTCGCTGGCCAGTACCGAGTACGAGAAGGGGTGAATGAGTTTGTCAAGGCGGGTTTTACCCAAGTCCCTTCTACCCTCATCCAGCCGCCTCGGGTGGGCGAAGCCCCGGTTGCTTTTGAGTGCAAAGTATTGCAAGTACTACCCCTCGGTACTGAAGGAGGCGCAGGGAATTTGGTGATTTGCCAGGTTATCCTCATCCACGTTCAGGAGCAATACCTGGATGAAGCAGGGCGATTGGATACCACCAAAATCGATCTGGTGGCCCGGATGGGTGGCAATTGGTATGCACGGGCCTTTGGTGATGCCCTGTTTGAAATTCCCAAACCCTTGCTCACCAAAGGAATTGGCATTGATGCCCTTCCTGAATCCATCCGTAACAGCAGCATTTTGACCGGAAACAACCTGGGGCGTTTGGGGAACCTCGAAGTACTGCCTGATGCCGCAGCAATTGAATTGATGAGAACCGATTCGGAAGCGGCCGAGGCTTTAGCAAAAGGCGCCGACGCTTTGCATCGACTCGCCCAGCAGCGCCTTGACGCAGGAAATACGGAAGAAGCACTAAAAATACTCTTGCTTAAGTAAGTCTTCTTAATTTCGCCCAAATTTTTGAACACAATGAACAACAAGATATGTGTGGTGACCGGAGCAAATTCCGGTTTGGGTTTTGAAACCGCCAAAGCCCTGGCTGCTCAGGGTGCGCGGGTGATTTTGCTCAGCCGCAGCGCCGATAAGGGTCAGGAAGCACTCGACAAGATATTTGTCGCTACCCAAAACGATCAACTCGAATTGATGACGGTAGATTTGGCCTCACAAGCCTCCATTCGGGAAACTGGGCAAAAAATCCTGGACAAATACCCCGTCATCGATACCCTGGTGAACAATGCCGGAACCTGGATCTCGAAACATTCGCTGACCGAAGATGGCGTCGAAACCATGTTTGCAGTCAATCACCTGGCCTATGTGCTGATGACGCACGTGCTGTATCCCGCCTTGCGCCAAGCGCCCGATGGCCGGATTGTATGTGTGGCCTCGGATTCACATTTCCAGTTCAAGATCAATTACGAAGACCTCAACCTGACGGATAAATACCACGGATTGCGGGCTTATGCTCAATCCAAGGGGCCAATGTGATGTTCGTTTCAGAGTTGCACAAACGCAAACTGGAAGAGAACGTCTCGGCTTACGCCATCCAGCCGGGTTTGGTCAAAACCGATATTGGGGTAAAACGCACCAACTGGCTGCACGCCCTGGCCTGGAAAATCCGCCGCAGTGGTGGGGTAAGTCCCGCAGAAGGGGCACAATGCCAAATCTTTTGCGCCAGCGCAGCGGAAGCCAAAGGGCAAAGTGGACTGTATTGGGACAAATGCAAGCCCAAACCTTCGGCGAAATACACGTATGTTGAAGATGAGCGCGCCAGGTTGTGGGAGATGTGTATGGAGATGTGTGGGATTGAGGATTTTTTTGGTTGAGAAGTTGAGGAGGTTGAGAAGTTGAGGCTACCGCGAGTGACCTGCTCCTCGCGGTAGCCTCAACTATAAACTTCTCAACTTCTCAACCTAAAAACAAAAGGCCTCCTAATCGACTGACTAGAAGACCTTTGTGTTTTTGCGCCTCAGGTAGGGCTCGAACCTACGACCTACGGATTAACAGTCCGCCGCTCTAACCGGCTGAGCTACTGAGGCACTTGCCGGTGCAATTATCGAATTGCGTGTGCAAATGTATGCCAACTCGAAATAATGTGCAATATTTGCGGCGTAAATTTTCAAAAAATATTTTCATCATGAGTTTACTCGCGGTAGGTACCGTCGCTTTTGACGATATCGAAACGCCTTGGGGCCGGGCAGAAATGGCCATTGGTGGCGCAGCTACATACATCACTTTAGCGGCGTCTCACTTTTTGAATGACCTGCGCCTGGTGTCGGTGATCGGTGACGATTTCCCTCAAGACATGTTGAGTTTTATGCGTCAACGGGGCATCAACCTCGAAGGCTTACAAGTAAAGGAGAATGAAAAATCCTTCTTTTGGGCGGGTCGTTACCACAACAACATGAACTCCCGGGATACCCTGGATACCCAGTTGAATGTATTGGCTACCTTTGATCCGGTATTGCCAGAATCTTACAAGGACACGGAGTACCTCATGTTGGGTAACCTCACTCCGGCGGTACAATTGCGGGTCATTGAACAAATGAACAAACGTCCCAAACTCATCGCCCTTGATACGATGAACTTTTGGATGGACATTGCCTGGGATAGCTTGATGGAAGTATTGGGTAAAATCGACATGCTCATCATCAACGATGAAGAAGCCCGCCAACTTTCGGGGGAACATTCTCTGGTAAAGGCAGCACACAAAATCCACGCCTTAGGCCCACGTTTTTTGGTGATCAAAAAAGGCGAACACGGTGCCTTGTTGTTCGAAGGAGATAAGTTGTTCTTTGCACCAGCTTTGCCCCTGCAAGAAGTGATCGACCCAACGGGCGCAGGAGATACTTTTGCGGGTGGCTTCATGGGTTACATCGCCAAAACCGAGGACATCTCTTTTGACAACATGAAGCGGGCCATTATTTATGGCTCGGCGATGGCGTCTTTCTGCGTGGAGCAATTCAGTGTAGAAGCCCTCAAATCGCTGAATGTCGCTCAAATCAACGAACGGGTGCAGCGTTTTGTGGAATTGGTGAATTTTGATTTGGTAATGGAAATCTAAATAGGCTTTCGGGGTTTTAAGGTTTTAGGTTTTAGGGTTATGCAAGACCTCCCAACCCACGAACTCCCGAACCCTCGAACCCCCGAACCCTAAGAGAAATGGACATCCTCCGCCCACATGCCGAAAACGTCTTTGCTGCTGAACTAGTAGCACTGGCGGCCAATGACCAACACGTTCGGCCACGCAACTGGAAGCTGTCGCCCTGGGCGGTGGTGACCTACCTCATGGGCGGAAAGCTGGATACGGGTGAAGAAATCAGTCCCAAATATTTTGGTCAGCGCCGTCTGATTGAGGTGGCGGTGGCTACGCTGGCTACCGATCGGGCTTTGTTGCTGATGGGGGTACCGGGTACGGCCAAAACCTGGGTTTCGGAGCATTTGGCGGCAGCCATCAGTGGAAATTCAACTTTATTGGTGCAAGGTACGGCGGGGATGAGCGAAGACGCGTTGCGTTACGGTTGGAATTATGCCCGCCTTTTAGCCGAGGGCCCTTCCGAACGGGCCTTGGTACCCAGTCCGGTGATGCACGGCATGCAACACGGCCAGCTGGTGCGGATTGAAGAGCTTACGCGTATCCCATCAGATGTGCAGGATGCACTGATTACGATCCTTTCTGAAAAAACCTTGCCCATCCCCGAACTCAATACGGAGGTACAGGCTACCCGTGGTTTCAACATCATCGCTACTGCCAACGACCGCGATCGCGGGGTGAATGAACTCTCCAGCGCTTTGCAGCGCCGCTTCAACACCGTGGTGTTGCCCCTGCCCAGCAGCCTGGAGGAGGAAGTAGAAATTGTACAGACCAGGGTGAACCAATTGGGTAAGGCTCTCGAATTGGCCGAGGCCAAAGTCCCCAGTGAAGAAATTCGTCGATTGGTGACCATCTTCCGCGAGCTGCGCTCGGGACGCACCGAAGATGGTAAACTCAAACTCAAGTCCCCTACCGCGACCCTGAGTACTGCCGAAGTCATTTCCGTCATCAACAGCGGGCAGTCGCTTTGTTTGCATTTTGGTGATGGCCAACTGCGGGCACGCGATTTGGCGTCCAGCCTGACTGGCGCCATCATCAAAGACACTTCCCTGGACGCTGAAGTATGGCAGGAATACCTGGAAACAGTGATCAAAGGACGGGAAGGTTGGGGGGATTTGTATCGGGCGTGTAAGGAAGGGGTTTAGGTTTCATCGAAAGTTCCCGAAATGTCCCCGTTCAGAAAATGGCCCAAAATTCAACATTGATCACACATTTCTAATTTTGAAACACTAAAACTTAAAACATGTTACGTTCCGAACTCCGCATCTTGATCAAACTCGGCCTCCCCATCGCCCTGGCGGAGCTCAGCGGCATGGTTTTGGCTACGCTGGGCACCTATATGATTGGGCAAATTGGGGTGACGGATGTAGCGGCAGCCGGAGCCGCAAACCCGATATTCTGGCTGGTGGCGTTGATTGGCATTGGAGGTTTGTCCATGACCTCTCCACTGGTGGCCGCAGCGGATGAGCGTGACGAGCCCGCCGAGGTCAAACGCATTTTATTTGCCAGCAGCATCACTTCGTTGCTTTTTGCCGGAATCGAAATCTTATTCCTGGGTTTGCTCAATCTCAATTTTCATCTCTTGGGTCATCAGACCGATGTGGCTACACTGGCACAACCATACCTATGGATATTGATTGCCCAACTACCCATGATGTCCTTGTATTTCAATTTGATCTATTTTACGGACGGCCTTTCGCTGACTAGAATAGGCCTGGTTTTTTCCTTGCTTGGATTTGTTTTTGGCGCTCTTTTAAATTGGCTCTTTGTTTTTGGGCATTGGGGCTTTCCTCAAATGGGCCTTTATGGGCTGGGGCTTTCCTCCATGTTGACCATCATCCTGCAATTGGGTGCCATGCTCATCTATTTGCGCAACAGTCACCGTTTCCGGTACATCATGGCACCAAACATCACCTGGCCAGCGATTTGGAGCAAGACCAGGGATTATATTTCCGTAGCCCTCCCTGTCAGTGGGCAAGCCCTGATTGAATACTCCGCCTATGCTGTGGGAGCCATCTGGATTGGCCAACTGGGTAAATACCCATTGGCCGGCCACCAGGTAGCGATGACCCTGGTGGGAACAACCTTTGTGGTCTTAATGGCAATTGGTACGGCAGGATCGATTAGGATTGGGCAAGCCTTTGGGCAAAAAAATCCCGCACAGATTCGTTTATCGGGTTATGCCGCCATGCTTTTGGCCGTAGGGATGGTCTTGATTCCCGCCTTGTCATTTATGTTTGCTTCGGACGCGATTGCGCGGTTTTTCATCGACGATCCCAAAGTTTGGGATATCGCCGCTTCTTTGATTGTCATCGCCGGTTTTTTTCAGGTTTCTGACGCCATGCAATCGGTGGGGATTTCCTTGTTGCGGGGTATGGAAGATACCCGGATGCCTTCGCTCATTTCTTTTGTAGCCTATTGGGTACTGGGCATGCCCATCGCCTATTGGCTGATTTTTTACTTGAATTGGGGCGTACAAGGGGTTTGGATCGGATTTTTGATTGCATTGACTACGCAGGCCATTTGGTTTACCTGGCGATTCAATCAGTTGAGTAGGAGGCAGGTTTGATATAATTTTTACATGTTTTTCTTCCGCTCCCAATGGTTCAAATCCTCTATCTCTTGCAAGATGTACAGGTAATTTTCATAACGCAATGGGCTGATTTCCTCTTTTTCCAAGGCGGCTTTTACCGCACAATTCGGTTCATTGCGGTGCAAACAAGCCCCACCAAAACGACACTGGCTAGAAAGGGCAAAAAACTCCCGAAAATTGTGCGCAATTTGATTGGGTTCCAAATGAATAAAGCCGAGGGTTTTGATGCCCGGGGTATCGATGATTTGACCACCAAAATCCAGCGGATGCATCTCCGCAAAAGTAGTGGTGTGTTGGCCTTTGCCTGAGTACTCCGAAATATCCCCCACCCGCAGTTGTAAGCTGGCTTGAATCTGGTTGAGCAAACTTGATTTACCCACCCCTGATTGGCCACTCAGCATGGTCACTTTGTCTTTGAGCAAGGCTTTCAGTTCTTTGACGCCATCTCCTGTTTTTGCGGAAGCAAGAATAACCGTATAGCCCAGGCCCTGGTACAAGTCTTCCATGTAGGCGAAGACCTCAAAATCCGCATCTTCGTACAAGTCCGCTTTGTTGAATACAATAATGGTGGGGATTTCGTATGGCTCAACCATGAGCAAAAAGCGATCGATAAACCCCGGTTTCAAGCGCGGATTGGTAATGGTGGTCACCAGCAAAGCCTGGTCAATATTGCTGGCTAACAGATGGAGTTCGTGTTTGCGGTGGGGGGACTGGCGGACGACATAATTTTTGCGGGGAAGTACCTTTGATCAAGCCATTTCCCGTTTCATTTTCCATTTCGAGGCTCACCTCGTCTCCTACGGCAATGGGATTGGTGAGGGGGAGGTCATTCAAGCGCAATTTGCCAACAACCCGACAATCCAATACTTTCCCGTCTTCCAAGCGCACCTGGTACCAACTCCCCGTAGACTTAATGACTATTCCTTGCATGCTATTTTGCTGTTCAAAAGTTGAAGAGTTGAAATGTTGAAAAGAAGTGTCAAAGTGTACGAGCAAACTGGTCTTTTCAACTCAACAGCCTTTAAACTTCTTTTCAACTCTTCAACATTTCAACTCTTTCTCTAAATATTTCCTGCCTCCCGCACAGCGGCGGCAATTTCAATCAACAAGGCTGGGTCTTTCTCCAGCGCATTGCCAACCACCAACAAGTCTGCACCCGCCCGGAGGTTCGTGTAGGCTTTTTCAGGGGTGCGGATGCCGCCGCCCGTGATCAAGGGAATTTCCACTTCTTTCCGTACCGCTGCAATCATTTCCGGGCTAACCGGTTTCTGTGCTCCACTGCCAGCGTCAAGGTACAACATCTTTAGGCCCAGCATGGTTCCCGCCATGGCCGTACACACTGCAATTTCAATTTTTTCAGGCGGAATCGGTTGAGTACCACTCATGTAGGCAGCGGTAGTGCTTACACCTCCATCGATCAACATGTATCCGGTGGGGATGATTTCCAGGCCAGAAGCTTTTAAATATGGCGCGGCAATGACATGCTGCCCAATCAGCAAGTCGGGATTGCGCCCCGAGATCAAGGAAAGCAAAAGAATAGCATCCGCTTGAGGCGATATTTGCAAGGGACTACCGGGAAAAATCACCAAGGGTTGAGGTACGTAGCGGCGGAGCAATTGCAGGCATTCCTCCATTTTTTCATCCATGAGTAAACTGCCACCAATGAAAAAGAAGTCGATGCCCCGCTCCGCCAAGGCAATGAGTGCATCCAACGACTGGGTACGTAGTCGATCCGGGTCAATTAAAACCGCCAGTTGTTTCCGTCCCACTTCCTGAGACTTCACAATAGATGCATACACCGCTTGATTCACGTTGTTGTTTTCCCTATCGGGTTTTCACTACAGATTACACGGACTACTACAGATTTTTTCTCATTTTAATCTGTGTAATTTGCAGTGAAAATGACTGCCGCAGGTAAATTATTGGCATTGTGGATTAATGCCCAAAACGTATTTTTTCACTACTCCTATTTCCTGGGCCGTTTCTGCTCCTGAAAAACCGGTAATCATATTGTCTTTCATTTGGCTGCGTGCCAAAGTAGTCAATTTTTGTGAAACTGGCAGGTAGGACCAATGCCACTTTTCTTCATTGTACCCATCGGGGCGTTGCTCGTTTTTGACAGAATACGGCTGACAAAAGCCAAAATTACCAGCATTTTTCAACAAACAGGTGTAGATTTTTTGACCTTCTCCTTGTTGAAACCACTTATCCGAGAGGTTATTCAGGTCAATATCGGTTCCCCAATGGTGGCGCGATGCACCGGGCATAGCGCTGTATTCCAGGATTTTCAGGGCCCGGTCTTTGGCTTTGGGATAAGCTTGAGCCGCATTTTGGCCGTTGGACAGAATACGGCTGCCATTCCATTTGGCCTCCCAGATGCCTTTTTGCACCTGAAAATTGCGTGCGGCGGAGATGATTTTTAAGGAAATCCCTTCTTTTTGTGCGGCGGCAAACATGGCCTGGAAGGATTCGTAAGCGTCTTTGCGCAGGTACATGTCAGCCCGATCTGAAAAAGGGGCGGTGATTTTGGTAAAATCCGGGTGTTTCGCCGGATCAAAACGTCCCATCAGGTAGTCGAGGTCAAAACCTTCGGATTGCTGCTGCTCAGGTTCCTTGTGGGGTATATTTTCCAGGGCTTTGGCAGCGTTGGCCTTCGCGGGCGCATCACTGCAACTGGCGCTCCAGAGACCAAAAAACAGGATGGGGATTAACAATTTCATCATCAGTATTCAAATTCTTTTTGTTCGTAAGGAAACCCAAACAGGAATTTCTCCTTGATCAAGCTGGCCACTTTAACGGGTACCATCATCTCGAATCCAGCGTTGCCGCTGCGCACCAGGGAAAGTACTTCTTTGGAAAAAATGTGCAAAATATTGGGGTCGTAGCCCTCGATATCGGCAATTTGTTGGTTGTCGATCAAGTGGCGATACAAGAATTTTGCCCCTTCGGGTACTGGTGTATTTTGCGCGGTCATCAGTTCTTCACTGCCTTCCTGCATCGCGGGATACACGTAAATTTTGACGTTTTTGGTAAATAGCTCACCAAATGCAGCCAGTAAACGTCCGTCCATGTTCTCGTAGTACTTGCGGTTGACCAACTCCAGCAAAAACTGTACCCCCAGTACCAGTCCAATTTTGTTGATGCGGTAATCGGCGAGGTAATTGATCAGTTGGGCGTGTTCTTCACAGTTGGAAATGATCACCGTTTGACCCAAGGCATTGAGCATCACCGCCCGGTCGAGGAAGTCTTTTTCATCGAGTTCGCCTTCCAGTTTGAGGTTGGACAAGGTGATTTCGGTGAGCAGGTAGGTTTTTTTGGCATCAACGTCGGGCTCATTGCGGAATTGCTGGTAGCCACTTTTCAACATGTCCATATTGACCAAGGTAGGCGGGCGAAAGCTGCCGCGTACCACACAGACGTCTTTTTTGTACAAAAACTCCGAAGCCTGCAAATTGCGGCCATCGGGGCCAAACATGGCCACATCCGAAAGGCCGTGTTTGATGAGGTAAAGGCTGAGCAAGCGGTTGTCCACGTGCTCAAAATCGGGGCCAGTGAGGCGCACCATGTCAATTTTGACCCTGCCGCGCAGGCTATCGATCAGGGATTCGAGCAGTTCTTCGGGGTCGTCGTTGTGGCGGTAACAGGCGTACAGGAGGTTGACCCCCAGAATGCCAATGGCTTGTTGCTGGAGTTTGTTGTCGTTGTCCAACATGCGTACGTGCAACACCAGATCGTTGGGTTCACCTTCCGGAGTCAATTGAAAACGGATACCCAACCAGCCATCCCCCGCAATGGTTTTGGAATAATTGATGGCGGCGATGGTATCGGCAAAGACGAAAAAACTGCACTCGGGGCGCTCTTGCCGCAAGCGGGTATTCATCAGCTCGTACTCGTGGTCGAGCATTTTGTACAAACGGGATTCACATACGTAGCGGCCACTGGGTTCCGGGCCGTAAATGTGGTCGGAATACACCTTGTCGTAAGCCGACATGGTTTTGGCGATGGTACCAGCGGCAGCACCCACCTGGAAAAAGTAGCGGGCTACCTCCTGTCCAGCGCCAATCTCGGCAAAAGTGCCATAAATCAGTGGATCAAGGTTGATCTCAAGTGCCTTCTGTTCGGTTTCGAGTAGTTTGCGCATGGGGATGATGTTGGGGTGCAAGGTACGAAAGAAGTAACGTGGCTGAAGACAAATTGGCTAAAAAAAGCGTGGTGGACTTACTGCCTCTCCCTCATCCCCATCAACAAAAAGAAACAACTCAACGCCACCCCCATCGCATTTTCCAAAGTGGCCTCCACCAGCAAGGAGGCAAAAATGACCACATAACTGCCCAAAAACAGCCAATCCTGATCATTGCGGCCATAAAAAAGCGGCACAAAAATGGCGATACAAAAGAGCACAAGTCCCACCAAACCCGAGCCTGCGGCCACGTACAAAAACTGGTTATGCGGCATCATGACCCTTGCCGCATTGGGAAAATGTGCCTGGTATTGAAAGGCTACGGCCTGATCCAGGTTGCCCGCACCGACCCCGAGCAAAGGCGCTGCCTTGAAAATGTTCCAGCCTACTTTTAAGGTCGTCATACGCTCTGAATCCGACAACATGGTACCCTGTCCACTTTGGCGCATGCGCAGGTCGTAAAGGGCATAGTCGACTTTCATTTTAAAACTCGGCAGTAAAAAATACCCCAAAATGGGTAGAGTGCACAATGCCGCGATCACCGCTAAACCCAGCCAATACCGCTTGCTCACCCAGGCATAGCGCAAACCCAGCACAAAAATGGCCAGGTACAAAGCAGCTATTCCGCTGCGCACCGACAACACGTGGATGAACACAAACAAAAACAAGCCCATGCCCGCGATCCACTGCCTTTCCTGTTCTTTTTTCCAATAATATCCCTGAGTGTACAAATAACCTGCGGCAATGATCCCAATGGCCAACAACAAACTAAAGCGGATGTGATTGGTGGGCATCGGCATCGATTGTCCTTGTTTGATCAACAGTTGAATCTCCTCAAAATGCAGGTTGTAATTGATGAGAATGCCCAGGCTGGTCAGGGACAAAACGATTACCAAAAGGTAGAGCAGTCCCAGGTATTGCCGTAGACTGAATTTTGGCATAAAAAAGAAGGCCAGGGGGAGCACCAAAAACGGCAGTTTGATGCGCAGTCGCTCCTGCCAAAAATCTAAATCTTGCACCGACCAGGCACCCAACAACACAATGACAAAATGTAAGCCAAAAACCCAAAAATCCGGCCGCTGCCAGAATGCCTTCCATTGCGCCCTGAGCGTACTACGGGTAGCTGCTGCTTCCCAAACGCCAGCGATGGCAAAACCAATCAAGCTCATCGATTGCAAATAGGGTGACACCAATAGCCCGACCAGGAGCGCAAGGCAGGATAAGTAGGTAAAGTAGAGGCGGAGCTGTGACATTTAAGTTGAAAAGTTTAGGGTTCGGGGGTTCGAAGTTCGGGGGTTCGAAGTTCGGCAACCCCCGAACTTCGAACCCCCGAACCCATAAAAAATGGAACTCTGCGCAATATCGCCATTGTTATTGATTCCATATGAAACGAAAATGCTTACTTTTGTCAGCGATTTTAAAAATGACTATGTCTGCCAACGCATTTCAACAATTACAGGACTTGTTGCAGGAAATTGAGGCGGCCAATCCGGCCAACGCCGAAGCCATTGAGCAGTTCCGTTTGCGGTTCCTGGGATCAAACAACGTGATCAAACCCTTGATGGGCGAAATTCGGAACGTACCGAATGAGCAAAAAAAGGAATTTGGCCAATTGATCAACAAAGCCAAAGAGCAAGCTGAGGCCAAGTTTGATGCCCTCAAGGCGGTAGCGGAAGCTGCTGCGGAAAAATCCCAGGCGGCGGGCTTGGACATTACCGCACCTGGAGAACCCATCGACCTGGGCTCACGCCATCCGGTATCGGTGACGCTCAACCGCATCGTGCGCATTTTTGAACGCCTGGGGTTTGTGGTGGCCGAAGAGCGGGAGATTGAAGACGACTGGCACAACTTCAGCGCAATGAACACGCCCGCAGATCATCCGGCGCGCGACATGCAAGATACGTACTACCTGCGCAACAGCACCGAAATGCTGCTGCGTACCCATACTTCCTCCGTACAAGCGCGGGTGATGACCTCCCAAAAACCGCCCATCCGCATCATTGCACCCGGTCGGGTGTACCGCAACGAAACCATTTCGGCGCGTTCGCATTGTCAGTTCCATCAAGTGGAAGGCTTGTACATTGACAAAGGAGTTTCTTTTGCCGACATGAAACAAACCCTGTATTATTTCGCTCGCGAAATGTATGGGCCCAATACCAAAATACGCCTCCGCCCTTCATTTTTTCCCTTCACTGAGCCCAGTGCAGAAATGGACGTTTCCTGCTTCATTTGCAACAGCAAAGGTTGCCGGGTCTGCAAATACAGCGGCTGGGTAGAAATTTTGGGCTGCGGCATGGTTGACCCTCAAGTATTGATCAACTGTGGCATCGACCCCGAAGAATACTCTGGTTTTGCCTTTGGCATGGGCATCGAACGCCAGGCGATGATGTTGTACACGATTACGGATATCCGCTTGTTGTTTGAAAACGATGTGCGGTTTTTGAAGCAATTCTCGTCAGTCATTTAGGGTTCGGGGGTTCGGGGGTTCGTTGGTTCGACCCCCGAACCCCCGAACTCCCGAACCCTCAAACATGAAACCATCCACCGCTGAAGGCACCCGGGACTTCACCCCTGATCAGGTGCTCAAACGCAACTATATCTTTGATACCATTCGCTCGGTGTTTGTCAAATTTGGGTATTTGCCCATTGAAACACCAGCTATGGAGAACCTCAGCACCTTGTCGGGCAAATACGGCGAAGAAGGTGACCGTTTGTTGTTTAAAATATTGAACAACGGCGAGTACCTCAAAGGCATTAGCCCAGACGACATCAGCTCCAAAGCCTATAAGATTGTCACCCCGGCTTTGGCAAAACGCGGTTTGCGCTACGACCTCACCGTACTTTTGCTCGCTTTGTAGTGATGCACCAAAACGAGCTTACGTTCCCCTTTAAACGCTACCAGATCCAACCCGTTTGGCGGGCTGACCGGCCACAAAAAGGTCGTTATCGGGAGTTTTACCAGTGCGATGTGGATGTAGTGGGTTCTACCTCTTTGGTCTACGAAGCTGAATTGGTGCAGATTTACGATGAGGTTTTTTCCAAATTGAAACTGCCCGTGGTCATCAAATTCAACAACCGCAAAATTTTGGAAGGAATTGCCGAAGTAGCGGGCATTCCCGAGCGGATGGTGGAGATGACCGTGGCCATCGACAAGCTGGATAAAATTGGCCTGGATGGCATAAAAAAAGAAATGGGCGAGCGCGGCATTGACGATGAGGCCATCACAACCATCACCCAAATTTTGAGCATCCAATCCCTGGATGAACTGCAAAATGCGTTGGAATCAAGTGAAAGGGGCAAATTGGGTATCCAGGAAGTACAAACCCTTTTGCAATACCTCAGCGCTGGCCAAACCCAACAAGAAATCCGTTTTGACATCACCCTGGCGCGTGGACTCAACTACTATACGGGTTGTATTTTTGAAGTACAAGCCAAAGGTGTGGCCATGGGCAGCATTGGTGGCGGTGGCCGTTACGACAACCTCACGGGCGTATTTGGGCTTAAAGATGTATCCGGGGTTGGGGTTTCTTTTGGAGCCGAGCGCATTTACGATGTACTGGAAGAGTTGAAACTTTTCCCTGCCGACACCAGCAATTCGCTCAAGGTGTTGTTCATGGCTTTTGACGAAGCCGCACACTTATATGCTTTTGCTGCGCTGAGCAAATTGAGGGCAGCTGGCGTGAACTCCGAAATCTATCCAGATCCGGGAAAGCTCAAAAAGCAAATGAAATACGCCAATGACCGACAAGTGCCTTTTGTGGTGCTGGTCGGTGAAGAAGAAATGAACAGTGGCTTACTCAGCTGCAAAAATATGCAGAGCGGCGACCAGGAAAAACTGACGATCGAGGAAATAATTACAAAAACTCAAGCACAATAAAACCACTTTTGCACTTTAAGTGTTACTTTTAAGATTCGTTCTAAATAACCAATACTAACGCCAACAGACACTCATCATATGGAGACTACTGTTACCAAAAGCCCGGTGTTGTTGTACACCGAGCAGACACCCAACCCTGAGTCACTCAAGTTTGTGACCAACCGGATGTTGTACCGAGGTACTGCCGATTTTCGCGAAGTAGATCTGGCTACTGAATGGTCGCCACTGGCCACTGCTTTGTTCGATTTCCCTTATGTACGAGGAGTATACGTCAGCAACAATTTCGTAACAGTAAGTAAAGAACTGAACTACGAATGGCCCGACATCATGCTCAAACTCAAAGACTTCATCAAGAACTACATTGAAGAAGGAGGTGAGTTGGTGAAAGAAGGTTTTGCTGAACACATCTCCAAAATCGAGGCAGATCGGGCGGGAGTGGCCTATACTGGTGATGAAGCCGAATTGGTTCAAAAAATCAAAGAGCTGATTGACACCTACGTCAAACCGGCTGTAGAAATGGATGGTGGTAATATTGAGTTCAAGCACTACGAAAACGGTAAGGTTTTTGTTTTGATGCAAGGCTCTTGCAGTGGGTGTCCATCTTCAACCGTGACCCTCAAGGCAGGTATTGAAGGGATGCTTAAACGTATGATTCCTCAAGTTGAAGAAGTAGTGCAAGAAATGGGCTAATACTCTACGCTTTCGCACCGTACACATAAGCAGGGAATTTTCACTAATACGTGAAAATTCCCTGTTCATTTATAGGCGTGTCAAGCAAAGAAATAGTAAAAAACACTTGTATGTAAAAAATATTTGTACTCTATCCAAATAACATCTATATTGCATCACTTTTAAGAATATTAGTTCCCACCAAATATATTATCCTACCTATTTCCCAAAATGAATCATAGTTTGCCTCATTCCGGATTGAATGATTCAATACATCGGGATAATTTCATGTGAACCACTTTGTAATACTTAATCACTTTATCCATTCATCTTCCCCCTATCTCTGGCGGTGCGCTGCACTGTTCAGTATTTTTTTGTATTCATAACACCTAAACTACATCATTAAAGCTTCAACAACAGCTGATTGACTAAACCTCATCAGTCTGAATGGGAAGGTTCTTTTTACCAGTTAACTTATTGGAACACTATGAAATCACTATGTACACTAACTATCTTGGCGTTAGCCAGCTGGTTCGTTCATGCTCAGCCCACTATGCGCCCTCAAGAGCAAGTCGAAGCATTGCAAAAAAGCAAGATGCCGTTTTCGAAATCCGCTCTTTTTAAGGCCACTCCTGCATTGAATGACCCTAATGTCCCCAATGCCCAATTCACCCTTTTTCAGGAAGAAGAAGCGAGCAATTTATTGCAACAACCATCAAGTGCCATAGCGCTTGTGGTTTCAACCGATCGTGAGCAATTTGTACTGGAATTGTTCAAAGTTGAGCTGTCCGCACCAGGTTTTAGCCTAAAACTTGCGCGCCCTAATCAGGGTGCCGACGAAATCAGCACCGGAGTGTATTACAGTGGAATGGTGAAAGGACAATCTGGCTCACTGGTTTCTTTAAGCATTTATGCAGATGAAGTGCTGGGTTTGATCAGCATTCCAGGACGCAGCAACCTTACTTTGGCCAAGTATCGGTCCCTGAAAATAAAAACGCCAGGCTTGCATGTTTTGTACGCAGAGGATCAAATGCCCAAGCACCACGATTTTCATTGTTATACACCTGATGGCCAACGGGGCTATTCCGCGAATGAACTTGAAGACAATCCAGAACTGCGCAGTGCCAATAGCTGTGTCAGCCTGTACCTTGAAGTAGACTATGATGTTTTTAAAGACAAAGGAGGTTTAGATGCGACCCAACGCTACATCATGGGTGTATTTAATGAGGTAGCTACACTTTATGCCAATGAGCGAATCTCACTCAATCTGTCCCAATTGTACATTTGGAATACGGTCAGTCCTTACAGTGCTTACGATGCTTATGGTTTGTTGATTCAATTTAAGGACAAACGCGCCGGATCGATTACAGGTGATGCAGGCATGTTGGTTTCTTACAAAGGTGGTGGTGGCATTGCGGTAGTAGATGGCCTGTGTGATCCATTTAACCTGGGCTATGCTGCGATTGGAAAAAGTTATCAAACAGTTCCTGCTTACTCCTTCACGGTGATGGTGCTCACGCATGAATTGGGCCACATTTTAGGTTCGCATCATACCCATTCCTGTGTATGGAACGGGAACAGTACAGCAATTGACGGTTGCCCTGGTTTTACCGACGGTGGCTGTAGTACCCCAGCTGTTCCTCGTGAAGGCGGTACGATTATGTCTTATTGCCACATCAGTCCTTACGGGATCAATTTTTCCGCAGGATTTGGGCCCCAACCCGGTAATGTCATCCGCAATCGCATTGCAAGTGCAGCTTGTATCAGCGGATGTTCAAATACACCCATTGTACCACAACCTACTTGTGGAGAAATCAATCTCAGCATCACCCTGGATGCCTATGGCAATGAAACAACCTGGGAGTTATTGGATGTCACCAAAGCTGTAGTAGACCGTGGGGGCCCTTACCCGATTCAAAGCAACGGTCTGAAGATTCAAAAAAAGATATGCCTGCCTCCTGGTTGTTATACCCTAAGGGTACTCGACTCACGAGGGGATGGATTGTGCTGTAGATATGGAGATGGGGCTTTCCAATTGACCGACAAAAATCAGGCTATATTGGCCGAAGGTGGACAGTTTGCACGCGAAACGACAACTACTTTCTGCATTGATGCACAAGGAAAAAAAGTGACCAATGTAGTTGCTCCGCCTACCACCAACCTTGGCTGTACGGAAATCAATTTTAACAATTACGAAATTTTATCCTTTGGCGATTCACAAGATCAAGGTACTGCTTCCATTGGTGACAACGGCAAAAGTATTGCCTTACAGAACAATGCCTGGAAAGCCATCCCCTTTGAATATGACATCACCGCCAATACTTTTTTGGAAGTAGAATTTCGTTCAACGCAAGAAGCAGAAATCCATGGCATCGGCTTTGACACTGACCTGAATATCTCCACCGTTTACACTTTCCAGTTATGGGGGACTCAAGACTGGGGTTATCAATCCCACAACAACTATGAAGGGACTGGAGAATGGAAACGGTACACTATTCCCATTGGTCAGCGATATCGGCAAAAAGCCAAATATCTTTACTTTGCCTGTGATAACGATGCAGTGGCGAGCATTGGCAACTCTCAATTCCGCAATATTCGGGTTTATGAAAAAAATCCATGCCCTCGTTTGTCTAATTTTGATACGCCTGAGGCCTTTGCCTCAGCCTTGAGTGTTTTTCCTAACCCCGCCGAAGATCAGGTACACTTCAGGCTTGAAGGTTGGCCGGAAGGTTCCTATCAGTTGCAATTGTTTGATCCTTTGGGCAGACTACTGCGGAACCAGCAAATTGATAAAGCAGAGGGTGACCTGACTGTTGGTTTTACGGTTGCCGATCTTCCCGTTGGTTTTTATGCCTATACCATTCATGGACGAGATCATAAAATTTCCGGCAAGGTGCTGGTTAAAAGAGCAGAATAAAAGACCTGAATGTTGTTTGTAACAAAAAAAGGCAGGACCGAAGTCCTGCCTTTTTTTGTCCAAGTTACAAGTCTGTGAATGTAAAACTTGCGTCAAAAAAAAATCTGTATTATTTTGGGCTTGTTTTCTATACATCCCGGGTAACTCCAACCCACAATCAACTCGCGGGCTGGTAAATAATTCTGATTGACCATCCTCCCAAAAACTGCACATTGACATGGCCAATTCGGTCATGTTCAACTCATTATGAAATTACCTTGCGCCATTTATGGCGATGGTGGGCGGTTTCTATTACTATTCGGCTTTATAAAATCCTTATAAGGCGTGAATTGTTTTTTAAGGTTACTCATTTGAGGGCTTTGCCAATCGGCAAAGCCCTACTTGACACAATTCCGTCAGAAAATTGTCAGTTTCACCTCCGGATTCAGCTTCAATTGGCTGAAGGGTTGTTTTTTTGATCAATAGCCTTATCTTTGCCGTACAAAACAGAAAAAGATTTATATTTTTTTTGTTTTACGCACAATCCAAACCACTGGGATGGAGTTATAAACTGCAAATTCCTTCCCAAACACAGCGCTAGTCCAAGGACACCTTAAACTTGCCGCGCCAATTAACAGTTGTAATCTCACACAAACAAGACGTCTTTGTTTCTTTCAGCCCATAAATTGCTTTGTCTTGAGCAATCGGTAATCAATCTTTACAAACAGGGGATTAACACACTTTGAGAAAACCAGCGACTTGGTGTACTGGCCAGTCGTATTTATTTGTAGTAACCTTAAAAGTTTTACCAAAAACCGATTCACGCCATGAGAACCTTACTTACGCTGGCGATGGCTATGGCTTTGTCCATAGTCCATGCACAACTATCTTTACGTCCCGCAGAGCTGGTATCAGCTCAGAAAAGCAGTCGCTCCAAGTTTGTCAATTACAAACTATTTGATCGTGCCCCCGATTTACGCGACGGAGACGCTGTAAACGCTCAGTGGCTGTCCTTGCGGTCGGAAGACTTGCGAGGGCTGCTACTTGATCGGCCCAAAGCCATGACCCTCCCGCTGCCTGCTGGCGCCGACGATACCTACGAACTGGAACTGGTACAGGTAAACCTCTTTGCTGCTGATTTCAGCATTGTGTTGGCCAGCAATCCTATGGTATTGCACGAATTGGATGAAGGCATCCACTACCGTGGTGTCATCAAAGATTACCCAGGATCAGTGGTCGCCATTAGTGTATTTGGTGATGAGATTTCCGGGGTCATCAGTACTCCTGAAAACGGTAATCAAATACTGGGCCGTTACAAGGGAAGTAACCCCAGATTGCACCTCTTGCATGAGGACAGCAAAATGGCGGATCATCCAGAATTTCATTGCCAAACCCCCGACAGTGGGCGGGGGTACACTGCTGAAGAACTCAACAGTGGCGGGGAGTTGCGTGCAGCAGCATCTTGTGTAAGGGTATACCTGGAAGTAGACAATGACGTATTTGTTGACAAGGGTGGACAAACTGGTGCTTCCAACTACATCACCAGTGTATTCAACCAGGTAGCCACCCTTTATGCCAATGAAAACATTAGTATCACGCTTTCACAAATTTTCCTTTGGAACACGACCAGTCCTTATTCTGGCTCCGACACTTATAGTTTATTGACTCAATTTCAGCGAACCCGCTCCACCTTTAATGGCGATGCTGGTATGTTGCTGTCTTACCGGGGCAACGGAGGTATTGCGGTTGTGGACGGGTTGTGTCGGCCATATACCTCGTTTAAAATGGGCTATTCAGGTATTGGCAAAACCTTCTCTGCTGTACCTACTTTTCCTTTACAACGATGGTGGTTGCACACGAATTGGGGCATATTCTAGGTTCACAGCATACCCATGCTTGTGTTTGGAATGGCAACAATACGGCTTTGGATGCTTGTCCCGGTTTTACCGAAGGCAATTGCGCAGCTTCAGTAACGGCCCCAACAGCTGGTGGAACGGTAATGTCTTATTGCCATATGAACAAGGTAGGGATCAACTACGCTCAAGGTTTTGGGCAACAACCCGGTAACCTGATCCGCAGTCGGATTGCTGCCGCCAGTTGTTTGCAAGCATGCACCACCACTCCTCCTCCTTCTCCTCCTCCTTCTGGTGGAGGTAGTGGCGCCACTTGTGGCAATGTTACGTTTACCCTGACCCTTGATTTGTTTGGTAGCGAAACCACCTGGGAAATTCTCAATCCGGCTGGTGTAGCCGTAGACAAAGGCGGGCCTTATGTGGATAAAACCTCGGGGCAAATTGTACAAAAAAAGCTTTGTCTACCTTATGGTTGTTACAAGTTGCGGATTCTGGATAAAATTGGCGATGGCATTTGTTGTACCTATGGCAATGGTGCATTCAAATTACAAGACGCCAACAACATTGTGATTGCGCAAGGTGGGCAATTCACCAAAGAGTCATTGACCAACTTCTGTGTACAAGCTCCCGGAGGCAACAATCCTCCTCCGCCAAGCGGAGCCACTTGTACGAACATTGACTTCATCAAAACGCCACCCATTTCTTTTGGTGGTTCACAAGATGGGGGTACCGCAACGGTTACCGAGGCGGGGAAAGCCCTGACGATCAAAAACAACGCCTGGAAAGCCGTTCCAATTAGCTACAACATTACCGCCAATACCTACATTGAATTTGAATTCCGCTCTACATTACAAGGGGAAATTCATGGGTTTGGTTTTGACGATGACGACAACATCTCTGCGCCATACACCTTCCAGCTTTGGGGCAACCAGACCTGGGGGATCACCAATTACCGCAATTATGAAGGCAATAGTGCCTGGAAAAAGTACACCATCAAGGTAGGCCAGTTCTATACGGGTGCCACCACCCGCTTGTTCTTTGCTGCCGATATGGATGCTGCCCCTTATACCAGTGAGTCGCAATTCCGCAATGTGCGGATTTACGAGAATACGCCTTGTCCTACGTTCCAACAACCCGAGACCCAAGGTGCAGGTTTCGGCGCTAATGTTCTGGAAAACAAACCAGCCGTAGTCATTTATCCCAATCCAACCAACACCAACACCAAAGCTCAGGTAAACCTCAGTGCCTGGCCCGCAGGTCAACACGATTTGGAAGTGTTTGACTTATATGGTAAACTGATCCGTACCCAACGTTTGAATGTAGCCACTTATGGTGAACATTCGTTCGATTTGGACACTGCTGGCTTACCAGCAGGGACTTATTTGTACAAAGTTGGTGACGAGAAGTTAAAACTATCCGGTAGAGTGGTTGTAATAAGCGGCCAATTATAAGTTCTTCCTGATTATATTTAAGAAGGGCTGTGGAAAGTTTCCATGGCCCTTTTTCAATTGCTCTATTTCAACAATTGTTCTATCCGCTCATTCACCCCTTCAAACCCAAACCCACTCCAGACTCGCTCCCGTTTCTGCCGAATTTCGGCTGTACACAAGTTTCCAAGGCTGCCTTCATGAGTATGATTCAAGGTTCGGTCTGGGTTAAATGTCCCATTTTCAATGTCGTGCCCAACCTGGCGGTAGGCATCCCGGAAGGGTACGCCTTCCAAGGCGAGTTGATTGACCACTTCTACGGAGTAGAGGTATTTGTATTTGTCATCGTCCAGAATATTTGTTTTAGGCTTCATTTGTGGCAAAGCAAAACACAGCATACTCAGGCAACTTTTTGCCGTTTCAATAGCTGGAAAAATGACTTCCTTCAGCAATTGAAAATCGCGATGGTAGCCGCTCAGAAGATTGCCCGTCAACAAACTCACCTGTTGCGGTAGAGCCGCCAACTGGGTGCTTTTTGCCCGCAGCAATTCAAACACATCGGGGTTCTTTTTGTGGGGCATGATGCTGGATCCGGTAGTCAATTCGTCCGGAAAACTGAGGAAAGCAAAGTTTTGATTCAGGTACAGCACCACATCCATCGAGAGTTTATTCAAGGTATGACCCAACCCAGACAAGGCAAAAGCCAGAAACAACTCGGTTTTGCCACGCCCCATTTGGGCATGTACCACGTTGTAATTCAGATCGGCAAAGCCCAATAACTCGGTAGTCATGCGCCGATTGAGTGGAAACGATGAACCATATCCTGCCGCAGACCCCAGCGGATTTTGGTTGATGATCTGATACGCGCTTTGAAATTGCCGCAAGTCATCGACCAAAGATTCGGCGTAAGCACCCAGCCAAAGTCCAAAAGATGACACCATCGCCACTTGTAAGTGGGTATACCCTGGCAGTAAAACTCCCTTGTGTTTTTCGGAGAGGGTTTGCAACACGGCAAACAGTTCCCCGATTTGGATAGAAAGTGCTTCAATTTCTGCCCGCAAAAACAAGCGCAAATCCACCAAGACCTGATCGTTGCGCGAACGCCCGCTGTGGATTTTTTTACCCATGTCGCCCAGCATCCGCGTGAGCAACATTTCTACTTGTGAGTGTACGTCTTCTACACCTTCTTCAATCACAAAATTACCGGCAATGGCATCTTTGTACAATTGGCGCAATGCCGCTGCGAGAGCCGAGTACTCCTCTTTTTCCAATAAACCAATGCTGCACAACATCTCAATGTGCGCCAATGAGCCCATGATATCAAAAGGTGCCAGGTATAGGTCCATTTCCTGATCACGACCTACCGTGAAGGTCTCTACTTCCGACCAGGCGGTGATGTTTTTTTGCCAAAGTTTCATTTTTTTGGGTTTATGGGTTCGGGGGTTCGGGGGTTCGAGGGTTCCCTCGAACCCCGAACCCCCGAACCCTCGAACCTCGAACTTTAAATCCCTTCAATCAAACGTATATAAGTCTCGATTCCCTCCCGAATTTCACTCAAGCGAATGTATTCATCCGCAGTATGAGAACGTGCTGAATCTCCAGGGCCAATTTTTAAGGAGGGAAAGGGCATCAAAGCCTGATCCGACAGTGTAGGTGAGCCAAAGTAAGACAAGCCCAGGTTCAAGCCGCTTTGTACCAAGGGGTGTTCGAGGGCGATCCCCGAAGAATTGAGCCGAAATGAACGAGGTTTTAATTCCGATTGCAACTGTGATTGGAGGATTTCGAACACCTCCTCATTGCGGTAACACTCGTTGGTGCGTACGTCAATCACAAAACGGCAGGAATCGGGCACGACATTGTGTTGTTTGCCCGCCTCGATTTGGGTCACGGTCATTTTCACTTTGCCCAGTAAGGACGAGATGCGATCCAGTTCCAGGTTCCGGATGACTTGGATGTCATCCAGTGCAAGGTATAACGCGTTCAGTCCTTCCTCCCGGGCGGCATGACCGGATACCCCCTTTGCTTCGCCATCAACCACCATCAACCCTTTTTCCGCAATCGCCATCCTCATCTGAGTCGGTTCCCCCACAATTGCAAAATCTACGGCGCCTAATTCAGGAATCACGCTAGCAATGCCCTGCGCTCCGGAGATTTCTTCTTCGGCGGTAGCCGCCATGATGAGATTGACGGGGAGATCCTCACGCTCATAAAAATGCAGAAAAGTGGCGATAAGTGCCACCAATGGTCCACCTGCATCATTACTGCCCAAGCCATACAAAATATCCTCCGCTTCAATTCCAGGATGAAAGGGGTCGCGTTGCCACCCATTTGCAGGCTTTACCGTATCGATGTGTGAATTGAGTAAAAGGGTGGGTTTGTCCTTGTCCCAATAGCGGTTGCGTGCCCAGATGTTGTTCAATTTACGGGTATAAGGAATATTCCTTTCCTTAAAAAAATCAGCTACTTGCTGAGCAGCTTCGTCCTCTTTTTGGAAAAAGAAGGCGTAGCAATTAAAAATTTCAACAAATCTATGGCCGAATCCGCTACACTCATTTTTTGCGTTTATCGGCGGCAAAGATAAGCAGAGTTGATACTTTTTTAGGTTACTTCGTTCTGTAAGCCTTGGCGTTTGACATTTGAGAATAAATCAAGGGGCATAAATAACTGTACCTCCACCCTGACATATCGAATCCGGGCCACAAATGATCACCTGTTTTACTCCTTGTCGCAAGGCATCGAATGCATTGTCGAGTTTGGGTAGCATTCCTGCATACACCACACCCTCTGCTTTGAACCGCTCATAATCTGTTGCATTCATGCTGGGAATTACCGAATTATCGTCTGCTGGGTTGGCCAAAACTCCATTTTTATCGAGGCATAAATACAATTTCACTTCGTAAAGCGCAGACATGGCCGTAGCCAAACTTGAAGCGATGGTATCTGCATTGGTATTGAGTAGCTGACCTTGTCCATCGTGGGTAATGGCACAAAAAACCGGGGTGAATTCGGCACTCAGCAAGCGCTGGATAGCTGGAGCATTGATGGCATCCAAATCCCCTACAAAACCATAATCAATTTCTTTGACCGGGCGGCGATGGGCCAAAATGACATTGCCGTCTGCGCCACTTAAACCTAGTGCATTGCCGCCTAAAGATTGGAGCAGCGCAACAATTTGCTTGTTAAAAAGGCCAGCATAAACCATCGTCGCCACTTCGAGAGAAGCCGCGTCTGTGATGCGCCGACCATTGACCATTTGTACCGCAATGCCGAGTTTTTCACTGAGTTCAGAGGCCTTTTTACCTCCACCGTGTACAATAATTTTTTTGCCTTCTTTTTGTAGAAAAGATTCCAGAATGGGTCGCAATAAGGCTAAATCATCAATGACTTTGCCGCCGACTTTCAAAATGTGCAGTGTCATCGTGCTGATGGATTAGATGAAAAAACAAGCACGAAGGTAGTGTTTTTATAGTGTGCGGGAAGGTAAAAAAGTAAGGGTTCGAAGGTTCGGGGGTTCGGGAGTTCGAGGGTTAACTTTACCCTCGAACAACGAACCCTCGAACTTACGAACCCCTGAGCTACTTACATCTTATTGATACGGATCAACTCTGGTGCTTGCCCGCTCCGCATTACACGGATGAGGTAAAGGCCAGAAGGTAGTGATTTCATATCTAATTCGCCTTCGGTAACGCCTGCATCAAATTTCTCACGGTTGATGATACGGCCATTAATGTTGAGCACCTCAACAGAAATACCAGCTTCATCTACCAGTTTGGGATCTTTGAAAACCAGTTTTACCCGATCGGTTGTTGGATTCGGATAGGCCTCGGTTGTTGGTACTGCCCCAAATCTATTTACAATCGTTGACATCAAAGGTTGCACCACTCAGTTCAACAAATCCGCAGTATTTCCCTCCGCCCATCTTCAATTTGCTCATCAAATCGTATAGATTTGAAAACCTAGAAACAGCCACTTCGGATGGATTGACAATCACTGCATGAATTCGATAGGAACCAAGCTGATTAACCGTGAATTCTGGCGTACCACTAACGGATAGAATGTTCAGGCTGTTTCCAGAAGTCAACACGTAATCTATCGCATATGGTGCATCATACATGTTCATTGAAACTACATCCGCTTTGATGGTAATGCCTCCAGCTTTGAAACATTCCGTTGGTTGCGGATCCAAACGACCAGCCATAATCATACCACAACCTGAACACACACGAATGTCAATCATGAAACCATCCTTGTCAAAATTGATACAAGGATAAGATGCAAACTTTTCTTCAAGGTCATCGATATTGGCCTGCCCAAGCGCAAATATGTGGATTGATCTCGTTGGGTTATAGATCAACTGATGCAGAAGTATTTTCCCCTTTTGCACAAAAAGAAATCAGGCTTCTCATGATAAGCGTTGATGAGCTTGCTGTTCGGAGCACTCAACAGGTAAACGATCTTGTAACCTTGTGGAATCACGGGTGCTTTCGTCCATTGGATTTTCACATAGGCACAAGCTCCCTGCTGGATGCATGGCATATTTACAAAAGGTTTGATCATACCCAACATGCCTGGAACACAACATTTACCCGTCTTAAAGCGTACACCTACATCATCCAGGCTAGCGCAAATTTGGCCACTGGCGAGTTGGGCTTTTAAGCCAGCAATTGTGGTTACACCCAGTTGAATTGATCTGATTGCAAAAGTAGCCGGGTCATAAACGGTATGAATCCTAAAGCTTCTTGGCTGTTTACGTTAAAGTCTGGCTGAGTGTGAATTTGCTCAATGACTTGATTTCACCACTTGCCAGCAAATACCGTATTTGGTAATTCACTGGTACAATTGGTGGGATATTGGTCACAGCACGCAAACGAGCAGGTAAAGTCGATATAAGTATCTCCAAAGCGGTTTAAGCGTACCAGCAAAAGCTACACAGGTCAGCTGGCAATTGGCAATCTCAAACAATACGCCCGTAGTATCCAACGCAGCACAAACATCTCCGGTAATCTGGTTGGAAATGAAGCTGAGTTGGGTTGTACCGAAGGTTACATTCAAGTTCAAAGTACCGGGAAGATAAACCAGCGTATGAATGCGGTAACGTCCAGCAGTAGTAATCGAGAAGGATGGAGAACTTGAAATGGCCCTGATAACGCGGTTATCCGTACTCGTAAGGATGTAGCGAACTACATACCCGGCTGGTACAACCGGTGCAACGGATATGGTAGCGCTGAAGATGCCTTGGCCGTTCACCAAACAAGGTTCACCAACGACGACCAGTTTACCTGGCGTAACTACACAAGGCACATAGCATGGTGCCACTTCAAAGACCGCCCCGGTGGGTTCAACACTGGCACAAATTGCACCACCACCTTCAATAAACTGTGCCCGCAAACTGTTGATTGTGGTCACGTTCAGTTGAATATTGGCCAATGGGAAGGTCGCTTGATTGAACACCAATACGTGGATGCGGTAAGTACCCGTTTCAGCAACGCTAAAGCTTGGGTTTGTACCATAGTCGATGATGACTTTATTGGCACCTTTGGTCAGCAAATAACGAATTGCATATCCAGCAGGGACCGTACTGGTCGTGAGGGTACTGGCGGTCAGCAGCAGCTCTCCATTTTTGGGCAAACAGACATCGCCACTTGTTTTGAGCCTACCTGCATCAGCAGTACAAACACATGACTTAATGTAGAAGGATGCTCCTACCAAATCAAGTGCTGCACAAATTACGCCACCGCCCTGAATCAACTTCGCATTGAGCTGTGCAACCGTAGTTGTGCCCAGGATGATGTTGCTATTCAAGGGCAGGGTATTTTGATCGTACACCAAAGTCAATACCCGGTAACTACCCGTTTGGTTAACCCCAAACTTAGGCTGAAGCTCGATTTGACGAATGACATTATCCGCCGTAACCAATAGATATCGGCGAGCAAATCCAGCAGGGATATAAGAGGCTCCACCAGCAGGGTGTTTTGCCGAAATCCAGGCATAACCTATCGACAGACACTCTTCCAAATCAGGAACCAGGGTGCCTGTAGTAGGGTTACATAACGGTAAACAATCCTTGACCGTAAAGCAAGCGCCAATCATGTCTACATGACCACACACACTGCCACCCGTTAGCCAGGTATTCAGTTGGGAAAGCTTGGTAACCCCTTTAATGATGAGGTTTGGATTGAAAGTCAATGCCCGGAATACAAAGACATGTACACAATAAGTGCCTTTCTTTTTAATCCAGAAACATTTGTCCTCAACAACGTCTACGATGACGCCCTTATCGTCAACCATCGCATAACAAACGGTAAATCCGCTCGGTGTGGATGGAGGAATAGCAATGTTTACACAAAGCTTAAAGGAATCAACCAAACAGGGTAGGTTCGTAGGAATACTTACTTTACCCGCGTCGACATTACAAGTATTGGTACAACCCAAAACGTTGAAGCATACTCCATTCAGGTCAATCGCAGCACAGTAGTCATTCAACCAATTGCTGAGTTGAATGATCGTAGTTGTGTTCTCGATAATGCGATTAACATTGAAATACGCCGTTGGGAAGATAAAGGTATGCATGCAATAAGTCCCCGTAGCGCGTACTACCGCACTTGGCTGCTCGGTAACATCTACAATTACACCATTCTTGACAATTGCGTAGCAAATGGTGTATCCGGTAGGTACTACCGCGGCAGTAGTGAAGTCAGCAATCAAGGTTGAAATCCCGCCAACTGGCAAACAGTTGGGGATACGTGGATTGAGTTTACCTACGAATACATCGCAAGTTGGTGTACAAGTGTTAACGGTAAAACAAACCCCGGATAGATCAATTGCAGAACACAGGTCGTTCAACCATAGCTTGAGCTGATTCAGCGTTGTCGTGCCTTCGATAATGCGGCTGACGTTAAATTGGGCATTAGGGAAGACAAAAGTATGCATGCAATAGGTACCTGGTTGCCGAACAATGACTGAAGGGCTTTCGGTTACATCAACAATGACACCATTGCTGTTCACTATGGCGTAGCACACCGTCCAACCCTGAGGTACAGTTGGCGCAATCAACACCTCAGTGGAAAGGGTAACGATTCCACCAGGGGTGAGGCAATTTGGCACCTTGGCTTTTAGTTTGCCCGTTGAAACGATGCAAGTGGTACAAGCCTTAATGTCAAAATAAGCACCATTAAGATCTAGGGCCGCACATACTGCTCCACCACCTTGAATCAACAATGCGTTGAGTTGACTGAGGAGCGTATTGCCTAGATAAATGGTAAAGTTGAGCGTATTGGGATGGTATACCAGCGTATGGATGCGGTATTTCCCGGTAGCGTTCACTTCAAAAACAGGCGAGCTACTCACTTTCAAAATGACCTTGTTGTCACCTGTGGTGAGCAGATAGCGGATCACATAACCCGAAGGTACATTAGGCTGAGTTCCTACATAGGCTTTCAATTCCACTTCACCCCAGTTGTCCAAACATGGTTGGCTGTATGGAATGAGTGTACCAGCAGTTACACCACAGGTCTGCTGACAGAGGCTCACTACAAAATAAGCGCCTACAGGATCAACAGCCGCACAAGTTGTACCGCCATCCTGAATGAAGGTCTGTTTAACCGTTTTGAGCATGGTCACGCCAAGCTGAATAGCCGTAGCGGGGTTCCAGTTACTCGGATGGTAAACCAACCGATGAATACGGTAGCTACCAGTATTGCCTACGGTGAAGTCTGGACTGTCTCCAATCAACAATATGGTCATATTGTCACCATAGGTAAGCAAGTATTTGATCACAAAGCCAGTAGGTACTACCGGAGCACGGTCGGGATTAGCTTGTAAGCGTGCACCCGTGACCGCATTCAAACATACTTGCGCTTTAGGTTTAAGGGTTCCTGCTTCAACCGCGCAACCTTCGCAAGGTTTGACGTAGAATACAGCACCTGTTTCATCCAGGCTAGCACAAGTAGGCACAATGCCGCGTACCAGCAAGACCTTCAATTGTTCAATTGTAGTAGAATTCTTTACGATTTCTGCCAGATTAAACGTACTTGGATTGTACACCAACGCGTGAATCCGCCAGGTACCCGTAGTATGGACAATGAAGTCGGGTTTGTCACCGATGTCTGTAATGACCTGGTCGCTGCCAAAGCTCACCAAGTAGCGCAACTGATAACCATTTGGTATCACTGGTGCCAATTTGGTTGCTGCACGCAAACGAGCATCCCACCAATTGTCCAAACATGGACCATTTGCAGGAATAAGTGTACCCGAGTAAGCAGTACAGTTTGCACAATTGATCACATCAAATACGGCTCCGGTTACATCCAAGGCACCACAAACCTGGCCACCACCTTGAATCAATTGGCTGGCAATGGCTGAAGCACGGGTGCTACCAAAGATCACTCCAGTAAGATTAAGGGTAGCTGGGTTGTATACCAGCGTATGGATGCGGTAACGGCCAGTAGTTGGTACAAGGAAATCTGCGCTAGAATTGATGTTCTGAATCACCAGGTTATCACCACTAGTGAGCACATAGCGCAGCAAGAAACCTTCAGGAACCGAAGGAGCTTGTAGCGTAGCAGCCCGCAAACGAGCAGTACCACCAACCGGCAGACAAGTTTGATCCAGTACTTTAAGTGTACCAGCACCTGCAGAGCAAGTTGGTGCACAAGTGCTGACATCAAAGGTCAATCCACTCAAATGAATTGAACCACAAATGGATCCACCCCCCTCAATCAATCGATCGCGAATGGCTTGTCCGGTAGTAATTCCAATTTGAATGTCATTGATGTTGAATGTACTTGGGTTGTAAACAAACGCATGGACCCGATAACGACCTGCGGCAGTTACCGTAAAGTCAGCAACAGTTTTTATCTGACGCACCACCAATACGTCACCCTGAGTAAGGATGTAGCGCACTTGGTAACCAGCAGGTACTACTGAAGCAACATTCACATTGGCGCGAATGCGCGCCGATCCTGCATTCAAACAAGGTTGATCGATGGCCACCAAGGTTCCTGCCTTAGCTGCACAAGGACAGCCCGTAACCTCAAACACTGCACCAGTCAAGTCCAGCGCGCCACAAAGTGGGCCACCTCCCTGAATGAGCAGTTTGTTGATGTCTGTTGCACGGGTAAGACCAAAAACGACCGTACCCATATCCAGATCTGCTGGATTGAAAATAATGGTATGGATACGGAAAGTACCCGTTTTGGTAACGGTGAAGGTTGGATTTTGGCTAACCCCCTCAATCACCAAATTCGGGCCAAACGTGAGCAGATAACGACGCTGATAGCCCGCAGGAAGAACCGGCGCTACATCAATCAAAGCCGTCAATTTGGCTGGGGTGATGTTGTCGTAACAAACCTGGATTTCTGGCTTGAGTTTGCCCGCGGTAGGTTCACAGGGGCAAGAAGTTACATCAAATGTAGCCCCAAACAAATCCAGCGCAGCACAAATCAGACCTCCTCCTTGTACGAGTCGACTGTTGATCGCACTGGCTTTGGTGGTGCCGAATACTACCCCACTCAAATCCAGAGTGCTTGGATCGTACACCAGCGTATGAATGCGGTAACGGCCGGTCTGAGCTACGGTAAACTGTGGATTCTGGCCAATTTGCATGATGGTGAGGTCTTCACCACGTGTCAAAATGTAACGAACCTGGAAACCGGTCGGAACAACAGTTGGTAAAATGCGATTGGCAGTCAGTTGTACCGAACCAGTGTTGATACAGGGCTGACTGGCCGCTACCAAAGCGCCCGGATTGGCCGAACAAGGGCAAATACTTACTTCGAATTTGGCACCTCCTACATCCAGTGCTCCACAAATTGTGCCACCACCTTGTACCAGCAGTTTGAGCAAATCTGATGCTTTGTATTCGCCTGGATCAAATATCCCCAGATTGAGTTTAGCCGGATCGTATACCAAAGTATGAATGGTAAAGATGCCAGCTTTGCGCACAATGAAGTCAGGAGTAGCAGAAAGTGATTCGAGCACCAGGTCGTTTCCACTGGTCAGTACATAAATTACTTTGTAGTTCGATGGGACAGGGAAAGTAGGCGCAGTAACGGTTACTGCTTGCAAGCGAGCAAGTCCATTGTCCAGGCATTTCTGAGCCAGGACGCGTAGTGTGCCTGCAAAAACGCCGCAGGTATCACATTCATTAAAGGCAAATTGAGCACCAATGCTGTCAATCCCTGCACAAAGTAAGGCATTGCTCGACGCGAAGCGTTTCGCCAATTGTGGCGCTTTGTAGTTCTTTGGCGGGAATAGGGTATCAGGATTGAGCTTGGCTGGATCATACACCAAGGTATGAATACCGTAAAGCCCTTCCGCCTTGACTTTGAACAGTGGGCTTGAATTTTTAGCAAGCACGCGCTGTTCACTTCCTTTCGAAAGTAGATAGGTTCGAGCAAAACCTTGTGGTACTACTGAAGCCTCAACCTGCTTTGCTTCAATTAAGGCGGAATCCTTGTTGATACACACCTTTAAATCTCCCAATTTTCCGACTTTGGTCGTACAAGTGATTAGATTTGGCTGCTGTGCAAACACAGGAATTCCCACTAAGAGAAGCAATACTGGCAATAAGTGTTTCAGTTGCCGCAAATGGCTTGAAAAGAGGTACTTAATGGGTATCATAATTAATCGTTTTCGATGATGGTGGAAACCGACTATGTACCCGGGCTTGAACCCATGAATAAATCCATAGGCATTCCACGAATCCATTCGTGGACTTTAGTAGTTCAGACTGATGCTAGAAGGAGGAGAGATAACTTGAAGTAAAACCTAGACTTTTTACATCTTCAACCTAATTGAGGTCTCAAATATACAATTCTAGATGACACATTTCCTCCTTTTTTTGCATTTTTTTCTTCATTTTTAAACAAATAACCTAAACAGGTTACGGGTTTTTTCCAAAAAGTTGAATGTTTTGGAAAAATTTTGTGCAATGGAGAAATAGGGGGTCTGTTTTGCTCCAAATTGCCGTCGGATGGCTTCCACATTTTTCAACATACTTCCTTCAAAATCCAGACATTTTATATCTAGATTATTATGAAGAAATAGAATGGCTTCCCAGATGAGCAAGATTCCGGCGCCATGATGGCGTAGGCTTGGATCATCTCCGGCCAAATGGTAATAACCAACTTGACTATCCCACACCAGATAAGACGCGCTATGTACCCGTCCTCGTTGGTCAACCGCGAAAAAAAACTTTCGCCGGTTTTGGGATGCCAATGCCGCATCATGCCTTAAAAATTCTTGCAATGAGTACGGAATTGAGATGTTTTGTCGGTCAAAACTCAGCTTATTGACACCATAAAATTGTGCGGGGTTGTCCCAATGTTCAATTTTTATTTGCGCTGCTGCTTTGTGTAAATTGCGCCGAATGTTGCGATTGACACCGTTTTGCACTTGTTGTACATCACTGATGTCAAGTAAATAAGTGTACTTGCTCGTTTGCCGATAACCTTGCCAGTACAAAGGCAGCCAATTGGTGATGGAATAATGGAAATCTTGTTTAATGCTGGCCACTGGGGGAATTTGAGCCAGTAGTTTCTCTAATATTTGATGTTGCTCACTTAAATTATACGCTTCCAACAAATAAGGACCCATAAATTTAACAAAAACTGGCATGGTGATGTACCGAAAGCCCATTTTTTTTTTGATGAAATAAGTCCAGATGCCTTTTACTTGACCTCCTTCCTCTACCATGGCTACTCCCCACTCTCCCTCCTGGCATACAGCATCGAGGTACCAATCCTGGAAAAAGATGGGGAGTTCGGGGTGGGATGCACAAAAAGTACGGTAGGCAGTTTTCATAAGTTCGGGGGTTCGGGGGTTCGAGGTTCGGGGGTTCGAGGTTCGGGGGTTATCCCTCGAACTCCCGAACCTTCGAACTCCCGAACCCTAATAATCATCAACCCGTCCCGCAAGGGCAGCAAAAGATTCTCCACCCGCGCATCGGCTTGTATTTTCTCGTTAAACTGGTGAATCAACATGGTGTCCTTGTCTTTTTTCTCCTGGGTAACTTTGCCGTCCCAGAGTACATTGTCTACGAGGATGATCCCTCCTGGGTTCATTTTGTCGATGACGAGGTCGTAATGTTGACTGTAGTCCTGTTTGCCTCCATCAATCATCACCAAATCAAAGGTGCAAGCCAAACCAGGAATAATTTCTTCGGCACGACCTTGGTGCAGTTGTATGCGGTCGGTCAGTCCTGCCTTTTCTACATATTTTCGAAAAATGTACTCCAGCTCTCGATTGGGTTCGATGGTGTGCAACATCCCTCCCGGGGGAAGTCCTTCCGCGATGCAAATGGAGCCATAGCCCGTGAAAGTCCCTATTTCGAGTGCAAACTTGGGCTTGACCCAAAGGCTGATGAACCGCAACAACTGTCCCTGCAATGGGCCGGTCATCATTTGTGGGGCCAGGGTTTTGAGGTGGGTTTCGCGGTCCAACTCGTGCAAGACCTCTGAAGGAGGAGTACTATGGGCAGCACAATACTGGTAGATGTTGCGTAAGGAACGTTGCATACTTGAAAAAGTTGAGGAGTTGAGAGGTTAAGGAGTTGAGCGTCAGGCATGACCATACCACTGCGGTAGCCTAAACTTCTCAACTCCTCAACTTCTCAACTTTAAGGAAGCCAAAGTTCTAAAAGTTTTTTGTACTTTTCCTCACTTCCACAACTTGTTTAAATTGAACTTAATTCACCATGAAAAAATCGACCCGGCTTGGTTTTATCCTGAGCCTGCTTTTGCCTTTCGGACTACTTGCCCAATACCCAACCCGTTTTGAGACCAGCAATGGTACCCAAACACCAACCTACGAAGAAGGCATTGCCTGGTACCAACGCATGGCTGCTGATATTAAAGAAATCGACATGCAAGTAAAAGGGCCTACCGATAGTGGTTTCCCCTTGCACCTGGTGTTGTATTCTAAAAACCGCAAATTTGACCTTGCCAAGCTCAAAGCCCAGGGTAAAGCCATTTTTTTTATCAACAATGCCATCCACCCCGGTGAACCCGATGGAGTAGATGCTTCGATGATGCTCTTGCGCGACTTGGCACTGCACCCCGAGCGTTACCCGATGCTGGACAGTGTGGTGGTGGCGCTGATCCCTTTTTACAACATTGGCGGCGCGCTCAACCGCAGTTCGACCAGTCGAGTCAGTCAAAACGGCCCCGAGGCTCATGGTTTTCGGGGCAATGCCCGGAATTTCGACCTCAACCGCGATTTCATCAAAGCGGATACCCGCAATGCCCAGAGTTTTATGGCCATTTTTCAGGAACTCGATCCCGATGTGTTCATCGATACCCACGTCAGCAATGGCGCCGACTACCAGTACACCATGACTTTTTGTTATGCGCAGGAGGAAAAACTGGGGGGCGTACTGGGGCCTTTCCACAAAGGAACTTTCCTGCCTTTTATGTACGAGCACATGAAAACCGCAGGCTTTGAGGCTACGCCATACGTCAATGCTTTTGGGCAAACGCCGGACAAGGGTTTTAGTCAGTTTGCCGATTGGCCACGCTATTCCACGGGTTATGCAGCGCTGTTCCACACCTTCGGCATGATGACGGAAACCCACATGCTCAAACCTTATGCCCAGCGGGTGAAGTCAACTTATGCCCTACTAGATGGGGTATTGAAATTCCTGGGACAGCACCGGGCCCGTTTGTTGGCCTTGCGGAAAGCGACCAAAGAGGCGGTCAAAACCCAAACGGAATTTCCGCTGACCTGGAAACTCAACCGGGAAAAATTTTCAGAGATTGAGTTCAAAGGTTACGAACCTGAGTATCCGATCAGCGCCATCAGCGGACAAAAACGCCTGTACTACAATCGCGATAAACCACTCAACAAAATTGTCCCTTTCTATGACCATTATGATGTGGAGCTAAAAACCAGCAAGCCCTCGGCGTACATCATCCCTCAAGGTTGGCACAATGTCATTGACCGACTCAAAATAAATGGCGTACAAATGCGGCAATTGACCCAGGATAGTACCCTCGAATTGGAGGTGTACATCATTGATGCCTATAAAAGTGCGGCCACCCCCTACGAAGGGCACCACCAAAATACCAGCGTTGACTTGCATACCGAACGCCACAAAATAGCTTTGCGCAAAGGGGATTATTTCATCCCGCTCAATCAATGGCGCAATCGTTTTATTGTGGAGGTACTGGAACCTCAAGGGGTAGATTCTTACTTCCGCTGGAATTTTTTCGATACGATTTTGCAGGAAAAAGGAGGGTATTCGTCTTACGTTTTTGAAGACCTGGCAGCGGAGCTGCTCCAAAAAGACCCGGCACTAAAGCAAAAATTGGAGGAAAAGAAAAAAGCAGACAAGGCTTTTGCGGATAATGCTTCAGCGCAATTGGATTTTGTGTACCGCAATTCGATCTATTGGGAGAAGGAGTACATGCGGTATCCGGTGTACCGGCTGAGGTAAGATTGGATAGGGTTTTGGGCGTGATTCAGTCGCCGAGCGAAGTCGAGGTGTGCCCGGATCGCTCCCAAATTCCTATCCAATCTCAAACTTAAATTCCTCCATTGCCCCCATCTGCGCCAACACCACCCCCGGATTCAAAGCCGCCGCCGGATTGTGCGCGGCGGTAAACGCAGGTGCAGCCGCCAAACGCTCCCGGTTGGCGCGCAATTGCTCAATGGCCTGGGCGAAATACTCGAAAGGTGCCCGCACGGATTGTTCCTTAGCCACATCAAAACCGTGCAAATTGCGGGCATCGGCCACGATGCGCTTGAGGTCGGCGCCAGAACAATCGTAGGTCAGTTCAGCAAGGTGGCTCAATTCTCCAGCTTTGAGCTGAAGTACACTGCCAGTGATGAGCGATTGCAACATGGCCTGCCGCGCCGTGGCATTCGGCAATTTCATTTCCAGCCACAATTCCACCCGACCACTGCGGATCAAGGCAGGCGGCAAACTACCGATGTTCATGGCCGTAAACATCACCGTCACCTGGGTATTGGACCGGGATTCCAGGCCGTCAAGCATGGTGAGCAAATAGCGGTACAGACCAAACTCGTCCTGGTTTTCAAACAAGACATCGCAGTCGTCGATGAACAGGATGCTGGGCGCATTGTGCTTGGCGGCCTCAAAAATCTGGCTCACTTTGTGGTAAAACTGATCGGTACCGCTGATCACCGTACCGTCCAGCAAGAAAAATTTGCTGTGCAATCGGTGCGCCAAAGCCCGGCCAATAGAGGTTTTACCCGTTCCGGGAGGGCCGTACAACAAGACTCCACGTTTGGCACGAATGCCCAGGTCTTTGGCCAGGTCGTCGCGCTCCATCGGTACGATGATGTCGATTTCCAATTGGCGAATGACTTCTTCTACGCCGTACAAATCCGAAAAGTCCATTGGGTCCACCTCGGAAGTATCCACGTTGCTGAACAAGGCATAGGTTTCCAAAAACTGAATCAAAAATGGCGTATCAAAAGTGCCTTCTGCCGGCAGCAATTGGCAAGCATAGGCCATTTGAATGGCGTTGAGGTGGGGTGCAAAAACGTACACCCGCTCAAAATCGATGTTTTTTAAACGGCCATGACTCAGCACATTGAATAAGAAGGCATGGTCTTCGGCAGTGAATTCAATCAAATTGACCTTTTGAACAAATTCATTCAAAGGATCAACATAATGGCCATGCTGGCTGCTCAACACCAAACGTTTGCCACTTTGCTCCAACCAACGCAAGATACCATCCAAGGCGGCAATCAATACGCCCGGACGGGCCTTGCCGTAGCAAGATTCCACCATATTGCAAACGTGGTGAAAATCGTCGACAATGACGAGGTCATGCGCTTTGAGGGCTTTGTGCAAGGTTGCAGCAATGCCTTCTTCGATGGCCAGGGGGTGAAAGGTTTGGATTTCGTCAAAAAAATCAGCCAGGCGCAAAAGTTGTCCTCCGGTTTGAAGGGCCAGGCGCTTGAGCATGAAGCTGCGGCCGTGGCCATAATTTACACCAAGTCCACATAAATTATACTGCTGGAGCTTGCCGAGCAATTGCTGATAAGCGACTTCCTGGGTAGGGCTTAAAGGGGGTAGTTCTACTGTTTTTACATTCAGGGGTTGAAGCGTTTGCATGTTGGATTGAAGTTTGTTTGGGGTGGTAACGGCGGGAAAGGGGAAAAGATTCCCAAACGTTGAACTTTTTTTGTTCTTCTACTTCACCTTGATTTCTGGTCGTCTTTGAAATTATTAATTTTTTGGTGTCAACGAGAAATTAGAAATAAAAGTTTAATTGATCGTCTAAGTCAATCAAAAAGGTTTAGAAGTTGGCGTAAGGTTAATTCCTGAATAGATCTTTGGTAAAAAAAAGGAACAATGATCCATCGGTGAAAATCGTCGTTATCAACCCACTTATAAAAGAATATTTTCAAAAGTATCGGCTCAAAGTCCTGATTTATTTATACCTTGAATTTGATAAAACGAATATCACAAATTTAGGAGTTTGTGGAGGGAAAATGCCCAATCGTTCAGTCTTTCCCTTACTCCATCTGAGACTTCCAGTTTTGGGCGATCATTGGTTAATTTGAAAAATTTGCCTGTCATATCTTCAGAAATCGTTGAAGAACTTGCTCTTCAAATTATCCTACCCTTCGGCAGCAAGATTTAGACAATGCCTGGAATTATTTCATATCTTGCACGATAAAGAAATTGATCTGAAATCAGAGAAATACGAGGGATTTAGTTAATTAATGATCAAAACTTGTATCCTAGATACAAATTGTGTTCCTCAAAGTAGTGGAATTGTTAAGAGAAAAGGGCTATGATGTTTTGACAACGAAAGATGCAGGAAAGCTGGGATTGGTATTCCAAATGAAGAGGTTCTAAATTTCGCCGTCACCGAAGAAAGAATATTATTCACCATTAACCGAAAAGATTTTATCCGCTTGCATAGGCTCAATCCTAACCATTGGGGAATAGTCGTTTGTACAGAAAATTATGATTTAAAACGCTTGCAGAAAAATTCATTTTGAACTTTCTCTCTTTGAAGGCGATCTAAAATGTAAGATTTCTTTTCCTCAGAATTTATCTATCGAAAGATTCCTGAACTTAAACGTTTTTGTCCAGCTATATCTTTGCCTCAATAGTTCTGTAATCGCATCCCAAAAGCATTTCCATCCAGCCTCCCGTGAACCTGAAACGCCCCGATACATCCTCATTCACATTCAGGTCATGCTTCAATTTCCCCTCAAGATCTTCCTGAGCCTCGTACTCGCGTCTACGGGCTGTGCCCCTGCGGCAGAAAAGCCCAAAGCGCCACTGGCGGCTAAAGTGGCGACGTCCAAGCCCCTTGCTGCGCCAGCTAAAGATACCATTCCCAAACCACCCGATCTGGATCCGGCCCAGTTTCCTTTCATCGATTTCAGCGTCAATACCATTGAGCGGGCCGAGTCCCTCCATTCTTTTTTCAAACGGCTGGACGCTTTAAAATCTGGAAAGTCCAACCAGGTACGCGTGCTGCACATCGGAGATTCCCATATCCAGGGAGACTATTTCACCGGTTGGCTGCGGGCGTTTTTCCAGAAAGAATTTGGAGAAGCTGGTCGGGGTTTGGTATTCCCCTATCAACAAGCCGGAAGTTACAATGCCCGCGATGTAAAAACCAACAGCAAAGGCAATTGGCAAGGGCGAAAAAGCACTTTTCAAAATACCGAGATTCCCATTGGTCTGAGTGGCATGGGGATGCGTACCTACTACGAAGATTTTGAACTCAGCATCTATCCTCAAGACCGCTACGGCCTGGATCAACGTTTCAATTCGGTGACCATTTTTCATGAAAAAGGTCCCGAAATTTTTGACATGTTGGTAGAAACGGGCAAAACCACTCCGCTTGCTCCCCAAAAACTTGTTGACACCAAAGCCATTGCGGCAAGCATCACAAGTAAACCCGTGGTCCTCACTGGCACCAGCAACCACAAGGTGCGTTCAGGAGAATCCCTGTACAGTATTTCGCGGCGTTACCATTGCAACATAGCCGATTTGCGCAAACTCAATGGACTCAACAGCAATTTGATCCACCCGGGAGACGTACTCAAAGTCCCCGCCTCCAATTGGGTAGCGCCTCGCCCCGCACCAGCGCCAAGCCCTGACCTCAGCACGTTTATCGAAGCCGGGGCCAAAATGGTTGCAGGAACCTACGACAGTACTCAACCTTTCCTGAGCGTTGTGCATCTGGACACCTTAACGTCTGTACTGCGCATCAAGGGGCTGAAAAACCAGCCCCGGCAGGAACGTACAACCTTGTTTGGTTTTTTACTGGAAAACAATTCCAAACCCGGTTTGCTGTACTGTGCTGCCGGGGCCAACGGGGTAACTTACTACCACTACAACCATGCCCCGTACTTTGTAGACCAGGCCGCCATGTTGTTTCCCGATTTGATCATCATTACGTTGGGCACCAATGAAGCATTTTTACCCGGTAGTAAAATGGCCGAGGTAGAACGTGAGGTTGGGGCTTTTTTGGACAAGTTACAAGCCAAAATGCCCCAAGTACCCATTTTAGTGACCATCCATCCCGATGTATTAAAAAATAAATCCGTAGACAATACCATCGGATTGCAGGTTCGAGATATATTGCGCAGGCAAACGCAAGAACACCATGTAGCCATTTGGGATTTGCACCAGGTCATGGGCGGATTGGGTTCAATGCGCCGCTGGCGCTCAGGTGGACTTGCACAAGCTGATGGAATTCATTTTACCGAAAGAGGATACCTAGTAAAGGCACAGTTGTTGTACAGTGCCCTGATGAAAGCCTATGCCGCCAATTAATTGGACTGATTTTTCCGGATTGTGGACTTATGTAGCTTCCAGGCCTCTGCTCTTTAGCAACCTGGAGTTCTTCATTCTTTTTTTTATTTTTTATACACTTTACCTCTTGTTGCTGCGCAGCTTTAACCTGCGCCTGCTTTTAACCACCATTTTTTCGCTGTTTTTTTACTACAAATGCACCGGAGGTCCGGTCAATTTATGGATGGTGTACTCCTACCCTTTTGTGTTGTTGATTTTTTCAGCGGTGGTCGATTTTTTTCTGGGGCATTTTATCTATCAGGCGCCGACCAAAGCGGGGAAGTTGTTGTTTCTGATTCTCAGTTTGGTTTTCAACCTCGGCATGCTGGTCTATTTCAAGTACACCAATTTCTTCATCGGCATCTTCAATTCCACCTTGCATACCAATTGGGCTTTGCAAAACATCTATCTCCCGGCAGGCATTTCCTTTTTTGTGTTTCAAACGCTCAGCTACAGCATCGACGTATACCGAGGGCAAATTCAACCGGTGAGTGCGGGAATGAAAGACATCCGTTCCTTTTTGCGCAGTTTTTTGGACTTCGGCTTTTTTGTTACTTTTTTCCCTCAATTACTAGCCGGGCCGATTGTACGGGCGGCCGATTTTTTGCCCCAAATCCGCAAAAAGCCCCATTTGAGCAAGGAACAAATGGGCCGTGCCATGATCCTGATCATGAGCGGCTTGTTCAAAAAAGCCATCATTTCGGATTACATCAGCGTCAATTACGTAGACCGGGTTTTTGAAAATCCCTCCTTGTATTCCGGGTTGGAAAACCTGGTGGCCACTTATGGCTACGCCATTCAGATTTATTGCGATTTTTCGGGGTATTCCGACATGGCCATTGGCTTGGCCTTGTTGCTTGGGTTTACCCTGCCCGATAACTTTCATACACCTTACCGCTCCAGCAGCATTCAGGAGTTTTGGCGGCGTTGGCACATTTCGCTGTCCAGTTGGCTGCGCGATTATTTGTACATTTCCCTCGGCGGCAACCGCAAGGGTAAGTTTTTTACCTACTTCAACCTCATGATTACGATGGTGTTGGGGGGATTGTGGCACGGTGCCAGTTGGGTGTTCATTGCCTGGGGGGCGCTGCACGGCATTGCCCTGGCGATTGATCGAGCGCTTTCTGTGCCCAACCGTTTTTGGGGCAACCCGGCCATGCGGGCCTTCATCATTGTGCTGATGGTACAAATGGCATTGCAAGGGTCCTTATATTGGTTGGCCTCCAGCGGCGAAATTTCGGCGGAACAGTTAGCTAGCCTGAGTTTCAGCAACCTGGTTTTTTTCAGCTTGGCGTTACTCTTGACTTTGCTTGCAACCAGCATCGATGTGTTGAGCAATCGGCAAATTCTGGGGCCTTGGGTAGGTACTTTCCACACTTTTCACTTCGTGACCTTTTGCTGGATTTTGTTCCGCTCCGGCGCGCTCAACAATCCGAACCCACCGCTGGAAACCACGTCCATGGTACTGACCCAAATTGGCTCGGCTTTTCACGGCGAGTTGTGGGGACAGTTGTGGAGTGGCTACAAACCTGTGCTGTTCCTGATTGTACTGGGCTATGTGCTGCACTTCATGCCCGACAAGTGGTATGGATTTTGGGATAAGTTGTTTGAGCGCAGTCCGGTGCCTGTGCAGGCCTTGGTGCTGGCCTTGGTGGTTTGGCTGGTGATCCAGACGGCGAGTGCGGATGTGGTGCCGTTTATTTATTTTCAGTTTTAGGGAACAAGGAAAAATGAGTAACTTTGCTCAAGGCAGACCACCACCTGTCAAGGAGTCCACATGCCTATTCTAATTTTCCCATTGTGCAAAAAAACATCAAGAATCTAACACTTTGGGGTATTGTTGTTCTGTTTTGGATGCTGGGTTGCACCATCCAGGACGATGACCAAAAAGCCAATGCAGCACACACCATTACGTGGGTGAAAGCCAATCCCTATGTAGTACCTGGTGACTCCGTATCCAGTCCAGTAAAAAGAAAAGTAAATAGTGCGACCAACGCGGTAATCAAAGCAAGAGTACCCCAGGTTATCCCGAGCAACCTGAATATTTTACCCGTAAAACATCCCAGTCCTATTCCGGTCAATGAAGCAGCGCTAACCAAAATCCAAGTGGGCAAAAATGCTTCCACAAAACCGAGCTCTTTTTTAGTTAAAGGCCAGCGCGTGCCTGTAGGTATTCCTGAAATCGTACTGGCAAAGATCGGAGCAGGAAAAGACCAAAATCCTTATAATTTCAGTGCATTTGGAAAGCTGCAGGGATTGAAGCACAACGTTATCCGCTGTATTGCGCAGGACGCAAAAGGTAACCTATGGTTTGGAAGTTTAGGCGGCGGAGTATGCCGGTATGATGGAAAATATTTTACGCATTATACCGAAAAAGAAGGGCTGAACAGCAATAGTGTTACCTGTATTCTGGTAGACAAACAGGGAAATCTGTGGTTCGGTACGGATGGGGCTGGCGTAGCCAAATACGACGGAAAATATTTCACCTATTTTACAGCGGAGGATGGATTACCAAGCAACAATATAACTGCCCTTTGTGAAGACCAAAAAGGGAACATCTGGTTGGGCAGTATAGACCAGGGCGTAACCAGATTCCAGGGGAATAAGTTTACCAATTACACTAAAAAGCAAGGCCTGAGCAGCGATCGAATTTTATCCATTTTTGCAGACAGCAAAAACAATGTCTGGATTGGCACCGATGATGGAGGGGTATCTAAGTTTGATGGAACCAGTTTCATCCATCTTACCCCAAAAGAAGGGTTGATGCACAGCGATGTGGCTGCAATTTCCGAAGACAAAGCGGGGAATATCTGGTTGGGTACAGAGTTGGGGGCTAGCCGCTACGATGGTAAATCGTTATACAATTATTCAGATAAAACAGGGTTTAATCGCGTCCCCGTTTCAAGCATCATGGTTGATCATCATGGTGACATTTGGTTTGGTACATTAGGTAAGGGCGCGACCAAATACGATGGTCAAACATTCAACCATTTCGCTGAGGGTTCAGGAATCAATTACAGCGCAGTGTTGTGCATTTTTGAAGACAAAGCAGGTAACATTTGGCTGGGCACCGATGGAGGTGGAATAAGTAAATACAGCGGAAATATTTTCACCCACCTCACCGAAAAAGAGGGATTGAGCAGCAACGAAGTTTTTAGCACCATCGAAGACAATCAAGGCACTTTGTGGTTTGGCACTCCGGGCGGAGGAGCTTTAAAATTTGATGGCAGACATTTTTATCTCTACAATGAAGCAATCGGTCTGAGTAATAACTTTATCTACTCGATCATCAATGACCAACAGGGAAATTTGTGGTTCGGCACCAACGGAAGTGGAACATCGAGGTATGATGGCCAATACTTCACCAATTTTAGCCAAAAGGAGGGTTTGAGCAGCAATCATGTATTGTGCATGTTGGAAGATAAACGAGGAAACATCTGGTTTGGCACCCGCGAAGGGGGTACCACCAAATACGACGGCCAATATTTCACCCATTTCACCGAAAAAGAAGGCTTGAGCAGCAATACCGTGCTTTCCTTGTTACAAGACACAAGGAAACATCTGGTTTGGTACCCAAGGCGGAGGCGTTTCCAAATACGATGGCAAAAATTTCACCCATTACCGCGAAGAAAATGGGTTAAGCAATAACGATGTAACCTCAATTTTACAGGACAGCAAAGGCAATCTCTGGTTTGGCACCTTGGGCGGTGGCTTAAACCGTTTTGATGGCCAATATTTCACCCATTTCAGCGAAAAAGAAGGCCTGAGCAACGACGCGGTACTTTCGCTTTTGCAAGACAAAAAAGGCAACTTATGGATCGGAACCCGTTTTGGGCTTTCCAAAATGAGCACTGCCACTTTGGCTTCCATCAACGCTAAACCCATCATTGAACTGACGCCATCTACGGTACTCTTTAAAAACTACAGTTACGAGGATGGATTTTTAGGCATCGGTTGTTGGCGCAACAGTTTATTCGAAGCCAAAAATGGCGACATCTACATCGGAGCCAACGATCGGCTGACTATCTATCACCCGAGTGGGGAATCCCTCCAGGCTGCAAAGCCCAACATGAGCCTGATGGGCATTTCGCTTTACAATGAAAACATCCCCTGGCCCGCTTTATTACAAAAACAAGACAGTTCTTTTGTGCTCGGCAATGGCGTAAAAGTGGGTGATTTTCGTTTCTCAGGCTTGTCAAACTGGAATAGGTTACCCCAAAATCTCAGCTTGAAACACAACAACAATAACCTCAGTTTCACCTTTGTAGCGAGCACCCAGCAACAACCTGAAAAAGTAAAATACCAATATACATTAGAAGGGTTTGATGCCACCTGGAGCTCACTCAACACCAAAAACGAAGCCTCGTACGGCAACTTGCCTTCCGGCGACTACACCTTCAGGGCCAAAGCCTTGAGCAGCATGGGAACCTGGAGCGATGAACTGGTTTATTCCTTCAGCATTCGCCCGCCCTGGTGGAAAACGGGGTGGATGTACACGCTATATGCAGCCCCTGATCATCAGCATTTTGTATTGGTTCCGCCGACAAGAACAGCAACGGCAAGCCCAACTACTGCTCTTGGAACGCCAAAAAACCGAGCAAGAACAAAAGGTCAATGAGCAACTGCGCCGCGTGGATGCGCTCAAAGACCAATTTTTAGCCAATACTTCCCATGAATTGCGGACGCCCTTGCAGGGCATCATTGGTCTTTCCGAATCCCTGATCGAAAGGGTGCAAGAACGAGACCAACAGGAAGATTTGAGCATGATCATTTCTTCCAGTCGCCGCCTGAACAGTTTGGTCAATGACATCCTCGATTTTTCCAAACTGAAAAACCAGGAGATCGAGTTGGCCACCAAACCCGTTAACCTCTATGCCTTAACCGACGTGGTGTTGCGCAATTTAGCCCCGCTGGTACAAGGAAAAAAATTCAGCATCATCAATGCGGTTCCCAACGACTTACCTGCCGCCTGGGCCGATGAAAATCGGTTGCAACAAATTCTCTACAACCTGGTCGGCAATGCCATCAAATTCACCGAAACGGGTCAGATCGTAGTCAACGCCCTCTGGGAAAAAACTTCCCATGTACTGACCATCTCCGTGAAAGATACCGGAATAGGCATCCCGGCAGACAAACAAGACATCATCTTCAAGGAGTTTGAACAAGGCGATGGTTCGATTGCGCGCAGTTTTGCTGGCACCGGTTTGGGCTTGTCTGTCTCCAAACGTTTGGTCGAATTGCACGGTGGAAAAATGTGGCTGGAATCGGAAGTAGGCCGTGGTTCTACTTTTTTCTTCAGCCTGCCCCTCGCTTCGGCGGAAGCAGCTACAAGCATTCCCGAAACAACTGACCTAATGCTAACGCCATTGGCTAGCGTAAGGGGCTGGCAAGTTGAACCCATTGCTAGTACCAATGGAACCCAACCCGAACTGGAAGATAACGCCTTACCCGATTCCGAAAAGGTACACATCCTGATCGTTGACGACGAAGCGGTCAACCAACAGGTGCTGAAAAATTTCCTCAATAAAGCGATCTACCGCATTACGCAAGTATTAAGTGGGGAAGAAGCCCTGCAAATTTTAGATGATGATGATTCCATCGACCTCGGTGCTGCTCGATGTGATGATGCCCCGCATGTCGGGCTACGAAGTGTGTCAAAAAATCAGGGAAAAATACCTCCCCAGCGAACTCCCGGTGCTGATGATCACCGCCAAAAACCAGGTCTCAGATCTCGTTACCGGACTCAATACGGGTGCCAATGATTACATCGCCAAACCATTTTCCAAAGACGAGTTTTTGGCTCGACTCAATATGCACCTCAGCTTGCACAAAATCAACGCGGCTTCCAATCGCTTTGTCCCCAATGAATTTATCCGTTCCCTGGGTCATGAAAGCATCACCGATGTGCGTTTGGGCGACCACGTAGAACAGGTGGTTACGGTCCTTTTTGCCGACATCCGCGATTACACCGGACTGGCAGAATCAATGACCCCGGCAGAAAACTTCAAATTTGTATCTTCCTACAACCAACGGATGGGACCCTTGGTACAAAAACATAAGGGCTTCGTCAATCAATACCTCGGAGATGGGATTATGGCCATTTTTACCAGCAGCCCTGAAGATGCCCTGCGTGCAGCAGTTGCCATCCAAAAAGAGCTCAGCATCTACAATGAGCAAAGACAGGAAAAAGGCCGACAAACCATCGAAGTAGGCATTGGTCTGCATACTGGCTCTCTGATCATGGGCATCATTGGCGACCAAAAACGAATGGATGCCGCTACGGTTTCTGATACCGTAAATACGGCTTCCCGCATGGAAGGGCTCACCAAATTTTACGGCACCCGCATCTTGTTAAGCGAATACAGTTTACAATTGATTGAAAATAAAGCAGATTTTAACTTCCGCTACCTGGGCAAAGTACAAGTCAAAGGAAAAAAGGCCTTTACGGACATCTACGAATGTTTTGATGGCGATGCCGATGGTTCATTTAACAATAAGGAACAAACGCTAAGGGTTTTTGAACAAGGCCTTTATGCCTATTTTAATAAAGACTTTGACTACACCATAAGCTCCTTAACTCAGGTATTGTCAATTAATCCACACGATGCTCCCGCGCAGTGGTTCCTGGAAAAAGCGCAGCGCTATGCCCAGTCAGGAACCCCTGAGAACTGGGAGGGCGTTGAATTTATGAAAGAAAAATAAAGGAGCCTTGCCCGGTATAAATTTTTGTAGTAATTTTTCTGTGATTATTTAACCATTGGAAACTTTTTTGTGCTTCAACGCACTTATAATAAGTATCCCAATGATGGGGATCTGTTACATGCCTGAAACCAAATAACCTAGTATGAGAAAAAATCACACTGCTCGCCCTATTCACCATTCAATACGCCATTCTTTTTGCTCAAAAGCCCCAGTTGATTCCCCCCATGAGTCATGCCGCCTACGTCCGGGCACTGGCTGTTTCTCCAGATGGTCAATACGTATTGACTTGTGCAGGGTACCTCGACAACACCGTCCTGCTTTGGTCTTCGGCGGGTCAATTGTTAAAAATATTGGAAGGACACCAGAATGATCTTTTAGACGCTGAAATATCTTCCGACGGAAAATACATGTTGACGCTGGAAACGGGAACTGGACCTCAACCTTTGGGACAATCAAGGCCGTAAATTACGCGATTTTAAGGACCTGAACTTATTTGACGCCTGCTTTTCCCCAAACAATCAACACATTTTAACAGGCGATGGCGGTGGCGGCCTCAAACGTATCGACTTCAAAGGAACCCTCATCCAAACCATCCAGGCGGAAATAAACTCATCAACAAGTTGCTTTCTCAAAAGATGGCAAATACCTTGCTTCTTGCGATGATGAAGGACTCATTCGGATTTATTCCAGTGAAGGCAACTTGCTCAAAACTTTAGACGGCCACCGTCAGCAACCCGTCATATCGATCGAATTTACGCAGGATGGCCAAAGGCTGGTTTCTGGCGGCGACGATAAAAGGGCACTCCTGTGGAATTGGGCTGAGGGAAAAGTGATCGTGGAATTGGGGACACACCAAACCATTGTACGCTCTATCGCTACTCCCCAGATGGCGCATACCTTGCCACCGCTGGATCGGATGAATGACCTTTTCCAGATTTGGGATGAGCAGAAGGCACTTCTGTCAGAAAATTTCAGGACGCATCGCACCAACGAGTCTGGATTTTACACCATGACGGCAAGGCCCTTGTTGGTCGCTCCGCTCGAGCAAGAGCGCCAAGGCTTTGATTTAGAATGGACGGCACTTTAACAGTTATGCCAATGCTGCTTCACCTGTGACCAGCGTGGGCTTTTCGCCCTTTTCGCCCGATTCCATCTTCATCATCACCGGTGGCAAAGCTGAGCATATCCGGTTATGGGATGCGGTTTATGGTGAAGTGCAAGTTTTTCTGAATCAAAGATTTCAACACGCCCGTTGTTTTTAATCCCCAATATCCCAGTGTACTGCTTGCACAATCCGGGGATTCATTGTATCACTACGACCCTCTACTGCGACGAACACATTCCATTGTCTCAAATCCAGCTACAGGTTAGCCATTCGTCCCCTTGACCTTTTGCCGGATGGCAGCCATTTTCTCATCAGTAATTTTCAGGTGGAGTTCAACTTTGGAATGAAGGGCGATCAGGAATGGGAAGAAATCTGGGAAAATCAACTTCCTTCCAATCAAGTGACCAGTTTGGCACTTTTCTCCTGATGGGCAATATTTTCTGGTTGCCAATCGGCACTGGGTCCCGAAAGTCACAAAATCAGCCGCGAAAAGGGATCAACCTTACAACCAAAGAGGCTTTCCCGCTGCATTGCGCCGGGTCGATAATTTTAAACCGTACAACAATATGGATCCAGTGCCGACAAGGCTGTTTTTTCCCCTGATGGAAAGTATGTCGCTACCAATGAAACTTACGGTTTAAGTGTATACAACCGACAAAAGTGGGGAATTATTCCATCAGCGACGCCGAATGGGGATCATTTGCGATAGCTACTTGCCTTGCTTTTTCACAAAAGTCAAAGCGTTGTTGTCGGATTTACGTCCAATGTAATCCGCCAATACGACTTACAAGGGCAAACTCATCCGCCAGTATGAGGGCCATTTAAGTGCCATTCGCGCTGTATCTTTTTCTCCTTCTGGGCAATTTCTGATTTCGGGTAGCAATGACAATACAGCCAAAATCTGGAATACCCAGACCGCTGCGGAAATGGCTACGCTAATGGCGGTGGGTAAAGACTGGTTGGTCACCACCCCTGAAGGGCTGTTTGACGCCTCGGAAGGGCGCCATGGAAAAGTTGTATTACGTAGTTGGGCTGGAAATTGTTGCCCTCGACCAGTTGAAAGACCGCTATTACGAACCCGGCTTGCTGGCTAAAGTGATGGGCTTCGCCGAAGGCCCCATCCGTAAAGTAAGCGACCTGGACAATCAAGAATTGGCCCTTTACCCGGATTTGGTTGAGGCAAAGCTTTTAGACGATCAAATCAGCGTACAACTCACCAAACGCAGCGGTGGAATCGGCCCCGTAAGTCTTATGTTAGACGATGACATTGAAATAGCTACCGATGTCAACCCTGAACGAAAAGCCAACTTTACCATCAATCTGCAACAATACGCCAAACATTTTATTCCTGGCGAGATAAACAAACTGTCACTGGTCTTTTTTAATGCAGACAAATGGCTGCCCAGCCCTCCACACCCTATCAATTACGTGCCCGGATCAAAAGGCAAAGACACCCCCAATCTTATCTCGCTCAATGATCGATCTGATCAGGCCATTACGAATACGCTTTACGCGCTGGTTGTAGGGACTTCTGATTACAAAGGCACCCAATTGGATCTTAAATTTCCAGATTTGGATGCTGCAGCCTACAAAGACATGCTCCAAATTTCCGCTGCTGGCTTGTTTGGCAATCGGATGCAAATTAAGTTGTTGTCCACAGCTAAAGGCAATACCCGGCCAAGCAAAACCGCCATTCGGGCTGCCTTGATGGAATTTGCAGCCAAGGCAGAGCCTAAAGATGTATTGATCGTTTATTTTTCTGGTCATGGTGCCACCTGGCCTGAAAATGACCCCAGCAGTCAGTTTTATTTTCTGAGCATTGACAACGAAAATTTCGATTTAGCCAATCCAGTTAACCGGCAATTGGCTCTCGCTCAGGATTCGTTGCAAGCCTGGATTCGGAGCGTAAAAGCCCGCAAGAGGATTCTTATTCTGGATGCTTGTAACTCAGGAGAAGTGGTCAAACAGCTGGATCTGGGCGCTAAAGGATCTACCTTGAATACAGATCAGCGCAGGGCATTGGAACGCATGAAAGACCGGGGCGGTTTTTTTGTTTTGGCGGGTAGTGCCGCAGACATGAAAAGCTATGAGGATCCTCGTTTTGGGCATGGCTTGCTGACTTACAGCCTTTTAAACAATATGCCCAAGGTGGCGGCAGGTGACAAAAACAATTACATTGATGTGGGCAAACTGTTCCAGGAGGTGCGGGATGATGTGCCCAAACTGGCCGCAGCACTGAATAAAATCCAGGAACCCAAACTCATTGGTATGGAGGATTTCAGTATTGGCATCATTAAAAACGATACAAAATACAAACTACCTACAGCCAAAAAAATCATCATTAGTTCCGATTTTTCCAATAAAAAAAGATTGGATCCCCTCAAATTTAAAGCAGAATTCAACGCCCAATTGGAGGCCATGCTGGCCAACCCGGAGTTGCCTTTTGCCTATTATCCAACCGACAAAGCGCAGGGCCTGCACTATTTCATCAACGGAGAATATGAGGTAATTGCCACCACCGCAAAAGTGACCGCTTACCTCTACAAAAGTGACCAAGACAACGAACTCGAAACCTTCAATGTGGAAGGCAGCAGCACCAATGTAAAAGCACTGGTAGAACAAGTCCTTGTCAAAGTGAAGGAAGCACTTGCCAAACTAAAATAAAAACTATGCTTAGAATCATCATCGTTTTTTGCTTCTTCTGCTTGATACAACATGGTGTCGCAGCGCAGGAACGCAGCTTTGGCACCTTGCCACTCATCAACAAACCTGGGATAGTCCTGGCCTCCTCGGGTTCCAAAAAAATCGACAGCGTTCAGTATCGCCGTGTTTTGAACATCTACAACCGCCTGGTACAGGCCCGGGGAGATTTTCGTTTTCCCGTGCCCAGTTTTAACCTGGTCGCAGAAGAACGTCGGGTAGCGGGCATCGACTACGATCAACTCAATATTGTCTTGGAAGAAAAAGCCCTGGGGGTTTGCAACAGCTTTGGTGCGGATGCCGATGCGGCAATTGCTTTTCTATTGGCGCATGAATTGACGCATTATTATGAAAAACACGCCTGGCGCAGTGGTTTCGCCGAGGATAACAAAGACCTGAAAATTGGCGTGGCAATGAACAAACTGGCCGATGATGCGGCCAATGAAACCAAGCTGATTACCTCGGCGGCTTTCTGGCTTATTCCGCCGGATATGGCCTGTTCCAGCGCGGAGCTGAAATCATCCAGGGCTTGTACAAGGCTTATGGACTTAAAAATGAAATCGCGGGATATCCCAGTTTGAGCGACCGCCAGGCCCTAAGTCGGCGTACTGCGGAGCGGCTTGCCAATCTGGTTGACCTGTTTGAAATGGCCAATTTGCTTTCCGCCACTGGCAAACACAATCTCGCCTACGAATACTATCGCTACCTTTTGCTGGAGTACCAAAGCCGGGAAATTTACAACAACCTGGGCGTTACGGTAACGCTGAGCACCATGGAAGAAATTGGAACGCAGAAGTACCGGTATCCGCTTGAAATGGATCTGGAAAGTTCGGCTGAAAAAGCAGCCATGCTGACACCCGGAGACACCCCGAGTTCAAGAAAAATTCCGCCAAGCCATTTTACACTTTGATGCGGCCATCAGTTTGGACCCCAACTATGCTCCGGCCTATTTGAATAAAGCTACCGTTTATGCCTTAATGGGCGACCTGGTTCGAGCCCGCTTTTACGCCAACGTAGAAGCACGACAAGCCAGTAAAACCGGGAATTATCCCAAAGTAGCCCAGGACATCGATGTACTCATGGGCATCATTGAAGCACGCAGCAACAATGTAAAAGGGGCTCAAGCTTTGTTCACCAAAGCCGACAAAGCGGGCAGCGCCCTGGCCAAAATCAACCTGCGCGTTTTGCTCAAACAGCCACCTTTAAAAGAAATTCCTGCTGGCGGCCTGTGGCTTGACGCCGAAAAGATCGAAAACTTTAGTTTGGATGAGGTTGCCCAGGATTTGCGGGTTGATCCCAAAAAAACGATCATGGTAAAAAGTAGAATGGAGTTTTTGCAAACCCCGCCCATCGGCACTGCCTCTACCGTATTTGTTAACCTCGTAAACAACGATCAAAAAACCATTTTTCACCTGACGGAACCCGGCTATACTGGCAAAACCGCCCGTAAAATTGGACTTGGAGATCCCCGCGCCAATGTGGTGAAGGTGTATGGAGAACCCGCGCGCAGCCTGGAAACTCCTCGCGGGCAAATCATGGTGTATCAAAACATCCTTTTCATCATCGGAAAAGATGGCAAGCTCGAACGCTGGGCCAATTTTAAATAGCCAAACCAAAACTAATCTTTATGCCTAAATCTATCGTCTTCTGTTTGTGCCTGCTAGGTTGGATGATTGCTGCAAGTGCACAAAATGACAACCCAATCGTCGTAATGGCTGCCCAGGGAAAGATCAGCTATCAAGCTCCCGGGTATAACAGTAAATCCATTAGCGCCGGAGCCTTATTCAAAAACACAGGTACCTTAAAGCTGAAAGCCAACAGCAGCATAACCTTGTTTTCCGAAGGCCAGTTCCAAACCCTGCAAGGGGCCAAAACCAGCACCCTTCTGGCCGTTTTTCCTGATCAGGGTGGCATGAAACTTAATTTTGAGCGTGGTTTCCGATTACCTGGTAGCGGCTTTAGACCTCGCCGCTAACCCCCAAAATCCCAAAGACGCCTGGGGCACCGTGACCAGTAAAAAAGGAACTGGCGATGGCTGGGGAACCGTGACCAGCAAAAGGAACCGGCGACGGTTGGGGCACTGTGACCAGTAAAAAAGGAACCGGCGACGGTTGGGGCACTGTGACCAGTAAAAAAGGAACTGGCGACGGCTGGGGAGGCAAAGGAAAGCTCATCAATACCATTGTACCTTTTGGCAAAATCCGTCCAGGAGCAAAATTGTTCCAGTGGTCAAAACCAGCGGGTGCTCAAGATTATCGATTGGAAATCAAAGACAACAAGGGAGCCCCTATCCTCAAAATCACCGCCCAGGATACCTTCTTGAACATCGATCTAGATCCTGCAAAATTCAAGGAAGGCCAGCAGTACGTTTGGCAAGTGTCTACGGCAGCAGGCGATGTACTGTCCAACCCAATGGTCTTTGAAATTGGTCCTAGCCAGGCTTTGAGTAGCGCCGTACAAAAAGCAGAAACCGCAGAGTCTTACGCCAAAAACACCGCAACCGTCCAAGGCTTGATGCGCGCCGTCGCCCTGGAACAAGGGGAATGGTACCAGGATGCTGCCCAGGTTTACCGCGATCTGCAAAAAGCCGAGCCAAACAATCTGCTGCTCAAACTGATGCATGCGGCGTTCTGGATGCGTAGCGGCCCAAAGCCCTTGGCCGAACAGGCATTTAACCTGCGATGAAGCCTTCATGAAATAAAAAAAGGCCCCAACTACCTTGCACAGCAGTTGGGGCCTTTTTATGCACTATTTTTTCCGGTTATGGATTAGGAATGCTCAACACCTGACCGACTACGATCAAATCAGGGTTTTTCAAGATGTCCTTGTTGGCTTCAAAAATGGCCACGTATTTGCTGGCATCATCAAAGTAATGCTTGGCAATTTTGCCCAAAGTTTCGCCAGCAACCACAGTGTGGCGGTGGTAAACACTGTCATCACTGACTTTGATGTTGGCCTTCACTTCGGAAGGAGCAGCATCGTCTTTTTTCAGACCGTTGATTGACTTCAGTTTGTCCCAGATGGCGTTGCGTACAAATGGGGTTGGAACCGTCCCGTTGAATACGATGTTACCGTCTTCTTCGTGGAAGTTTTCCATTTCTGCGCCGTGTTCTTTGGCGAAATCAAGGGCTGATTGGTACTTGTCTTTCAATGACATTTCAATTGGTATTAATGAGGTGATTAAAAAAATTCCGTGTTTGACAAATGTTAGGAATTATACCGACTTTCGCAAGTTCCGCTGGTTATTTTATCGTAAAGAAAAACCTTTATTTTTTTGAAAAATATCGGTAAGCCATTTCTACTACTTTGCCCATTGCCTCGTTTGCCGCGGTTTCATTTGTCCAGCCTTTAGACAGAATGGTGAACGAAAAGTAACGCCCCTCCGGGGAAATAATTAAAGCTGAATCGTGGTGATGCTGCGTAATCCAGCCGGTTTTGTGGGCTACCTGCACATCGGCGGGCAAACGCGTCGGGATCACATCGTTGAATTCCTGATCCGAAAGGATCTTGATCATCTCCCGGCAATCGACTGGCCGCCCCGCTTCTCCCCTGCCGATGCGCTCCATCAGCAACATCAGGTCATAGGCAGTTGTACTGTTGTTGAGCCCAGCAGCATAAGCTTTGCTGTCCTCTACTCCACGCCGCACCATAATGTCCTTGAGCCCCAGATCGCGCATGGTTTGGGTGGTGTTTTCAGCGCCAACCAGTTCAATGAGTATGTTGGTCGCCAAATTTGAACTGCGCACAATCATCGCCCGGGCAAGGTCATAAATGCTGACCTTTTGCCCCATACGCTGGTACCAGGGCAGATCGGAATCGTCACCTTCACTCAGTGAATAAGGGCTGCCATCCACAATGCTCTTGAACTCATTTTTCAACACAATGGAATCACTGAGTTTAAATTTCCCTTGAGTTGCTTGTTTAAAAACCTCCACCAACACGGGCGTTTTCATGGTACTGGCGGGGTGAATGCTGATTTTTTCATTGATAAAAATGGCCTGTTTGGGGTTTTGTACATCACTAAAAGCAACATAAAAGGTTCCCTCTACACGTGCCAGTTCCGCTTTGATTGCCACTCCCAACTCCGTCAGATTTTGGGGATCTCCTCCTTTATTGCCGGGATCTTTGCGCATTTTTGCAGCCCGAAAGAGCAGATCTGCGGCCATCAAAACCTTGTTGCGCAAACGGTAAGGGAAATTCGGCGACTTTGCCAAAAACTGGCGTACCACAGCCGAGGCCTCTGCCGAGTTTTGCCCACCCAATACCGCGCTGATCCAGCGGCGCGGAAAAAAAATGTCCCCGGTGCGCTGAATTTCTTCCAGCAATTCCAGTGCCGGTAGAATGTAGTGCAGCTTTTCTGCAGTGGAGCGGCGAGGATGATTCAGATAGCCCAGGGCGTCCTCCACCCAGGGTTCATAGTCGCGGTTTTCTTCTTTTTTTAGGATGTTGAAAAAAGCATCGCGTTGGGCCTGGTCGGCAGCAAAAACCGGGCGGATGAAATTCAGGCGCTGCTTACGGTCGGGGTTGGTAATTTCGGCCAATTGTTGGGTCAAAATGGAGTCGGCCCGCTGCGGCCAGCGCAAGGCAATGGCACAAGCGAGATCGATGCGCTGGCTTTCGGAAAGCGTCAGGCCGGTAATGCTCAAGCTTCTGTTCCACAAACGGTTCAGTCGCTGTACCGCAGGCCATGTTTCCGCCATAGATTGGTAGGCGCTAAAATAGGTCAATCGCGCCGAAGCATCTTTGGCACTCAAGAGCAGATCCCAGAGCAATTCTTCAATTTTTGCTTTGCTGGATAGCCGCAATTCGGGGTCAGCAAAGCGCCAGTAAATGGTTTGCAACTGATCAAGTAATTGTTGCCGATTGAGGGGTTCCTGTTCGGCGGGCAAGGCTTCCAGAATGCTTTCGAGTAAGGTAGCTGGCGGCATGGCTTCGTGTAAAAACTCTTCCATCAGCGCCATCCGTGCCGCACCGCGCAGGAGTGGGTCGGCAATTTTAGGCGTTTGTTTGAGGAAATACGTCAAAGAACGCATGTCCAGGCGGCAAAAACCATAACTCTGCGGCGAAGCCAGCAAGAGCGACGCCGAAGGGAAAGCATAGCCCTTTACTGCATTGATTTCCGTTTTTTCACCAACAATTTCCACCGGAATATGTGCCACACTATCGGGGTAAAACAGCGCCAACCGGGTTTGTTCCGGCCAGTATTTCCCTGCAGCGGAGGTTTTTTCCTGCCGTACAATCAGCTTTTCCAATCCTTGCCCATTGCCTATTTGTTCCAGTGCAAAGCGCGGCATGCCTGCTTCTCTGACCCAAACCTGGCTCCATTCAGCCAGGTCTTTCGGGCAATATTTGTCCAGAATGGCGATGAGTTGATCCCAGGTTGCATTGCCATAACTATAGGTGCGCAGGTACTCTTGCAGGCCCTTGCGCATTTGATCCTCCCCCATCATGGCCTCCAGTTGGCGCATCACCACCGGGGCTTTTTGGTAAATGATGCCACCGTACAGGCTACCCGCATTTTTGAGGTTTTCCAATTCTTGCTGGATGGGGTGGCTCCCTTCTGAGCGGTCTTCGGAATAAGCCGTGGGCTGATGCCCGAGTAAAAAGCGCAGCTCGTGGTTGATCTTGGGAAAGGAAGGATTGACAATTTTGGCGGCCATAAAATTGGCAAAAACCTCTTTGAGCCACACGTCGTTGAACCAGTTCATGGTCACCAAATCGCCAAACCACATGTGCGCGGTTTCGTGCGCAATCAAACTGGCGCGACCCAGTTTTTGGTTTTCGGTGGCGTTTTCATCCAGCATCAAACTGGCTTCGCGGTAAAAAATAGCCCCGATGTGCTCCATGCCACCGTATTGAAAGCCGGGCATGAGCGCAAAATCGAGTTTGGCAAAGGGCAATTTGATGCCCGTATATTCCTCCATCCATTCGATGGCGTGGGCGTGCAAATCGAAGATGTCTTTGAGGTTGCGCTGCACCTTGGCCTGGTCGGTTTCGCGGTACAACATGGTCAGGCTGCGGCCATGGCGGGTTTCGGTCGCTTTTTGGAATTTGCCCGCACAAAAGGCAAAAACGTAGGTACTGAAGGCTTCGGTGGTTTTGAAATGCAATTGTTTGCGCCCGGCTTTTTCTGTGCTGTTGTCCAGCGGGCCATTGCCCATGGCCTCCCAATCGGCAGGAACATCGAGATGCAAAGTGTACCGCGCTTTGAGGTTGGGTTGGTCAAAACAAGGAAAAACCGTGGAAGCCCGATCGGGTACCACCAGGGTGTACAAATAATCAGCACTGCGATTGAGGGATTGGTTGTTGGCTTCAAACGTAATGCGCACTGCGTTTTTGCCCAGTTTCAGCTGTTTAGCAGGGAGTACAAAGTGTCCTTGCGTATGATTGCCTTTTGATTTTTTTCCATTGATGCTCAGTTCGCCAGCCCAGGTTTTACCGGGTTTAAAGTCCAGCAAGAGGTCTTGCGTTTTGTTTTTTAGCTCAAAAGCAATGTCCAGCTGCCCGTAATGGGGTCGGTTTTCGCCAGCGGAATGTGCAGGTTTAAATCGTACACAATGGCGCTCAGGTTTTGGCTACGCCATTGCGCCAATTCCCAGGAGACACCTTCTTCCAGCGGGATGGGGGTATTTTTTTGTGCAAAAGCCATGGTGGAACTGATCAGGAGTGCGATGAGTAAAAAGCGCATGTGCTGGTTTTATGTGGATGAGGGGATGAAAAATGTATTTCAAGGAAACATACAGCTTTTAGCGCTAAACTACCTCACTACTTCAGCAAATTTTCATACGTATCCACCACATAATAGACCACATCCCCTTTAATGGCCTTACCGAGCTTTTGACTCAGCATTTGTCGGCCTTGTTTGTTAAAACCTTGGAAGTATACACAAATGGTTTGGGGCGGAATGGACAAATCTACATTTTCAGCGTGGTTGCTATCCAATGTCAATAAATTTTGCGGTGCATTTTGATACCGCAGCACTTCATTGCCTTTGGCCATCCGGAAGGGTCTACGGGTAGTGTTGTACCCAAATAGCCGCTTTCATCCACTTGCAAATGGGTGTTTCCCTGGGCATCTATTTCGAAAGGTTTTCCATCCGGCTGATTGTACGCAATACAAAACTTACCTCTAAATCCTGCGGGAAGGGTGATGATCGTTTTGGGTTCTTTGGAAAAATCGAGGTCTTCAGGCTTTGCTCCGACTTTGTAAAACAAATTGACTTCGTCGATGCGGTCCTCGATTCCTTCCCTGTCCTGGAAGCTGTAATACACCATATAATTGCGTTCAAGCTGAATCCTTCCGCGAAAAAGGCTGTCAACTTCAATGCCATCATAATAGCCCCCGTCTTTGTAAATGGTATACTTATACGTCTTTCCAGAAAACCATTCCATCTCAGGATTAAACGTAAAATATCCGAGCGAGTCGACCTGAATAAAAAATTCGGGCGCTGCGGAGTGGTGCCAACGACCCAGGATGGAGTTGTTTTGGGCGAAGACTAAAATACTTTGCAGGAACAAAGTGAATACCAAGATGGGTTTAGCCAATGGAGTAGTCATATTGAGTTGAGTTTTTACAAAACAACGTTCGTACATCTCCCAAAAATTGTGGCTACTGAAAATTTAAAAACACTTATTTTATCCGCTCAAAACATCACCAGACATGAAAGCCTTTTTCCAAAACACCTACGCATACCAGCACCATTTCAATCAGCAATTGATTGAACAGCTCATCTTGCATCATCAGGTGCTGCCCGAACGTTGCATCCCCCTGTTCAGCCACGTACTCAACGCGCAAAAAATCTGGAATGCCCGGATTTTAGGGCTACCTTCGTCCGGGGTATTTGATGTACACCCCCTGGAAACGATGCAGGCATTGGCCCTGCTCAATCATCAGCACTCCCTGGAGATCATCGAAGGTTTTGACCTGAGCCAAAGCATCACTTACCGCAATACCCTGGGCGAAGAATATTCCAATACCATTCAGGATTTGTTGTTTCACGTCATCAACCACACGACGCACCATCGGGGGCAAATCATTTCCGATTTCCGGCAGGCGGGTATAGAGCCGCTGAAGACCGATTATGTGTTTTATGTGCGGAAGTAAAATCACTCCCTCACCGTCGGCACCGCCCCAATTTTCCAACCCAGCACCTTCGTGAACCGACCCGGCTTGCTCTGTTTTTGCCCCGCTTGCTCCAAAGTAATCAGATACTCCCCTGGGCTTACGGGATTGGCCGGGCCTCGCCGCCCACGCGCAGGGGCAGCACTGAAATTCCAGACCAGTTCATTTAAACCCACTTTGGGCAACAACCTCCAGGTACGCACCGGTTTTCCTTGCACATCTTGGATGTTCACCCGCAGCGAATCGCTGGAATTGCTGGTAAAATAGCGGATACTCAAACCATTGGGTTCATTCGGCGTGCGGATATGGCGGTTGCCATACAAGTGGTAATTGGCAAATTGCACCCCTTCGAGGCGCAATGGTTTTGGTTCGATGTTGAACAAATGAAAAGTAGCCTTGGCCATTTCGGGTTTGTACTCCTGCAAGGCGCTGACGTCCGCCACAAAAACGCCTCGGCCATACGTGCCCACCACCAGATCGTTTTCACGCGGGTGCACCAACAAGTCGTGAACGGGCACACTGGGCGGCATGTTGCTTTGGAAATGCTGCCAGTTGCCGCCTGCGTTTAGCGAAACATATACCCCTTTATCATTGCCGACGTAGAGTAAGTCCGGATTTTTAGGGTCTTCAAAAATGACGTTGACGGGCTTGTTGGGCAAACCCTGCATGATCGCAGTCCAGGTCCGGCCAAAATCCGTGGTTTTGAACACGTAGGGCTTAAAATCATCGGCGCGGAAGCCGGTTTTGGTCACATACGCCGTGCCGGGTTGATGAGCGGAGGCAAACACCCGGCTCACCCACAATTCTTTGGGGCCTCCCAAGGGAATCAGCTCCGCTGTACATTCCGTCCAGCTTGCGCCGTGGTCTTTGGTAACCCACACCCGGCCATCGTCGGTTCCTACCCAAATCACGCCCGCTTGCCGGGGCGACTCCGCAAGGGTGGTAATGGTACAAAACTGAATGTTGCCCTTGCCGTTGATGCGCTGTGGATTATTGGTGGTCAAATCGGGACTGATTTCCTGCCAAGTATCGCCCCGATCCAGTGAACGCAGCAGCACTTCCGCCCCGGTGTACACGATGGACGGATTGTGGCGAAAGCCGAATCGGGGGCGACCAGTTCCAGCGGTATGGTTTTTGACTGCCGGGCCGACGAGGGGCGATGTTTTTGCGCTCACCCGTCCACTGATCGAGGCGGATGTGGTTGCCAAACTGCTCTTCGTTGTACACCCAGCGGTTGTTGCTGGGGTCGATTTGGTTGTACATGCCATCTCCACCACCTACTGGCACCCAGTTTTCGAGGGTAATTTCACCCGACCAGGCGTTGCTGGGGCCTTTCCAGGAATCGTGGTCTTGCAGCCCGGCGTAGATGTTGTAGGGTTCTTCCATGTCTACCCCAATCGCGTAGATTTCCCCGCCGGGAATATTGTCGTAATAATCGCAGGTTTTGCCGCCGTCGTAACTGAGTTGTAGGCCACCATCGCTACCCAGCAACATGCGTTGTGGATTGAAGGGGTCGATGTACAGGGTGCGCACATCACCAAAGGCTTCGGGAAATATTTTGCTGGTGTCGGTCCATTCAATGCCTTTCCAGGTTTTGCCGCCATCGTAACTGTGCTGGAGGTTGAGGCCAGTGACGTATACTTTTTGGGGATCTTGGGGGTCTACGCGTAAGGTATTGAAAGAGTAAGCCGCTTTGCCCCCTACGTTGTCTTCCATGCGGTTGGTTTTGCGCCAGCTCGCGCCAGCATCGTCGCTGCGGTATACTTCGCCGCCGATTTCCCGCTTTTGTGGGCTTAGTCCGGCAGCACTATCGGCTTTTATTTCCGCAGGAAAAGGATCGCGGAGATTGATGTTTTCGATGACCGCGTAGACCACATTCGGTTTGCCCCGGCACACATCCAAACCGATGCGGCCCAATTCGCCACTGGGTAAACCCTGGCTGAGTTTTTTCCAGCTTTTACCGCCATCGGTCGTTTTGTAAATGCCCGTTTCTTTCCCTCCGGTGATGAGCGTCCAGGGATGGCGGTATTTTTCGTAGGCGGCGGCGTAGATGACGTTGGGATTGGAGATGTCCATGGTCATGTCGACAATCCCCGTATTGTCGCTGATGAAGAGGGATTTTTGCCAGGTTTTGCCCCCGTCAATACTCTTGAATACCCCGCGTTCGGGATTGGGGCCAAAGAGGTGGCCCATCGCTGCAACGTATACCGTATTCGGATCTTTGGGGTGGATCAAAATTTTGCCGATGTGTTGGCTTTCGGGCAGGCCGCAGTGGGTCCAGGTTTTGCCGCCGTCGCTGCTTTTGTGTACGCCGTTGCCGCTGTAGGAGCTACGGGCATAATAGGAGTCACCGGTGCCCAAATAAATCACGTTGGCGTTGGAAGGAGCCACAGCCACCGCGCCGAGGGAATGTACATCCGGGTGATTGAACACCGAAGTCCAGGTCGTTCCGTTGTTGGACGACTTGTACAATCCGGCGTTGCGTGTGGCGACATAAATGGTGTAGAGGTGTTCGATTTGGGGTTGTTCGGGTACGGCCAAATCCACCACCCAACAACCAGGGCGAAAGGGGCCAATGTTGCGATAACTGAGCTTGTTCAACAGCTCAGTAGCCAGATCATTTTGGGCAAAAAGAGGAGTCAGGCCAAAGCAAGAGGCCAGGATGAGGGCTAAAAGACGCGGCATAGGTATGGTTTTTTCTCTGGAGCCTAAAGTAATCACATTTATAGACTCTGAGACGCAACATTCCTCC
>NZ_JADKCX010000001.1 GCF_016718685.1 Haliscomenobacter sp. | reverse complement strand
TACGCCAGCAAACGCACTCAGCAACAAACTGGTGCGCATTGTCAACATCGCGAATCCTAATCTGCGCATTAACATCGAAAAAGGCCCCTCAGCCTTGATCAAATCCACGATGGAGCTTGGAGCGCCCAGTGGAAACTTGTTCCCGTACCGGGTACTTCCTACTTCTGGATCCAAAACCCTGAAACCCGATCAGCGGCTCCAGGTAGAAACCGGCCAGCTTTCCACGGCTCCAATTCATGATGGTGCCTGGAGTGCTCATTGGGAACTTAAGCTCACCTCAACGGGGACCTATCTGATCAAAAACCGTGGAGAACGGGGCAAAACGTGTATTTCGACAATGGAAAACTGGCCTTTGGGGCGTTGACAGATATCGCCGCCACTACTTGGTGGTTCGTGCTTCCAGTCCAATAAATAGGCTTTAAAGCTGTCTCTGGATCAATTTTCAGAGACAGCTTTTTTATTTTGATCCAGGTTTAACTCTACTCTGAAACCATTTTCATATACGGCATCCAAACTACCTCCCATATTTTTTGCCCGCATGGCCATATTGCTCAGGCCTAGTCCATCGGAAACCATTTGTTCTTCACGTGTTCCGTTGTCTTGTACCACCAAGCGCAAATGTCCTTTTTCTTGTTCAAAAACGATGTTGACCTGAGTGCCATCCGAATGTTTTACAATATTGGCAATCGCCTCCTTAAAAATCAGGTAAATGTTTTGGCGTTTTTCGGGGTTGATGAATTTTTTTCCGTCAATGCCACGTACTTCAAAGTGGTAGGCAATGTTTTTGACCCCCAGATTTTTTTCAGCAAAAACGCGCATGCGGTCAATCAGGTTTTCGTATTTGTCCTTGCGGGAATCGATGACCCAAACAACATCGCGCATGCGTTCCATGGCATCGCGGCTCATGTCACTCAGTTCGTTGAGGGCCGTTTTGATTTCAGTTGGCGCGGTGTAGGCCATCACTTGGGATTGCATGGCCAGGCCCGATAAAATGGAACCGACGTCATCATGTAAGTCACTGGAAATTTTGGTGCGGATGGCTTCCAGGGCTTTTACTTTTTGGATGGCCTGGGCGGTACGGTATTGGATAAAAACATAAACAGCTGCTGCAAAAATTCCCGCATAAAGCAAATAGGCCCACCAGGTTTTCCACCAGGGCGGACGGATGGTGAAAAGGGTACATCAAGGTTTTGCTCCAGTAACCGTCTCCATTCATGGCCCGAACCTTGAACGTGTAATTTCCTGGGGGTAGGTTGCCATAAGGCACTTCGGTAAGGGCACTTAGCCCACTCCAATTGGCGTCAATGCCTTCCAATTTGTATTGATAGCGCATTTTCAGAGGCGATTGGGTGGCAATGCCAATAAAATGAAAATTGAGAAAATTGTTGCGGTGGGCCAGGCTCAATTGTTCGGGAACTCCTTTCCAGGGTTGTAAACTGGCAAACCTGAATTTACCTACTTTTACGCCATTACTCAGATTGAAAAAAGTATCCTTTTTGCCCGCCAATAGTGCCCAGGGGATTAATTCGTTGAACAAGCTGATGTTGCTCAGCTCTACCTTGGGGGCTTGAGCTTCAAGGTTGTCGCCATCTGGGTGGTACACCGTAAGTCGGTCACTTGCACCCACCCAAATGTCGCCTCCCGCATCCTGTCCAATGGCACCCAAATAGCAGGATACCCCTAAAAAACCATCCTCGTAGGCGTAGTTTTTGAACAGTACTGGCGATTGTTTCAAGGCTTCAGGTTGTGCAAGCTGCGCTTTTTCCAATTGCCTCAAGGCAGTCTGGGACAACTTGCTCAAGCCACCGCGGGTACCCAGCCAAAGGTTGTCCTGTTCATCCAGGGTCAAGCTCAAAATATTGTTGTTGATCAGTCCTTCTGCTACGCCAAAACGGGTGAACTGTCGCTGGGTCTGATCCAACCGAATCAGCCCATTGCCGACACTGCTGATCCAAATTTGACCCGATTTATCTTCTACAATGCCCGATACATCATCGCTGAAGAATCCTTCCTGCGTAGTAAAATGGGTGATTTTTTTGCGCTGTTGGTCAAGCTGGTTGAGGCCTCCACCTCTGGTGCCAACCCAGATATTACCCCACCGATCTTCGATGATGCTTTTAACGTCATTGTGACTCAGTCCTTCTTTGGTGGTATAATTGGTAAAAAACTGCCCAGTTGGGTCAAGTCGGGAAATCCCATTGTTCCAGGATCCAAACCAAATGGCCCCACTGCGATCTTGATAGATGCAACGAATATCATTGCCACACAAGCCCGACTCCTGAGTATAAGTGACAAAATTTTTGCCATTGAATTTCGAAACGCCCCCACCCCAGGTTCCGCACCAAATATTCCCTTCCTGGTCTTCTAAAAGGCTGAACACGCTGTTGTTGTCCAGCATGTGCCCCAATCCATCTTTGGTTGAATAATGATGAAAGGTATTTTTACTGCGATCCAGTTGCACCAAACCACCTCCACGTGTGCCCAACCACATCTTGCCATTGCGGTCATTCAGCACATCGAACACAATGTCGCTGCTGAGGCCTTCTTCCACGGTAAAATGCGAAAATGAATTGCCCGCATATTTGATCACTCCTCCTCCCAGAGAACTGCACCAGATCGCACCCGTAGGGTCTTCGAGTAAATCCGAAATGAAATTATTGCTCAAACCTTGTTTTTCGCTGAATCGGGTCAGGGTATTCAAGCGGGTATTTAAGCGCAGCAAACCCGCTCCATCCGAGGCAAACCAGATGTTCTCATGTTTGTCCTGAATGATGTTGGTAATGATAAAATCCGCGTTGAGCTGATAATGCGCAAAGGTGGTGCCGTCAAAAGTGGACGCCAGCCCTCCGGTGGAACCGAGCCAAAGCAGCCCATTTTTGTCTTCCCGAATGGCATAAATGTAATTGGCTTTGAGTCCGTTTTTGTTGGTATAATGCTGAAAAGTTTGGCCATCAAATTTACTCAATCCCGCCGCTGAACCAAACCAAAGATTCCCTTTTCTATCTTCCAGTGCGCAAAGGACATCATTGTTGAGTAAGCCCTGTTTTTCGGTATAGTGAACAAAGTTTTTGCCATCGTATTTGAATAATCCGCCGGAACTACAAAACCATACATTCTCTGCATTGTCCTGGATGATTTTGATGACTGGAGCATCGGTAAATCCTTCAGCGAGATGGTAATTGGTGAAATAATTTCCATCGAATTTAGAGATGCCCCCACTCCAAAAACCGATCCAGATGTTGCCCGTTTTATCCTGAAAAATGCTGCTGATGCTGTTGCCGCCCAAGCCCGTTTGATCCGTATAGGTGATGAACTGTTTGCCATCGTAACGGCTCAGTCCGCCGCCATCGGTGCCGATCCACAAGCAGCCCAACTGGTCCAGCAGCAAACAAGTGGTTTGGATGTGTTTTAAACCCTGCAATACGCTGAAAGAACTAAAGTTGTCGGGGTTCTGGTCGCTGATGTGGGCATCTTTGGCCAGACTTGTTTCGGGAATGCCCATTGGTACTGGCTGATCGATCGCAGGGCTTACGCTGGGCAGGGTGAAACCGTTTTGTCCAGGTACAACTTTGATTGGCAAATTTGCTGGTCTATTTTCAGGCCGACCGAGTGCCTGAACGTTGGTATGGGCAGGTACTTCCAGTGGCGTACAATTGGGGCCAATAAATAGGGGGCCGACCGCGGCGGTTTGTGGCGGAATGATGCTGTCCTGTGGGACAAGACGCCCTTTGGCCGGAATAAACTCGGGGGAAAAGTGGGGCAAATTTTCGTTGGGGTGATTCTGATTGCAACAAAACATCGAGCCCAAGCAAAAATAAATACACAACAACCTTACACACCTGGACAGGTGATGATGGCATCGATTTTGGGAAATCATAGAGCAGCCTTTAAATGATTACGCTTCGAGCTCCCAAGATAATGATTTTGCCTTAGCTATTTGATGTAGCCCTTCATGTACTGCGTAATCGCCTCGGTTTTGTTGTTTACTTGGAGGACTTTGTACAACTTCTTGACGTGTGAACGCACGGTCTCGATGGAAATGAACAACTCACTGGAAATCGTGGCGTAACTCTTACCATCCACCAATTTTTCCAAAATCTCTTTTTGTCGATCCGAAAGAATACTGGCTTTGCTGACCCTGCCACCCATCAGGTGATTGACAATTTCGCGGGCGATGGAGGGCGACATGTACGAACCACCGTTGGCCACAATGCGCAAGGCCTCCACAATTTCGTCCAGACTGGCTTTTTTGGAAATATAAGAACAGGCTCCCGAGCACAAGGCTTTGAGGATCACGTCTTCCTCTTCATAGGTGGTCAGCATGATGATGTCCTGATGGGGCAATCTTTCCAAAATCAAGGGAATGGCTTCCAGCCCAGACAAACCGGGTAGCCCGATGTCAAGAATCAAGATATCTGATTGGAGCGAAGGATTGATGTTCAACGCGTGCAAGAAAGATTCTACGGATCCATGTACCTGGCACAGTTCAAATTCTTCATGGAACCCCACGAACTTGGATACATTTTCACGCACAACCTTATTGTCTTCAATGATGCTGATTTTGGTCTTTTTCATGTGGTATAAATTCCTGTAAAGTTAAGTGCTTTTGATGAATAAAAAACTCACCCGGCCGGGTGAGTTTTCGGTACAAAAGGACCCACCTTTTTCACCGCTTAGGGTGATTGTAAGGCCTACAGATTTTGATCAATTTTGTCCCATCACTACCATCTAATTCATTCATCCACCAAAACCAATATACGTGAAACAGCTAACAAAAAAACGCACGGCAGACCCGGCGATCGAATCAATAAAGCAAACCTGGCGTGGTTTTATCGCCGTGTACCCCAAGTTGTTGCTCATTTGTGGCCTCCTGATTGCTGCACAGCAGCTAACGGCACAAGAAACCGCTGAAATCCAGAACTTCTGGCGAAAAAGCTATATCCAGGCGGATGCCGGGAAAACGGGATTAGGGCCACAAGGTGAAAAAGCAGTTTGGACAGTCGAAAAAATTGCCAACAGCACCGATGTGCGCCTCAAACATGTGGGCCAGTGGAGCCTATCTGCACGCGGAGACTGATGCCAAATTTCCAGCAGTAGGCGCCGCAGGCCCCGGCTGGTTGAGCGCCATGTGGGTAATGGAACCCATAGCCGGAACCAACCTGGTGCGCATCAAGAACAAATGGCGGAGCCTTTATTTGCATACGGAGACCGGAGCCTTAGAAATGGGCGCAGTTCAACCCGGCTGGCTGAGTGCCCAATGGCAGATTTATCGGTCTTCTTCTATTTCCACTACCAGCTCACCCAACACTACAGCTCCCGAAATCCTGGGCGCGATGGGCAGTGGTACCTTCCCGGATCAAATCTCCGCCCCCCTGAAGCAAATCATCTGGCGCATCAATATTGCGGGGTATCTTTCCAAATCCATGGATGCGGGCAAAACCTGGAATGATCTGAATAAAAAATTGGCGTACGTTTCTGCAATAAACAATACGACTGCCTGGGGCATCAACTTTGAGGGAAAAATTGAGCTGAGCCTGGATGGAGGCATTACCTGGAGAACCACCTCCGGTCTGCTGAAACAAATATCCGGGGTGGACGACAAGATTGCCTGGGGCGTCAATGACAAGATGGAAATTTATCGAACCCTGGATGCTGGCTTTACCTGGTCAAAAGTGAGTGGCGTGGCGCAAAGCATCTCGGCAGTGAATGGAACTACCGCTTGGGCCCTCAATAGTGGCAATATGTGGCGTACCAATAATGCAGGTAGCACTTGGAGCCAGGTTCCCGGAAAAATGAAAAGCATCAGTGCCAAAAGCTTTGATCTGGGCATTGGCATCGACGATCAAGGGAACCTTAAATCGACAGTAAATGCAGGTAAATCCTGGGTATCCGTGGCCAATGGTTATTTTTTAAGTGCTGTTGCATATGCGGATAATGCTGGTTATGCCATCGACAATAACTTAAAATTGATTCCGATAACATTTGGCCTGATTGAAAAAGATGCCATTGTGCTGACCCCTGCTGCGCCTAAGAATGGCTCTTTGATGGTATTTAATGAAGCGGGGTATGTGGCCACGATTGCGCTAACCTATACCGATGCGGCTGGAAATGTGCTCAAAAACGACCAAATCGCGCTGGGTAGTTCCAAGCAATACGACATTCCAAGTTCAGCAAAAAACATCGTTTTGAAAGTGGAAGGGGTATCCTGCATCGACCCGCTCGGTATGGAAGTCAAGTTTGCCAGTGCAGCGGATTTGAAACAATGCTACAAAGTATGGGGGACTATTTTTTCCACTGAATGGGGGAGTATGAATTGTTTTTGAATTTTTTATCCTAAAAACAGTTAAAATCCAATATGAAAAATTTCCAATTAATCGTGCTGGCTATTTTGGGCTTTGCCAGTTTGAATGCCCAAAACTTATCTCTTCAACCCACTGAACCACAGGATCTGCAAAGCAGTTTGTTCATGAACAATGCTTCCAGCAGCTATGCGGCAGATGAAACGCCCACCGTGCACCAACTCCACAGTCCCATCGTGGCGACCAGTCTGCGGGTGAAAGGCCTCTACATTGTCCCCGCTGGACAAGTGGAAAAACCCAGGGCAAAAGAAGCCATCGCGGCAATTTTGGCCATCATGCAAAGCCATTATTTGAAGATGCTGGGAGTTACTTTTGAATTTGATCCGGAAGTCAGTGTCTTGCGTTCAAACTACAGTGTGACAGATGCCGTTGACTGGAACAACAACTACAACTTCATTAAAACCAACTTAGGCCAAGAATTCCTCAACAACCGCAACATAGTGGTTTCCGTTCTGGAAGGCACGGCGGGTGATGCTGGCGGCTGGGGTGGAGTATTAAAAATGACGGGAAGTTTCTGGAACAGCACCTACGACATCTTCATCAATCGGCCCCATATGTTGGCTACCGAGCTGGCAGGTTGGTCTCATGAACTGGGGCATGCCTTTGGCCTCATGCACTCCTTGGATACTAAAAATTGCCTGGCTAAGTTGAATATCGACATGGGCACACTCCCCAGTTTGTTGATGCAACAAACCGATAAATTCCGCACCTTGTATGAGTATCCTCTGGCCAAAGAAGAGAAAAAAATGCTGCTGGATTCTACTTATTCGGTGAGTTGTTTGGCCTTTAGAGGCGATCGCCCAGCCCCCCTGCGTTACCTCCGGCTCACGAGTGGCCAGGCCAGCCAAAGTGCCAATGGCCGCAATGTAGAAATGATCGAATTCCACAACGGCGCCGAAGGCCGGGGTACTTTAGCCAGAGACGCTTCGGGCAAATGGCTGGAACGCGATTTACTGGGTACCGCCCGTTTTAGCTTCAACGAAGTTGGGCGCGACGATTGGTCGGTCTACCTCCAGGATCCTGGTCGCAATGTCGCCCTCCAAATCGATTTGTATACCTCAAAAGTGATGTATAGTGCCATTGGAGCGAGTAGCAAGAGTCCTATTTATTCTATTTTATGGTCGAAAAAATCAGCGGGTTCCATCAACAATCCGTCTTGCGCTTGTGCCGCTCAAACCTTTCGCAGTGTGAGCGACCATACTTGGGTGGAGTTCCGACTACCGGGTGGCAGCAGTGGCCAAACCATCAACATCCCGGCTGGTGCCCACAACAAATACGTTTTCCCAAAATGCAACCGGGTTTGGTGGGACAACCTCAGCTTCAAGTGCAATACCAGTACCTGTAAGTGGGAAAAAACGGCTGGACGATGGGATGCCGATGCGCTATGTACAGGTTCTCCAGGCAATAGCCCTTATGTTTTTGTGGGGGAAAAATAAAAAGATGATATACAGGAGTTGTCATTCCGAATTTTCGCTAACCGGAAAAGAACAACACTTGTGCCCTTTGAGCTTTTCTTTGTGCCTTTGTGTTAAAAAAATGTCGCTTTGGTTTTTTTCAAAATTCGGGATGATCCAAATCTTATTAAATCGATCATTTTCGGTACTTTTAGGACATTCAGTCCACCAGCAAAACACCGATGCAAAAATTACTTCCTTTCGTTCTGGCTCTTTGCCTATTCCAGGCCTGCCAAAATCAAACGACCACGACCGAATCGGTAAGTGACACCAGTTCATTCGCCGACGATTACAAACAACTCAAAGCCCACACCCCCGTCATCCTCCTCGAAGACGGTGAACGCAAAATCCTGCTCGCCGAAGCCTACCAGGGCCGCGTAATGACCAGCACCGCCGCCGGGATGAAAGGTACCAGCTACGGCTGGATCAATCACGATTTGATCTCCAAAGGCGAATACCAGCCCCACATGAATGCCTTTGGCGGTGAAGAGCGTTTTTGGTTGGGTCCGGAAGGTGGGCAATACGGCCTGTACTTCAAAAAAGGTGACCCTTTTGACCTTTCGCACTGGCAAACGCCCGGTGCCATTGACACGATGAATTATCCAGCCGTTGAAAAAGACAAACGCCAGGCACGTTTTGTCAAAAGTTTCAGTTTGGAGAACTACGCAGGCACGCGCTTCGACCTCAAGATTGACCGCCGGATTCGCTTACTGAAAGAAAAAGAAGCAGCCGATCTGCTGCAAGTGCCCCTGGGCAAAGTAAAATGGGTGGCCTATGAAAGCGACAACCAACTCAGCAATGAAGGCCCCGAGGATTGGGACAAATCCAAAGGTGTTGTATCCATCTGGCTGCTGGGTATGCTCAAAGCATCGCCCGCTCAAGTAGTCGTTTTGCCCTTCAAAAATGGGGGCGTAGACCTGGTCAATGACGCCTATTTTGGCAAAATAGATGCTGCGCGTTTGCTCAAAAGAGACAGTGTACTCTTCTTTAAAGGCGACGCCAAATCGCGGGGCAAAATTGGTATTCCGCCCGGCATCGTCAAACCCCTTGCGGGCAGTTACGATGACGAGAAAGGCACATTGACCATCATTCGCTTCAATTATCAGGGCGATACAGCCTACGTAAACTCCATGTGGGAAAACCAACGTTACCCCTACCGTGGCGACGTGGTCAATACCTACAACGATGGGCCCAATGACAAAGGTGAACAAATGGGGGCTTTTTACGAGTTGGAAACCTCTTCCCCGGCTTTGGTGCTCAAAAGGAAGCAGTCGTACAGGCATGTGCAGCAGACCTTTCACTTTGAAGGAACTGCGGAAGAACTGAATGCCATTAGTCAGCAGGTGCTGGGTGTCGAGTTGAGTCAAGTGCCGAAATTATAAATGCATTTTTCTTCGGCCACAGGACAGCACAGGAAAGTCCAAAGTGCGCTTCATCCTAATTTGTTACATGAAATTCCTACACCGCATGTTCAAGTCATCAATAATGCAGTGGCTTTTCAGGAAGGCGCTGAAAGCTCAATTGTTTTTGCTCATTCTTTTCCCCGTTTTCCTCTTCGCCCAAGTCAATACCGCCAAGCCCTGGGCTTACTGGTGGTGGATGGGTAGCGCTGTCAACAAAGCCGATATCCGCAAAAATCTGGAAGATTTTTCTGCCGCAGGTTTTGGGGGCATGCACATCATTCCCATTTATGGTGTAAAGGGAGAAGAGCCCAACTTCATCCCCTACCTAAGTCCAAAATGGCTGGAGATGTTGGACTACACCTGCATCGAAGCCAAAAAACTGGGTTTGGGCATCGACATGACCCTGGGGACGGGCTGGCCTTACGGAGGGTCACAAGTCAAAGCAGAAAACGCTGCTCAAGCCTTTCAAATCCAAACCGTTGTCGTAAAAGCGAATGAAACGCTCTCGCAGTTACCTCCCGTGCCCGACAAATGGAAAGGGGCACGGCTGGTTGCCGTATCGGCTTATGCAGGCACGGGTTTTATCAAAAAACTGGACATCAACAAACCGATTTCCTGGCTAAACGGGGCGGATTGTACACTTTATGCCTTGTACCAATTGCCTACCGGGCAAAAAGTAAAACGCGCCGCGCCAGGCGCTGAAGGTTGGGTCTTGGATCATTTCAATGCCAGTGCAGTAAAAAGTTATTTCCAAACTTTTGCCAGCGTTTTTACCAAAAAGAACTACGGCGTCAGGGCCTTTTACAACGACTCCTATGAAGTGTACGGCGCCAATTGGACCGCCTCTTTCCTCCAACGTTTTCAACAATTGCGCGGCTACGACCTGCTCAATCACCTCGACGTATTGGCCCGTGACACCGCCAGCAATGACCGTGACAAGCGCATCTGGTCTGATTACCACGAAACGCTTTCGGACATCTTATTGGAAGATTTCACCAAACCCCTCAACAATTTCGCTCATCAATACGGCAAAATTGTCCGCAACGAATCTCACGGTGCCCCCGCCAATTTACTCGACCTGTACGCCGCCAATGACGCACCAGAAACTGAGTTTTTTGGCAGCAAACCCTATGGCATTCCCGGCTACCGGGTTGATCCCGATTATGAGGTGAAACGTTTTGGCGAACCCGATGCTTTTGTTGTAAAATGGGCCTCTTCGGCGGCACACGTGGCCGGACGCAAAATGGTGTCTTGTGAAACGGCCACCTGGCTGGGCAATCACTTCAAAGTGGCCCTGTCGCAAGTCAAACCCATTGTGGATGAGTGCCTGGTATCGGGCGTCAACCATATTTTTTACCATGGTGTACCTTATTCTCCACCGGGAGCGGAGTTCCCTGGTTGGTTGTTTTACGCCTCTACCAATTTTAACCAACAAAGTCATTTTTGGCCGTTTTTACCCCATTTGAATGCCTATATCGAACGCAGTCAAAAACGTTTGCAAGCCGCAAAGCCCGACAACGATGTACTGCTTTATTTTCCAATTTATGACGTTTGGCATACGGCTGGCCGCAAGAGTAAAACCCATCCCATGGAAGTACACTCTATGGTGCACGAGGTCAAGGACAGTCCATTTGGCAGAATGGCCGCACTGTTGAGTGCCCAAGGATACACCCTCGATTTTATCTCGGATCGACAAATTCAAGGGCTGAAAGTGGACAATGGCGCCATTGTCACCACTGGAGGTACGCGTTACAAATCGCTGGTATTTCCGGTTTGTGAATATTTGCCAATTGCTACTGCACAAGCCTTACAGCGCTTAAAAGCAGCCGGCGCTCGGATCTTTTTTGACACCAAACTTCCGCGAACCGTAAATGGGTGGTCGGGTTTTGCGGAACGGCAAAAAGCCATGCAGGCACTTTTGGCCGATTTCAAACCCACCCTTCCCAACTATTGGAACATGGTTTTGTCCAACAGTGGGGTACGCCGGGAGTTCCTGGCGGAAAAAAGACTGAGTTTTATCCGCAAAAAAACGGATCAAGGAACGTTGTACTTCATCAGTAACCTCGCGGGACAGTTTAAGCAGGGGACTATTCGTTTGGCGTGCAATGCCCAAACCCTGAAGTTGTACGACCCGCTGCACAATCGCGAGGGAATCCAGCCCTTCAAAACCATCGGCCCAAATTTGATAGAGTTCAACTTACAATTGGCTCCTGGCGAAAGTGTGTTTATCGAAGCCTTGAACAAAGTCGAAACTTCGGCGGCTTGGCCACAGGCTTTTATCGCCAATTCGTCCAGGATTTGCTAGGAGAATGGCAAATCGAATTCCTGGAGGGAAAACCTTTTGTTCCCAAAGCTTACACCACCGAGGCCCTGGAGTCCTGGACTTTGGCACCCGATACACTCGCCCAATACTTCAGCGGAACGGCGCGGTATACCCTGCGTTTCTCTTTGCCCAATGATCAAGTAGGCCAGGTGGCCAGGCTGGATTTGGGAGATTTGCGTGAGATGGCCAAAGTGAAGCTGAACGGCCAGGATTTGGGCGCGGTTTGGGCCCTGCCCTTTGTACTGGATGTGCCCACCGGGATGCTGCAAAAAGAAAACACTTTAATCCTTGAAGTCACCAACCTTTCGGCAAATCGGGTGCGCTACCTGGATCGACAAGGTACGCCCTGGCGCAAGTTTTATGACATCAACATCGTGGACATTCGGTACCAACCTTTTGATGCGTCAAAATGGGAGCCGGTGCCTTCGGGTTTGTTGGGGCCGGTAAAATTGTTGTTTAAATAGTTGAGGAGGTTGAGAAGTTGAGAAGGTTTAGACTACCGCGAGCGTCACGAGCAGCGTTTTTGTTATTAGTATTGGCCAAAGTCGCTGCGGAAACCATGTCATTTGCGGCAGCCTCAACTTCTCAACCTCCTCAACCTTTACAATAAAAATCCTCTGGGAAAATCACCATGCAAAACACCGAAGAAATCGCCTTTGTGATGTACCTCAAACCAGGCAACGAAGCAGAATACCTGCGCCGCCACGACGAAATCTGGCCCGCCCTCTCCGCTGCCCTGATTGAAGCCGGTATTCTCGATTACCAAATCTTCTTGGAACCCCAAAGTGGTCACTTATTTGCCTACCAAAAACGCCGCACTGATCACCGTGTTGATCTACTGCCCGGCCTGCCGATTATGCGGGAATGGTGGGATTACATGGCCGACATCATGGAGGTGAATTCGGATCATTCGCCGGTGGTACAGCCTTTGGATCGGGTTTTTAGATTTCCGGGGTGACAGCCCCCTATCAACCACAGTGTTTTTTTCACCGCAGAGTGCAAGGAGTATACGCAGAGTCGCGCGGAGTTTTAGGCCATCTGCTGTGAAAAGAGTAAACGGAGATCGTTTTTGGTGAAGGTTTTAGTGGCGCTGCTGAACATCGTTTATTCAGTTATGACTTTCAAATAGAACCTCCAATGTGTTCGAACTCCAGCCACCGCAACCAAACTTTAAAACCCGGAAACCTGCGTTCTTTTACCGCGGTTAAAATTCGCCGCTTTTGAACCACTTAGTAGTATCCAAATCAATTGTCATTTCATCATAAATTCAGCACTCACATTGATTTTAATACTTTCAGTACCTGTCTCTTTTGATCCTGGCGGCATTCCAATAAATACAAACCTGCGGGCAAATCAGGTAGGCTATTCAACACCGTTTCCCCATACATATCCCGGCTTTGCTGCCAAAGCGCGACTCCCTGTAAATTGCGTAAGGTCAAACTGACCTCTCGTAATGACGCAGTGCTATGCAGCACGATATTGTCCACAAATGGGTTGGGATAAACCTGGATTGTGGGCAAAATTTCCGCTTCATGCTGGGTTGCTGTCGTGGTGGATTGAAGCAGCCAGGTTCTTGCAGTTGGGTCTTGTTGAAAATAATCAAACATCAGTTGTCCAATTTTTTCTTCGCCCAGGCGCGTCAGGTGCAGGCCATCTTCGCCCACGTCCGTTGAGCAATCGAGCGCAAAGCCATCACTACGCGGTTGACCAGCATTGCTCCAGTGGTACGAGCCCCAGGTCACATAAGGAATGTTCGCCTGAGCGCCTTTGGTAACGAACCCGGGCTTTTGTGCAGCCGCGTTTTCAATCAGCCACTTGATGGCCCAGCCCGACAGATAATCGCGGGGAAAAAGCAGTCCCTTCCCTACCCCACCGGGCACTGGCGTAGCATACCCGGCATATGCCCGCGCCGAAAAATAAACCACTTTGAGGTTGGGGTACTTGTCGTGCAAAACTTCCAACAAGAGCCGGTAGTCTTCCATCAGTTGTTGGGGTGCTCGTGGAAACAAGGTATCGCCCGTTTGGGTATTGTCGGTCTCCACCCAGGCCAATTGCACCTGTTGATCGCTCAGGCCATTGCTTTTTAAAGTCGACGCAGCGTTTTGCCAGTAGTTGTCTTCCGGGGTGTTCATCTTTTGCACCCCCTGGCCGCCAACACAGGTATTGACCAGCACCAATTGAGGATTGAGGTTGCTAGACGCAGCGCAGCGGAGTTTGAAGTTTTCAAATTCGGTACGTGGATTGGAAGCGCCTACCCCAATCATGACAATTTTGCCTTTGGGGTCGCTCTGACCTTGGGTGTTCAAGGGTTTTATTTTGGCCACTTGTTCGTTGATCTCGGCCAAATGGGCGGCAGGTCGTTGGTTGCTGCCGTTGCTGTACAGTCCACCTGCGAACCCACGATAGGTTTTGCCTTGCAAGTCAGGCAAAGGGATCAGATCGGAGGGTTTGACCGCACAATTTTTTTGTGCAAAAAGGGAAATGCTGTAGGACAGCAGCAGGAGTGTGGTAAATCTGCGCATAGGTTGATGGTTTTGTGAGGGTGTTTGTTATTGGGATAAGCGCAGAAATGGTGTTTTGTAATCAGTAAAGTGGAAGTTTTTTTATGCACTTCCTTAATCCAGAAAGGAGAGTAAACAAAAAAAGGGCAGCTCCTTTCGGAACCACCCTTTTTTCTTGTGGAGGTAAGGGGATTCGAACCCCTGGCCTCTTGCATGCCATGCAAGCGCTCTACCAACTGAGCTATACCCCCAATTTAAGTGGCTGCAAATATACAGGTGGGATTTGGATTTCTCCAAATATTTTTTGCAAAAATATTCTTTGACCGTAGCAATCGAAAAAAACGAGCTTTATTGCAAAAAAAATCCTCTAAAACTGCAAATTATTGCATAAAATAACGCAACTTGTGGATAATTTCGCATTCATTATCGTTTTTTAAGCTTTTATCGCAGCGGATTATGGAAAGAATTACCGAAGCACCATCGCAATACCGACATCTCGAAAAGATGACCGTTCGGGAGTTATTGGAAAACATGAACCGCGAGGATCAAGCTGTACCCATCGCGGTGGCAGCAGCCATTCCACAAATTGAGGCCTTGGTCAATGCCGTGGTTGACAAAATGCAACACGGTGGGCGGCTGTTCTACATCGGTGCGGGCACCAGCGGTCGCTTGGGTGTATTGGACGCCTCGGAGTGTCCTCCCACCTTCGGTGTTCCCGAAGATTTGGTCATTGGCCTCATTGCGGGTGGAGACCGGGCGATCCGACATGCCATTGAAGCAGCTGAAGACAGTTGGACCCAAGCCTGGGAAGATATGCAGGCCTACGATATTGATGAAGGGGACGCCGTAGTTGGCATTGCCGCTTCCGGAACCACTCCCTACGTCATTGGAGGTTTACAAGATTGCCGCAAGCACGGTATCGTTACGGGTTGTGTAACCTGTAACCCTGGTTCGCCGCTGGCTGCGAATTCAGACTTCCCGGTAGAAGCGGTGCCGGGACCTGAATTTGTAACTGGCAGCACACGACTTAAAGCCGGTACGGCCCAAAAATTAGTACTCAATATGCTCAGCACCAGCGTAATGATCCGTTTGGGAAGGGTACTGGACAACAAGATGGTGGACATGAAGCTCTCCAATGTCAAATTGGTGGATCGTGGGGCAAAGATGCTGGTACAAAACCTGGACCTCCCCTACGAGGAAGCACATTCTTTATTGCTCAAACACGGTAGCGTGCGCAAAGCCATGGATGCGTTTTCCTTAACGCACAACCACAGCACCGGCCTATGAAAATCCTGGTCGACAGTGGGGCAACCAAAGCCAATTGGGCTGCCGTTCATGACGGGCGGATCGTGCACCAACTGCAAACCCAAGGCATCAGCCCTTACTTCCTCAGTGATGAAGGGATTGTGGATGTTTTGCGCGAAGTCAAGCGCAGCATCCCGGAGCCTGTCCAGGAATTGCATTTTTACAGTACGGGTTGTAAAGCTGAAGAGCAGCGGCGACGCATGAATCAATTGTTGCGGCTCATGTTTCAGGAAGCCACTACGGTAAATGTGGAAACCGACCTCCTGGCTGCAGCCCGTTCGATGGCCCAACGAGAGGCAGGGATTGTCTGCATTTTGGGGACGGGTTCAAACGCTTGCCGGTATGACGGCAGCCAAATTGTAGAAACTGCTGGTGGTCTTGGATTCATTCTGGGCGATGAAGGCAGTGGCGCCGCCATTGGCAAAGACCTCATCCGCTCTTTTTTGAACCTGGAAATGCCCGAAAATCTTCGCGAAGAGCTCAACGAACAATACCACCTCACCCGGGACAATATCTTGCAATCGGTGTATCAACTGCCCTATCCCAATCGGTTTTTGGCCACCTTTGCTCCATTTGCGCACGAAAATCGACAGGAACCCATCATTAAAGATTTACTCGACCGGCAGTTCAATTTGTTTCTCAAACGCTGCGTGCTGCTGCTGGAAGACAGCCAACATTTACCCATCCATTTTGTCGGTTCAATTGCTCAATATTTTCAGGAAGAGATAAAGCGCAACGCCGAAACTTTGGGATTACACGTGGCTAAAATCCAACAGGATCCGATGTTGGGGCTGATCCAATACCATGAGTAAGCAATATTGCTTTTTTTTGCAAGAAACAGCCCTATAACTCGCAAAACATGCTGGTTTTGAAATAAAACATGGGCGAAAATTTGGGTTTTTGAGAAAAAACCTGCACTTTTGTGCAAGAAATACGAAAAGAACAGTTTGGCATATCGCAAACTGCCGAAAGATAAACACACTATTTGCTAGCTATTACCAGCCTGCCGAAAATCATTCGGCAGGCTTTTTTATTAGACTTATGTCGAATGTGCTATCTTGGAGCCAATAAGGAACCGAAGTTATGCTGAAAAAAGAACGTCAAGCGCTGATTTTGCGCGAGGTAAACATCCACAATAAAGTGGTACTCACCGATCTTAGCATCAAGCTCGATGTATCGGAAGATACGGTGCGCCGGGATTTGCAGGAATTGGCCGATGCTGGAAAAATCATCAAAGTCCGCGGGGGAGCACTGTCCAAGTCTTACCATGTTTATTCCTACAAGGAAAACGAGATATACGCTTACCAGGAAAAAACCATCATTGCCCGCAAAGCCATTAGTTTGTTGCGCGAAGGCATGTTGGTCTTGATCAGTGGCGGCTCTACCAATTTGGAGATTGCTCGTATTTTGCCCCAAGACCTAAAGGTCACTTTTGTTACCATGAGTTTGTCAACGGCGATGCAGTTGCTGGAACACCAGGGCTCCGAAACCATTTTTATCGGGGGCCATTTGTCCAAATCAGCCGGAATTGCCGTGGGCGGCGAAGTGGTACGCACCCTCAAAGATATTCGGCCAGACCTCTGCCTGATGGGGGTCAACGGCATCGACGCCATCGATGGCATGACTGAATCGGATTGGGAAGTGGTTACCATCAAAAAAGCCATGATGGAATCTTCCAAAAAGTAGTGGCTTTGTCGATTGCGGAAAAACTGGATTCCAGCCAAAAAATTCGGGTATGTGGCCTGGATGACCTGGATGTGTTGATCACTGAATTGGATCCCGAGCACCAGCGTTTGGCTCCCTATCGGAATTTGAATCTAGAGATCATGTAATTTCTGTTCCGCAAAAAATGAGGCATCTGCTCAGGCACCACACCTTGAACAAATGCCCCATCACCAATTCATGAGAACCTAAATTTTTGGGATATGCATTATGGATTGTCAACACAATTATAGGTGTTTGGTGTTGCCAGATGCGTTCCACAAAAGGTCATTTTTTTATTTTTTGATCAAAGTTTGCCGCCGTTGCATCAGTTCCCGCCAGGTGGTCAAAACAATTCCCTCCTTTTGCAGATAAGCTTTTAGTTCCGGTGACTGCATCGCCAGTAGATCGCTCTTGCGAACGTCTCCCGAACTTGAAATGTGTTTGAAAATGGGGGAAGGTGCGGTGCAATGCACGATCAACATGGTTACACCTGATTTCAGCCGTGTAAAAGATTCCAGCAAGAGTTTGGTTTTTAACTTTTGCATTTGTTGGTCATTCAGCCCCGGGGGAATGCGCATGCCATAGGTTTCATTGTGCAGGTCGTCAAGTACAGGAAGCCCGTTGTCCCAGAGGATTTTGCCCGTACTCCGCAACAAACCTAGTGTTGGTGCATCCAGTTTGTTGGTTTCCGCAATCATGCTGCAATGTCCGGCAGGCATCATTACCGGGATACGCTCCTGGATGCCAACTTTGACATAACGTTGCAAAAATGCAGGTGAAGCAAACAAAGTCCCCATATGCGAATCCATGTGGGTAGGTTGAAAACCCATCTTGCGGGCACGTTCCAACTGCGCCCGTATTTCTTGCTCCACTTCATCGGCGGAGGCATTTTTTACAACATCCTCAACTTCGGGCCACAAGGCACCTTCGGCATCAACCAGGCCGGGTACGGCTGGTTTACCACTCAGCGGGCCCCAACGGTAATCATCCCATTCCGAGGTAAGGGTAAGGTGGAGTCCCGCGTCTATTTCGGGATATTTTTTCAGTTGGTGTACAAAACCTGGAACCCAACCACAGGGCATCATTACGCTTACGGAGTTGGCTACGCCCTTCGTCAAGGCTTGGATGGCACCTTCATTGGAATCCCAGGACATGCCGGCATCATCTACGTGCATGATCAGCACTTTGGCACCTTTGGGCCAGCCCAGGCGTTCGGCATACGTGGAATCGGATTGGGCAGATAGGATGCCCGTGCAGAGGCTAAAGAAAAAAAGAAGCGATCTCATTTGGTCATTTTTGAACATTTCACGAATCCCCAAAATTACCATTTATTACCGTTGAGCATATTTACAATCATGCGCTTACTTTACTTTACCAGTGCTGTTCAAAACTGCGTTTTTCCAATAGTCCATTACTCAAATCGAGTACAACAGCAGCGGTTGCCGCGTTGTTTCCAAGGCCAATGCCAATGTTGTCGTATGGATGCATCAAGGCTTGATAGGCCGGGTAAAACCCATAAGAACCCACCATTTGTGCCGTTTTCTTCAGCAAATATCTGGCGTTTTCAACAAATCCATACCGAATCAAACCAGCGTACATCAACCGATTGAGCAAAGGAGAAACCTGCAATTTAGTTTCCGTTTCCGCGGTCTTCTCTTGTGGGATTTGAGTGGGTAGTGCCCAATACTCTTCCCGGAAAAAACTTTTTACCAGGCTGCTCCCCAGGCGTTCCGCTTGTTCTTGATCGGGTACTCCAGCCCACATCGGTAAATAATTGGACAAATATAGACCGGGCAAACGTTTGGCTTGCACGACATCGTACGGGCGATAAGTATTGGTTCGGTCGTCCCAAAGGTCTTCATTTAAACCAAATACGGTCAATTCTTGCCATTGCAGCAGGGTTGAAAGGTCTTTGCCCAGTGCTTCGCCCAAGTCAGCCAAACACTCATTGGCGCGGCAAAGCAAAGCCAAAAAACCGGGGTCTTGGACTTGAAAACTCCCCGCACCATAAATCGCCTGCAAGCCTTCCGGCCACAGACTTTCTTCCGCAAAATGAATACAGGGAAGCCCCAATTCACGGGGGTCGCGTTGCTCATACCAATAAGCATGCGTTTTCAGGAGTGTCTCGTAACATGCTTCGATGCGCGCGGCTTCTGGATTTTTTTTCCACCAGTACCAGGCCAGAATGCTGTGGAATGGTGGAGTGCTGGCTTGTGGATGATGCCTATTGGGGATATTCCCCTGCTCGGTCTGGCTGGCCAATGTATCTTGCAACCAATCCCAGGCACCGGCGTGATCGGTGTAAGCATGCCCCAATCCCAGAGCATACTGCTCCATTGCTGAAGTGCAGTATTGTAGTCCCCCCGCAGCAGATTGCACAATTTGCAACGCCGCTTGAGCCAATGATGATGTTTTAGCTACCAAGTTGTCTAGTGTTTCCGAATGAGTCCAATTTGTTGGGCTGTAGATTCCCGGGAGGAGGGACGACAAAGCTACATATTCTATACGGGGAAAGCTAGATTCAGTTTCATTTTTTTTTCAGATGTTATTTAATGCGGTAATTTAATATTGTTCTCGATTTGCTTTTTGTATCTTGAGAGCCTGTCTAAGCACCATATACACCTCTGCTTTATGCATCGTCAAGGAATCATTGAATTGCTGCGCCGAACTTTTGATGGTGCCGCCTGGCACGGCCCCTCGGTAATGGATACACTGCGCAAAGTAACCACCGATCAATTGGGACAACGAATTGGGAACAGTCATTCTCTGATTGAAATAGTCGAACACATGACCGCCTGGCGGCGTTTTGCCGTTGAAAAATTGCGCGGAAATACCACCTATGATGTTGATGCTGCGGCCAATTTCCCCAAAGTAGATCCCAACGAAGAAAGTTGGCTCATCACCCTCCAACAGTTTGAAGACAGCCAACTCCAATTGCTCGAACAGTTGGAACAAACGGATGATTCTCGTTTGGAGCAAGTGGTCGAAGGCCGCAATTATAGCTATTACGTGATGCTGCATGGTTTGATTCACCACGATGTGTATCATTTGGGGCAGATTGTGTTGTTGCGGAAGTGAGCCGCCTCCATTGAAGCACCAGTGGCTCAAGCTTTAAGTACCACCTCCATGCCCAAAAACGCCCCAAACCCCTCTACTGCTTTTTCCATAAGCTCCACAGGCAAGGTGTCTTTTTTGTCAAAAAAAGTCGGCTCAATCACAACCTTATTCTTTTGCACCGTGCGTTTCCAAATCCCCTGCACCAGACCATTCACCACAATGATCGGTTTAAAGATCCCATTGCTGGTGATGGCTTCTTTGTGCCAGGTAGGTTCAAATACGGTGCTGCGGTATTTGTAGCTCACCGTGTATTCATCGAATGCAGGAAGAAAAAAAATGCTGGGGTTTTGCGTTGGAGTGGTGGTGCTTTTTTCCGTAAAAAAATATGTTTTGCCCTCCACAACCAAAGACTGCAAACTACTTTTGATGTGCTCCAAACCCGTCCGCGCATCGGACATGGGCAAGCCAGACCACCACTGAAAATCCTGCACCGTAGCGGGTGCATGGCTGGTAAAATAACGTTCAGCCAAAGCGGCCAGGGATTCTTCACGGGTAAGCACCAAGCCGGGAGGAATTTTTTCATCCAACAAGGCATAGGTTTGTTTTTTACCCTGCATGATGCCATTACAGACGATGCCATCTACTTCGGCATTCATCATAAAATGTACGGCGCGGCTTGAATTGGTCGGTACACCTCCCTTTTCCAGTTCGAGCATCACTTCTTCGCGGGTCAGGTTTTTGCCTCCTTCCAGTGCTTTGGCGATGAGGTCGTTGCAGCGGATGTACAAGGCGGTGTCGATGCCCAGTTCCCGGTCTCTAGCCACCGAGAGCGCTTTGATGTGTTTGCCCGTCAAAGCGAGCATCCAGCGCAAGTCCTGTCCGGATACCAAATGCCAGGTTGGTCGCAACACATGGGTACGCACAATTTCACCAGCATCCAGGGCTGCTTCAATCCGGGCATCGCTTACCCCCGGCAGGCGGACGCCTACCGCCCATTTGGACATGGAGTAGTCTTGGGCTTGCATTGCACCCATATGTGCAACCAGGGCTTGAGGAGTACTTAATTCTGGTTGGATGATTTTTTGGTTGTGGAGGCGGAGATGGGGAATGTGGGTAGTTGGCATTCGGTGCTATTTGTCACAAAGATAGAGCGTTTTCATTTCTGTTCACGGCCTTTCATTCTTTTAGCGCCTAAAGCGAAATGAGGTAACAATTACTTGCGCACCCCCTCCATCAAAATCCCTAAAATCTCCTCCTCGAGCATTTTTGCCGTAATTTTTTTCCCCGGTTGGTACCAATCGTACAACCAACGTACGGCCGAAAACAACGTATACGATAAGATTAGGGGGTTGACGGGTTTGAATTCGCCAGCAGCAATGCCTGCAACAATAATGGCCTGGAACCGATTTTCGTAATTTTTGCGCAATTGCAAAAATGCGCTGAGGTGAGGTTCTTCCAGGTGCCGCCATTCGTCGTTGAATGCCGTGACCGAAGTAACATCTTCTATGGAAAGTTGAACGTGGAGGCGAATTAAGCTTGAAATTTTTTCAGACGAGCTGCCCTGCTGGGCTTCTACTTCGTGCATGCCCGCCAAAAAGCGCTGGGCGTTGTTCATACAAATTTCGCGGAGTACATCCGCTTTGGAGGGAAAATGGTTGTAGAGGCTCGATGCCTGCAAACCTACTTCTTTGGCCAGATCGCGCATTGAGGTGGCCTGATATCCCTTGTCTCGGAACAGGCGCGCGGCAGCTTCGTAGATTTGATCTTTTTTTGATTTTTCCACAGCTGAGAAGCCCCCGGTTGGTTGAAACCGGGGGTATGTCATCGATTAGCCCAAATGAGCAACATGCTTCATCAAGCTACTCTTCAAGTTAGCTGCTTTGTTCTTGTGCCAAGTATTTTTCTTAGCCAATTTGTCAATCATCGCAATCACTTTAGGCAAGAAACCAACGGCTTCTTCCTTGTCTTTAAGGCTACGCAACTTCTTGATGGAAGTACGGGTAGTCTTCTTATAATAGCGGTTCAACAAACGACGCTTTGCTTCTTGACGGATACGCTTTTCAGACGATTTATGGTTTGCCATACAAAAACTTTTCTCTACATTAAAAATTACTCCTGAACAATTGGAGCGCAAAGATAATTATTCATTTTGAACTTGCAAAAGTAATTTTTAAAAAACCTTTTGCTTTTCAAATTATCTAAAGACCTAAATGCGTTGTACTTTTGCGCCGAAAGTTTTAGCGGTTAATTTTATTCGCAGGCGTAGCGAACACAACATACAAAAACTGGACAAAACAATGAGCGACTTCTCCTTCATTGCCAATGCTCACCCGGCTTACATAGATTCGCTGTACGAGCAATATCTCAATAATCCCGAGCAAATCGACGATTCATGGTCGTCCTTTTTCCGAGGCTTTGATTATGCACATGCCACCAATGGCCATGAAAAAAGCAACGGAGTAGCCGCCAGCCCCGGCACGGCCTTCAATCCACAGGAGTTCCAAGTGCTGGCCATGATCAATGCCTACCGCGGAAGAGGGCATTTACTTTCTACCACCAACCCCGTCCGGCCACGCCGCGACCGGAGTCCCAGGTTGGATTTGGTTGACTTCAACCTTTCTGATGCAGACCTGGATACGGTGTTTTATGCTGCTACGGAGTGTGGTATGGACAAGCCCGCAACCCTGCGCGACATTCTGGCGCACCTCAAGCGTATTTACTGCGGTAACATCGGCTTCGAGTTTCAGCACATTCAACAGCGGGAAAAACGCCGTTGGTTGCGCACCCGGGTCGAGCAAAGTCGCCCCGAAAAGAACTACAACATTCCCATGGACAAAAAACGCCGCATTCTGGAAAAACTGAATGAGGCGGTTGGTTTTGAAAAGTTTCTGCACACCAAATACATTGGCCAAAAACGCTTCTCTCTGGAAGGCGGTGAAAGCACCATCGTTGCCCTGGATGCCGCCATCAATAAGGGGGCCGAAATGGGCGTAGTGGAAGTCATCATCGGGATGGCCCACCGCGGTCGTTTGAACGTGCTTGGCCAACATCATGAAAAAAACCTACGAGCAGATCTTCACTGAATTTGAAGGAACGGCCATTCCCGACCAAAGTTTTGGCGATGGAGACGTAAAATATCACCTGGTTATTCTTCCCAAGTGGTTACACCTACTGGTAAAGAGGTTCAGCTCGAATTGACCCCCAACCCTTCACACCTCGAAGCAGTAGACCCCGTGGTGGAGGGTTATGCCCGCGCTAAAGCCGATCGTTTATATAAAGGTGAGTACGACCGTATCCTTCCCATCCTGATTCACGGCGACGCTGCCGTGGCAGGTCAGGGAATTGTGTTTGAGGTGATCCAAATGAGTAAACTCAAAGGCTACAATACCGGTGGTACTTTCCACTTTGTGATCAACAACCAAATTGGCTTTACCACCGATTTTGAAGACGCGCGTTCTTCTACCTATTGTACCGGCGTGGCCAGTGTGGTTTCAGCGCCCGTGTTTCACGTCAATGGCGATGACCCAGAAGCTTTGCTGTATGCGGTTGAAATGGCCATGGAATTCCGTCAGGAGTTCAATACCGACGTTTTTATCGATATGGTATGTTACCGCAAGCACGGCCACAACGAAGGGGATGACCCAATGTTCACCCAGCCCGACTTGTACGAAGCCATCAATGTACACCCCAACCCAAGGGAGATTTACATGCAGGAACTGCTGGAGATGGGCGAGGTGACCAAACAATTGGCCGATGACCTTGAAAAAACCTATTGGGGTGATTTGCAGGCCCGTTTGGATGAACTAAAACAACACGCACTGCCCTACAAATCTCAGGAACCGGAAGAAGAATGGGAAAAGTTACGTTACGCAACTGCGGAGGATTTTAAAAAATCGCCCGTCACCGGTTTGGAAAAAACCAGGGTAGAAAAAATCCTCAGCCACCTGAATACCATTCCTGGGCATTTCCGGCCAATTCCGAAGGTGAGCCGTTTATTGGACAACAATAAAAAACTGCTAGCTAAAGGTATGGTCGATTGGGCAACCGCCGAATTGATGGCCTACGGCTCAATCTTGATGGAGGGCAAAGACGTGCGGATGAGTGGACAAGACGTACAGCGGGGCACTTTTTCGCACCGCCACGCTGTGTTGCACGATGCCAAAACCAACGAAGTCCTCAACCGACTAGACAATATTGAAGAAACCCAGGGCAAGTTCCACATCTACAACTCCCTTTTGTCGGAGTTTGCGGTGATGGGCTTTGAGTATGGGTACTCTTTGGCAGACCCCCACAATCTGGTGATTTGGGAAGCCCAGTTTGGCGACTTTTTCAACGGCGCCCAAACCATTGTTGACCAGTTTATTTCCGCAGCGGAAAGTAAGTGGCACCGCATGTCGGGTTTGACGCTCCTGTTGCCCCATGGTTACGAAGGCCAGGGGCCCGAACACTCCAGCGCACGTTTGGAGCGCTTCCTGCAAAGCTGCGCCGACCTCAACATGGTCGTGACCAACATCACCACTCCGGCGAACTTTTTCCATTTGTTGCGCCGCCAGCTGGCCTGGGATTTCCGCAAACCCCTGGTGGTCATGTCGCCAAAGTCACTGTTGCGCCACCCCGAGTGTGTGTCACCCCTCGATGCTTTTGAAACAGGTACCCATTTCCAGGAAGTAATCGCTGATCCAACAGTGAGCGCCAAAGAAGCCAAAGGCATCAAGCGCGTGTTGTTCTGTACAGGTAAAATCTACTACGACCTGGCACAACGCAAGAAAGATTTGCAGCGCAATGATGTGGCCATCGTCCGGGTAGAGCAATTGCACCCGCTGCCTGAAAATCAGCTCAATGCCATCTTGAAGCAATATGCCAAAGCGGAAATTTTCTGGGTACAGGAAGAATCTGCCAACATGGGCGCATGGCAATACATGAAACTCAATTGGGAAACTGATCGCAACTTGCAGCGGATTTCACGCCGTGCCAGTGCTTCGACCGCGGTGGGTTTCAAAAAGATTCACGACCAGCAACAAGAGGACATTTTGCAAAAAGCGTTTGCTTAGAAATAGAGATGAGAGATGAGAGATGAGAGATGAGCGTAAAACTCAACCATCTTTCATCTCTTATCTTGCATCTCTTACCGCATCACCATCACACTTCCTGTGGCAATTTTTTCCTCGCCCTGACAGCGGTAGCGCACTTTATACAACATTACCCCCGCATTGACTTCTTTGCCCTGAAAAGTACCATCCCAACGGAAAAAAGGATCGGAAGTACCAAACATGCGGCTCCCCCAACGGTCAAAAATTTCAAAGGAAAGCAGTTCCTGGATGACAAAAGGATTGCTGATGCCGAAGGTTTCGTTGAGTCCGTCGCCATTGGGTGTAAATGCCTTGGGCAATAACACTTGCCCACAATCCAGGGTATTGGGATCGATCACAGTGATGCGAATAGAATCCGTGGCGGTACAATCTCCGCTGTCGTCGGTCATGTTTACGGTATAAAAATGGATACCGGGATCCAGTGGTTGGATGATTGGTTCTCTTTCAAAAGGAGCTACGACCCCGATGGTAGGCGACCAATTGAAGATAAAATTGCAGGTAGGGCCCATTTTGATTTTCACCGCGCCGCCTACAAAAATACTGGTATCCCGCGTTACGATATTGTCTGGCTCAACGACATAAAGCTGCTTGGCTTCATTGTCGTTCAGGGAGCGATTGTAGAGCCGCACCTCGTCCAGATAGCCCTCAAACGGGGCCTGGTTGGCTACTGGCGGACAAGGAGAGTTGCCCATGATGAACTTGCCATCATTGGATAAATTGATGCGTCCCTGGGTGTTCAACTCCTGAACTTTGACCCCATTGATGTACAATTTCACCTTCACACCTTCTCTGATCACTGCGACATGGTGCCAACACTTGCCTTCGGGAACTTCGCCAATCAAGTTCAACGTTTTTGCTCCTTCTCCCAAAAAGACGTTCAAGGTGCGGGTAAAAGGTCGGAAGCGGATGTAAAATTGGTTTCCATCCGTTGAACAGTTGCTGGTGAGTTTGTGTACCAGGTACTGGATCCCATTCTGGTTGCTGGTTTTGAAATAGAAACTCAGGGTAAAATCTTGGGTGTCGAACTCGTCGTTGGCAGGGCCCATCACCACTGCGTTTCGATTTGCTCCGGCAAACTCTAATGCGCGCCCTACCACGCCACAAACGTAAGTCCGGTTATCGGCGGGTTGAAAAGCATTCGCCGTGTTGCCTGCCGCATCGGCATTGGTATTTTCAAAATTATAGTGAGCCACCAACCCAGCTGAGGTTTGCGCAAACAGTTTGGCAGCACAACATAAACATAAAACAAGTGCAGCTATTCTCATGGTATTTTTGGAATTGACAAAACAATTACTCAGCCCGGTTGTCATCGGGAAAGCAGGTTCCTGTAAAAAACGAAGTAAGGAATGGCTTATTGTAAAAGTGGAGAAGGTTGACATCGTTGAGAAAGTTGAGGCTGCCGTGAGCGACAAAGGATAACATCCGGTTTTGTTCATCTTGAAAGAGACTAAAGTATCGCTTTGTATGCCGCTTGCGAGCCTAAATTCCAACCCCTCAACTTTACCGCTATTTTAGCTACTTGAATAAACCATCCATACCAGGAGGCAACATGTCTTTGAGCAACTGCTCGGTTTCGAAGGCTTCTTTTTCCTGAGCACGCTGCATGACCCGGTTGATGGCCACCAAAAGTAGGTCCTCCAGCTCTTCCGCTTCAGCATTTTTTAAAAAATCGGGGTCAATGCTGATGTTGGTGAGTTCGCGGTTGGCATTGGCGGTGATTTTGATGGCACCCTCCCCAGCCTCGCTTTCTACAATAAACTCCGCGAGTTTTTCGCGCATGGCTTTCTGTTGAGCCTCCATATCGCCAAACATGTTGTCAAGTCCAAACATGGTATTGTTTTTTTGTCGGTAAATTAACGGCGAAGATATAACGGAATGCACAGGAAATCACAGTATTTTATACATTTGTGCCCGCCAGTGTTTGTTTGGGAGTTCTTAGCAGGCGAAAAGAGAAAAGGAGAAACACAAACTTAAACTAGTTGTACGATAAAACTGTTTGGCATAATAGTGTAAAAAAGAGCCATCATGCCTTTGGATCAAATTGATGTAGACCAAGAAGAAAAAGCACCTGCCAAGGAAATGTCGTTCCTGGATCATTTGGAAGAACTGCGTTGGCATATTCTCCGGTCCCTGACGGCCATATCCGTTTTTGGCATCGTCCTTTTTCTCAACCAGGAATGGATGTTCAAAGTGTTGATTTTTGGCCCTTCCCGGCAAGATTTCATTACCTATCGCGCACTTTGTTCTTTTTCAAAAAGTTTAGGTTTGGGGGATACCATGTGCTTTGCGGCTACTGAGGTAAACCTGCAAACCATTGGCTTTGCCGAACCTTTTGTGACCAGTATGTGGGTTTCTTTTGTGGTGGGTTTGGTTTTGGCAGCCCCTTATGTGCTCTGGGAAATTTGGCGTTTTGTCAGTCCTGGCTTACTCCCCAAAGAACAAAAAGCCGCAACTGGAGCGGTATTCATTTGCTCTTTTTTGTTTTTGCTGGGCGTCGTTTTTGGTTATTTTTTCATGGCTCCTTTTGCCATCAACTTTTTGATTGGGTATACCATTCCCGGCGTTACCAACGTCCCTACACTCAATTCCTACATCAATTACATGGTGATGTTCACCCTGCCCCTGGGCTTGGTATTTGAGTTACCCGTGGTTGTGTACATCTTGGCCAGAATTGGACTCATCACGGCTGCCGACATGCGGGCTTTCCGGCGCCAGGCGATTGTGGTCATTTTGATCGTTGCGGGCATCATTACCCCACCCGACGTGGTATCACAAATGTTTGTCACCATACCCTTGTATGCCTTGTACGAGATCAGCATCATTATTGCCAGGCGGGTAGCCCCCAGGGACGATGACGATGATGCTCCAACCAAACAAGTTACGCCGTCATAGTAGTGGGGCAAAATAAGTGTTCATTTTTTCTGAGCCAAAGGATTAGATAAGAAACTTAAAATGAACCGTTTACTCATCTAATCCTTTGGCAAAATGAAACACTTATTTTTTTATCGCCCTAAGCATTGAGGATGGAAAGGATATCGAGTAATCTTACGTTGGCCTACAAATTTGTACTGCCAATCTTTTGGCTGGTGTTGATGGGTTCCACCACGGCAGCCATCCTAATTGTAAAATTTGCGGGAGTGGGCAACACTTCGCCCTTGGTCATCCGGGGTGTCATGTTGTTCATCTTTCTCTCCGGTGCACTTTTTTTGGCCCTTACCCTGATGCGGCTCAAACGGATCGAAGTGGGCGAAGAGGGCGTATACGTGACCAACTATTTTAAAAATGTGCGCTATCCTTTCAGCGAAGTGGAGGGCATCACGGTGACGTCCTTCTTTATTTTTTCGGTAGGCACCTTGCATTTGAAAGGCAAAGGGAGTTTTGGGCAGCATATTCCCTTTATTCCAAGCCCGAGTCGGTTTTATTCGTTTTTTGAAGAAAATCCAGGGTTGAAGGAGCGGTTGTTGAAGCTGTAAGGCTACCGATGCCGCAGCCCCATCAACAACGAAAAAGCCTTGTCCAAATCCTTGTTCCCCACTACGATGGTGTACTCATTGGAGGTAGAGATCATTTCTACCAGGTTGATGCCATTGAGGGCCAGCTCCTTGAGGATGTAATAATACACGCCATAAATAAACTGGTTGCCTTCCGGGAGCATCAAGCTGATTGAGCACAGGTCTTTCTCTTTGACCAACATTTTTTCGGTGCGGAAAATTTCCTCCAATTTTTTGCCCATGTTATCGGAAATAAGAATGGTGGTTTCGGAGACTCCTTGTGAAAAAGAGTAAAACACCTTGGCCTGCTCGCTGATGGCCTTTAGCAAGTCCACTTGTTTGGCCAACAAGGTTTCTGAATTGAGAAAAGTATAATCCAACAAACCCGAGCGCACACTGATGTCGGTCATTTTGCGGAAAAACTGTCGTAGGTTTTTGTCCAACAGCAGCAACTCCCCTACTGGCAAACGGTTGATGGCCATCACAATGGCGCTGTTGTTGATTTTTTTGCCTACCGCTTGCTCCACTTCAGGATGAATTTTACGGGCCAAAGAGGATACATTCACCAATCCTTCCGCCAGTGCTTCGGTCAAAAAAGGAGAGCGGTTGATGATTTGGCTGACGTGATCTGAAATTTTTACCACTTTGTTAAATTTTACACAAAAATATAATTTTCTGTACAATTGCATCCAATAATTTCCAGATTCTTGCACTTGCCTTTACTTTTGTTTCAGCAAACGCGGTGATTCATTTCACCGAGTATTTACAACAACAAGTAAGAGTAATATGCAAGTCCTGAAATTTGGTGGTACCTCAGTAGGAAATCCGGAGAGAATGCGTCGGGTAGGAGAATTGATCGACGATGGTTTACCCAAAATTGTGGTATTATCTGCCGTATCTGGCACGACGAACAAGTTGGTGGAATTGAGTGAACTCATCCGCAAGCAACAAATCGAGGTGGCCTCCATCAAACTTGCAGCACTACGCGAAGAATACCGCTTGTTTGTAGCAGAGTTGCTGCCCACCAGTCCTTTTCAGGAAAAAGGCCAGGCTATAGTCAAGGGGATATTTGATGAAACCGAACAACTGTTGTGGCTCAACCGTTTCGAAAGCCGCCATGAAAAATGGATTTTGGCCCAGGGAGAAGTCATTTCTACCCAGCTGTTTCAATTGTACATGGAATACAAAGAACGGCCCTCTGTTTTGATATCGGCCCTGGATTTCATGCGCATTGATGAGCATGGCGAACCGGACTTGGAGTGGATTCAGAAGCGTTTGGACTTGTTGTTGTCTCAACAACATCCCTTGGCTACTTACTTTATTACGCAGGGATACATTTGTCGGAATGCTTCGGATGAAGTGGACAACCTCCAAAGAGGAGGTAGTGACTATAGCGCTACCTTGATCGGTGCAGCCATTCGGGCTACTGAAATCCAAATTTGGACCGACATTGATGGCATCCACAACAACGATCCCCGCATTGTAGAGAACACCTGGCCCATTCGTCAGGTATCTTACCGGGAAGCAGCGGAATTGGCCTATTTTGGGGCCAAAATCCTGCACCCAACCTGTGTGATTCCTGCAGAAGACCGCCAGGTGCCCATTGTGCTCAAAAACACTTTTGAGCCACAGGCTCACGGAACCTTGATCTCAAGCGCATCCTCCAATAGAACAATAACCGCCATTGCCGCCAAAGACGGCATTACGGCCATCAAAATCCAAAGCGGGCGGATGCTGCACGCGTACGGTTTTTTGCGTCAGGTATTTGAAGTATTCGAACAATACCGTACACCAATCGATATGATTACGACCTCGGAGGTCTCCGTATCCTTGACCATCGATTCGGATAATCACTTACCCGAGATCATCCGTGCTTTGGAAGTTTTTGGAGAGGTTAGTGTAGACAAAGACCAATCCATCATCTGTATTGTGGGTGACGCACTGAGTGCACACACGGAAGTGACCAAACACATCTTTACCGCTCTGGAGAGCATTCCATTGCGCATGGTATCCTACGGAGGCAGCAGCAACAACATTTCCATCCTGGTCAGCCGGGATGCTAAAAATGCCGCACTCCGCAGTTTGCACAAGCACTTATTTCAAAACACAAATACTACGCTGTCAGTAAATTTTTAGGCTAAGAAACGCATTCAGTAATTTTTTTCTGGTTAGGGCATGCTGAATGCATACGCAAACCCGCCTGAAAGGTGAATGAACCTTTCGGCGGGTTTTTTTAATATACTGACAATCAGGCATATGTTGTCATGAAATCTTTTTTTATTTTTTTCTTCCCAAAAAACGTGACCACAAAACAACCTTGCGTCTCAATATTAAATTTGCACAACGAAGGTTAAGTCAGTAGTTTTGCGCCGATTCTTATCACTTTCCATCCCAACTCAATTTTATTGTTGCTTCACCTTTGGTTGATTAACCACTAGGCGTTCGCACTATTTGGTGCGATTCAATATGTAGACAAAGGGCGCTGCCCATTCGTATAAAGAGTGTTTTATAGGGGGAACTTATTATTTTTTGGTAGGCAAGGCGCTGAGCGTCTTGCCTCTTTTGTTAAAAGAATTTCATTTGCCGTTCCTGGACATTTAGTTCCAAACACACCACAAAAAACTATTTACCTTTGCCCATCTTTTTAAATACCGTATCCAAACCAAACAATGGCAAGTAAGAAAATTCAGTCAGCCCTTATTTCTGTTTATTATAAGGATGGGCTTGAACCGATTATCCGCGAGTTGCATACGCATGGAGTAAAACTCTATTCTACAGGAGGTACCCAGCAATTTATTGAAGAATTGGGCATTCCGGTCATTCCGGTAGAAGACCTTACCTCCTATCCCTCTATTTTGGATGGACGGGTAAAAACCCTGCACCCCAAAATTTTTGGCGGAATCCTGGCACGTCGGGAGGAAAAGCACCAGGCCCAGTTGGCTCAATATGAGATCCCTGAGATTGACCTGGTCATTGTTGATCTTTATCCCTTTGAAGAAACGGTGGCCAGCACCGACGATGAAAAATCAATCATCGAAAAAATTGACATTGGGGGGATTTCCCTCATTCGCGCTGCCGCAAAAAATCACCAGGATGTTGCCATCGTCGCTTCACGCAACGATTATCCATTCTTTCTGGATTTGATCCAAAACAAAAAAGGTTGCACCGAGTTGGAAGATCGCAAAGAGTTGGCCCGCCGGGGCTTCCTGGTTTCTAGCCATTACGATACAGCCATCTTCAATTATTTCAACCGAGGCGTCCAAGAGCCTCTGTTCAAACACAGCCTGATTCAGCACGAAGCCCTGCGCTATGGGGAAAATCCCCATCAAAAGGCGGTGTATCATGGCGATTTGGAGGAGATGTTTGACAAATTGGGGGGCAAGGCCATCTCGTTCAACAACATGGTTGACATTGATGCTGCCATTGGACTCATCCGCGAATTTCAGGATGATGAACCAACTTTTGCCATCCTCAAACACACCAACGCCTGTGGTGTGGCTACCCGATCTACCGTGCTGGAAGCCTGGCAGGCTGCTTTACAGGCCGACAATGTTTCGGCATTTGGTGGCATTTTGATTTCCAATACCAAAGTTGATCTGGCTACTGCCCAGGCCGTAGACGAAATATTTTATGAGGTGCTACTCGCACCAGATTTTGATGCAGAAGCAGTTGAACTTTTAATCAAAAAGAAAAACCGCATCCTGTTAAAAATCAAACACTTCAATGCTCAAGCGCGCAATTTCCGCAGTTTGCTCAACGGCGTGATTGAACAGGACACGGATATGGCCATCGAAAACGAAGCAGATTTTAAAGTGGTGTCTAAAAAAGCACCCACTACCGCAGAAATCAAGGACATGATTTTTGCCAATAAATGTGTGAAACACCTCAAATCCAATGCAATTGCCCTGGCCAAAAACGCCCAATTGATTGGCATGGGTTGTGGCCAGACTTCCCGGGTTGATTCCATGCGCCATGCCATTGAAAAGGCCAATCGTTTTGGATTAGACATCAAGGGCGCGGTCATGGCTTCGGATGCTTTTTTCCCCTTTTCCGATAGTGTACAATTGGCCCACGAAGCTGGCGTAACTGCCGTCGTGCAACCGGGAGGGTCTATCCGTGATCAGGACAGCGTAGATTACTGCGATGCCCACGGCTTGGCAATGGTGATGACGGGGGTAAGGCATTTTAAACATTAAACAGGGTTCGGGAGTTCGGGGGTTCGAAGGTTCCAAAGTTGGAACCCCCGAACCTTCGAACCCCCGAACCCTCGAACCCTCGAACCATGAACCTTACCATCGACATTGGCAACACCCGCACCAAACTCGCTATTTTTGATGGCGACAATCTGGTAGAACGCCATTTCTGGGAAGAGTGGGCGATCGAGGATTTATTGCAACTGACAACCAACCATAAGGTAAGGAATGTGATCTTATGTTCGGTAGGACAACATCTGGACGAAGAAGTTGAAATGCTGATCAAAGCCAAGTACCGCTTGATCCAACTGGATTCAGAAACCCCCTTACCCATCAAAAATGCGTACAAAACCCCACAAACTTTGGGGAAGGATCGCATTGCCGCAGTAGTGGGGGCTTTTGCACTTTATCCTGGTGAAAATTGCCTGGTCGTGGATGCTGGAAGTTGCATCACCTATGAGTGGTTGACTGCAGATGGCATTTACCTGGGTGGAAACATTGCTCCGGGGCTGCGGATGCGGCTACGTGCCATGCATGAATTTACGGCCCGGCTACCCGAAGTAACCTTACATACAGTACACAACTGGATTGGAGATTCTACCCAATCGGCCATGAACAATGGGGTTACGGTAGGTACTACCCTGGAAATTGAAGGTTATCGACGCCATTGGGAAAAAGAGTGGGGGCAACTCAGGGTAGTGTTAACTGGAGGAGACGCCGATTTTTTGACCCAAACGATGCAATCTGAAGTGGCAAATGAGCCCAATTTGGTATTTATTGGACTGAACAAAATATTGAACCATAATGTCGAGTAGTTGGATGATAAAAACGGCACTCATTGCTGCCGTAATGGTGTTGTGGATGCCTTGGATGGCCTCGGCACAAACGACCACCGAACAAATTTTGCCCAAGCAAAATTCGCCCTACTCCCGCTTTGGGCTCGGGGACTTGCTATCAACTTCCCTGGTTTCACAAACCGGAATGGGCGGTGTGGGTATTGCCATGCGCGATGGGTCCCATACCAATTGGTTGAACCCCGCCTCTTTGAGTTCCCTGGAAGTAACGGGTCTAGAAATTGCGGTTTCCGCAAAATATTCCGCTTTGTCGGAAGGGAACCAAAAAGACGCTGCGTATAGTGGAAACTTACGCCATTTGTCTTTGGCCTTTCCCTTGAACAACTCCATCAACCGGGCACTGGAACGCAAAAAGCGCAATTTTGATTGGGGAATGGGTTTTCACCTAAGCCCCTATACCGAAGTGGGTTACAACATCCAAAATGTAGAAATTCGTGGTGAAACCTTGGAACAGGTCACCACCAACCTCAAAGGAGCAGGGGGAACCTACAAATTGGGTTTTGGCAACGGCATCCGCTTCAAAAACATCTCGATCGGCGCAGAGATTCAGTCTCTATTTGGGAAATCTACCAATAGCCGCTCGGTTTCACTGGATAGTATTGCTTTGGCTTACTCCACCGACCTGCAAGACGACATCAGTTATCGGGGTACTATTTTCAAATTGGGTGCCCAGTATTTGCTCCACTTTGACAAACCCAACGAAAAAGGCATTTATACCATTGGGGATCGCAGCCTCATTTTGGGGCTTACCTATACCCCCAATGCCAATTTGACTTCCACCAGCAGTCGTTTGTACCGACGCATTTCGCCTGTATCTTCGGTAGCAGATACCATTTCTTATGAATCGGATATCGAAAGAGGGGGAACATTGCCCTCAGAATTGGGCTTCGGCATTACTTACGAATCCCTGGGCAAGTTGCGCATCAGTGCAGAATATGTACAAACGCGCTGGAATGAATACCAGAATGAGGCTAAGGTTGAAACGCTTTCTGATGCCCGCCGCATCGCTTTTGGGTTGGAATTCATCCCTAATGTTCAGTCGTACAACAACAACTGGCAGCGGGCAAGATATCGTTTTGGTGTTTTCCATGCCGAAGATCCCCGCAGCAGCAATGGACAACAACTGACCAATTATGGACTTTCACTGGGGGTTGGGATACCCATTGTTTTACCCCGCCAGACGATGTCTTTCGTCAACCTGGCCCTGGAAGCAGGCCGTTTTGGCACCAAGGATGGATTAAATGAAACTTATGTGCAATTCCATTTCGGATTTACACTGAACGACAGCAGTTGGTTCTTTAAGCAGAAATTCAATTAAATTTTGATGGGTTTTTCAAAACGGTCCTACTTCGACTTCGCTCAGTGATCGTTTTGAAAAAAATTGCCCCATCAAATGGCCGCATCCGTATCTGGAGACAGATTGGCCACATTGACCATCCGGTCTTCCACATCCTGTACCAATTCCATAAAATGTTTTTCTCGTTTGAGTTCTCTACTGCGGTGCAGCGGTAGGTCTACTTTGATGTGTTCTACTATTTTTGAAGGCGCTGACTTCATGATGTATACATCGTCTCCCAGATAAACTGCTTCCGCAATATCGTGGGTAACAAAGATGACGGTGGAGTGAAATTTTTCCCACAGCTCAATGAGCAACTCCTGCATCTGCAAGCGGGTTTTGATGTCCAGTGCCCCAAATGGCTCGTCCATCAGCAAAATCTCGGGATTGGCCAATAAACTGCGGGCAATGGCCACCCGTTGCAATTGTCCACCGGAAAGTGTTGGATATTGGGCATATTTGTTTTCATGCCCTCCCAAGCCAACCAATTCTATCATTTCCTGGGCCTGCTGGCGGCGAGTTTTTTCATCCAGGCCCTTGAATTGCAAGCCCAAAGCCACGTTTTCCTGAACAGTCATCCAGGGCAATGAAGAATATTGCTGAAACACCATGCTGATCCGGGAATCTTCCGTGACGAGCTTGTCGTGAATTTTCACGGTTCCTGTAGTTGGTTTTTGCAAGCCACAGATGTACCGCAAAATGGTTGATTTGCCACTTCCAGACATTCCCAGTAACACGACAAATTGCCCTCGATTGGGGTGATCTTCAATCAGGAGGTCGAAATTCTGAATGATGTAACTTTTGCCTCCGTCGTAGCTTTGGCTGACATTCTCGAGTTGAATGATGTTTGGAAGCTCAGTATCTGTAAATTGTACCATATTATTTTCCTGCTTTTGAAGCGCCCATAATTCTCAATTCTCCTAAACAGATCATGACCAATCCCACCAATAAGGCGGCCCAGATGGCCATTGACGGAATCAAGGTTGGCAATAACGTTTTGGCCAATAACATCAACAAAATAAAATAGATGCCGTATTGACATTCCTGAAGCCCAGGCAATTTGTATTTCAGGTACTTGTGCGGACAAACCCGTTTGTCGATGTAGGAAAAAATCCTGTCTTGAATAAACCCGATCAGAATAATCAGTAACAGGATGGCAAAAACCTTGTCGATTTGCCCCATTTTACTTTTGATAAAAATCAAGCCTCCGATCCCCCCTTGCCGGTTCAACAACTCTGCAATGATGATATAAGTCCAGGAAATAGCGGTGAGTACACGAATGTCTTCCATCACTTTAGAAAACACTGCGGGAATGTATACACTGCGGATGGTTTGCCAATTGGTCGCACTTAAGGTAAATGCTGTTTGCACGTACACATCTTCCACTTCCTGAATTCTTTGTACAATCACGGGGAGGAGATATACCAAAATGCCAAAAGCCAGAAAGGCAACTTTCATGGTATCTTCCAGGCCAAACCAAACAATGAATAAGCTCGTCAAAGCCGACAAGGGCAAATAGCGCAAGGCATCAATTTGGCGGCTGAACAAGCCCCGAAACAAGGGAATCAAGCCTAAAATAAACCCCAGGGGAAGGGCGATGATCAAGGCCCAAATGTACCCTTGAATGTTCAACCAAATGCTCCGGGAGGTATTGCCAACCAACTCATCTTGTGCCAATAAGCCCTGATACGACCGAATTACCTTGAGTGGAGGGGGTAAAATGGGGTATACTTTTACGAATGACGTCGCTTGTGACTGCAAAATCGAATCTTGACGAAGAATCGAATCCCTTTGCTGCTGGCTGATGGATGTATCAAAAGTTGAAGGCAATTCTTTAAGCTCACCACTAACCACCGGGCGTTGTTGAGCCAAGGCCTCGGCCAATGCCCACCAAATCAGGAGGGTAATGATACCACCTAGAATGGCCAAAATGATGCGTTGTTGTGCGTTTAATTCTCCTCTTAGTTTCAGCAAGGACATGATATTGAGTTGAATGGAGGAATAAACAAGAATCAACATTGATGCTGGCATCAATGTTGATTCTTATTCAGAATTCCAAAGTTGAGGATTATTCACCAACAATTTCAAAATCTGTTCTACGGTTCTTCGACCGACCCAGCTCGGTATCGTTGCCCGCAACAGGTTTATCCGGGCCATTGCCAATGATGATGAAACGATTTCGAGGCATGTTGTAGGTGGTGATCAGGTATTCGGCTACGGCTCTGGCTCTTTTTTCCGACAGGGCTTTATTGCTTGCGGCGTTGCCAATGTTGTCGGTGTTGCCTTCAATACGAATGCGCGAATTGGAAAAAGCTTTGGCAATTTCCACAAACTCTTTGTCGATGATGTATTTGGTATTTTCATCCAACTGGAACTCACCCGAACGGAAGGAAATACTCACCTGCTTGGAGGCAATTGCGTCTTTCGTTTTGATGGCCTCGGTTGCCTGGGTAAATTGCTTTTGTACTTCGGCAGTTTGTCCGTCCAAATCCACTAAAGCAGAAGCGGTTTTGATGGCCTGGGTGTTGATGGCCAAACGCCAGCTGGGGACTTTACCTTCGATGTAGCCCAATTTTTGGTACGTACTGGACATGCGGTTGTAGAGGTTCTCTCCCGTTACACCTTTGTAATCAGGATTCATCCCAAAGAAATTCAGGTTATCCCCGTGCGTACACAAGCGTACGTTTTTAATGGATTGTAAAGCTGCATCGATGGATACCCCATCAAAATTTTCCGAAAGGATTTTAGCTGCTTTGCGTTTGTTGACATCGCTGCTGTTGATCTCAGCAGCGCCAATCATCCAACCTTCATACAATTTGCTGGCTTTGTCCGCATTATTTTCCAACCAGGCCTGTTTGGCGATAAAAGCATCGGCAATGATGTTGGACGCGGAGCGGGTGCTTTCCAAAATTTTTGACCCTGGAACCGCCTGAACACACAATTCATCGTCTGGGCTCCAGACTACAGCTGCATCCACTTGTTGGCTTTTGAATACCTGAGCCGCATCGATGGCGCTGGGTTGTTTGACAATTTCAATATCGGACGGCTTCATGCCCGCAGCTTCCAACAACCAGATCAGGAAAGAGTGAGAGGGCGTTAATTCGGCCACAGCCACTTTTTTCCCTTTCAAATCACTGATGGAGGTAATTCCTCTGCGCACCACTACTGCATCACCTCCCCGTGACCAGTCGGCCTGGAAAACGATCCTCGGGTCGTAAGCTTCCAGTGCGGACATTTCGGTAGGCAAGGCATCAACTGTACACCAGAGTAAATCAACGTCGCCGTTTTTGAAGGCAGCCCGGCTGGCTTCAAAGTCATCCAATACTTTAAAGTCAACTTTAAAGCCATAATCTTTGTAAAACCTGGATTGGGTATTTGCCTTAAAGCCTTCGTTGAAATACTGGCCTCCGGCATAACCGCCCCAGGTTACCACCCCAATTTTAATGGTGTTGGGATCAGTTGAAACACCATTTGTGCCTGAATCCGTCTGACCACTTTTTTCGAGCAGTTCCTTGCCTGCCTCGGTGTTTTTCAATACATATCTGGCTCCAAAAAGGATGCCTCCAACAATCAGTACCGCAATTAATAGTTTGGATAATGGTGTTAATCGTGCCATAATGAGATAAGGGTTTTGTAGCTTGTTTAGGTTTTGAAGTCAACAAATATAATAAAAGTTCGGAAGGGCACGCAAAGAAAGTCGTTGAGATTAGGCGGAAAAACGTCCTGTAGAAGGAAAAAGTCGGTGGATAGGGTAAATCCCGGTTTTAAGTTTTACGTTTTAGGGTTTTAGCTTGCATACAAGCTTACTATCCTGTGCCGGCTTGTGTGCAACCTAAAAAAACCTAAAAAACCCTATTTAAAGTAGCGCTCCTCCAACACCCGAAAATGGTGGCGCTGGTGCCCTGCTACAATAAACCCCAGCGCCAATGTGCTCATTTGTTTGCCGCTCGTAGTACCTACCCGCAAAAGCATGAGATCACTGAAACTGCGGAAAAGTTGTAAGGTGCTGCTGCGCAAGGTGAGTAATTCTGCCTTTAGGTCATCCAGACTACGCTGTATACCTTGAGCATGTAAAGCGTAGTCATCTTCTTCAAAACTCGGCAGATTCGCCACTTCACCCCGGGCAATACACAAGGCGCGGTAGGTCAAGATGCGCTCCGTATCAATGAGGTGTTGCACAATGTCGCATACCGTCCATTTACCGGGCGCGTAAACGTAGTCGCCGAGGGCCTGGAGTTTATTCCAATCATAGTTTTGTAATTCTTGCTGGGTGTGCTCCAACATACCGAGTAAAGGCAGGTCATCGGTTTGATTGATGTAGCGGTCAAAATATTCGGGCATAAAAGGCAAAGCAGATTTGAACATGGTTTTGATGTTTATGTGTTTAAAAGCTCGTTTAAATTGGAGCATAAAATAAAGCGTTTTTAGTGGACGTTTCAGGAAAAAATAAAGACATGTATCGCCACTTCGTTTGTTTATTGCTGTTTTGCACACCATTTTTTCTCTCCGCTCAAACCACAACCCTCCAGCAAGCCCTTGAAAAGGGTTTGGTAACCCTTGAGGCCCAAGGTCTGGGAGGCCATACTGGTGACTGCTTGCAGGCTACCGTGACCAACGTGAGCAAACGCGCCTTGCGGGTGGCGCTAGCGCCGGGCATGGTGTTTCAATCGCAGGATACCGCACTACAAGATCTACTGGTGGTGGACAACGAAGAATACGTACTCGCAGCCAACCAGAAACGAGCTTTCAAACTGAATAGCTACTGCTGCGAAATGTACCGCGGTGGCCCGGGCACGGGGGCGGTGTTTCAACTGGTGAACCAAAGCAATGAAAAGCTCAGCCAGGTAGCCACCTACCTGCACCGCAATTTTTTAGACAAAAACCCCATGGCCCAACAGGCCGTTTGGAGCGTAAGCGACAACGCCGACCTCTCCGCTGTATGGGATCGCAACCAACCCGATAAATCAAAAAAACTGATTGAATTTTTGGCTCAGGTTACGGGTCGTCCGGTGCCCTGGTACCGCTCGGAGTATGCCAAAGCAGCTCCCGGCCCACAAATGGCCAAACGCCCGATGATGTTGATTGAAGCAGACTGGGAATTCAAATTGCCCGAAAATGACTCCCTCACCCTGGCGGTGTTCAATGAGGAAGGCAAACAGGTAGATGTCCTGATGACGGACAAATTGTACAGCTCCGGGATTTATACATTCACGTTCTCCTATAAAACCAATCGACTGCCCAAAGGGGTGTATTGGTTTCGGATGCGGGGGAAAAAGAGTGGATTGGTGAAGGAACGGAAGTTGGTGTTTTAGGCCTAAGGCGCTCCGCTGCTAAAGCCGCTCAAATGCACAACGCAATTTCGTATAAATCACTAAATCCACATAACATATGTAACAAAGGATTATTCTTCAAGTTAAATGACCTATTACTTCATTTTGGTAGACCATACTCAAAATATGCCTTGGGGAACTCAAAGAAACGCCACCCATTTTGACTTGGTGCATTTTCCCAGAATGTTCTCGGCCCAAGGCATCGTATAGTTTTATGGCGGTGTCAGACAGGCCATTAAACTGTTCCACCTGAATAAATAATGTTTCATTAAAAGGGTTAGGGTAAACTTTTGCGGCTAATAAATTTAGCAGTTCTTTGGTTGGAGTAGTTTTTCCAATCGTAACTGTTTCTTCCTTTTTACAATCGTTCGCGTCAGATACAGTAACAGTATAAGAGCCTGAAGGCAAGTTAGCAATAGAAGATGTTGTTGCTCCGTTGCTCCAATTGAATTTGTACGGTGCTATTCCGCCTGAAGGTGTAGCCGTTGCCATACCGTTTTTCAGGGTATCTTGGCTTGGAATCATGACAAGTTTAAGGGCTAATTCTGGTGGGTTTACAACCGTGATACTTGCCGTAGATTGACAATTTTTGGCATCAGTCACCGTAAGTGTATAGGTACCTGCTTGTAAACTATCCAAATTTGCTCCCTTCTGCCCATGTTCCAAGTATATACAAATGGTGTCGAACTCCCACTTACCAATGCAGAAATTAATCCATCTTCGCCTCCAAAACATTTTGGGTTTGTCCCTCTCAATCTGATAGTTGGAGGATTGGCCGATACAACGGAGCCCGTTAACTTAGTTGTACAACCTTTTTGATCTGTTACCGTGACGTCATAATTGCCTAGTACCAAGTTTGAATCTGTTTGGTAGTTGTGCCATTTTCCCATCTGTAAGTTGCACCACTAACTCCTGTATCCAACACTACTTCTAAAGCGCCACGACCTACCCCTCCACAAATTGGTGTTGCACTTATCCTAGGGTTTCTGGAAAAAACGTTTTTTGAATATTTACCGTAAAACTGTAAAAACTACTTCTAATAATCCATCGCCATCAAGATCAACTGCATCGAGGCCTAGGCTTTGACTTCCAATATATTCGGTGGTCCTAGTGCTATTCTGAGCAAGTTCTCCATTGTTGTTTTCAAAGGAAAACATGATTCTTTCATCCGAAAACTAGGTTGACAAAACATCCAGATCTCCATCGCTCAACGTCAGCGAATTTGATGGCAGTCATATCCACAGAGTTGCTGGTCGTAATACCTTGTAAAATAGTGAAATTACCTTTTCCGTCTCCACTCCAGAAAATTCCCCCAGTATTTGGAGAAGTAGAACCTGCACTAAATACAGCTCCCAGATCAGGAAAACCATCCTTGTTTAGGTCGCCTACTTCAATGTCAAAGCCAATACGTTTGGTATACAATATTTTCCTCGTCCAGGTCGTAGCGTTTTCATTGATGTATAACGATACAGTATTGGCAACGTTGCTACAAATCACTGCTGCGTCCAAATCGCCATCTTTATCAAAATCAACCAGTTTGATTTCTCGGGGATTGAGTAAGTTGGGATCAATTACTCTTCTCGAAAACCCTCCTTTCCCATCGCCTTTGTACCAGAATAATTTTGCATCACCGTTGGAGCAGAGCGCGACATCGATGTTTCCATCGGCGTCAATGTCGCCCGTTGCGATTCCGAGCGGCGTATTGGCGTTTTCCTCTATGATAAAACTCGGCCAATCCAGTTTGTTTCCATCATTTCGCAGCCAAACCAAATCGTTGCTGTTGCGGGCAGTTGCAAAAATATCCAGATCGCCATCTTTATCTATATCGGCCAATTCAATATCCGCGGGGTAATCCAATAAATCACTGATCCTGTACATTAAGAATTTTCCATCCCAATATTTTCAAATTTTATGATTTCGTTTTCTTCCCTAGGAGAGTTCTCTCCGATTGTTACAATGAGGTCAACATCTTTATCATTGTCGATGTCTGCAAATTTAGGTGTTCTGGCTCCATACATTTGTGCATAGAGGTATCTTTTGGCAAATTTCCCATTAATGTTTTCAAAGAGGGACAAGTCATAATCTACATTTCCATCTTCTGGAAAGAGAATATCTAAATCCCCGTCTTTATCCAAATCGACTGCTACCATTTGTCCTCGATGGTGACACTACTGTTGTTCCAATTGGCATCTAAAATTTCTGTGCGGAATTGAAGGCGAGCAGACTGATAAAGAATATACACTGTGTTGGTCGAATAACTCTGAACAACGATGTCTAAAAATCCATTTTTATCAAAGTCCGCAACCAGCAATTCACCTCCATTCCCGCGTTCTAAATCATCAATTTCAACCCGCTCTAAAAACGCTTTCATCAGCGTTAGCTCCGGAAAGCTGTAATTATTCCAGGTTAAAATGTCTTTTTGGCCGTCATTGTCTACATCGGCTACCACTGCATCTGTCCAAAGAGGGTTAAAAAAATTAGAATTAGTAAGTTTACCAAAGTCTGAGAAACTGGCTTTGCCATCATTGATCAGCAGTTTATTATCATCAATGCCTTCTCCAAATAGTACATCGATGTCTCCATCTTTATCGATGTCATCTGTAACCACATCTCTTACTTGCAAGCCTCTAGCGCCCTGGTAGATAATGGTCTTTTTGAAATTAAGATTCCCTTCATTGATGTACATGTTAACACTAGATTGTTCAAAGCCTACGGCGACTATATCTAGTCACCATCTTTATCAAAGTCTGCTACTTCAGCTTGATTAAAATCACCATTTGCTTCAATGGTCCATTTGATATAGGTATTATTTGTCTGACGTTGAAACCAGGCAAGTTGGCCATCGTTGTTATTGAACGTAGAAGCCATACAGATCAGGTAATCGGATTTTCCATCTTTGTCAAAATCGGCAACATCAATATCCTTGGCCGAAGACATCCTGATCGAGTATGTGCGGCGGGGAATTGTTGAGAGGTTCATTTTCCAGCCAGAGGATCTTGCAGGGTCTTCTTAAAACAATGATATCGAGTCACCGTCTTGTCGTAATCCTGAGGTAAAGCAACGGATGCGGATGATCCACCTTGTTTAGGATAAGTGAAGTGACACTCTTTGGGCATGAATGGACATCTTCATAAAACAGATTAGGAGAATAAGGATAAAGTTTTTCATATAGTTGATTTTTAGTTTACAATAAATTTATCAGTGAGCTGAGTAATCAGCTCACTATTTTAGCTACTTTGATAAAAATTGATAATTAAAAAATGTAAAAGGATCGCTATTGCTAGAAATAAGAGTTGTTCATATTAATCAGTAAAATAATCAGGCTCAATATAGCAATCATTAAAAACAAAAGTTAAACATCAGGCTTTTTTGATTAAATAATTCTTTCTTGATCAACTCCTGCACCACCCCTTTTTTGCCGGGTCATATACCCAATTCGTATCAAAATAGCTCAAAATCTCCGTATTCGGGTCATTGGAGAGGGTCAGGCTGTGGAATTGGGTATTGTTGTTTTGTTGAAAATAACGCACGTCTTCCAGCACTTTTTGGTCTACGCGGTACATGATAAAGTCGGAGATGACCAGCACGTCGGCGTCGCGGTAGTCGTTGGTTTTGAGTTGGCGGATGGCTTCGTAGAGGGGCAGCGAAATGTCGGTGCCGCCGTGGAAAGACATGCGCAGGAACTTGGCCAGGGCATCGATGGAGTTGGCGATGTCGTACAAATCCAGGGTTTTGATGCCGATGGAAAAATTGATCAGGTAGGCACGGCGGTTTTCGCGGGTAGCCATTTTGAGGATGCCGAGGCACAGTACCTTGGCGATTTGTTCGGGGCGACCGTACATCGATTCGCTGGTATCAACACAAACGATAAAAGGGCCTTTTTCGCGCTGTTTGATGCGTTGGTGAACTTCCGTGTAGTGTTCGGTGCTGGGTTGCAGGCGGCGATCTTCAAACTGGAGGGTGAGCAGGCTTTTGCCCAGCCATTTGTGCATAAAAAGGTCTTCCGTAGCCGGATCACTCAGCAGCGCAGCTTCCGAACTCAGCAGGTGGTTCAGGTCACCACTTTCTTTTACCCCGGTCACCTCCGCGGGTGTTAGCTCATCACTCACCCACTCCTGGCGGATGATGGTTTTTTCAAAAGTTTCCTCCTCCATTTCAATTTCCGCTTCGCGCAGGTTGCCCAGCAAGTCGGCCAGTTCCTGGATGGATTTTTCGTCTTCGAGCAACTCGTGGTACTGCTGGATGACGTCGAAGGAGCTGTCTTCCCAAAGCGAACGCGACATGTCCCAGCCCAAGTAATCGGAAAAAGGGCTGATCAGTTTGATCAGTTTTTGGTATTCCTGCACTTTGGAATCGAGCAGGTTGAGGTAATTGTCCAGTTCTTCGCCCAGTTTGGAGATTTGGTATTCGAGGATGCGCGACTGCACGAGGGCATCCCATTGCGCGAGCAGGTCGGTGAGCAGGATTTCCACGCGTTGGCGCGCTTCGGGGCTGAGGTCTTCCAAAGCTTTTTCGCCGATCAGGGTTTGAAACCGTTGTTTATAAAACTGCGCATCCAGGTCTTCGCGGCGGTAGTTGTTTTCAAGGTAAGTAACTAGGATAGACCAACGTTTGACGAACAGGTGGAGCGGCGTAATGGCCCAATTGTCGATGCGGTTCAAGTCTTCCTGAAAGGGATTTTTGTACTTTACCTTGTCGTAGGTTTTGCGCAGCCAATAAAGGGTATCCAGCACCACTTGTTGGGAAATGCGCTGGTTGCGCTGGCAAATGGGCAGGAGGTCGCGGATGGCAAAAAGTTGGTCGAGGGCAGCTTGAAAATAGCGGTAGTACTCGTCTTTCAAGTCAGGGATGTGATAGCTGCCTGGGCTGAGCTTGTTTTGCAGGTACTGCACGAGATAGCGTCGCATCTTCCGGTCGAGGATGCTGCCAAATTCGATGAAGCGCTCGTATTCTTGCTCAAGTTGGGTCATGCACACAAAGCTCTGGCAACGTAGCAAGCAATAAATAGTGCCCCCCCCCTTTCAAGGCAGAACAACAGCATGGGAAATCAGTTCAAATTCCATATTTAAACATTTATTAAAACATTGATTGCTTTATAAATTTTTTGTAGTTTTACAAAAAAAATATTCCCGATGAATCACCTCTTCGAAGCCTTGGACTACGCTGGCATCAACATGCTGCTGGAAAACAATCCGGAATTGGCCAACGAAGGCATCGCTTATGATGCCAACAATACCGCCAAAGCCCATCCCCTCCACCGGATTTGTGACGGGGTATTCGCCAGAAAATACAGCGATGCAGAAGCAGTCAAACTGGCCCAGTTGTTTTTGGATCACGGTGCCGATGTCAATGGCGGGGAGCTGGTTCCTCAAAAAGATTCGCCCCTGGTTGCCGCGGCCAGCCTGCACGCCGATCAGGTGGCCATGCTCTATATCGCGGCGGGCGCCGACATCACCCACCCGGGCTGCCACGGGGGTACGGCTTTGCATTGGGCGGCCTGGTGTGGTCGACCTGAACTGGTCAAAAAACTCATCGAAGCGGGGGCGGAGATCAACAAACTTTGTGTGGAGTTCAAGTCTACACCTTTGTTTTGGGCGGTGCATGGTTTGCGCAGTGCGGAGGGCAAAAATCTGGATCAATACAAGGCTTGTGTCAAGATGCTGCTGGAGGCTGGGGCGGATAAGTCGGTGCCGAATTTTGAGGGCTATTTGCCAAAGCAGGTGTGGGATGGGGATGAGGAGTTGAAGGGGTGGTTGGTAATGCCCCACCTACCCCACATAACTAAACTGCACCTTCTCCAGCCCCAGCCCCACCTTCTGCAGTGCCTCCTGCACTTCCCGCAAATTGCTCTTCACCACCTCCGCGTACCGTGCTTCCACAAACAAATTTTGCTCCAGAAACTCCAATTCCGCAGGCAAGTTATTCCGCAGGTTTTCCTCCTGTTTGCGCAAGTAGCTGCGGATTTGCTCGAAGCGCTCCTCCCAGTATTTTTGCAGCACGGGGTGTGGTTTTTTGAAGATGATTTCCTGGCGTTCGCCTTTTTTGGTGCGCAGGGAGTAAGTATGGCTGCGGTCGTTGTGCAGTACTTCGATGCTGAAGGTGCCGAGCCCCTGTTTGGCGCGCAGGCGATTCACGAGGTTGCCCTTGGCGTCGAAGAAGTTGATCACCTGGGTATCTTCCAGGTTCAGTTGGCGGAACTGTTTGACGGGCACCAGGAAACCTTCAAACTGCTGGTCTTCTTTGATCAGTTCGTAGTAGTCTTCCTGCACCACGAGGAGTTGTTCTTCGGCCACGGTGTGCTTTACGCGGATTTCCTCGTTCACATCTTTTTCAAAATCCTCCACCTCGCGTTTGAGCAGGTTAAGGTTGACGGCCATGGTGTAGCCGTGGCGGCGGATGGCATCAGTCACCATTTCTTCGATCAGGTCTTTTTGATCGGGCCGACTCCAAAGGCAATGGATCATCAGGAAACAATCCATCAGGTCGACCCGGTTGCGGCCATTCAGGAAAGCAGAAGTACGCAGCAGGCGCACGATTTTTTTCCAGCGCCGGTCGTGGATGGGAATCTGTTGATCCTGGTTGTTCGGGCGGGCGTTGTGCTCGTCGATGCGCAATTTGAGTACCTGGATGGTATTGAGTACTTCGGCAGGCACTTCTACCGCATTGATGGCGGCGTCAAATTGCACCAGTTCTACTTCGCTGAATTGCACTTCGGCGGGCAGTTCCACCTGATACACATCATCGGTATCCACGATCATGTTGACGAAGTTCTGGAACTTGCGGATGTTGCCCAGTTCCAGGCGCAACAGAAAGCGGTCCCAAATGGGATCAAGGCTGGCATTGCGCGGCGGCAGTTCATTGGAAGCCGTGATGATGCCGCGGATGTTCACCCGCAGGTCCTGATCGCCGTTGCGGTATATTTTTTCATTGAGGATGGTCAGCAGGGCGTTTTGAATGGCGGGGCCAGCTTTCCAGATTTCGTCCAAAAACACCACGTTGGCACCGGGCAGATAGCGCTCGGTGAGGCGTTCGTAACGGTCTTCTTCCTTGAGTTTTTTGATGGATACGGGGCCAAACACTTCGTCGGGGGTGCTGAACTTGCTCATCAGGTATTCAAAAGAAATCCCGTCCCGAAAGGCGTGTTTCAGTCTGCGGGCAATCAAACTTTTGCCTACTCCGGGAGGGCCGAGCAGGAAAATACTTTCTCCGGCCAGTGCGGTGAGCAGGGCCAGTTTCATGGCTTCTTCTCGTTCGTACAAGCCATTGCAAAGCCCGGACAAGAGTTCTCGAACCCGTTCGCGCAACTGCGCATCTATAGTAAGTGTTTGCATCCTATTTTTGGAATTTTCACCACAGATAAGCTAGGTTAAATGATAAAAAATTTGTGCTCATCCGTGTTGTCTGTGGTGAAACAACATCAATTGACACCCCAATCCCAGCCGCGCACACCATCCTCTTCCACCACCTGTTTGCGGATGAGTTCATCCACGGTAGCCTTGCGGATATTGAGCACCACCCCTTTAAAATGTAAGGTTTTGCCCGCCATAGCGTGGTTAAAATCCACTTTTACCTGGTCTTCATCCCAGGAGATGATTTTTCCATGAAAGTCCTCCCCTTCTTCGTCCGATAGGACGATGAAATTGCCTTCCACCAAAACATTTTCCAAAGAAGCTTCGTCCCCTTCATCAAAAAGGGCACGGGGTACTTCCAGAATTTGTTCAGGATCGACCTCCCCGTATGCCAAATTGGGTGGAAGGACAAACTCAAACGCGTCGCCCTCGCCCAAGCCGCGCAACTGCTCTTCAAAAGCAGGAAGCAACTGCTCGCCTCCACAAAAAAACTTGAAGGGATAATGGACGTTCATGATCTCCATAATCTCGCCCTCCGGGCCGCCACTGCGCAATTCGTAACTCAGGGTAACGACATTGTGTTCTTCCACAATCATAAGGGTGGTTTTTGGGGGTTCGTGCGGGGTCGGGGGGGGGGGGGGGGGGGGGGCCGGGGGGGGGGGTTTTCCCAGGCGGGGGGGGTTTGGGCCCCCCCCCCCACCCCCGAACATCGAACCCTAAAAATGTGTACATTTATACGGTTCCATCACTTAACCTGAAATGTAGTGGAAAAGTTGAACATGAGGTAATTTTTGTCATCCGATCTACACTTCTCATCAATGCAACAACAATAGCAGGGTTTTGTACATTTTATTCTATAGTTTGAGTGCATCAATAGATTTCACCATGAAGCAAACTTTACTTTTAGCGCTTGTTTTATTCATTTGTGGCACACCGGCCCGCGCCCAACAAGCCCCTACCAAAGACCAGTGGGAACATCCACAATTTGGTCGGTTGCACAGGGTAAGCATGCCGGTACAAAACAACGCGACGCTACAAGCAGAAGAGTACAGTTTGCGGGAAATGGGCAGGGCACCCCAGTTTGCCAAAGCCATCGAAGTGAATTATACCCCTGATAACAGTGGGCGCTGGGAAGAAATTGCCGCAGGGCAAAGTCGCTGGCGGCTTGGCGTACGCTCGCAAGGGGCATATTCACTCAATTTTGGCTTTACCGGTTTTTACCTGCCTTCTGAAGCGGAATTTTTTTTGATCAACAGCCGTACTGCTGAAAAAATGGGCCCTTTCCGCAGTGCTGACAACGAAGACCACGCCGAATTTTGGAGTCCGATCATCGAAAGTGAAGAAGTCGTTTTAGAGGTCATTTTACCCACCCGCCAAAAAACCGATCTGCGTTTGCAACTGGGTTTTGTCAATCATGATTTTGTCAACCTCACTCAAGTGCGTTCTTCAGAATGCCATATTGATATCATTTGTGGACAAAACAATGGATATCCCCAGGTCGAAAATTTCCGGGATGTGGCCCAGTCCGTGGGCTTGATCTCCATTCGGGGCACTTCCATTTGTACAGGTTTTTTGGTCAATAACGGCAAAGAAGATTGTCATCCCTATTTCGTAACCGCTCGGCACTGTCAGAGCAGAGCCTCGGACGCGCCTTCGTTGGTCGTGTACTGGAATTTCCAAAACAGCATTTGTCGCCAGCCGGGCAGTACGGCCAACGCGTCTCCTGGAGATGGCAAATTTGACACGTTTAATACGGGCATGGTCCAGCGCTCTTCCAACAGCAATTCCGATTTTACATTACTAGAACTGGATGATCCGGTTGTATTGGATGCCAATGCCTATTTTGCGGGCTGGAATACCCTCAACCAGACCCCAACGGGAGGCGTGGCCACGGTGCACCAGGCGGGCAGTGAAGAAAAACGCTTCAGTTATTCGACCAGAAGCACTTACCTCGGCAACTGGGGGGCAGCTACCCAAGTGAGCAATGGCAACCACGTAATCGTGCCCCGTTGGGACATTGGCAGTACCGAAGATGGTTCTTCCGGTGCCCCGCTTTTTAACCAACAAGGGCAAGTAATTGGGCAATTGCACGGGGGGACAGCGCTCTGCGGCAATACTGGGTACGACTCCTTTGGCACCTGGAAGGCATCCTGGAATGCAGGTGCCAGCCTGAACACACGACTGCGCGATTGGCTCGACCCCAACCGCAATGCCCTGGAGCAAATGAGCGGGCGCTGGCATTACGAGTGCCTTAACAGCATCCTGCTTGATCAAGAAAACCGCAGCATCTGCGGCCTGGTACTGCCTCCTGGAACATTCAGTTGAATAATCCGAATGCCCAGTCCATTCAATTCAGCATACTCAATTTACCCGCAGGATTAAAGGCACAATTCAGCAAAAATCCGATTACGGGTACCAGCAACACCCTGGAGTTGCGCAACGAATCCAGTACTTTGTCTGGATTCCAAACCCTCAAGCTTCAGGCCATTGTTGGAAGTGATACTTTGTCGCGCTTTCTTTTGGTGGAAATCGTCCAGGCCCCCCAGCCTGTACAAGCACTAGAGCCCCAAAATGGCGACAACCTGGTGCCATTACCCGTACAACTGCGTTGGCGCAAAGGTAAATTTGCCCAACAATACAGCATAGTACTGGCCCGAGATGCGGCATTCAGGGACATTATAGGGCGGTACCGCAGTTTGGACACCACCTATCAAATCGGCCAGTTGGATTTGAAAGGTACATATTACTGGAAGGTTTGGGGCATCAATACTTGTGATACTTCTCTGGTACCGAATACTTTTCAGCAATTTTCCATTGCGCCGAGCATACAGGCTACCGTGCTACCTGAATTCCAGGCGCTTTGCCAGGCCGATTCGATGGTATTGTTGCTCAAAGCCGCCGACGGGTACCAGGGTTCGGCAACCCTGAGTTACCGCGTGACGCCCCGGACAGCCTTGAGTTTGTCCTTTAGTGAAGATCCCGCCAAAATCAATGCCGGAGTATTGTTTCAAGCTAAAGCCAGAAACCTGCGGCCATTGCTCCCCGGTAATTATGCGTTGACATTTTACACGCGCCAGAACAACCTGCGCGATAGCACCAAGGTCAGTTTTTCCATCACCGCTGCCCCACGGATTCCGGTGCTGAGTACTCCAGCAGTTTCAGCAGTCTTACTGGACAAAAGGCCAAATTTTAGTTGGAGTAGCAGTGGTGCAGTGGAGCGGTATGAATTGGAAGTGGCATCGGATTCGGCATTTTTATTCCCGGTATGGACGGCCAATTTGGAACTTACCGAGTACCAAAGAGCACAAGATTTGGCGGCAGGACGCTACTTTTGGCGGGTTCGGGCGCTGAACTCCTGTGGCATTACGGAATCAAAAATTCAATCGTTCACGGTGTTTCAAAGTAACCTGAGCAAGATCAACAATCTGGATGTAGGCATAGAGCCCATTCCCAGCACTGGCCGGGTAACGCTGCACCTCTCCGCCGCCATAGATGGAGCCAGCATTGAACTGTACAACATGAGTGGGCAGTTGTTGAGTACGATTGTGCCGGGGCAGGTTTTCCGCGATTGGACCATAGATTTGTCCCGGTATCCGGCGGGGATGTATGTGTTGCGTTTGAAGCACCGGCAGTCTTCGGTGGGCTTAAGGGTGATCTTGCAGCGGTGATCGTTTGTAAAAATTCAATAGACCTCCTTCATGGCCAGCTTTAACTCGTTCAGTAGTTCCGGTACCAAGGCAAAAGGATCGTAAGGTTTTCCCCGCACCAAAAGGGTCTCAACGGGTAAATAACCTTGGTAGCCCGTCTTTTTTAAAATTTTCATTAAACGAACACAATCCGTCTTGACCGTACTGCCGATTCCAAAGGCGCTTTCTTTCACCTGCCAGTTGACGGCATAGGGAACCACTGCCTCAATATCCACATAGGGATCTGGGGTTTTAAAATTACCGGTATCCACAATGATACCTGCCCATTTGCTATTGACACCTTTTAGCACTTTTAAACATTGTTCAGCGGTTTGGAGCATATCACCATGATTTTGGATACCGATTTTAACCCCATGTTTTTCACCATGTGCGGCACACTCTTTGTAACATTCGATCATCCAGCCCGCTACTTCATCCCATTTGTTTTCATAACCTTTGGGGATTTCACCAGCAAACAACCTTAGTACTGGCGCCCCTAATTTGGCGGCCACTTCAATCCATTTTTTTGCCAAAGCTACATCTGCAGCCCTTGCCGCCGGGTCGGGTGAAGCAAAATTGTTGCGGATGCCTGTTCCACTGATCACGATTCCCAATTGTTTTGCCTTGTTACGCACCCTTGCAATGTATTCATCGGAAGGAACTTCGGGATAATTGGGGAAATAATACCCGGTAAGGTCTACCGCTGCAATTTTTTGCCCGGCACACCAATCCATTAAATTGAACAGGGTGTACAAGGGCTGTTTATCCCTTGGATCTTTTGCCATCAGCAGGTCGTTAAAAGAGTAAGCATTCAGTGCCAATTTTATGGGTGCTTTAGAGCTTACTCTTTTAACAGGTTGCGCAACCGATGCATGACTACCCCAAAATGTCATTAAAGCAGTAGCCAAAACAACTATCCGCAGGAATTTTGTGTGGCTTGTTTTGATGTAGTGACGCATGGTTGCTATTGTTAATAGGTTATTGTAAAATGTTATTGATCTTATTGAGCTCTTCCTCAGAAAAGGAATAATTGGCAAGACAACCAATCGAATCCAATACCTGGGCAGGTTTGCTGGCCCCAATCAGCACGGAAGTGATGCGTGGGTCTTTCAATATCCAGGCCAGGGCCATTTGCGCCAGGTTTTGTCCCCGTGCTTCAGCCAGATCATTGAGTTGGCGTACTTTATTGATTTTATCCTCCGAAACCTGGTCTTCTTCGATGGCTCCGTTGCCCCGATGGCTGGATGCTCTAGAATCGGCAGGAATACCTTTCAGGTATTTATTGGTCAAGACCCCTTGGGCCAGCGGAGAAAAGGGGATACACCCTACCCCATTTTGTTCCAAAACATCCAGTAATCCATTTTCCACCCAACGGTCGAACATGGAATATTTGGGCTGGTGAATCAGGCAAGGCGTGCCCAGTTCTTGCAATATTTTCATGGCTTTTGCGGCTTCTGCGGGCTGATAGCTCGATATCCCCACATAGAGGGCTTTCCCCTGGCGCACCATCAAATCAAGCGTTCCCATGGTTTCTTCCAGGGGCGTTTCGGGGTCAGGGCGGTGGTGGTAAAAAATGTCCACGTAATCCAGGCCCATCCTTTTCAAACTCTGATCGAGGCTGGCTACCAGGTATTTTTTTGATCCCCAATCACCATAAGGCCCCGGCCACATGCCCCAACCGGCCTTGGAGGAAATGATCAATTCATCCCGGTAAGGGACAAAATCATCTTTGAATATTTTCCCGAAATTCTCTTCAGCTGAGCCAGCAGGCGGGCCATAATTATTGGCTAAATCAAAATGGGTAATGCCATTGTCAAAAGCAACCCGTAAAATATTGCGCGCATTGTCCAGTACGTCGATGTGGCCGAAGTTGTGCCACAGGCCAAGTGAAATAGCGGGCAATTTCAGTCCGCTGTTGCCGCAGCGGCGGTATTCCATGGATTGGTACCGTTGGGCACTAGGTAAGTATTGCATGATGGCGTTATTTTTAGAGCCGATTTAGAGTTGTTTAACATTAACGCTGTTCCGCAGCAGCCAGCGCTTTTACCATTATTTCCAGATCAGTTGTGCCTCTGAAACCACTAAAGCCAACGGAAAGCAGGGTTCCATTTTTCAGGGTCAGCGGTTGTCCGCCTTCCCATCCGATCAGGTCTGGTGCTTCAATCCCATTGGCATTTTCATCCACTTCTTTGTTGAAGACCATCCGTTCATATGCCCCGGTTTTTACGCCAGTAAGCCAGACCTGACTGGCTTTTGTCCAGGCCACTTTATAGGATTGCCGCAACCTTGCTTGGTTTGTCCCGAACATTTTTCCATGTACGACACCCGTGTCATCAATGATGCACACGGCCAGGTTTCCATGGGAAATGCACTCATCCGCTGGAATTTCCAGGTAAACCGGGATCAATTGCTCAATGGCGTCAAACATTTTATGCACCAGGGTCAACATTTCAGGGTTCTCCATTTTAGTCTGATTGTATTTTCGTTTTCAACTTTTTGTAAAATTCAAGAAAAACCTGATGCGCCTGATCTTTTGTGGGGTATTTATTTGCTACAACGTTGTCGTTGGTTTTTTGTAGAATGCCCAAAATCTTACCTATATTTGAAATGGCCTGATGGAGACACCAAGATACCAATATGAATCTTAAAGAACTTGCCAAAGCATTAAACTTATCTTTCTCAACTGTTTCAAAAGCATTACGGGACAGCCACGAAATTAGTGTTGCTACCAAAAACCGAGTGCTGGCAAAAGCCAAAGAATTAAATTACCAGGTCAATCCCCAGGCCAGCAGTTTGCGCAAACAAAAAAGCAAAACCATTGCCGTAGTTATCCCTGAGGTGGTCAATGATTTTTTTGGCCCCGTGATCAACGGCATTGAGTCCATTGCCCAGGAAAAAGGCTACCACGTTCTGATTTACCTGACCCATGAGGACATGCAAAAGGAAATAGCGATAACCAAATTGTTACAAAATGGCCGGGTTGACGGAATCATGATGTCCTTATCTGAAGAAACTTCTGATACCACTCACCTGCAAGCCCTAAGAGAAAACGAAATACCGCTGGTTTTTTTTGACCGCATCGCTGAAGACATCGATGCGCCAAAGGTCACGACGGATGATTACAATTGCGGCATCAAGGCAACCGAACACTTGATTGAAAATGGTTGTACACGCATCGCCTTTTTGTCAATAGCCCCCAATCTTTCGATCAGCAACAAGCGCATGAATGGGTATCTGGAAGCCCTAAAAAAGCACAACATAAAACCAGACAATGGCCTGATTCTGTCCTGCACCGGAGATGAAGCCAAGAATAAAACCCTGATCAAGCAATTATTCAAAAGAAAAAATCGGCCCGATGGCATCTTTGCTTCGGTAGAAAAACTGGCGATTGCGGCGTATGAAATCTGTGCAGAGTTGACCTTGACTATCCCGCAGGATGTCAAAGTCATTTGTTTCTCCAATATGCAAACCGCAGCTTGGCTCAACCCTTCCCTTAGCACCATTACCCAGCCAGCTTATGAAATGGGCCGGGAAGGGGCATCGATCCTGTTTAAGCTGGTGGAAAAAAAAGGGCACCACTTTCTGCTGGAAAATACGGTATTGAATTCCGCATTGGTAGCGAGAAATTCAACCAAAAGAAGCTAAGTATTTATTGCTGCTTAATCACCTCAAAGTTAGCTGTTAGATAGTCGGTTGAACTTTTCCCAACCTGCACTTCAAATTCACCCGCCTCCACGATCCGTTTCATGTCCAATCCATAATACTGCAATTTATCCGCGGTAATACTAAATGAAATGGTTTTGGTTTCTCCTTTTTTAAGCTGAACCCGGGCAAAATCTTTCAGTTCCTGCACGGGCCGGGTGACCGAGCTAACCAGATCGCGGAGGTACAACTGCACAATTTCGTCGCCATCCCGCTCGCCGGTATTGGTGACGGCCACACTCACGTTCAGGGGTTCACCCACAATTACTTTTTTGCTGCTCAAGGTCAGGTTGCTGTAGTTGAATTGTGTGTAACTCAGTCCAAAACCAAATGGGTACAAGGGAGAATACGGCCCGCTGATGTAATCACTTTCGTGGACATAGGGCTTGCGGTTGTAATAAACCGGCAATTGCCCCACATGGCGAGGGATGGTGACAGCCAGTTTGCCGCTGGGATTCACTTTGCCAAACACCACATTGGCTACGGCGTTGCCCTGCTCCTGGCCCAAATACCAGCCCTCGATGATGGCGGACGCTTGTTCGGCTAAATAATTGATGGAGAGTGGCCGACCGTTGATCAGCAGCACCGCTGTTTGTTTGTTCAACTCAATAATGGCTTTGGCCAAATCATTTTGCCTTCCGAGGAGATCCAGGTCGAATCGGTCTCCGGTATGGTTTTTCCACTCCTCGCGGCAGGTGAGTTCATTGCCCCCCATGACCAGTAAAACCGCATCGCAAGTTTTTGCCAACGCTACCGCTTCGGCAATTCGCCGATTTTCTGCTTCGATCGTTTTGTCCTCGGCTTTGATGCTCGGGTCGTTTTCATAAATCTTGTAGCCCTCGGCAAATACCACTTCAAACTTTCCTTTTCCATAGTTGCGCAAGCCCTCCAGGATATTTACGCCGGGCGAAATGTCGTTTGAATAGGTGCCATAATGTACTTCATCGGCATTGGGGCCAATGATGGCCAGTCGCTTGATTTTTGTCTCGCTGAAGGGCAGGGTATTGTTGTCGTTTTTCAACAGAATCATTCCTTTTTCGGCAGCTTGTAGTGCCAGTTGACGGTGCTTTAGTTTGGCTTCCATTTTTGCTTTTTCATCAAGCGCCTGGATGTAAGGCTGTTCAAACAGGCCCATCATGAATTTATTGCGCAACACCCGGGCTACTGCAGAGTCCAGCGTAGACGCTTTGACTTCACCTGCTTTAATCAGGGCGGGTAAAAAACGAAAACAATAATTTTTCCAGTTGCTGGGACATTCAAAATCCATTCCGGCATTGATGGCGCGTTTTCCGGCTTCTGCCTGGTTGAGGCTGGAATGCTGGCGGTACACCATCCGATTGACCGCATCGTAATCGGAGATCACATAACCCGTAAAACCCCATTCACCCCTCAGCACATCATTGAGCAACCATTTGTTGGCGTGATTGGGCACCCCGTCAATTTCATTGTACGAGGCCATGACCGTGCGTACCTTTGCTTTTTTAACCGCCATTTCAAAAGGGAAAAAATGATTTTCGCGCAGCACCCTTTCCGACAAATTTGAAGGGGCCAGGTTAGTGCCGCCTTCTGGTTGGCCATGGCCGGTAAAATGTTTGGCGCAGGCAATCAAGTGCTGGCCATCAATTTGGGGCGAGCGGCCTTGTAGACCCAAAATGGCCGCAACGCCCAGTTGTGCGACGTGGTAGGGGTCTTCGCCCAACATCTCGTCGGCCCTGCCAAAACGGGGGTCGCGCAGCAAATCAATCACGGGTGTAGCGGCATGAGTCACCCCAAAACCGCGCATTTCTTTGGCCACGGCACTAAAAACTGCTTCAACCAAAGTGGTATCCCAGGTACTGCCCAGTGAGGCGGAAACGGGAAATACAGTGGGTTGATCTTCGTTGCCCACAAAACCATGGCAACCTTCTGCATTTGAAATGGCGGGGATACCCAGCCGGGTCTGCTCCACAAAATATTTCTGAATGGCGTTGAACCGAGCCATGTACGCGGCATCATTCATACGAACATTGAATTGCAAAAAGCCGATGCCATTTTTTACGGTATCGCCCAAAGCGGCGATGGCATTTTTGAGCTCGGCGGGTTGGCTTAAATCCATTTTAGGGTGCCAAATGTCAATTTGTCGGCATTTGTCCTCCAGGGTCATGCGGGCCAATAGATCCTTGATGCGCAGTTCAATTGGGGCGGCTGGGTCTTTGTAGATGGGTTTGGGGTTTACTTGCGCGTGGAGCATTGCGCAGACCATCAAAGCCAAAAGCAGAGCAAAATTTTTCATAAGCTTATCATTTTGTATCTATTTAGCACCGTGCTTTGCTTAGCACCCCCGCGCAGGGTGATGAGTCTGTTTTCACCCAAGGATGAATTGGCTGCGCAACACACTTTTCGCCGCCAAACCCGACGCAAGCGCGCAGAACGTCGATTCGTCTAAAAAATACAGTGGAGCTGCATGCGTAAATGCATTACTGTTTAGCGCTCGAAGCTAGGCGAGGCACTTACTTCAAAATATTCACAATCTCCCTAGGAATAACTTTCCCGTGCGGGACAATCAGCTGAGCCTCACAAGTATTGTTTGTTTTGATCAGGTCCTTACTTCCGGCTACCTCAACTTTCGCGGTGATGTTGAAGGTGCCTGCTGGAGTGATCCAGTTTGTTCCATTCAATCCCTGCCCGCAGGCAAGCTCCATTCCGGCTACCGGGATGGAAGTGGAGTTGGAATAGTAATAGGCTACCTCTTTCCCATCGACATAAAAGCGCACGATGTGTTTGTCCCCGGCGCGGGTTGCGGCGGTTCCAGCATTGATCAATGAGGCCATAAACACCAGTGGTTCACCCGGTTTGGGAAAAGCGGGCATGGTGCGGATGTTGGTTACCAGCAAGTCGGCTTTGGCCTTGGCAGGGTTCAGGGTAAAAGTGGCCTTGAGGGGCAGCACATTCGAGGCGCCGCCGACCTGCACTACATATTCTCCTTCCGGCACCAGGTAAGATTTCGTGGGTTCGTGGTAGACGTACAATTCCTCCGGGCTCAGCTTTATCGTGATTCTTTTGGATTCGCCGGGCCGCAGCAGCACTTTTTCAAAACCGCGCAATTGTTTGACGGGCATGGCCAGGGCTGGCTTAATTTTGCCCGTAGACAGGTACAGTTGTGCTACTTCCTCGCCAGCCAACGACCCAGTGTTTTTTACATCAAAAGAAACTTCGATCAAGTCGCCAATCCTGGCATTCGGACGATTGATGCGCATGTTTGTATACGTGAAAGTGGTATAACTCAATCCGGCCCCAAAGGCAAATTCAGGCGTCAATTGTTGGGTGTCGAACCAGCGGTAACCAACGCCCCGAGTCACCAAATTCCTGAAGTCGGTACTGATGGGGATAATTTGTTGGTCATCTTTGGGGATGGAGGCGGGTAGTTTTCCAGAGGGATTGTAGTGGCCAAACAGCACATCCGCAATGGCTCGGCCACCTTCCTGCCCGGGGTAAAAGGCATAAAGCAATCCTTTTACATTTTTTAGAACCGGGGTGACACTACAGGTGCCGCCGGAAATAACCACCAGAATGATGTTGGGATTCACCTTGGCAATTTCGTTGATCAATTCATTCTGCAGGCCGGGCAGCAAAACGGTTTGTGAAGGCCGGTCGGGTCGGGAAAGGATGCCGCCGCCTTTTTCATCGGCTTCTTTGTCCAAAAAATACCCCTCCCCTTCCATGGTACTGTCCAGCCCGGCGACAAACACCACGTATTCCGACAGCGCCGCCGCGTCAAGAGCCGCCTGGAACTGCGACCGGCTGGTATCACTCATGTTGCAGCCTTTGGCGTACAGCACGCGTTGCTCACCCACAATGGCTTTGATCCCCTGAGTCACCGGGATGCGGTAGGCGGGCAGCACTTTTGAGCTGCTGTTGCCATCCAGGGGCAAAAAGGCCGCGTTGGGGCCGATCACGGCAATGGATTTGAGCTTCTCTTTGTTGAGGGGCAAGATGTTTTGCTCGTTTTTTAACAACACCAAACTTTTTAGCCCACTTTCATACACCAGTTCCCGGTGGGCTTTGCTGTCGATCACGTTGGCAGGCACCGAAGGCACGCCGTCAATCATGCCCGAAATGATTTTGGTGCGCAATACATTTTTGGTGGCCCGGTTGATCAGGTTGGTATCAAAAAGGCCCGTTTTAACCCCGGCGGGTAACTCTTTGATGTACAGGTTGTTTCCTTCGCAAAAATCAAGTTCAGCATTCAGGGCTTTACCCGTTTCTTTGAACCCACCCCAATCACTCATGGTGTAATAATTGAAACCCCAGTGGTCGCGCAGAAGGGTCTTGATCAGGTACTGGTTTTCCGCGCACTTGTCTCCATTGACCCAATTGTAGGCGCACATCACGGAAATGGCGCCTCCGTACTGAATGGTTCTTTTCCAATGCGCGCCCCAAAATTCAACCAGGCTTCTTTCGTCACTCAGGTAATCGTTGGTTCGGCGATTGACTTCGTAGGTGTTTAAATTGTAGTGTTTGATGGAGCCAAAAACGGAGGTGGTGTTTTGTCCCAGTACAAATGCTGCGGAAATCCTGCCGCCGAGGAAGGGGTCTTCACCAATCGTTTCCGGTGCACGGCCAATCCGGGGGTCAATCAGCATGTCCAGCGTAGGCCCGGCGATTCGGTCTTTTCCCCTGGCGGCCTGTTCCATGGAGATGGCCCTGCCCACGCGGGTAATCAAACCAGGATCCCAGGAGGCGGCCATGGCGATGGTAACCGGAAAGGAAGAAAATCCCTTTGCCTTGTTGCCAATACCATGGGGCCCGTCACTCCCTTTGAACTGGGGTATCTTGAGTCTGGCGTTGCCATCGGTCAGGTAATACAATTGCTCAATTTTCTCTTGAGCACTCATTTTTCCAAGCAGGTCATCCACCCTTTTTTCCAAGGCATCAATCGTTTCAACGGATTGAGCAAATGTGCCGATGGAGCACAACAAACCAGCTAAAATCAGTAGGTTTTGCAAAACAGCTGTGGTGAATTTATGCTTCATTTTGGGCTATTTTTTTATGGCATCAACAGGGATGCCGAAATGAGTGCCAACCATTGGTTTGTCGAATTGAGGAGTAGGTTCGAAGTAGCCGGGAATGATCAGGTGCTCTTTTATCACTTCCTCATTCAATTCTACGCCAAGTCCTGGCTTTTCTGGAACGGTATATTCCCCTTTGTTGATGATTGGTTTTTCAACCCCTGTAACCAGATCACCCCACCATGGCGTATCCACCGCGTGGTTTTCCATGCTGATGAAGTCATCCACCAAACAGGCACAATGCAGACTTGCCATACATCCAACCGGGGAGCCCGCAAAATGGAACATGACCGGAATGCCAAACATGTTGGCGTAATCCGCAATCTTTTTTGTCTCAATAATTCCCCCTGAAGTTTCCATATCCGGATGGATGATGTCAGCCGCGTGATTTTCGATCCAGGGGCGGAAAGCCTCCAATCCAAAAAGATCCTCGCCATTGAGGGTAGGTGTTGGCGAACCCTCGGTGATCATTTTATTGAGTTGGATGGAGTTCGTCCGGTCCCAATTGATGACATCCTCAATGTAGGCCAGGCTGTATTTTTCCATGGCTTTACCCAGGCGAATCCCATCGTCAACGTTGAGGTATCCAAAATGATCTGCGCCCAACACTTTATCATATCCAATCACACTTCTTACTGCTTCAACGTATTCACCCCAATAGGCCAGTCCTTTGTCGGTGGGAGACTGCCCACTCAGTGCTCCCGGTTTGTCCTGAATCAATCGTTTTTGCAAATCCATTTTATAATGGGTGAAGCCCATATCCAGCCGCTTTTTCATGAGTGCTTTGTACACTTCCGGATCGGATTCGGAAGGTGTATCACAGTATGCCGTAATCTTGCTCCTGCGTTTTGATCCGAATAGCCGGTAGGCGGGTATGCCCAACACTTTGCCCGCAATGTCGCACAAGGCCATATCGATCGCACTGTAGCCTCCGCCATTGCGACTCTGACCAGCCATGGGTTTGATGCGCTTCAAAATGCCCTCGATGTTCAAAGGATCCTGGCCTACCAAAAAAGATTTGTAAATCAAGGCCTGGCTGAGTCGTCCGCTGTCCCGAACTTCTCCAAGCCCGTACACATCCTGGTTGGTATAAATTTTTATGATTGGATAATTCTCACCTCCGGCCCGCACTGTACACCCTCTAATGTCGGTAATTTTCAAGTCTGCTGGTCTGGAGGCCGTTTCAGCAGGATTGATGGCCAGACCCGTCAATGATAAGCCCGCGAGGCCCGTAGAATTCCTTAAAAACGCGCGTCGTTTCATTTTGAAGGTTTTAGAGTTGATAAAAAGACTGTTTTCGTGCTGTTAAGCTCGAGAAAAACAGCATATTCCAGGCCTTTTGTGCGGTATTTATTTGCTACAACGTTGTCGGAAGATGTTTATGCCATATCCTGTTGTGGTGCTGTTTCATCATTTTATTTGCTTAAGCTATGCTAATTGCGATTTCGCTAAGGTCACCTATTTCTGTCCATTTAACAATGAGCTGTCTGAAACCAGCATTGTTCATTTCGGGTTCTGCCTGTTCGGCGGAGATAACTGCAAACACCGCCGCTTCCGGTTGAAGAATCGTAGCCACAATTTTTTCTCCATCCTTCAACAGTTCGGCGTTATTGCCGTGAAGCACAATTTCAGCATCGGTAAGCATTTGCCACTGTACCAATTTTTCATCACCCGCCCATTCAATTTTATCGGTAATCAAGATGGCAGCGTTATCAAGCATTTTTATGGATCGAATCACTGAATTGGCGTGAGGCAGATAAACCTCCGTAAGATCAATGCTGGCTTCCGGGTCATTTCCCATTGCTGCATAACTGATAATTTTGGCTTTAGCCAACACCCGCTGAATGCTGTTGTTTAAGACCAGCGTATTGTGGGATTTGTTGTTCAACCTGAAGTAATTCCAGCGTCCGCCAGTTTCCGAGCGATTGAAATATTCAGGCAAATCATAACTGTCGCGGCCCAAATCGATGGCCCAACGAACTCCTTTCATATCCAATACAAAAGAACCAATATCGAGGTGGGCATGGTCGGCCTGATTGAAACCACCTTTAAAAGCGATAAAAGTTGCTCGGGGGGTGGCCCATTCGCTGCGGAACACTCCCATGTTGATGTCACTGAAATTTCGATTCAAGGGCAACTGGGGCACATTTGATTGTGCGGGCACATACCAAACCAAATTGAACGCATCGCAATACGTATGGTCGCTTAATGATTTTTTCAGTAAGCGATGGTTTTCGTTGATAAAAACGTCGTTGTTGAAGTGTTTCCCCAACCAAAACAGGGTGGGTATGGGGTTGTAGGTTTCAGCCGCGTCGGCAAAATTGAAAAACTTGTCAAAGGGGCCAGCCGTGTAGATCGGGAATAAACCGGTTTTGTTGAACCCTTCGGTTTTTGAAAGGCCAAAATCATCGCCAGTCACTTTGAGTAAGGCATCGATCAGTAAAACACTGTACCAGGTGGTGTACTGCCAATAATCGGGGCCAGCTTCCCACCCGCCTTCTTTTCCATAGCTGTTGAAGGCAATGGGCAAAAATTTCACGGTTGCGTCAAACACCTCTTCACAAAGTTGGGGTTCTTCATCAGCAACTGCCAGCGCGCCAATAATCAGGCCGCCATTACAAACCTGGTTCCAGTTGAACTTGTGCCCAGCCCACCAAATGTTCTTTTTGTGTTCTTCGATACCCGGTTGAATTCCTTTGCTGATCATGGCATTTTTAATGGCCGTAAGATCTGCTTTGGGTAGCACGTGGTAAAGCCAATCGTACCCAATGGCAAAGGCAGTAATGAGTTCGGCGGTATCCAGGAAATGATCTTTGTTCCAATGCGGGAAAGCGGCGGCGGAGATCAGTTCATCCTTTGCCCGGATGGCGTATTTTTCATCGCCGGTCAAGAGGCAGGATAAGGCCAATATGGATACCCGGGAATGGATTTCCTGACAATTTTTCAACATGCGCGGGCCAGTTATTTTAAAGGGCACCAGGTCTTCAGTCAATAAAGCAGTCGCTTTGTTGATCAATCCACTTTTTAATGCGGCAAAGAAGGGATCGGTCGTTTCAAGCCGTTTTAACTCGCTGATCCGTTCCTGATTGATGAACAAGCGAGGGTGTTCTTGCGTAATGATTTCTATCATTTTTCTGTTTTTAAGCGCTGGTCTAAATTCCTTTCAAATCCAAATCAAAATGACAGGCTACTTGATGCTCTGTCCCGATGTCTCTCAAAGCAGGATACTCCGTTTTGCAGATTTCCTGCGCATATGGACAGCGTGGATGAAAATAACAGCCTGATGGTAAATCGGAAGCATCGGCAATGCCGCCCTTCAGCATTTTTTCCGGCTTTGTTTTGGTGCTTGTCCGGGGAATGATGGACAAAAGCCCTTCGGTATAAGGATGCGCCGGATGGTTAAAGATGTCTTCACTGCGACCCATCTCCACAATCCGACCAACATACATGACCGCGAGCGTATCACACATGTAGCGAATCACACTTAAATCGTGGGCGATAAACAAGTAGGTTAGCTCAAATGACTGCTGGAGCTCTTTTAGTAAATTCAATATTTGTGCTTGCACCGACACGTCGAGCGAGGAAACCGGCTCGTCGGCCACCACCAATTGGGGTTGGGTCACCAAAGCCCGGGCGATGCCGATGCGCTGGCGTTGACCACCACTGAAAGCATGGGGGTAGCGATCCATGTAATCGGGGCTCAAGCCTGATTTTTGGAGGATTTCGGCAATTTTATTTTTGTAATCATTCAAATCACCTCTGCCGCTGGCCCGTAAGGGTTCTCCTACAATTTGCTGAATGGTCATTCGAGGATCAAGGGAAGAATAGGGATCCTGAAATACCATTTGAATTTTTTTTCGAAGCGGGCGCATTTGTCGATTGGAAAGGGGAACCAATTCGATTGGGCCCAGCTCATTGTCGTAAAAGGTAATGCTTCCACTGGTTGGGTTCATCACCTTCATGATCAACCGGCCCGTAGTGGTTTTCCCACAACCACTTTCACCCACCAAACCAAAGGTTACGCCTTTGTAAAGCTTGAAACTAACGCCGTCAACTGCTTTTACCAGCCCTTTGGTTTTATCAAAAAAGCCGCCCTGAACCGGAAAGTACATGCACAAATCCACCACCTCAAGAAGGAGTTCTTTTTTTGTTGGTTCCATCATTTCTCACTGTTAATTGACGTGCTATACAGGTGGCAGGCGACGCTCCAGGTTTCCGAAACTGCATGCTGAAGCGGTTGAATTTTATCACAAACCCCTTTGATCACTTTTGGGCACCGTGGATGAAATTTGCAGCCGGGCGGATGGTTGTAGGGATCAGGAATTCCACCGCTCAGAACTTCCAATTTCTGCCCATGGTATGCTTTGTCTATCCGTGGAATTGAATTCAGCAATGCTACGGTATAGGGATGTTTTGGTGCACGAAACAATTCATCAACCGGTGCATGTTCTACAATTTGCCCCAGGTACATGACCATTACCTCATCCGCAATATTGGACACTACGCCCAGGTTGTGTGAAATATAGAGTATCGCGGTATTCAAGGTTTTCTGACGTTCGGCCAACACTTCAAGAATTTGGGCCTCGGTTGACACATCCAGTGCCGTTGTTGGTTCATCGGCAATCAGCATTTCCGGGTTACAGGCCAAGGCCATGGCGATCATGGCCCGCTGACGTTGTCCTCCACTTATTTGGTGCGGATATTGGTTGATTACCTTTTCCGGCCTGGGCATTCCCACCGAACGAAGGCTTTCAATCACCATTTGCAGGGCATCCGCTTTATTCACTTTTTCATGCAGGATCAATACTTCCGAAATTTGATTTCCGAAGGTATGCATCGGCCCAAACGAGGTCATGGGTTCCTGAAAAATCATGGCAATTTCTTTCCATCGAATCGATCGGATGAGTTCGCCGGTGGTATTCAGCTTTTGAATGGCGAGTTCACCGTGTTTTGGTGAAAAAAAATTGATTTCTCCCGAGGTAATGATCCCGGGGGCTTCAATTCTCAGCAAGGTGCGGGCAGTCACACTTTTGCCGCTTCCACTTTCGCCTACCACGCCCAGCACTTTACCTTTTTTTAATTGAAATGAAACCCCATTTACCGCGGTTACCGTGCCTTGCCGCAGTTTAAACTCAACCTTCAAATCTTTTACTTCCAGTAAGTTATTCTCTGTGGTCATTGGCTTAATTTTTATAATGATCAGCGGCATCGCGGATTCCATCACCAACAAAATTGAAGGCCAATACGGCAACAACAACCAGTAAAGCCGAAATCAACAACCAGGGATAGGCCGATATAGCGGCAAGGTTTTGAGCGTCTTGTAGCAATACTCCTAAACTTACGGTGGGGGCACGCAATCCAAGGCCAAGAAAACTAAGGGTAGTTTCGCCAAGAATCATTTTAGGAATTTCAAGGGTCAGACTTACGATGAGGTAGCTCATAAAACCCGGCAGCAAATGGGTAGTTATGATTTTCCATCCTGAAGTCCCACAAACTTTGGCCGCAACAATGTATTCTTCTTCCCGAAGTTGAAGCAGTTTTGACCTCACCTGGCGCGAAAGTCCGGTCCAGCTGCGCAGCGCCAATATTACCGTAATGGCAAAATACACTTTGAGGTTCCCCCAGTCTTGCGGAATAACTGCACTCAAAGCCATCCACATCGGAATGGTGGGGATACAGGAAATAAACTCGACCAATCGTTGAACGATGTTGTCAATAATTCCACCATAATACCCGGCAATACCGCCAATAACAGACCCAAGGATAAAAGCGATAAAGACCCCCAATAGACCAACGGTCAGGGAAATTTGTAAACCGGAGATGTTCCTCGAGAAGCAATCGCGGCCCAGCACATCGGTTCCCATCAGGTTGATCGAAGTTTGAGGATCGACCCCAAACAAATGAATGTTTCCTTTGACCAAGCCCAGCCAACGGTATTCGGCACCTTTTACAAAAAAACGGACGGGATAGGGCTTTGATTTGTCCGGTTTAAATGTTCTTTCGAAAGTTTCGGTATTTAACATTATATCTTGTTGATAGACAAATGGCCTACTCAATTTTCCTTCATGAAAAATGTGAATTTTTGACGGAGGGGCATAAATGTATTTTGAGTCCTCCCAGGCGTCATAGGGGGTAATAATCGGGGCAAAAAGAATGCATACATAAAAAAACACAAGTAGATACAAACCTACAATCGCCAATTTATGGTCTTTAAATTTTGCCCAAATCAATGCCCATTGCGATGCAGAATGAAGCGCATTGAATTTATTCGGCTCGCTATTTTTCGGTTTGTGGAAACCCCGGAAAAATGTTGGTGTCTTCATGCTCATGCTTTTAGCCCAAACGAATGCGGGGATCGGTGATGGCCAATACAATATCCGAAATGAGTAGGCCAATAATGGTCAAAATGCTTAAGATCATGATGCACCCGGCAGCCAGGTACATGTCTTCGCCCAACAATGCCCGGTACAACAATGGCCCAATAGTGGGAAGACCCAATACAATTGCGGCAATGGTTTCGCCGGAAAAAAGCTCAGGAAGTAACCATCCACCCGAACTGATGATTGGATTCATGGCAGCCCTTACCGGATATTTGTGAATAAGGGTGCTTTCTTTTAGTCCTTTTGCCCTTGCGGTCGTGACATATTGCTTTCCAAGTTCATCCAGCAACGTTGCCCGCATGGTGCGGATCAGTGCAGCCGTTCCCGCTACGGTGATGACAATAATGGGTACCGGCAAATGTTTCATAAAATCAATCGCCTTGGCCATGGACATGGGCTGATCCATAAATTGGGGTGATTGCAATCCCCCGATACTGATTCCAAATCCCTGGTAGGCAATCCACATCAGGATTAAAGCCAACAGGAACCCCGGAATGGCCATGCCCATAAACCCTAATAAAGAAGCCAAAAAATCACCTATTGAATATTGTCGGCGCGCCGAATAAATTCCCACCGGAATAGAAACCAGGTAAATGACCAGCAATGAGGTAAAAGACAACAACAAGGTGGCCGGGAGCCGCTCTACAATAACCGACTCGACTTTTTTTGTATATAAAAATGAAACGCCCATATCCCCCCGTACAAACCGATAAAACCATTTTCCATATTGCACAATAAAAGGCTGATCGAGGCCGTAGCTGTGTCTTAGGGCAACCATGGATTGATTGTCGACCGCCATTCCGGATTTTTCTAAGCGGGCGATATACGAGCTTAAAAAGTCGCCCGGAGGAAGCTGGATGACCAGAAAACTAAAAAACGATACGAACAGCAGCACCAAGGCGCCCCATAACAATCGTTTTATGATGTATTTGAATAGTTTCATGTGGAATGTGCTTGTGCTTACGCTAGGTGTGGTCTTCAGGTTTATCCCAGTAGTAGGTTTGGATCATGTAGGATTTTGCCCACACCGTGCCATAACCCATCTTTATGTTGTCCGGCACATTTTTCAGGCCGTTCTTGATCACTACGGGCATGGGTGCATAACCAACCGTTCCAATACAGACCAATTGTTTGGTAAAAAAATCCCAAACCTGGTGGCCATACCTTTGGTATTCTTCGTCATCTTTGGCATGGTACCATTTGGCCATGGTATTGAATTGATCTTTCCATATTTCAGGAGGTTCAATGCCGTCTTTTCCCTCGGAATAATACCAATACCACCAATCCATGGCGTAGAATAATGCGTTGTTGGGGTTCCATTTTGAAACCCAGGGGAGGTAAGCGGCGATTTCTTCAACCTGATCGGCATTCCAACAGGTACAATCGTGTTCACCCGACATACAGCGTTCTTTGCGGAATTGGTTGTCGCTCTCTCTCAAAATGGTATCCATACCCGTTTTGCTCCAGTCTTGCCTCACCAATTCAATCAACTCTAAGGGAAAATCCCGGATGGTGTAGATGATGATCGTTTTTAACCTTTTGCCATTGGGCATCAGGCGAAATTGTTTTTTGTTGTCCCACCTTAATCCCATCTCATCCAATAAGGCATTCGCTGCTGCTAAGTCGTAGTTGGCACAATACGTTTGCCAGGTCGGATCAAAATAAGATACCTTGGGATCAAGGGTGGCCTGGCATTCTTTGGCCAGACCGAAATAGAGGGTATCATTGATCCTTTTGCGGTTGATGGCCAAGGACATGGCTTTACGAAACCGTAGGTCATTGTATATCTTGTTTAAAACCGGGTCTTTGTGGTTCAGGTTGAATGAAAACATACATTCAGAGGAGCTGGACATTTTCCATTTTTTAATCGTAAAATCACCTCTTACCTGGTTCTTTTGGTAAATTGAAATTTCAGAAAGTACCGTTTTCCCCATGGTAATGCCGCCCGTTGCAATCCTGGCATCTCGCAGTTTACGATCTTCCACAACCGACATATAAACCCGATCAACATAAGGGAGCTGGTTCCCATCCTGGTCAATTTCAGCATAATAAGGATTGCGCTCAAACACTTCATGGGTCGTATTGGTCAATATCCTGATCCAGGGGGAAAGATTGGGTTTGCCTTCATGAGGGTTCATGTACTCTTCCCGTTCCTTGTAAAGCTGAAACCAATATTGGTAACCAAACGATTGGGCAAGCTCGTTTGCTTGGGGATTAAAATCGATGTGGAACTGTTTCATGTAATGTGCAGGTTGACCAAAAAAACTGGCAAAGCACATGTACTCATGAGCGCTCAAATTGAGGAGTGGCCGGAATGGCCCTGCAAAAGAAATGCGAAATACCCATTTGCTGATTTTTTCGAAAACTGCGTATTTCTCTCCTGTTTTCCAGGCATTCCGGGGGCCTTCGGGGTACAATTCTTTGTTGTTTTGCTCGTGCTCCCACCACCAGATGACATCATCGGCGGTGCATTCAACCCCGTCCGACCATCTCAAGCCTTCCCGGATGTAGAACGTAAAAGAGGAATAGTCTTCGTTGTGTTCTACTTGCTCACACATGTGAGGGCGGATAATTTTACCTTCGTTATCGGTTTCTTGAGGAGAGGCGACCAAGGCTCCGTCCAGGAAAAAGCGGCCTCCCTGGCCAGAGGTTTCATCATATATTGTACCTCCATAATTCCCAATGGTCGGTACAATTCTGACAAAAGGGTTTTTAGGCAATCGGTCGCTCACCGGCGGCAATTCGCCTGATGCCACCCGTTGGGCAAGCATGGGAGCTTCCTGATAGGCGGAAAGGCCGGATGACTGATCTCCCGGAGGGATAATTTTTTTAATGCCTGGCGGGTTGGCTTCGGGCGTATTGGAAGTACAGGAACCCAGGGCCAACCCTGCCGTTGTACACATGGCATTCAGGATAAACAATCGTCGCGAAAATCCGGGAGTATCAGACATAGCCAATTCATTATCCTAATGAATAAATAAGCACACTACTATTATTACTCAGCATACACTTCTGCCCGAATCTCCTTCAAATATTCAATCGTTTTTGCGGTCTCTTCGGTCAGACTAAATTCACCGGAGCCGGTATTGATCCATGGACAGGCACAGGATACAGCTCCCTCGTAATTCGTATCCCGAAGAACCCTGAAAAACGCCTTGTGTATTTCACGGTATTCACCCACATTGGGTTGTGCGCCTCCCGTTGCTGATCTGCCCGCAATATGGCAATGAAGATTCCAGGATGGCTCTTCTTTAATGACCTCAAATGATTCTTTGTTTCTGAGAAAATAGTTGAGGTCGGCCATCAGTTTAACCTGCGGATGATTAAGCAATTTCACAAATTTTAATCCCTCTGCATAGGTTGGAAATAAAGAATCCGGATCAGCCATAGGTTCCAGGGCAATGTTCATGTTATTTTTGGCAGCTTCGTCGCCTAAGAGTGTGGCATATCGAATGGCCTCCTGCATGGCTTTTTCATTTTCAGCTTTTCTGAAAAATTTACCATAAATACCCGCAGTTTTGACCCCCAGGTCACCAAGGCGCTTCATCATTCGTTTGGTCCAAAACTCAAGAAGCTCCCAATCCGCGTCAGGGGAATTACAAGGAGCATTAATCCAGTGACTCGAAACAAACATCCGCGGCATCCCCAAACTCAACAACTCTTGTTTCCTGGCTACCCAATCATGGTCTGTCATCAGGGGGTCAATTAATTTTCCAGCCGGAATTTCCGAAGCTTCAAATCCGGGAGCAATTTTTGTTGGCTCCATAATGGGTGAATCAGCAAACAATACGCTAATTTTAAACATGTCGTAGGTTATTTTAATTGTTAGCAAAAATTTAGACAGGGTTTAACCTATGGTTACCCGCACCGCATATTTTTTCCCCGCTTCAATATTGGTAATGACAGGCTTATCCAAACAAACACCATCGACCAGAATTCGAATTGCGTTGTGAGCTGATTCCCTGATCATTTCAATGTGAAATTCCGCTCCTCTGAAATACCGGGTAATCATCGCCTCCGGCCATGCGGAAGGGAGTTGAGGTTCTATTCTCAAACCATTGACATCACCCCGCAATCCAAATAAACCATCAATTAAACTGCGGTAAAACCAATGTACGGTTCCGGTATTGAACAATTGACTCGACCTTCCGGCGGTACGCGGAAATTGCTTGTAGGCACCCCGATAATAGTTGGGGATAAATACCGGGAGTTGACCCCGCTGAATGACATCATCTTGATTAGGACCCGGGATCATTTTGCGGAGCAAACGGTAAGCGCGCTCTTTCTCACCCACCGAATAAAGACCATGAATGTAGAAAGCTGAGGCATGGTTATACACCGAGCCATTTTCTGCCGACCCGGGAAACTTTTGAGTCACCCGCCCAATATCTTCACGCATAGCCGCAAACGGCGGGCCAATCTTTTCTACACCATACGGCGATTCCAACTGATCTTCAACTGCAGCAATCAAAGCCCTGCGCTTAACCCCATCGGTGATGCCACTCAACAGTGCCCACCCCTGGGGATTGAGAAAAATCTGCCCTTCCTTATCCTGGCTTGTTCCAAAAACAACATTGTCATCCGTAATCCCACGGGCATACCAATTGCCATTCCATAAATATTTATTTACGGCAATGGTCATTTCGTCAGCCGCTGAAAGAAATTCCTTGGCTAATTCAGGTTGAGTGATTTGTTCACTTATTTTGGCCCACACTTTCAAGGCATAAATAACCGCAATGGAAAGCCATCCGGAAACACCAATACCTTTGTAGCCAACCATATTCATTGGATCGCACCAATCGCCCTGGTTAATGAAGTTTAAGCCCCGCTTATCCCGGTCTTTTATCAACCAGTACATTGCCCGATTAATGTGCTCAGCAACCGAAGCGGCCTCTGCCGTTTTAGCAAAAGGAACAATTTCGTCAAGAATTGAAAAATCGTTGGTCTCGTCTAAATAAGCTTTGATACAAATCGGCAACCACACACAATGGTCGGTATGCGGCACCTGATTGATGTATTTTAACACTGCATTTTTTTCTATTAAAATGCCATCAGGCATCTCGCCATTTAAATGTTGCTGGCTTAAAGCAATCAAAAAAGCTTGCCTTGTCGTGTTGGGGTTGATATAGCTCATCCCCATATTGTCCTGTAAATAATTACGGGTTTGTGGGTCGGTACACAAGCGATTGGTTTCGCCATGGTAATAAATCTGACGGGGCAACCAGTGGTTTACAAAATTATCCAGTTCTGCATCCGGCGTTTTTATTTTCAAGCATCCCCGGCCTTTTGCTACATAGTCTGCATATCCTTTTTTGGCCAGGGTGAATCCATCTTCATGGGCATTTTCCTGTGTTCCAAAATAACGTTGCCGTATTCCAGCAATTTCCGGTTCGTCTTTGGCTGGGCCAAAAACAAACCGATATTCCTCGGTTATACCAGCAGCAACGTTTATGCGATATTGCAGACAACAGGCCGGTGTTTCGTACCATGCATTTCCTTTTGCCAGTTCTTGTTGCTGAATGGCAGATGGCAGGTGCAATCCCCCTTCCCCTTCAAATATTTCCTGGTTTACTTCCCATGAATCCGGAATCCGGTCCGCTATTAAAAAGGTTTTATCCTTAAAGTCTTTGTGGTTAAAATAGTCGGTATACTTTTGGTAGGGCGCAACCGAGGAGCATACGATCCCACACAACTCGGCTTTGTATTCGCCGGACTGGTTCATCCAGGACATGTATCCGACCGGAAAATAGGGATAGATACTCAAGCGTCGGTTATCAAGTGAAGTATTGCTGATTTTAATGCTCCAGAGCTCTACGAGGTCGTTTTCGGTAAGGCTCAAACACATTTCAATAAGCAGGTTGTTCTTTCTTATTTTCCAATGAATATCGTTTTTGCCTACGGAGAAAGTGAAACTTTCTACTGGGCTGCGAACTGGTTCAAATGGCACCGAGAACAATTGCCCGGTATCTTCATCTTTAATGTAAAAGAAGCGGCCCGGATGATGTGCATAATACGGCTGTTCCGGTTGCATAAAAGTTTTAGCCTCAAGATTAGGCGCATGAGCGTATTTGGCTGGTTCAGGCTGCATGAATTGGGCCACGGCATACCCCCGACAGTTGATGTGAATCATCATCCGTTTATTCCAAAGAAAAGCCGACGCCCTTGGAAGACTGGTTGGACTCGATAGTTCGAGGCGATTGTTGTCATCGGTAGCTTGTATTAGTGGTGTATCCTCCATTGGCTTTACGATCTGTTTCATCAAATTTTCAGAAAGAATCTATTTTGATGAATTGGCCTTTTCTCAGCCAGCGTAAATTCAAAATAGGCGAAATTATTGCCCTTGTTGTAGTGAAAGGTCAATAGGTGAAGCCCCGGTTCTGAAAAGGTAATGGTGCCTATTTCGGCTTTGTTCCAGGCATGAAAATTGCCCGTATTGAGGGGGAGTTTGCAGGTGCTGGCCGGTTTTTGATCCACATCAAAGGTGATGCTTGCGTCATTATTGGCGTACAAGGCATCGATCTTGTAGGTACCGGCGACTTTGACTTCCACGGTGTAATTGAGCCACTCGTTGTCCTCGGTCCAACCGACATAAAATTGATTCACTTCCGGGGTGTAATAATTGTTGGTGTGGTTAAAATCGGCAAAGTCCTTGGCATAGGAAAGGTCCACACTTTCCTCTTTTCGAAAGGCCCATTCATAGGACGTAGCATGGGGACGCTGATGGTTGGGTGCCACGTTCAGCCCGCCGCTACCCCGGTTTTCGACTTCAAAATCATGGTAGGCTACACCTTCCCCTCCCAGGTCGTAGTAGGCACATTCAAGTTTACCGGGAATGACTTGTGGGCCTGCAGTGTGCAAGGTATCCACGAAAGGTCTGCCTTGGTAAGTGGCCGGAATTGATGATTTTAGCGGCCTTAAGTCTTTTACCCGGAGATTCCGAAACCGTATTACCTGCTTGGCAAACTCCACGTCTTTGGGAAGCTGCAACCCGATTCTTCCCTTCTTTGACCCTTGCACGTGTTCATCCAGTATTTTTTGCCGATTGAGGTAAACCTGAATGTGATCGCCTTCACAAATGATGGTCAACTGGTTCCATTGATTTGGAAGATGCCGATTGTCGCCCCTGGATTCTACATGGTGCAACAGGCTTCCGGTCAATTTTCGTTGGGGCAGATCACTGATTTGGACTTCATAACCATGCACATCGGGAGAGCCCACCGAGTCTTTTGGCATCCGAATGCCAATGCCGCTGTTGCATTTTGCAGGTGCGTAGAATTCCAGTTCTAAGGCAAAGTCATCCCATTCTGCTGATGAAAACAACCAAGAATCTTCCTTTTCCGATGGGTCTCGTCGACCAACAAATGCCCCCTGCTCTACCGTCCATAGTCCTTTGCCTTGCATTTTCCAGCCGCCCAGATTCTGATGGTTATAGATTGGGGTAAAACTGCTGCGCTTATCAAAAGGATAATCCTGATTCGGGAATGGATTGATTTTTTCGGTGCTGGGTGTTTTTTTATCTTTAGCCAGAGTTGGCTGTTGACCCGATACCCTGAAGTTTGTGATAACCAAAAGCAGAAACGCCAGATAAATTACTTTTATGTTGTTGATTTTCATGGTCGTATTTTTTTTGACGCTGTTAATTTCAAAAAAAATAAGATGTTGCTGATCTTTTGTGCGGTATTTATTTGCTACAACGTTGTCGCTGGTATTCAGCGCAATAGAAGTCAATTCAATTTGTAGCATTTCGGCCAAAACAGCTTAAATAATTGGTCGCAATTTGACAAACTTTGCTACTTCAATTTTCGCTTCACCCCTTCAAAGGTCATTTTTACCTCTTTAATCGTGCCATCGGCATTAAAATAAAGTCGGTCAATGCACACCACGCGGTGATCTCTATCAAAATTAGGGATTGGGCGGCGGTGATAAACCATGTACCACTCATCGGTATTCGGAACATTGATGACGGAATGGTGCCCGGCTCCGGTAGCGATGTTCTCATCGGCTTTTAAAATCGTACCGATCTTTTCAAAAGGCCCCATCACACCATCGGCAACGGCATAGGCTACTTTGTAGGTGCCATTGGTCCAACCACCTTCCGACCACATCAGGTAGTATTTTCCATTGCGGATAAACATCGTTGGCCCTTCCACATACCCTTGTGGCGTAATTTCTTTGACCAAATCGCCATTCGGGAAGGGCGTTAAGGCAGTGAAATCAGCATTGAGTTTCCCAACATTGCAATGCCCCCAGCCACCGTAAAGGATGTAGTATTGCTGGTCTTTGTCTTGAAATACAAACTGATCAATGGGCTGAGCCTTATTGTAAAAGTGATTGATCAGGGGTTTGCCCAAATAATCGCGGTAGGGGCCTTCGGGCCGATTGGCCACCGCAATCCCAATTCCACCCATGGTATCGTCTTTCACCTTGTTTCTTTCGGCACTTTGAATGTCATTGGCTGAAAAAAACAGAAAATATTGCTGGTCCTTTTGCACAATCGAGGGTGCCCACATGGCCATGTTGGCCCATTTGATCGCGCTGGTATCAACAATCCTGGGGTGTTTTTTCCAGTTCACCAGGTCCTTGGAGGAAAACGCGTCCAAAAAAACCTGGGCTTTGTATTTTGCTGAAAAAGTGGGGAATACCCAGTATTTTTTGTCTAAAATCACCCCTTCCGGATCGGCGTACCAGCCTTCAAAAATGGGGTTTTGAGGTAATTTTGCTTTTGCATTCGCGCGGGTTTGTCCCGAAGGGATAGCCAGTACCTCCTGCTCTTTTACCGGGGTGCCAAAGTTGGGTGTACCATCGGCATTCCAGCTGAATTTTTGCATTCTGGGCGAACGGAAATTGCCACAACCTTGTCCGGGCTTTGCATTCGCGTGGTACAAAATCCAATCTTCTTTGCCATCGGGCGATTTGAAGAATGAATTGTGCCCGGGAGCATACACGCCATTTTCGGGGGAAGCTTTAAAAACGGGTTGAGGCGATTTAACCCAGCTCTTGGGGTTGAGTAAGTCCGCGTTTTTATCTGTACTCAGCATGCCCAACGCGTAAAAATCTGTCCAACATCCACTGGCGGAATAAATGATCAACACTTTATTGTCGTGTTTCAAAATTTGCGGTCCTTCGTTGACATTGACATGGCTGGGGTTGCCCGGCAAATCGCCGTGTTTTTCCCAGTCGAAATCCGAACCGGAGAGCATGACCCTTGGCCCCTCAATTGTCCAGGGGGTTTTCATTTTGGCGATGTAAATATTTTGCTGCACGTTGACATCCCCTTCCCAGCCCGACCAAATCATGTAAAGTTGGCCATTGTGCTCAAAAACATCACCATCAATGGCCCATTTGTCGGTGCCGTCGGCTACTTTTCCTTTAAAATCCCAGTTGCCTTGCATGGGGTCTGGGGAGGCATTTTCCAACACATACATCCGATGATGCTTGTTGTCGCCGTCATCAGCCGCAAAATACATGTACCATTTGCCTTGGATAAAATGGATCTCTGGGGCCCATATTTCCTTGGAATACATGGTGCCTGATGGCGGAGTCCAAATGATTTTTGCTTGAGCTGTTTTAAGATTGGCCAGGTTTTTGGTTTTCCAAATGCCCAATCTATTGCCCATGGTATGGGTGTAATAGTAATAGCCGTCTTTGTAAAAACTATAAGGGTCAGCACCAGAAGGCAATAAGGGATTGGTAAAGGTTTCCTGAGCTATGCTCGTGAACACAAGGACAAAAAAGAGCGGTAACAGCAAAAAGAATTTTTTCATCACGGTATGAATATTTCATGCGGAAGCAAGATATATTCATTGTGTGAATTTTTCGTTCCTTTCCTTACTTGGGGATTTTGATTTCATACAACTTTCCAGCCTTATTGCTCAACTTCGAATCAATCATCCAGGGATTGTAAATTTTGAGCATCCGGTAATTCGTGCCGTGTTCGCGGGCGAAGTCACCCAGATTGAGGATGGGGGTTTTTACCTCCACGATTTTGTAGTTATCCAGTGGAGGGTAAGAATCATCATCGAGATAAAACCCGTATTGCTGAGGATTTTGGAAAATGTCCTTTACGGCGATCAAACGAAAGAAATAACGCATCGTTTCATCGGGCAGGTTGAGTTCGTAGTAGGATTCGGCGCGTTGCAATTTGATGTCGCTGGCCAGGCGGGTTGGCCCGAGGTTGTAGGCCGCAGAGACCAAAGCCCAGGAGCCAAAGCGTTTTTTGAGGTCTTTCAGGTACTTGATGGCGGCGCGGGTCGATTTTTCGATGTGGTAGCGCTCGTCTACTTCTTCGTTGACTTCCAGTCCGTAATAATCTGCCGAACTTTTCATGAACTGCCAGAGGCCCTTTGCACCAGCAGAAGACACTGCATTGCTCAGGTTGCTTTCAATGACTGGAAAATATTTGAGGTCTTCGGGTAGGTCGTTTTCGGCCAGGATTTTTTCAATCATGGGAAAATACCGCGATGTCCGTTTGATGTTGATCAAGGTATTGGCGTGGAGGTATGAGTTGATCAGCAATTCCTTTTCCAGGCGTTCGCGCACATCAAAGTTTTGCGCGGGCACCGGTTCATTCGCGAAGTCAAAACTGCGGTTGAGGTTGACACTTTTGATCACCTGAGGCAAACTATCGTTGTTGCCTCCATTGCTGCTGCCCGTACGCGTGCCGCTGTATGAAGTAAGTATCGCGATGGCAATAATTGCCGTGGCAACAGCAGCGTAAATACGAAGTCCTTTTTGCATGATTAAGCGTTAAAAAGTTTAGGTTGCACCTCTTCAACTTTTACGTTTATAAATCGGCACAGTAGAGCAAGGCTCACCGTACATGATGCTGAGTACGTGGGGTTTCAACACGCGGGTCAATTCAAGATATGCCGCAGGGGGCACTGGTTTGTCGCTACACCCTTTGATGACGATGCGCTGGCCTGCATAACTGGCCGGGTCAATATGGCTCAAGGCCCGATTGTAGGCCGCTTTGTAGTAGTTCTCCAGATCGCCTTGAAAAATGTCTTTGGCAAAAGGCTCGGCATAAGTGGCCACTAGCATGTAGGCCCACACCGGAATGATCGAATCATTGGAACAATACACCAACAACACTTTGCCCTGGTACTGGGTCCAATCGTGGTTTTTGAGGGCTTCCCGAAAATCTTTTTCTTTGAGGATCAAGCCCATAAACAGGTAGTCCACCAGATCGAAATGGGCAATTTCGCCAGCTGGGAAAAAATCTTCCAGGTTTATGGTGGTCAAACCGCTATTGGCTACGCGGTTGACGAGCATTTCTTCCATGCTATTTTCAGTTAATCGTTACTAAGATCTGCGGACTCTTCCGCAATTTCTTCAATTTCTTCGGGTTCCCCAATCAGGTTTTCAGGGTCCTTAAATTCTTTGGGCTGGGGCAAATCCTTGATGCTTTTTAACCCAAAGTAATTCATGAATTTGTCTCCTGCTCCGTACAAAAGTGGTTTCCCGGGGCCTTCGCTGCGGCCCACAATAGAAACAAGTTCCTTCTCCAATAGTTTCTGGAGGGCATAATCAGAATTTACCCCCCGAATTTTTTCGACCTCCGATTTGGAAACTGGCTGCTTGTAAGCCACGATGGCCAGTGTTTCCAAAGCCGCACGAGATAGGCGTTTGCGCGTTTTTTGTTTGAGCAAAGTGCCAACCGTATTGTGGTAAGCCCCTTTGGTCAAAAACTGGTAGCCCTCGGCAATTTCAAGCATTTCGAAGGAGTATGCCTCGTCCTGGTATTTTTCCTTCAGCTGGACAATGGCTTTTTCCAATTCTTCCTGATGGAATTCCAAACCAAAGGTTTCTTCCAAACAGGCTCGAATTTCTCCAAAAGAAATGGGGGCATCGGCAGTGAAGATCAAACTTTCAATGTGTTGTGCCAAGTACTTCATAGCGGGCAAAAGTACGTCAGATTCTGGGAATAAATGTACTTTTGAGGAAGATGCTGAAGAGGAAAATCAGCAGGAAGACACCTCCTGCAATCCACCAGGCCTGTTGATAATTGATTTTTTCATCCGCTACTCTGGATTTTCGCCAGCGGTTTTTGGGTGTATCCACCTCCAAATTAATTGCACAGGAATAAGCAAACCCCTCGTCCTGACGGTCGAGTTTTACTTCGCACAACTCTTCTTCGATGAAAAAAGAATAAGCTTTGGTATCCTGTACATTAAAATCGATTAAAACGACCCTGGAATTGCAGTGCACCACGAGGTGCCCGTCCTTGTCGCCATGAAAAAGGCCAATGAGGTAAGGTTGACCGTGGTCATTTGTAAAGCGCCATAAAGATTCAGCCATAAAATACGGTTATCCTGTTCAATTATGGGGGCGAATATCCTGTTCAATTTACAGGTTTTCTGGTTATGACGAAACCGCGCTGAAAAATATTTTTAGTTAAATGTTATGCCTGCCCACCCCGTGCGGGCAGGGTATCTTGCGAAAAAACGAACTTATCTCCTAATTCCAATACGCAATAGTTCTGCGCTGCTTTTTTTGCGGCAGCAACAAAATCCGCCGGATCAGCTGTGTTGAAGGCAAACATATCGTAGTGGTGAGGGATCACCCATTTGGCGCCAATGGCTCGCCCCAAATCCACTGCTTCCTGAGCGTTCAGGTTTCCGGCCACCCCACGAGCAGGATCATGGCCATTGATGGGCAAAAGGGCAATATCCACCTGAAAGGGTCTCAGTACCTCAACCATCCCTTCGTACCAAAGGGTATCCCCACTGTGGTAAATTTTCCAGGGTCCGAACTCAACTACGTAACCCATGTAGCGGCAATTGCCCTGGGCATCGCGCTCCAGTTCATTGTGTGCAGCGGGTACGCCGTAAAAAGTAAACAAACCGATGCTCACACTTTGGCCATCGTTCAATCCTATCGGAAAATCACGGGTACAACCCACTCTTTCAACCACAAAATCTCGATTGGCCTCCGGGATGAGGAACCTGGCTTGGAGATTGTTGGCCAAAATGGGTTGTAAGGTTTCAGCGTCCAAATGGTCGGTGTGGTTGTGGCTGGAGCTCAACACATCTATACCCCGCAGCAACTGTGGGTCGATCACCCGCTCGCTGATGCGCACATGGGGTTTGGTGGTGTGGGCGTATTTTTTGGTCAGTGAATCCGACAAATACGGATCAAGCAGCACCCGCTGTCCTTGCCATTGCAGGAGGAAACCACTTTGGCCCAGCCACCAGAGTTGGAATTGATGGGGATCGGTAGATTGTTGGAGGACGTCGTCCCAGAGGGCCTGATCTGTTAGAAGTGCAGGTTTCAATATGCTATTTTTTTAATGACGAAAAGGGGGGGGGGGGGGGGCCCGGGGGGGGGGAAAATATTGCGCGGCGGTGCACCAAATTCGTCACTCGTCATTCGTTATTCGTCATTTATTCAATTGTTCCCTTACCAGCTTCGCCCCCTTCACCATATTGATCAACTTCTGCCGTGAAGCCCAGCGCGCCGTTTGGCTCAACCCACAATCCGGTGCTACCGCCAGCTTTTCAGCAGGCACGTATTGCAAACAGCGGCGAATGCGCTCAACCACATCTTTTTCGGTTTCGATGTAGTAGTTTTTTACATCGATGATGCCCACGGCTACGTCCATTTTTTCGGCAAAAGGAGCCAATAGTTCAATCTCGGCAAACTCCCGATTGGCCATTTCGATGTGGATTTCGTCAACATTCAAATCCAGAAAATCGGGCAGCATGGGCTTGATGCTGCGGTAACCCACCGGGCGACCTTTAAAATTGCCAAAACACATGTGTGTAGACAAGCGGCATTTGCCCTGTACCGATTCTACGGTACGGTTGAAGATGTCGACAAAACGTTGGGTGTCCTCCTTATAGGCATAACAACTCATGGAAGGCTCGTCTACCGTAATTTCGGTACAGCCAGCCGCCACCAGGTCTTCCAACTCTTTGCGCACAATGGGCAGCAGCGCTTCCGTGATGGCGTAGCGGTCGGGGTATTGTTGGTTGGGCAGCATCCGGCCACTCAGGGTGTAAGGGCCGGGTACACTGGTTTTGAGGCTTGGCCCGGCGGGTGCCAGTCTTTTTAGGCGCAAAAACTCCTTCACGGCTCCCAGCCCTTCGGGGGCGCGCAGGGGTTCTACGATGCTGTGTTTGCCGCGTTGGTCGTGGGCAGCGGGGCCAAATTTGCGCGTTTCGGACTCATTGGCCTCAATGCCTTTGAGGTAGCCATAAAAAGAAAGGTTGAAATCCAGACGAGTTTGCTCCCCGTCGGTGATCACGTCAAGGCCAGCAGCGACCTGATCGTGTACGGCGGCTACCACTGCGTCTTCGATCATTTCTTCCAAATCTGCAGGGCCAAATTTGTCCAGGTGTTGGATCGCAAATTCAAGCCAGCCGGGGAAGGGGTAACTTCCGATAACGATGGTGCGAATGGGTGTAGGCTGCATAAAGAGTTGAAAAGTTTAGGGTTGAAAAGTTTAAAAGTTAGTAAGAGCAAGATAGAAATATTCGTCTGCAGATGTTGTAAAACTTTTCAACTTTTCAACTTTTCAACTTTTCAACTTTCTTTAATTTTATTTGCTTCGCCTTTGGCTTAAACATAATCGTGCGTTCCGATGCGATCAGGACCCGTTGCTCGCTGACGTAGTCCAGTGATTCGTATTGGGTAGGGATGAGGGGCGGTTTGTGCACCTTGGTTTTGGTCATGGTACCTTTAAAAAAATCCGTACCGGGGAAATCGGTAAAGGTCCAGATGCTGGTACGCGTTTTGGGTAAAAGCCCCAGAAAAGTCATGCGGTAGAAGTAAGAGAGCAAGGCAATTTGTTTGCCGTCGGGACGTACTGCTGCTGCAGTCACTACCCGTTTGGGCAACAGGAAGCTATCGCGTAAAATGGCAGCATACTGACCAGGTTTGGCTGGCAAAATATAATGCTTGGTGTAATAATTCCCGGCGACAAGGCGGTTTTTGGTAAACAGGTGTAAGGAATCGCGGAACCAGAAAAAACCCTCTACATCGAAATTCCACTGTGCCAGAGGCGGTGCAAAAGAGCGCTGATCGGGGTAGGCAAACAAAATCGAATCAATCCGCTGTGTACCGGGTTGGTAGAGGTAAATCCGCAAATCGGTACGGCGGTTGAGGTTGTTGCCAAAATCTCCGATATACAAACGCCCAGAGGGGTCGGTACTGATGTCTTCCCAGTCGCGGTTTTGAATGCCAGATAAAGCAATGCGTTGACGCACTCGGCCCCGGCCGTCGGTAAGCAACAAACGTGGCCGATCGCCGCTGTCGTTGTGCCACCAAATGCTGTCGGGCGCAGTGATCTGCAAGCCCGAAACCTCCACAAAATCTGGCGGCAAACGAAACTTTTTTTTCTGAGCGGGAACCAACAGGGGCAAAAACAGGGTTAAGAACAGGAGAATCAAACGATTGCGCATAAGGACAAGGTTCGAGGGTTCGGGGGTTCGTAGTTCAAGGGTTCGTAGTTCGAGGGTTCGGGGGTTATGGCCTTCCATTCCTAAATTTTGGAGAACAAACGCTAAGGAATGGAAGGCCATAACCTTCTCAACTCTAACCTCGAACCCTTTTTTTGCAAAAATAATCTTTTTCCATGGGAGTCCCTTTTTATCTTGCAGAAATGGAAGACACTTTCTCCACAGACGTACTCATGGCCGGGGAAGACCTTTGGTTGGATGGGGCCCTGGTGGGATTAGAGGAATACCGCTATCGCTGGACGGCCAAGGTATACGCAGGCCGAATTGAACAGGTATCGCTTAAACTCCGTGGAGATGAAGTCATTGCCATCAGCTGCACTTGCCCGGTTAAAGGACTATGTGCTCATTTGGCGGCACTGGTGATGGCGGTGCAGGAAAGGGTGGAAGAATCAGCGGAATGAGATTTAATAAAAAAGTTGAGAAGTTGAGCGGTTGAGGAGTTGAGGCTACCGCGAGCGACAACAAAAGAGCATCTGGTTTTGTCCATTTCAAAAGAACTGTATTGCCGCTTCGGACTGTCGCTCGCGGTAGCCTCAACTTCTCAACCGCTCAACTTTCTCAACTATTGAAAAACACCAATCATGGCCTATATCATGGTAGACGTCGAAGCCGACGGCCCAATTCCTGGAGATTATTCCATGCTTTCCTCGGGGCAGTATTGGTAACGCCCGAACTGGATCAGACCTTTTTTGCCCAATTTCGGCCCATCTCCGAAAAATTCGTTCCCCAGGCCCTGGCCGTTTCGCGGTATTCGCGGGAAGAAACCCTCAGCTTTCCAGAGCCCGCTGGCGAAATGCAACGATTTATGGATTGGCTGAAAGAGGTATGTCCTGATCGGCCCATTTTTATCAGCGACAACAATGGTTTTGACTGGATGTTTGTGTGTTGGTATTTCCATCATTTTTTGGGTGAGAACCCCTTTGGACACAGTTCCCAAAACCTGGGCAGCCTGTACAAAGGTTTGGCCAAAGATGTTTTTGTCAACTTTAAACACCTGCGTGTCACCGCGCACACTCATCATCCGGTGGATGACGCCAAAGGAAATGCGGAGGCCTTGTTGGAGATGAAGGGGATGGGGTTGAAAATTAGGTTTTAGGGTTCGGGGGTTCGGGGTTCGAGGTTCGGGTTCGTTAAGCCCTGGCTTGCACGACCGGGTAACGAACCCCCGAACTTCGAACCCCCGAACTACGAACCCTCGAACTCTTGCCCCCTCGAACCCTAAAATTTTCTTATTTTTGCCCCCTAATCACCATAAATCTATGAAATTCGGAACCAAAGCCATCCATGCGGGCATTGAGCCAGATCCTTCCACTGGAGCCGTCATGACCCCCATTTATCAGACCTCTACCTATGCACAGGAAGCCCCTGGCGTACACCAGGGGTATGAGTACGCACGTACCCAGAACCCCACCCGTTCGGTATTGGAAAAAAACCTGGCGGCGCTGGAAAATGGCCAACACGCCGTGTGTTTCAGCAGTGGACTTGCGGCCATGGATGCGATCATCCGTTTGCTCAATCCGGGTGATGAATTGATTTCGAGCAATGACTTGTATGGGGGCTCTTACCGCCAATTGGTGCGGGTACACGGGCGGTATGGGCTGGTTTCTCATTTCGTTCCCATGCAGGATTTGGGCAGTATTGCAGCAAAAATCAATTCCAAAACCCGCATGTTGTGGATCGAAACGCCCACCAATCCAATGCTTAGTCTGGTCGACATCAAAGCGGTATGTACCCTGGCACGTGAGCAGGGCATCCTGACTTGTGTAGACAATACCTTTGCCTCTCCTTACCTACAAAATCCACTCGATTTGGGTGCCGACATCGTGATGCATTCGGCCACCAAATACATCGGAGGGCACTCGGACGTGATCCACGGCGCAGTGATCACCAACAATGATTCAATTGCCCAGCAACTGCGTTTTTTGCAAAATGCCATTGGCGCTGTGCCCGGGCCTCAAGACTGTTTCCTCATTCTGCGCGGCATCAAAACCTTACATTTGCGGGTAGAACGAGCTTGTCAGAATGCCGAAAAAATTGCGCAGTTTTTGCGCAATCACCCCAAAGTGCGCAAAACTTACTATCCGGGATTCAGCGACCATCCCGGACACGCTATTGCCAAAAAACAAATGCGGCATTATGGTGCAATGGTCTCTTTTGATTTGCATACGGATACGTTGGAATACGCTACAACTGTACTGTCCAATACGCAATTGTTCACGCTAGCGGAATCCTTGGGAGGGGTTGAATCCCTGATCGGCCATCCTGCTACCATGACCCACGCCAGTATTCCACAGGAGGAGCGCTATAAAGTGGGCTTGACCAATTCCCTGATCCGTCTGAGTGTAGGCGTTGAAGATGTGGAAGACCTGATCGAAGATTTGGGGCAGGCTTTGGATCGACTCTAAAAAAAGTTGAAAAGGGTTGATAGGGGTTGATGAAGGTTGATGGGGTTGATGGGTATCAACTCCTATCAACCTTCATCAACCCCTATCAACTTTTTCAACTTTTTCCTTACATTTGCCCCATTACCTATGCAAAACTACAGCTTGTGCTTTCGTTATTCCGGACCAATCAAGTACTTTCTACCATATTTGTGTTGTTCTTTGCTGCCTTGATGCTGGCTGCACCTGTATTTTTGCAGGCGAAATATGTACCTACTGAATATGGGGTAGCGTACCATTATTTGAATGTATTCATCAACGGCAAGTCCTCCACGGCTTTAATCATCGCCCTGGTTTTTTTGTTTCTGGGCGCATTTACGATCAACTACATCGATTTAAATTTTCGGCTTTCCAAGGACATCAACATGATGCCGGGACTGTTTTACGTACTGATCAGTTGTACGGCGCCGCAGGTTGGCCCTTTTTCGCCCTTGCATGGAGGCAATTTCTTTTTGCTCCTGGCTTTACACGAGTTGATGGATACTTTCAAAAAAAATTCGGTGTCGGACCGGGTGTTTAATGCCGGTTTTTTTCTAGCCATCGCCAGTTTTTTTTACCCCTCGTATTTGGTGTTTATCGTCCTGATTTTTGTAGGCTTAAACGTGATGCGCGGTTTCAATTTTCGGGAACGACTCATGGCTGTATGTGGGTTGATTGTCCCTTATGTTTTGCTGGGTGTGGGTATGTTTTGGTTCGACCAATTTGACCTGTTTTGGCGTTTACAAATCACCCGTGCATTTGGCTTACTGGACTTTGATGGATTAAGACTAACGGTTTCTTCTGTTCTGGAGATGATGGTATTTTGCATCTTGCTGCTGGCGTTGATTTTTCAACAAGGACGCCTGACGGGTAAACGGGTCATCCAGTCCCAAAAGCGGATCAACCTGGTGTACTGGACTTTGTTTATTGCCATATTGAGCGTACCTGTTCAAGCCAATTTGCAATTCCAACATTTGATGATCCTTGCTCCGGGAGCAGGTTTGCTGGCAGGCATGTTGTTCAGCACGATGACGCGCAATTGGGCGGAGTTTTTGCATTTGGTTTGGTTCGCTTTGGTCTTGGTCGTGCAGTACCAAGCCTTTATTTTTCCAGGATAAATAATTTCGCCTCTTTTTTCCAAAAAAGTTGAATCATCACCGGGAGTTACCACTGGGAGATGATTATCTTTGCATCTTCTGTCGCCCTCCATGGAATCCACGAATTCATTCGTGGCCAAAATCGTGGGCTGTAAAAAACCATCGAAATATGAAATTCGGTATAATCGTTTTTCCCGGTTCCAATTGTGACGATGACATGATGCACGTCCTGGGAAATGTATTGCAACAGGACACTGTAAAAATCTGGCACAAAGAGACCGAACTTGAGGGGTTCGGAGCTGGTGATTGTATCGTTTTGCCCGGTGGTTTCTCATACGGAGATTACCTTCCGTAGTTGATTTCGCCAACAATGGTGGGTCTGGTGTATGGCATTTGTAATGGCTTTCAAATCCTGTGTGAAGCGGGATTATTGCCTGGCGTACTACTGCGCAATTCCAATCAGCAGTACATTTGCAAAAACGTTTTCCTCAAAACCATCTCCAACAATAGCCCACTGACGGCGGGCATTCATTCTGGCCAGGTATTAAAAATTCCGATTGCCCACGGCGATGGTCGTTTTTATGCCGATGCCGAGACGATTGCCGAATTGGAGGCAAACGACCAGATTTTATTCAAATACTGCCTGCCCAATGGCGAAATTACCGAGGAAGCCAATCCGAATGGCGCACTGGACAACATCGCAGGCATTTGCAACAAACAGCGCAATGTTTTCGGAATGATGCCACACCCTGAGCGTGCTTCTGAAGAAATCTTGGGCAACTCCGATGGACACCGCCTTTTTGATTCTCTGGTAAAAATGACCCACATGTCGGCGTCAATGTAGCCACGCGGACAACTTAAAATATACATCACAAATTACTTTTTACGTTACAACCATCGGTTCACTGCAACTGTTGTTGTTCATTAAAAGTCTTTCCCATGAGAATGATGTCTTTTTTCTTACTCTTCTTTAGCGCCTTTACCGTTTTTGCACAAATCGAGAACCCGGTAAAGTGGTCGACCAGCTCGAAAAAGATCAGCGCGGACGAGTACGAACTCATCTTTGTTGCCGACATCCAGGATGGGTGGAACACTTATTCTCAATATTTGGAAAGTGATGATGGCCCCGTGCGCACTTCCTTCCACTACGATCAGGGCGCACATTTCAAATTGCAAGGTAAAAACATCGAAGAAGGCGACCGCAAGGAAGGCCACGACAAGATGTTTGACATGAACGTCATCAAATTGCTGCATACCGCCACTTTTCGCCAAAAAGTAAAAGTGAGTGATCCTTCCAAGCCGATCAGCGGCTATGTAGAGTTCATGTGCTGCAACGACGAAAAATGTTTGCCTCCTACCGAGTTTGCGTTCAAAATTACCCTCAGCAACAGCGACGAAAAAAAAAAGACCGGTAGCCTTGACGCAGACAAACTAAAAGACGCGAAAAATAAAGTTGATGCAGCGGGCCAGCCCAATGAGGAAACGGCCAATTCCGGTTTTTTGCTGACCGATGCCCAGGTTCCTACCAGTGGTTTTGTGGATCCCGTGAAATGGCAAGCCGCCATCCAAAAACTGGATGCCGAAACTTTCCTGATCACCATGACCGCGAACATCGACAAAGGCTGGACCCTCTATTCTCAGCATACCGCCCCCAATGATGGGCCAACACCCACTTCTTTTACGTTTACCGAAAGCAGCAATTATGCCCTAGGGGGAGAAATGGTGGAGACGGGGGCAATGAAGCAACTTAGGGATCCACTTTTTCAGAATGTTTTGGTCAAAAAATACACTAAAGGCCCGGTTGTTTATACCCAAAAAGTGAAAGTCACTGATCCTGATAAACCCATTTCGGGATACTTGACGTATATGGCTTGCGATGACCGGCAATGCCTTCCAAATACCGATGTTGACTTTCATTTTGTTCCGGCAACCTTGAGCGCTTTGATTGGTCAGGAAGCCACTGCGGCCATCAAGGGCAATAGTAGTGGAAGCCTGAACCTACCGAGCGACAACTCGCTGGAAGCCACCTATGGCCTGGCCAAACCACAGCTCGATGCCCCACTGGGACAATGTGGAGACGAAACCGAAGTCATTAACGCCAGCACTGGGTTTGGGCGCATTTTCCTGCTCGGTTTCTTTGGAGGCCTGTTGGCCTTGCTTACGCCCTGCGTGTTTCCAATGATTCCGTTTACAGTGAGTTTTTTCACCAAAATGAGCCACAACAAAAAAGGAAAGCTGATTGCCAATGCCTCACTTTATGCTCTTTTTATTGTGCTGGTTTACCTCTTGTTGAGCATTCCGTTTCACTTGATGGACAACCTCAACCCCGATATTCTGAATGACATTTCCACCAATGTCTGGCTCAATATTCTCTTCTTTGTAGTCTTTGTCGTTTTTGCTTTTTCCTTTTTTGGCTATTATGAATTGGCTTTGCCCAGTTCATGGGTCAACAGCTCCAGCAGAGCCGAAAACCTGGGAGGAGGAATTGGTATTTTCTTTGCGGCGCTGACCTTGGCCTTGGTATCTTTTTCCTGCACGGGACCGATTCTGGGTTCACTGCTTGCCGGCGCCTTAACCTCCAATGGCGGAGCCTGGCAACTTACGGCGGGTATGGGTGGCTTTGGCTTAGGACTAGCGCTACCATTTGCTGTGTTTGCGGCTTTCCCCAGCATCATGCAATCCTTGCCCAAGTCGGGTAGCTGGATGAATACCATCAAAGTAATTCTGGGCTTTTTGGAATTGGCGCTGGCGCTGAAATTTCTGTCCAACGCCGATTTGGTCAAACACTGGGAAGCCCTGACCATCGAGCCATTCCTGGCCATTTGGTTGTTGATTTTTCTAGGTTTGGCTTTGTACCTGTTGGGCGTCATCCATTTTCCACATTATGGAAAGGAGAGATCGAATGGCTGGAAGATTTTGATCGGTGCAGGTTCACTGGCGTTTGCCATTTACCTGGGAACGGGGTTTCGAGTCAATCAAGCTACCGGAAGTTATCAGCCCCTGACGCTCTTGAGTGGTTTAGCGCCTCCCGTCTGCTACAGTTGGTTCAAACCCTGTGATTGTCCACAAGACCTGACTTGTTTCAAAGATTTGGAACAAGGTCTGGCTTATGCTCGTCGGGTAAATAAACCCGTCATGCTTGACTTTACGGGTCATGCCTGTGTGAATTGCCGCAAAATGGAGGAACACGTTTGGCCAACCAAGCCCGTATATCCACTCCTGGAAAAAGATTATGTGTTGATTTCTTTGTATGTGGACGATCGACAAGAATTGCCGATAAAAGATCAAATTGAAGTAGAGTCTGCATTAGGAGGAACCCGTAAGCTGCGCACCGTTGGCAACAAATGGTCACATTTTCAGACGGAATACTTCCAAACCAATACCCAACCGTATTATGTATTGCTTTCACCAGACGGCCAGTTGCTGACCCAACCAAGAGGTTACACACCTGAAGAAGAGCAATATGCTGGTTTTTTGCGCTGCGGCAAAGCAGCGTTTACGCAGTTAAGTGTTAAATGAAAAACTAAAAGTGAAAAGTGAAAAGTGAATGGTCATACTTACTATTCGCTATTCGCTTTTCGCTTTTAGCTATTCGCTTAATCATTCCATTTCCAGCAAAATCTGGTTCTTGTTCACTGCCGAGCCTTTTTCCACTTTCACTTTTTTGACTACTCCATCGCCGGGCGACTTGAGCACGTTTTCCATTTTCATGGCTTCAAGGATCAAGAGCGTATCCCCTTTCTCTATTTTTTGGCCAGGTTCTACCATAACTTCCAACACCAATCCCGGCATAGGCGCTTTGACGTCTTTAAATTTAGTAGATGCGTGAGTCGTTAAACCCAGGCGATCTACGGTTTGGTCAAACTGATCGGCGACTTTTACCTCGTAGATGCCGCCATTGATGTTGAACACAAAGGACTTTCGAAAATAGTCGACCTTTTCCAGGGTGGCCATAAACGAGCGCTCACCATAGAGGATGTGGTAATTGTTGTCGTCCAGTCGAATAAAATCCAAATCCGTTTGGGTGGCATTTTTCAGTACGTCCTGGCCATTGACCGATACATTGTAATTTGGCTTTTCCATAGTGTTAATGGGTTCTGCCCAATTTCATCAAGAGGGCGGTTTCAAAAACGGTATAAATCAAATAAATACCAAAAAAAGGCACGATGAATAACTTATCGGTGGGTTTGGCCAGGAAAAAATACCCCACGATGATCATCAGCGAAAAAAGCATTTTAGCCATGGTCAATCCCATAAAGGCATTGGTAAATTGATGTTTATTGGCACTCAGTGAGGCCATTCGTCCATACCAAAACGCCAACAGGGTAAACAGCGTAAAAAAAGCAAACGTACCCCACGCAAAGAACGCGTGAACCTGAAAACCCGGCAAACGATTGAGCAAGAACAAACCGATTGCCGTGCAGGCCGACACAGCACCCAGATACAACAAAAAGCGGGATTGATTCATTTGTTTCGCAGTTGAGGAGTAGAGCAATTGAAACGCTCAAGTGCCCAGTGTGCTTTCAAAGCCACTCAACGACAAAAGTAATGCATAATTAAGGAATGAGTACAGTTGGATGAAGTACAAAAGTCATTTGTGCGGCTGATTGTTGTTTCCGCTGGAAAGAAAATCTTTGAGACTGATGTATAAGGCAGCTGCGACGGCTACCAAAGAGAAGACCATTGTAAACCAGGGTTTGGGGCTCTGAAAATAAGCATCAAGTTTGCGCCCCAACAAGGCACCAAGGAGAATGATGATCCCCATTTGGAAAGCCATACCCGAATATTTAAGATAGACATTGGGTGTGGCTTTCCTTTTTGAGGCATCACTTTGATCAATTATTGGGTGCTTTGACTCCTTTTTCATCTTCTTTTTTCACAGCAACGCTGCTTTTTGCTGCGGGTACGGTTTGAGCACCCATGGTGCAAGTTACGTTGAAGATGGCACCAGATTGTACGAGTAATTTTCCAGTGGTCACTTCACCGACAACTACCGCATTTTCGCGGACGTTGAGCAATTCGGTCACTACGATTGTTCCTTCAAACTTACCTTCCACTACGGCATTGGCACAGCGGATTTCCCCTTCGATTTGGCCAGTGGGGCCAATGACCACTTTGGCATCGCAGAAGAGCTTTCCTTTGATTAAGCCGTCTACCCGGATATCACTTTCGGAGCGCACCGTCCCTTCGACCACGGTACCTTGCACCAGGCTATTGAAGGAATTGGGATTGACCGGAGCAACAGATCCATTGCGTGGCTTGGTGTTGGAATCTTTACTGCCAAACATTGTGTTCGAATTTTGGTTTACGAATGATTGTGACCTTTGAAACGATTCAAAATCGAAACCAGTATTTCGAAAGCGTTCTAATAATCGGTCATAAAATCAACGCTGCAAGTTACAAAGAAAATGGTAAATGCAGCGCATGGATGATCCAGAAGTACGCGGGAAAGGAGAGAATCCGTCACAAAAAAAGGCCTTCTGGAAACATTTTTGGTACCAGAAGGCCTTTTTTATCGTATACAATGTGGTATCAGAAGTTCGGGCAATATACCCCACGGCGTTCCAAACCACAAATTTTGTAAATCAAACTAAATTCAAAAGAACCCTGCGAATTGGACGCTGGTTTCAATTGAGACACGTTGATGTCATAACTGAATCCAAGACTCAGGTCGTTGAAATCAAACCGTGTAGACGCAATGATGGCATCGGTAAGGTAACCTTGCTCCAGTTTGTTGGCAACCCGTCCCCACAAACCCAATTGGAAAGCCTGGTAACTGTCTTTGGATTGATCCAGCATAAAGCGCAAGCTCGCACCGGCATTGACTTGGAACGATGGTCCCTGGCGCATCACGATGAAGCCAGGTAAAATGCCCATTTTGCCACTAGAAGTAGGGAACTCCCCCCCCGCATGTACCGTGAATCGGCTGAAAATCAGGTCTTCCGCTGCACTATCGAAAGACTGATTGGCCCGATTGAGGTGGTGGAATGCCCCACCAATGTAGACGTTTTTGTTGCCGTTGCGGTGGAAGTACAAAAGCCCTGCGGCCATATCCGCAAAAAGGAAGTTGTCGCGATTGAAGCCGTCTTCCTGTGAAGGGAGCGTTGGATCAAAACCACCTTCGCCGTCGTGCTGGGTTCCCCAGCGCAAGTTTAAGAAGTCGAGGCTGCGTTGAGCCAGGCCTGCTTCTGCTCCCACAACCAGGTAACCTGCTTTTTTGCGGCCACCACTGATCTGTTTGGAGTACGAGCCGGAGAGTTTACCCGTAAGCGTTGCAAAGTTGGCTTCCCCCGCGCGGTCGCCCCAAAAAGTCCCCCCTATCCCGAAATAGTCGTAACGGCCTACGGGAATCCGTTGGTCATAAGACACGGAATAAGTGCGGAAAGAATTGGAACGGAGTACACTAGCCCACTGGTTGCGGTAGTTGGCTGCGATGCGTACGTTACAGTTCATGACGCCAGTCATTGCCGGATTGAGGTTTAACGGCGACATGTAGAACTGCGAAAAGTGAATGTCCTGCGCCTGCAATTTGGTTGCCCCCCAGATCAGCAGACACAGCGCAAGTATTGATTTCCAGTTTTTCATATAGATAGCGAGGGTTGATAATCGGTTTTGAGTGAAAAACAAATATGAATTTCTTGAAATTGTGCTGCAAGTATACGCAACTCTCCCAATAACTGTAATGCTCAAAGCGCTGAAAAATTTAAGTAATGTAAAAGTTTAACATTACTGGCTCTTTTCTGGAGTAAGATAATGGTTTTCGTTGTGTTCCACAAATGCACAAGCAAAACGTTGGAATAAATACTTGTATTGTTGTGGCGCCCCTGTGTGGGCGCCCTTTTTATTTTTGTTAAGGATGGCGCCCACGCAGGGGCGCCACTACTAGGGCTTGGCCTCGCTAGCCAGGTCGATCATGGCAGCTACTTCTTCAATGAGGGTTTCGGTTCCATTGAACCCAACGCTCATGAATTTGATGCGGCCATCTTTGCCTACGATAAATTTGGTAGGGATGCCCTCTACTTTGTAACTGCCTACCACTTTATCGTCATTGTCCATCAAGACATTGAAACTGTATTGGTTTTTTTCGATGAATTCAGCGGCAGCTTTTTCTTTGTTGTCGCCTTTTTCCCAGGTATCGATGAAAAGGAAAACCACATCACTGCGGTCTTTACTGGCCTCCAGCGATTTTTGCATCCCAGGGAAAGAGGCTTTGCAGGGACCACACCAGGTTGCCCAAAAATCGAGGATGACCACTTTGCCCTTCAAACTGCTCAAGGCCACTTCTTCCCCACTGAGGTTGCGGAGTTTGAAATCAGGGGCTTCGCGGTCGATCATCTTTTTGCGCAGTTCCTCTTTTTTATTGGCTTTGGCTTCCAGTTCCAGGTTGTTCAAGTAGCGCTGTGCGGCAGCTTCAGGGCTGTTGTTGGCCTGGAACAAGCGTACAAACTGGGTTTTCATGGCCTCTGAAGCGGCTCCTTTGGTGATCAATTTTTCCAACATGGCTTCGGCTTCCTTACCCCCTTTGGCTTTTTCCAGGTAGATGCAGTAGCGTTCGTTGGTTTCTGGATCGCTGAATTTTTGGGTTTCGTTGTAAACCTGTTGATATTCCAGTGCTTCGGCGTATTTGCCAGTACGGTACAAAGACACCGCATAAGTGTCTGAGAACATTCCCAAATATGCCTTTGAATCCTCTTTCATTTGTTTGAGACTCCTATTGAAAGGGACATCAGCGCGGTTTTTTGCTGATTGTAATGACTTAACCAAGTCAATGGACTGTTTGGAATATTTGGCAGACAAAACTGCATCGGCGGTGCTTACTTCTTTGACGATTCCTTCCCCACAAAGGCTCCAGGCAGCACTGTTTAGCATAGATGCCTTTCTGATTTTGTCGGTAATAGGGCTGAGGTATTTTTCAAAATTCGGCCAATCTTTTTTCATCAAAAAACCGCTGGCCAAGCTGGAAATAACCCCCTGTAAAGCTGGTTTTTCTGCAGCGGTAAAAGGCAGAGCCGACAAAGACTCGTACAGCGCTACTTTTTTGTTGAGGTCTTTTTCCATGCTCAGCGCCTCTATTTTTTCGCTGCGCACCAGAAGTCCCTTAGGATATTTCTTTTTGATCTTTTCCGTCAAAGGCGCCAAAGCAGTTTTTTTCATCCAGTACCCTGTATGTTTGATACGCGGTGAATAGGTCTTGTTCGCTTGCTTTGTTGTCCAAAACCAATGCCTCTGCCATTTTTTTGGCTTTAGCCACCATCGCCTCATTCTTGTTGCGTTTTCCTTCTACTGCACAAAAAGAAAGCAGTACAGGATCTTTGCGCGATGACGGATTGGCTTCAAATTCTTCCACAATCAAAGCAAATGCCTCAGTTGGACTGCGTTCCACGTTGGCCAAAGTCGCGTACCGACCTTTGACCAAGCCCATGTTGCCCTTGGCACCGGGCAATATTTTTTTCGGTCGGCCTGGTACAACGCAAAACCATACCCTTGGCCTTTGTTGTTGTCTTTTGCACCGTCTACTTCATTGGCAAAGGCAATGTAAAAGACATTGACATTGGCAGGAATGCTCAGTTTTGCTTTCAATACGCCTTTTTCTGCGGTAAATTCTACGTCTTCGATTTGAAAGCGATCGCCGCTAGGGTTGTTGTTTAGCAACAAGGCAGTAACTTTTAATTCTTTTTCATTGACGAGTATCGTTTTGGTTTGGTCATAGGAAAGTGTAACGGTTTCGCCAGCAACTGGCTTTTCAGGGGAACATAGTAGAGTTTGTGCTTGTAAACCCACTGCAGCCATTAAGGCCACGACAAAAAACAGGATTCGTGATTTCATATTTTGAAAATAGGTTAGGTAATCAGTTAATGGAATTGTCATCCGAATGTAAAAATATAAAGTTTTAGTTGTAACGACAGAAAAGATCATTTCGTGTTGCAAAATATCTGACAAGTAGCTGGATAATTTTTTTTCATTTTGAAAATACCCATTGTTCCGCCTATCTTGGTTCTCCAAGCGCAGTTTAAAGCATCACAACAAAAACAAAATGTACGTTAGAATTCAGATCGCAATTGTCTTGGTGCTTTTAAGCCTAGGCTCTATTTCCAGTCATGCACAAGGTTTGTGTAAAGGTTCTTTGGGGGCAAATATTTTCAGTCGGGGAGACTTTGGCAGCGGGTTCCCCAATGTCGCGCCCAACCCTGGCATTGCTCCGGGGTATAGCTACAGTGCCTCTACTCCACCCAACGACGGGCTTTACGTCATTACCAACGGCAATACCAGTTGGGGATCATTTTCGGCTTCCTCCTGGGTCAAAACCAAAGACCGCAGCAACGACCCCAATGGTTATTTTATGGTAGTCAATGCCAGTTTTCAGCCGGGTTTGTTTTATCAGGATACGGTGACGGTATGTGGCAATACGACTTATCAATTCTCGGCAGACATCATCAACCTGATGCTGCCCAGCTTCACCACTTACATCAAGCCCAACCTGTCTTTTTTAGTAGATGGCAAAGAACAGTACAGCAGTGGAGAAGTGGTACAGGACGGCCAATGGCACACCTATGGCTTTTCCTTCACCACGCCTGCCAACGCAACGCGCATCATCCTTTCGCTCCGCAACAATGCTCCGGGAGGGCTAGGCAATGACCTGGGTTTGGATAACATCTCGTTTTTCCCTTGTGGGCCCAACATCAAGATGCCGGATACCAGCCTCATTTGCGCCAGCGACCTCTTTAAATTGACCCCGGTAATCGAGATCAACGATCCCAATTCTCTGGCTTACCAATGGCAAAGCAGTGATGACCAAGGTAAAATTTGGAACCCCATCGTGGGAGCCAACAAACTGAGTATTGATATTGTACAACCTCGTTCAGGGCAAACTTTCCGTTTGGCAGCGGCAGCCAGCGCTACCCAACTGAACAATCCCTCCTGCAATTATTTTTCCTATTCTACGGTCTTGGAAATAAAAAAAGCCCCCCGTCCAAAAGAAATTTTTATTTGTCCGGGAGGCAGCGTCACCATCCTTGGAAAGGAATATCGCGACACGGGCTATTTTGACATCGTGCTCAAAACCCCACAAGGCTGTGACAGCATCCTTACCCATCACATCATGATGGAAGACTTAAGTGGATTCCGAATCAAAGGCGACAGCATCATCTGCCCAGAGAATTTTTCGGTGCTCGATGCGGGCAATTTTGCGCAGTACCGCTGGTCTAATGGAGCGACGAATTCCTCTATCAGCATTGAAGCCCCTGGCAAATTTGGAGTGTCCGTCACTTCCGTCCACGGTTGCCCTGCGGCCCATTCCATCGACATTAAAGCCCGTGAGCTGAACGGAACCATGAGCGGAACCGACCCCAATTGCGCCAATGGCAAAGATGGTATGATTGCCATCACGAATGTAAGCGGCGTCAACCGCCCCCTGGTATATACCTTGAACGGCAAAGATTTTCAGCCTGAATCCATATTCAGGGTCTTGCTGCAGGTACTTACCAGGCTACGGTACAAGCCAGTCCGGCTTGTAAACTGACCCGATCAGTAACCCTTCGGAATCCAGAATCTTTTGAACTTGTCGAACTGGGAAACATGAGCCTTAAACAATTTGATAGCCTGCAACTTATGCCACGAGCCAATCAAGCCATAGGTAGCTACCGCTGGTCGCCCTCCGCAGGACTGAGCTGCACTGATTGCGCCGAACCATATGCACAACCCTTGCGCAGTGGCAGTTTCAAGTTGATCGCCAGCAGTTTGAAAGGTTGTATCGATTCCACGACCGTTACTTTTGACGTCATCCTGCGGCACAATACTTTTGCCCCCAACGCATTTTCACCCAACGATGATGGTGAAAACGATTATTTTACCCTTTTCTGTGACCGGGGCATTGCCCGAATTGTCCAACTTAGCATTTTTGACCGCTGGGGAAATGAGCTTTTTCGGATACAAAATGGGTTGCCCAATAGTCGGGAGACCCGCTGGGACGGAACAGCACGTGGAGAATTTGCTGCTCAGGGTCTTTACGTTTGGCGTGCCGATATAGCGTTTGTGGACGGAGAAAAGGCCAGCCGCAGCGGTGAAGTAATGCTTTTGCGTTAACTGTTTTTTGTAATGTGAATTCAGTTCACTATTTTTGAGGAAATTGAGTGCAGCAAGGATGGAGAAAAGCACGAACACTGTTAAAGACCAATTACTTGAAGAAAGGAATGCTCGGCTCCGCGCAGAGGCATTGCTATTGGAAAAAGAGCAATTGATCATCCAACTCAGTCAACAAAATGAAAGCCTCCATACTCAACTGTCTTCAGTGGATGCCCTGAAACAAGAATTGCATTACGTACAGGAAATTGTCAATAATGCCCAGGACATTGTCTTCATTTCCGATTATCAGGGCATTTTTCGCTACATTAACCCTGCTGCGGCCCAATTATTGGGCTTTGCGATGGATGAGATGTTGGGGAAACATTTTTCAGCCCTGATTCGAGAAGATTATGCCGAGGTCATTCGCACGCAGTACCGTGATCAGGTAAAAAACCGCCTCGCCAGCAGCTACCTCGAATTTCCAGTAAAAAATGCCGAGGAACGGGAAATGTGGCTAGGGCAACAGGTAAGTTTCGTGTACCAGGGCGACAAACTTTTTGAGGCCCATTCCATTGCCCGGGACATTACCAGTTTGCGAACTGCCGGTGAACGCTTGCGCAAAAGTGAAGAAAAATACCGGAGCATTATGGAGAACATGGAATTGGGCCTGTTAGAGGTCGATTCCGAAGCAAAAATCATCCGGGCCTACCCCCGGTTTTGTGAAATGGTTGGATATTTGGAGGAAGACCTCGTTGGAAAAGACCCCAAAGCCCTGTTTGCTCCCCAGGGATTTCTCGACCGGGCACAACAAGAAGAAGTCAAATTTTTGAAAGGAAAATCGGTGATTTGGGAAGCTCCCCTGCGTAAAAAAAATGGGAGCATCATTTGGACCCTCATCAACAATACCCCGATCTACAATGACCAGGGGGCATTGGTCGGCACATTGGGCATTCATCTGGACATTACCGAGCAAAAAATATTGCAGGTGGATTTGGAACGCGCGCGCCAGGAAGCGGAACAAGCCAGAGATGCCGAGAAAGCCTTTTTGGCCAACATAAGTCATGAAATCCGCAACCCGATCAACTCCATCGTCGGGATGACCAATCTGCTCTACGATACCTACTTGAGTGAAGAACAACAGGAGTACGTCAACACGCTAAAGTACTCGGCGGATTTATTGCACGCCCTGGTGAGCGATGTACTGGATATTTCCAAAATTGAGCAAGGCAAAATGGAGCCTCAGCTAGAGGATTTTGATTTTTTCGAAATGGCCAAAGCCATGTGCAAAACCTTTGAATTCCGTTTGTCTCAACGCCCCATTCAATTTCAATGTGAAGTTTCCCCTTCCGTTCCCCAGCGTTTTCGCAGTGACTCCACCTTCATCAATCAAATTTTGATCAACCTCATGAACAATGCCTTCAAATTCACCGAAGAAGGCACGATTTGTTGCTCGGCGAAGGCGAAGTTAATCGACCAACAACAGTGGATTGAATTTATCGTAAAAGATACCGGCATTGGCATTTCCCCGGAGCGTTTGCCCTTTATTTTTGAACGATTCAATCAAGCCGGTAAAGCGAATAAGGTTCAGCGGAATGGCACCGGATTGGGTTTGCCCATCACCAAACAACTCGTTGAATTGCTGGGAGGAAACATCAATGTACAAAGCACGCCCGGCGTAGGAACCACCTTCACCATTTTGCTGCCTTTCGAACCAGCCGTGGAGCCAACCTTGCATCCTTCCGAAACGGGTGAACTCCAGATTGATGGTGCTAAAGGTCGCCTGCATGTACTGATTGTGGAAGACAACCCCATGAATCGCAGGTATTTGGAAAACCTGATGCAAAAATGGGGCTTGAGTTATACCGCAGCGGATGATGGCCAAACCGCACTCCATTTTTTGAAAAAAGAGCGCTTTGACCTGATCTTGATGGACATCCGAATGCCCATCTTGGATGGCTATGAAACCACATTGCGCTTGCGCCATGCCACCAAAAACCAAAACCAACATGTGCCCATTATTGCGTTGACTGCCTCGGCATTGTTGGATGAAAAAGAGAAAGCACTACAGGCCGGGATGAACCATCATTTGTCAAAACCCTTTACTCCCGAGCAGCTTCAGGATGCTTTAAGGAAATTTTTCCCTGGATTTTCCCACCACAACAGTCATTCATCAACCTTGGGTAAGGCCCTCAATCGCCATGAATTAACTGAGCTGTACGATAACGACACCCATTACATGCAGGAAATTTTTCAAATCTTCGTGCAAACCATACCCCTGGAATTGGCGCAAATGCGTACGTTCCTGGAAGCCGAGCAATGGAAAGATTTTGCCGCCAAAGCCCACAAAATAAAACCCTCTTTTCAAATGGTCGGACTGGGCGAACTAAGTGCCCACGCCACCTTACTCGAAAGGGCCAAAGCGGATTTCAACCCCACGGACTTGGCTCGCGATTTTGCTGCTTTTGAAAAGGCCGTAGTACATGGCCTCAAATTGGTACAAGACGAATTAAAAGCGCTGGCTTAAAGGCTTTTGAATTGTAAGATTTTTGACGCAGCGGGCAGTATTTACAATAAATTAATGCCCCATACTTGCTCAACTTTGATTTTTTTTGCCAATTTTTGTGTTCTTGCTTGTTCTTTTCTACTCACCTGGTTGCTTTGCCTCTTCCATACCGCACTTTAATTGTACGAACAAAAACGTCATGATGAAATTTCTGACTCAATCTAGTGTTGGTACTTGGATTTTGGCGGGCTACAATCACCATATATTTTGCGTCCAGCTATCGATTTTGCGCCTGTATTTACTTTGGTTGCTGCGGTATGGCCAGTATTGGGCTGGGGCCAAACGGTGATTTTTACCAATCCGGGAAGAGTCTATAATAACAATGACACCAGCGTTCCTGAGTTCCTTGGCCCAAGAACCATAACTGGATGTTCTTCCGTAGATTTTTCAGTTACTTTTAATTTCAATATGCCCTGGGGGGGAGTTGGAAATATGGATTCCGATGATGAATGTTCAATTTTAGGAGGTTGTGGTGGTGATCCGGATAATTCAACCGATGGAGGATGTTTAGATTGTTGGGATTTTCTGCGGGTTCGTTTTTTTGTGAATGGCAATGAAGTAGGCGGAGGAATAATTGGCAACGGAGACAATCAACAATCTGGAACCATTGAAGCAACTGGAATTGGCGTCAGTCCGGGAGATGTGGTATCTATAGAGATCCATGGTCGGACAACGGCTTCTGAAGAACGCCTCACCACCAGCAATATCCGCATCACGGGAACCAATGCTCCGGTTGATCTCGCGCCCAAAGGGCCTTTTTGCCAAAGCAGCGGCAGTGTGGCCCTTGGCGCTAATCAGAATGGCATCACCGGCAACTGGTCGGGCATAGGTGTTTCTGGCAACTCCTTGAACACTAATGTAGGAGGGGCTGGCATTCGTACCCCCGACTTTACCCCTAACCTGGCCAATGCGCTTTGCCCAATACCTTGAAGTAGAAATAATCCCGCCGCCCCCGTTGACCTTACCCCTTTGATCCATTTTGTCAGGGCACTGGAAACAGGCCACTTGGGAACAATCAAGGAGGCATTCTGGGCAATTGGTCAGGGCAGTGGCGTCGCTAGCAATGCGCTCAATACGAGCACTGCGGGTATCCGCACCCTCACCTTTACCCCTACTTCCGGGCAATGCCGCACCGCAAATACCATTGTAGTCGAAATTTTGACTCGAACTGCTGCCTTCCTCGACCTCATCGATCCACTTTGCCAGAACAGTGGCAACATTGCATTGAATAACGAACAACCCAACAACATCACTGGTACTTGGGCAGGAACAGGGGTAAGCGGCGGCAATATCCTCAATACCAATGTAGGGGGCACAGGTGTGCGTACACTCACCTTTACCCCTGGTGCCGGGCAATGCGCCACCCCGAATACCCTACAGGTAACCATCATTCCACGCACCACCATCACCCTCACCCCCATTCCTACCCCCATTTGTCGAACAGGGGGAAATATTGCCCTCAATACCACCCAAAGTGGCATTCCTGGTACCTGGACGGGAAGCGGGGTAAGCGGCGGAAATACCCTCAACCCCACGGTTGGCCCGCTTGGCAACCGCCTTCTCACGTTTACTCCTGTGGCAGGCCAATGCGCCAATGCGGCCACCCGAACGGTCAACGTGGTGGCTAGCACGGCCATTACGCTTGGGACAATTGGCCCTTTTTGCCAAACCGATGCCCGGTTTCCATTGGTCAAAACTCAAAGTGGAATCTCCGGCACCTGGTCAGGCATTGGGGTTACCCAAGACACCCTCGACCCAAGTATAGGCAGTACAGGCACTCGAATGCTCAGCTTTATTCCCAATGCCGGACAATGTGCGACCGTCCCTCCACTAAATGTCACGATCACTCCGGGAAACCTGGTTACCCTCAGTCCGATCGGCCCACTCTGCGGCAACACGAGCAGCATCCCCCTCAATACCACCCAAAACGGCGTAACTGGCACCTGGTCAGGGCCGGGTGTAAGCGGCGGAAACACCCTCAATCCTGCGGTAGGTGGTTTCGGGATTCGCACCCTCACGTTTAGCCCCAATTCAGGGCAATGCGCGGCGGCAAGTACCCTCGATGTGGTGGTCAATTCCAGCAACCCGGTTAGTCTCACGCCCATCGGTCCTTTTTGCCAGGGGCAAAGTGCGGTCTCCCTCGATACCTTGCAAAATGGGGTACTCGGCACCTGGTCGGGGCCTGGGGTAATTGGTGGAAAGGCTTTAAATACCAGTCTTGGCGGCACGGGCTTACGCAAGCTGGTTTTTACCCCATCGGGTTGTTCCAATAAGGATTCTATCCAAGTAACGGTCAATCCTCAGCCACAAATCGACAGCATCGCGGATGTGTCGATTTGTGGCGATGGCTATACACTTCCGACCATCAGCGGAACGGGCTTGAGTGGCAATGAGGCGTATTTCAGTGGCACCAATGGTACGGGTACTCGTTTTGCCATTGGCACCCGTTTGGATACTGCCCAGGCTTTGTTCGCATACGATTCTACAGCGGGGTGTGCTACTGAAAGAACTTTCCGGCTTAACCTGCAATTGGCTCCCGACATTGATTCCCTTCCCGACACGGTGGGATGCGAGGTCTATGTTTTGCCATTAATCACTGGCCGCAATCTTTCCAGCAATGCCGCCTATTTTACCCAAAGCCTGGGGGGAGGTACCCGTTTCAATCCTGGACAAAGCATCAATACCACCCAAACCCTCTTTGTTTTCGATGGTACCCCTACTTGTTTTGACCAGGATACGTTCAACATTACGCTGCGTACCCGCCCCAGACTGGATACCATTGCCGATGTGCAAGTTTGTACCAACTATATTTTGCCCAACATTGCAGGAACCAACCTGAGTGGCAATGAGGCCTATTTCACGGGCCCCCGAGGCAGTGGAATCAAATTCACTCCAGGGCAAACCATCGCGGGCGATCTGATGCTGTTTGTTTTTGACAACGTTGCTGGCTGTAGTGACGAGCGTTCTTTCCGTTTGGACACCCTCAGTCCTCCGGTTTTAGACCCCGCTCTGGATACCGTTGCCTGCGGGGGCCTGCAATTGCCAGCCATCAAAGGCAGTTTTTTAAGCCCCAATGTGGCTTATTTTGATGGCCCAAACGGGACAGGCACTCGTTTTTCCGTTGGCCAAACCTTAAATTTCAGCGCCAATTTATTCGCTTTTGATCAAAAAGGGATGTGTACTGCACAGCAGCCATTCCGAATCAGCATTACCCCTGGGCCACAAATTGATCTTTTGATCAGCAACCCAATCACTTGCAATGGCAGCAATAATGGAGCGCTTAATTTGAGGATCAACAATAGTTTGCCTCCATTGAATTTCCGCTGGAACCAATCCAGCCTCAATGGTACTGAAGACCCCACTGGATTATCGGCAGGAACCTACACGGTTTCTGTTACCGATGGTACGGGTTGTGAAGTGAGCGCCTCAGTAACCCTTATCGAACCCGCTACACTCAGTCTCAGTTGTGCCGCCAGCAAAGCGGTGAGTAAAGTGGCCGGAGATGATGGCGAAGCCAACGTGACCATCAATGGTGGAACAGCCAGGTTTAACCTCGTGCTTTTTGGCCCAGTCAATCAAAACCTGAGTAATCTTCCTGCGGGTTTGAACCGATTGAGTGGATTGCGGGCGGGCAACTATCGAGTGTTCGTCACCGATAGCCTGGGTTGCAGAGATTCCTGTCAATTTACCATCACGCAGCCATCTTGTGCTTTAACAACTGCCGTAAACCAAATGAATCCCACTTGTAGTGCTGCGGCAAATGGGCAGCTTGAGGTCATCGTTACCTCCGGGGCTGCACCATATACCATTGATTGGGCGATTGATGCACTGGATGGCCAGTTCAACCCGCGTAACCTGAGGGCAGGCATCTATTCATTTGTGATTGAAGACAATATTGGTTGTAGGGTTTCCAATGATACCTTGACCCTGATTGACCCAACTCCCTTGACCCTGGCTTGTATGCAACAAAGCGCCGTTACCCGCGTGGGGGGCAACAACGGCAGCGCCCGGATTTCCACCGGGTGGAGGCACTGCACCTTATACTCTGAGCTGGACAGGGGTCTGTTTCCGGAACCGTCAACATAAGTGGTTCTGGCGACATCGGAATCAATGATTTAAAGGCTGGAGCCTACCGCATCCAACTGCAAGACACCAACAATTGCATCGACTCTTGTGCTCTGACCATCACCGAGCCGATTTGTTCCCTGGATGTATCGATCGTTACGGTACAAAACATTTTGTGCAATGGTGATGACAATGGCATTTTGGCTGCAAACATCCGCAATGGGCGAGCACCTTACGCTTACGTTTGGAGCAATGGAATGGGCACTGCTACCCGTGACACCCTCAGCAACCTCGGTGCTGGCACTTATACGCTTACCCTCAGCGATGATTTGGGCTGCCGGGATACCACCAGAATAACGATAAGGACCCCGCCGCCCATGGTGGTCAATTGCCAGGTGTTAGCTGATGTGAGTACCGTAGGCGGGCGCGATGGGCAAGTCATCTTGCGCTTTTCCGGAGGAACGGGAACCATCACCCTAAACTGGGGCGGAGCACAACCCGGTAACGTGATCGCCACCGGGCCCGACAGCTTGCAACTGGGTGGGCTGGCCGCGGGTACTTATGCCGCGAGTTTCATGGATACAAATGGGTGTTTGGACAGTTGTAGTTTTACCATCCAGGAACCCGTGTGTAACCTGCAAGCCAGACTTGAAATTCAAGACCCCGCCTGTCAGGGAGCCAATAATGGTGAGATTGTGGCGCTGATCAGCAGTGGTCTGGCACCTTATAGCTTTGGATGGAGCGGAGCTGGGCCCAATAATGATACCCTTTCCAATCTTGTGGCGGGCAATTATCAGGTGACCATCACGGATGCGCTCAATTGTCAGCTAACCCTGGATACCATTTTGCGCGACCCCGCTGTGTTGAATTTGAGTTGTCAAACCATCCAGAACGTGCGTACGGTCAATGGCCAGGAAGGTATTGCCCGGCTTACTTTTAGCGGAGGCACTGCTCCTTTTTCTTCAACATTCGTGGTCCGGTGAGCAGTACCCGCACCGAGGGCAATCCCGGTAGCATCGACCTCAGCGGTTTGACTAGCGGCAATTACACGGTAGATTTAAGTGACATCAACGCTTGTCAACAAACTTGCACTTTTACCATTGCTGAACCTACTTGTAATCTACTCGTGCAGGCTCAAACCACCGCTCCGCTTTGCAATGGTGCGGCCAATGGGGAAGTTGCAGTCACCATAAACAACGGCAAAGCCCCCTTCCAATACGACTGGAGCGACAATACCCTCGATGGGCAGGCAACAGCCCAAAACCTGCGGGCGGGAACTTACTCCGTGGTGGTCAGTGATTCGATTGGCTGTATTGGTTTTGACACGGTGGTGGTGAGGGAGCCTGCTGCCTTGAACCTGAGCTGCGGAACGCCTGCACCCACCACAACGCTTGGAGGTCAAAACGGTAGTATAAGCCTGCGCTTTTCTGGGGGAACTGGCCCCTATAAATTGTTGCTGAGTGGTGCCAAACAAGACAGTTTTTTGAACCTGAGCGTGGATAGTTTCAGGGTCAATGGCCTGGCCAAAGGTGATTATCGTTTGACGCTGGTAGACGCCAACAATTGCAGCATTCCAGGTTGTAATTTTACCATAAGTGATCCGAATTGCAACTTGGATTTGCGCTTGACGGGAACCAACAACCTTTGTGCTGGGGCGACTAGTGGAAGGATTCAAACCCTTGTTCAGGGTGCTGTAGGAAACCTTAGCTATGATTGGAGCATCGATCGTTTCGACGGCTTGAGTGAAGCAAATGGGCTGCCAAGTGGTAGCTATACCCTGGTAGTTAGTGATGGCCAGTTGTGCAAAGATACAGCCAGCATTAGCATTACGGAACCCATTCGCCTGAATGTGGATTGTCAAGTGATCACCCATCCAAGCACAGTAGGTGGTTCGGAAGGCCAGGCGAGAATCATTGTCACAGGTGGTTCAGGGTTTGGAGGCATCCGCATCAGTGGCCCCAGTGCGGGTCAAACCGATAATTTCAGGACAGATACCATCAACTACCGTTCTTTGCGGGCGGGGCAGTTATCAGGGTCATCGTTAGAGATGTCAATGATTGTGTCGACACTTGTGGTTTTGTCCTCGATCCGGTGGTCTGCACAGTGCAAGGCGCTGCCCAAATCACCAATCCCACTTGTAATGGGAGCCGCACAGGCAGCATCAATGTAACCGCAAGTGGAAACCGTGGAGCGGTGCTTTACTTTTGGAACAATCCGCTGGCTGGTGGCCAAAACCCAGCTTCTCTTCCCGCCGGAAATTACACGGTAACCCTCACCGATGCAGCACAATGTTCGGATACCCTCAATGTAACTTTAACTGACCCACCAGCACTGAATCTGAGCTTGAACCTTGAGCGTCAGCCTACCGCGGCCAATCCGACGGGAGGCAGCTTGCGGGTAACTTTTTCGGGAGGAACGCCCAATTACGCCATCTCCACCAATCGCAGCAACAATTTCAGCAACATCGGCAATGCCGGGTTCCTCAACCTTGATAATTTACGGGCCGGAAATTTAACCGTGATCCTCCGCGACCGGGTTGGATGTACGGACACTGCGTTTATCCAAATTGAAGAAATCCCCTGTAACCTGAGCGTTGATGTTGCCGCCACCCGAGCCGATTGTGCCAGCAGTCACCTCAACTCAAGCGTCAGCAACGGTACCACACCATACCAGTATACCTGGAGCAATCCGGGTTTCAATGGCATCGCGAATCCACGCAACGCAACCCCAGGTCGGTACGTGGTGACCGTCAGCGATGCACAGGGTTGTTCGGCCAGCGACAGTATTGTGGTGCTGGATGATCCAGCGGCTCTGCAAATCCAGCTCCGGATAGCCAATCCACGCTGCCCCGGAGATTTGGGGCTCCTTACCGTACAAGCAATCAGCGGTGGACAAGGGCCATTCAACCTTACCCTGGACAATGGAACGCCTCAACGGTTCAACAACCCGCCTTTTTCACTGAGAAACCTCAACCCCGGCAATTTTAGCCTGATCATCAGCAATGCCTCCGGGTGCAGTATCGATACCAGTTTTACCATTGTTGCGCCTACCGCGCTGAGTCTGGATTTAGGGGCAGATACAACCTTGCGCAAAGGTGCCAGCCTAACGTTTAGCCCCCAGGTCAATTTTGACCCTGCATTCATTTCCTGGTCGCCATTGACCGCCCTTACGGGCACCGAAGGTTTGAATGCCCGGGCTGAACCACAAGTCAGTACCACTTATGCGCTGGTATTGCGCGACAGCTCGGGTTGTGAGGTACGCGACAACATTCGGGTGATTGTATCCGGGCAGTTGGAAGCGTATTTCCCTACCGCATTTAGCCCCAATGAAGACAATGTCAACGACTATTTTATGGCTTACGCCAACACCGATGTAGAGCGCATTGAAGTCCTGCGCATTTATGACCGCTGGGGCGGGTTGGTGTTTGAAGGGAAAGACATCCCGCTCAACGATCCCAGCCAGGGTTGGGACGGAACCACCAAGGGGCAGTCGGCAGCGGGTGGTTTGTATGTGTATTACAGCGTGGTGAGGCTGCGGAATGGGAGTACGTACCGCGCAGCGGGGGAGATGACTTTGCTGCGTTGAGGTGGTGTTTTTCACCACAGATGGCCACAGCTTCACACAGATTTTATATCATAGCTATAAAATCTGTGTGAAGCTGTGGCCATCTGTGGTGAAAAAGATACACCGCAGGCGGGTACTAAACTTTTACCAAAATTCGCGTTAATCCAATAAAACCATCTTACGGGTAGCCGTAAAGCCATCTGCTTCCAGGTGTAGTACAAAACGCCGCCACCTTTTAATGCGTTGGCTTTAATTGGCACACGGTTATCACCTTTGGCAAACCAGGAGCTGGTGGTCCACAACAATCTACCTGCCACATCCCTGATGCTCAAGGTCGCATTTGTAGCCTCGGGCAAACTGAATTCAATCAGGGTTTCATCCTGGAATGGGTTGGGCGCGTTTTGGTACAGCAACGCAACTGTGGGTGTTGCTTTCACATTGCCCCAGTCAAGTTGAATGCCAATGGCTTCATCATCGAGCGTATAGGCTTCCGCTGCGGTGCGGCGGCTATTGAGTTTCAATACTTCATGCAGGACACCCGCAGCCTTGGTTTTGAATTGCAACACCAGCAAGGTTTGTTCGGCTCCTGGAGCGAATCCTTTTTCGTTCCAGCTCACCGTAATGTTTCCTTCTTTGGCAAAAACGCCGAGGTGTTCAGCCTTGATGGCGTGGTATTCCAGGTTTTCCAATTCCAGCAATTGAGGATCAAAGTTCAGGGTAAACTGGTACCCCTGAATCGTTGCCAAATCTTTGGCTTTTAAGGCCAGGAGTACTGATTCCCCCGCTTTAAACCCTGGAGCTGGATGGCCTAATTTTTCTGCCTGAATGTTGAAAACACGACCACTGCGCAGTTCACTTTGCCCCGTGAAGGAGGCATTGGGCTTGGCATTCCCATTGACATCCCCCATTTTTATGGCCATAAAATCCACATTGACTTTACCTTTTAAGTCTTTGACCTTGACTACTTCAGGCATTTCTGCTTGCCAGGGGTTACCAGGCGTAGAAAACTTGTGGCTGGCATCCACAAACTTCCAGCTGGGTACAGTTTTAAATCGATCCTCAAGCCCCAAAATCAATTTGCGCACCTGGATCAAATCTATGGTCGTAATGGTATGCGAATTGTTGACATCTGCCGCAATGATGCGGTAAGGGTTGGTCAAAAGTTGGTCGCCCAGAACGTGTTTCTGAATGAGCACGAGGTCGAACGTAGACACCCCATTTTGGTGATCCTTATCCAATATTGGCGTGATGGAATAATCGGCATCTTTCTGAAGGCTGGAGAATGCGAATTTACCACTGATCCCCGAAATCTGCGTTTTGTTCACCTTTCCGCTGATTTGAACATTTACACCAGCCAGGGGTTCAGCATCATCCGTAAGGACCAAACCACTAATTTCGCCGTCATAGATTGCCCCTTCTGGGCATAATTTCCGATTGTCTTGTACCAGCAAATAGGTCAAACAGAAATCGTGATTCCCCTTTTCATCCCAAGCGTGTATTTCCAAATCCAGGGTCAGTCCGGCATCAGCACAACTCAGGGTTATGCCAGTCTGATCAGGACGGGGTGTTTCTCCTACCCGGTTGATCGAGTATTTGGTGACCAACTTTAACCCATTTTGTGTGTCTGGACCCTGACCATGGCAATCAAATATTTTGGAGGCAATAAAATCATTGGCCCATACGGACATCATGCCGCCACCGCTGCCGTCGGGCATCAACTCGGTGCCTAGGCCGTTGATACAAATGGGCGCAGGCCCCTTGTTGTCGTAAATTTCAAAAGGAATCCGCGTTGGGAGGCTCAAGTTTCCACATTCGTCCCGCACCACCACGAGCAAATCATGTTTACCTACTGGCAAATCGCGAATCGTTACCTGATAGGAATTGCCTCTGCTTTCACGGATGTTCCAACGTGGCGTAACAGCATACAGAATCATCTTACCCGCGTCCAACGTTTGGAAAGGTGCAACCATCAATTGTGCGCGCTCCAATTCTAGTTGATCTGTACAGTTGTCTTTCGCATTGAAATTAATAATAGCATCTGCTAGACAATCATTAGGACGTGTAGGATTTTGTCTAAAACAGGGACGGTTACCTCTGGACGGATATCATCATATACTTTGATGATCTGAGTATATGTAAACCCATGCACATACTTCTCTTCAGAATTTTGGCAATAAGGCATAACTTTGTTGACCAAAATATCGTGCTTGGTGTTGTTATTACTGTCGCTATCCCCATCGCCATTGGCAAAGTTTGAGGCATTACCTGGCGTTAAATCTGCGGAAATCCAAAACTCTTCATTTCCATCATTTTTGAATGGAGTTTCAGGGGCAACCTTATTGTACTCCTGAAGAGGAGGTGCATTGTCATACATATTGGGGGGGTAACTGACCTGATCAACATATGGCGAAGAGTTTGCACTAGTAGCTTCAACTACACGCGTTTTGTATTCCGAATCACGCACTAAAACATACAAAGGGTTTTTTCCATGATTCTGAAAAGTTCTCCGATCAATTACCAACAAGTTTTTGGCTTCGAGGGGGTCTCCACAAGTATCTTCAAAGGTACACCAATTGAGTACTGTATATGTCCGGAAAATCTTATAACACTCCCCGTCAGAAGCATCATACCGATTGTCTTTTACATTGACAGACAACAAATCACAACCCAACTCATTTTTGATTAGGGTATCCGCCGAGGGTTTGAGGCAGTTTCTTTGGTCTACGTCTTTAGGAAAGCAAATGTTGTACTCATGTACCGCAAGCACTTTGATGATTTGGGTACAGGTTGTGGATAAAAGGCCCTTTTGAGGTTTGTTTGGTTAAAGTCCATATTCGCTCAATGGTTCCAGCTCCACATTTCAAATTGCGCACCACGCGATAAGTTGTATCAAGTGTTCTGCAATCATTGCCTTCTTGAACGACTACGTCTCCAAAACATTTGGCGGATTCAACTTTATCATCAAGATTGGCCAGGCATTTATCGGTGCAGTTAATTGTGGTATTGTAGGGTGCCGCACAGCGGGGAGCAATTTTATCTTCCAAAGAAATCTCTGTCCAGGCAAAATTCCGATTTCTTTGGGTATCCTCCCCCCATAATTCAATCGTGACCTTTTCATTTAAATCACAGCAAAAGAAATCGGCACAATTCATCAATGGCGTCATGAGTACCCCCTTCTTTACTATAAACAACTCCCCAAAGTCCTCATCAATTTTACCGTCATTGTCGTCATCGATTCCATCACCATCATAATCGGCAGAATCCCCATCTCCGTTGTTGTCAAAACCATCCGCTTTGGTCCAATCACCATCCGCTGGAACCGTATCGAGGACACCATTGTCATTGGTATCATATCCTTTTTCAATAAAACTACTGGCACATGCTGGATTAACATTACGCCGTACTCTCATCCAGAGTAGATTACAGTTGTCGAACGAACCTTCATCTATGTCCGCCACACATACCTTGGCGTAACCTTTGGAGTAAAAGTTAGCATTGGCAAGCTGACCTGTAGCGCATCATCAATCACCATCACCGGGGAAATTTTGTCCACAACCTTGATGAGTACAGAATCTTTTTTGGCATTGTAACAGCCGTCAAAAGCTTCCACAACGACCCAGTGAAGACCAGGGTTCAGGCCACTCAATACCCCATTGGAAATTGGATAAGCATTTTCATACCAGGGTTCATCTGGGCCTTTGCTACCAACTAAAAACCCTTTCGAGTACAGGTCTTTACTTTTTACTTTGAGGCTAATGCTGGCCACCTTACAATTGTCCGTAATATCGACGCCTAGCACTTCATTTAGCCCTTTGACCGTAACAGGAATTGATGCTTCACAATTCAAAGGACCGGTAGACAGTTCAATTGGCAAGGTTTCATTGTAATGGTGAGGCGGAATAAGTTTAGGGGCATCAAAGTCTCCAATTTTTATCAAAACGTGGAAAGTGTCTACAATTCCTCCTTTGCACCAATCAAAGATGTAAATCTGCCGATCAATTTTCACTCCACGGCCATCGCAGATCGCAAAGTCCTGATCTTTGATCTGCATCGAGTAATTGCAAGGGCGTTCATCCAGAAAGATGGTGTCTATGACAGTACCCCGGTTTTGACTGCGAACGGCGTTACATCAATGTGGCGAATCGAATCCTTATTAGGGGTGCAAGAGGAGTAGGTCACAATTCGATCGTAGTCTTCTCCACCGGAGCCATTGAATTGAAAATCTGCCACACCCGGACGACAAAAATCAATTTTTTGGATGGTATCCAAACGTTTACCCATGCAGTTGGTAGCTACCCAGGTGCGAAAAATACGGGCGTATAAGCCGTTTTTCGCCAATGAATCACAGCCATATACCTCAAGTTTGTCACTCCATTTAATGGTCAGTGGACAAGCTGGGTCACAATTGGAAAACCTGACGATGCCTAGATTGGGGACATTATCCAGCGACTCGGAGTAATTGATGATGGTTCCCGCAGGAATTTGATTTGGGCTATTGGTACGATTTTTATACCCAATAGTTTTAGGGTTGTTTAAAATATAGTCTACTTTGCTGCATAACAATGGATTATTGTCAAACTCTACAAGATCAATCCTTGGCGTATTTTTGTCTTCTGTCGGCAATATAGAACGTTATGCCTGCCGGGTTGCATTCGAGGGGGTTGAATTCCGCCAAAATATTGGCGGTCACCCTAAAGGTACAATCTGAACCCAGTGCAACTTTGACCTCATTCATACAAGCAATACCTTCGAATGCTTTTTCATTTACCATCTCAGGTTTTGGCACAGAATTTGCTGAAATAGGATTATTGGGTTGATTTTTCAACCAAGTATGCTGCCACAAGATGGGCAGACATAGCAGGAAGGCTATTCCATACATTGCCATTGGAGCTGCTCCAAACAGTTTCGGTAAGTACTTTTTCATGAGATCAATGATTTGCAAAAAAACACTTAAAGATAAACACAATCTCGTAAAAACAAGTGCAAAGTCATCTAAATACCCGAATTTCAGCAAGTAAACTTCTTGTTCTTCCTTGATTAATCCTTGCGATTCGGCCAGTTAAAGAAATAAGCGCTGAGAATGGGGAGCACAAAAAGGGCTACAGTCAAGATTGAAGTGTACAAATCTGCCATTTCCCCATCAACCATCAGTGCCAATAGCGATTGAGGAAAATAATGGGTAACCGCCGAAAGGGAAAGTTTAAGTCCCAAGATGGCGATGACTACAAAGGCGATGTTTTCCAAAAAAGGGAAACGTTCCATCAGTTGCACAAATCCTTGCGCTACAAAACGCATGGCCAGGATACCAATGAACACGCCTAAAATAATCAATTGAATCCGATCGGTAAAAGCAACTGCTGCAAATACATTGTCGATCGAAAAGGCTAAATCCATTAATTCAACCAAAGCAATCGTGGCCCAAAATTGACCTAAAGTGCCCAAAGTTGCCCGATACAACCAATTTGATTTTTTATCAACATAGTCGTCCGTTGGATCATCTGGTGTTGATTTCCCTTTAAAATAACTATAAGCCAGGAATAAAAGGTACAAGCCACCAATGGGCTTGAGCCACCAAATTTGCACCAGCCAGGCCGCAAAAATCAGGCACAAACCTCGAAAAACATAGGCACCAATGATGCCATACCGCAATGCACGACTGCGTTGATGAACGGGCAAATCCATGACCATCGTAGCCAAAACCGCAGCATTGTCTACCGAAAGTAGACTTTCAATGATGATCAAGTTGAGTACAACCAAAAGGCCAGCCTGGATGTCGTTGCCAAAAATGTAATGTAGAAATTCGGTCATGCAGTTGAGGTTTAAAGGGGCAAAGATAGACTCTTGTAATAAAATACAAACAGTAAATTGGTTTGAACCCAACCACTGTTTGATTTTGTGTCACCCATTCCCTATCTTTCAGCCGCAAATACGATTAAGCACCACCATGCAAAACGCCATCGACCTCTACCATTCTGTAGTCATTGAAATTGCCACTCCTTATTTCATTGGCACTGGTTTTTACCTGCGGGATGCTGGAGTTATCGTTACCAACGAACACATTGTACGCGACAATCGGGAAGTAGTGATCAATGGGGTACATTTCCCCAAGCAGCTCGCACAGGTATTGTTTGTAGATGAGCGGCACGATTTGGCCTTTGTCCTGGCGCCTCCAGTAGATGCCCCGCTGATCAAACTGGGCCTTGACAGCCCGGTACGACAAGGTGATGTGGTGGTCGCAGTGGGCCATCCTTTTGGGTTTAAATACTCAGCAAGTCAAGGCATTGTGTCCAATACTCGTCATGAGATTGAACAGATTTTGTACATCCAGCACGACGCAGCCCTCAATCCGGGCAATAGTGGCGGCCCCTTGATCAACGAGAATGGTGAAGTGGTGGGCGTCAATACGTTTAAAGTAAAGGATGGCAACAGCATCGGCATCAGTTTGCCCGTTCAGCATCTGGCGGAGGCCTTGGCGGAGTTTCAAAAAGGAGAAGGCCAATTGGGCGTACGGTGCCATTCTTGCAACAATGGAGTATTCAAATCCAACATCGAAGGGGTCTATTGCCCGCACTGTGGGGCCAAGTTGAAACTACCCGATACCGTTGAAGAGTTTGAGCCACTGGGAGTGGCCGCAACCTTGGAAGAAATGCTTGAACAGGCAGGTTACCTGGCGCCCCTCTCCCGCTCTGGCCCAAACTGCTGGACGATTAATAAAGGCAGCGCCAAAATCACGGTACATTACCACGAAGGCAACGGCATCATCACGGGCGATGCCTACCTCTGTTCTTTGCCCAAAGCCAATATCAAACCGCTATATGAATTCTTGCTGCGGCAAAATTATATCCTCGAAGGCCTGTCTCTCAGCATCAAAGACCAGGCCATCATACTTTCCCTGATCATCCACGATCGCTACCTGAACGTGGAGTCGGGTTTAAAGATGTTTCAAAACCTGTTTGAACAAGCCGATCATTTTGACAATATACTGGTAGAAGAATACGGTGCGGTTTGGAGGGCAGAGTGATTTTGGATTTCAAACCGGGCACCTCGACTTGCTTCGACTTCGCTTCAAGCAGCTCGGCGACCGTTTTGAAATCCAAAATTACTTCACAATTTCCCGTATTCCGCTGCCAAAACATTGATCTCCTCATCACTCAATTTCCCGGAAGCGATGACCATGCGGTACTTAAACGTGACCGATTGCCCCGGCGCCAACTTCAGGTTCAAAGCATCTTTGCCGTTTGAAAAAACCTTTGCCCCCAGTGGATTAGCCGCAAACAAGCCATACCCACGGGCATGCCAATAGGTGGGATACTTTGGATTTTGGGGGTGATCAATCAAGCACACCGCAATATCTTCACTGCCGATCCGCCCACTCAGGTTCACCCAACGTGCCCGGGTGCTCCACACCTCATCACCTTCAATGCCTTCACTGCTGCGGTAGCGGCCAGTGATGTTGCTGTTGTCCATTTTTTCTACGCGGGTTACAATGCCGTTGGCATCCACAAAATTATCCGCCTGATTGGACGGGTGCTCCAGTTCACGGGCTAACCGAATGGCAAAAAAACCATCTTTGACGTCCTTAAAATAAACGGTATCTGCATTTGCGGTAAGCGTAGTGCTGCGGTCGATGATGCGGATTTGATTGCGGGCATAAAAATTGAAGCTGGTCTTTTCATTGAGCACGTGGGCGCCTTTGCCATCTGCCAGATACCAGTCTGCACTTACACTCAAAGAACCTTTTCCTTTGCCACTTTTGGTTTTGATCACCTCGCGGTGTTTGATCGTGCCGTATTTAGAGCGGTTTTTGATGGCAGTTGAATTGTTCCAAAAATCATTGCCATTGACCGACTCGTAGTTCAGCCAGGCTCCCACGTGGTGCGGGTGATCTACCCTTTCCCCTGCACGCGGTGCCATCGGATACCCACGGGTAACCGCAGTACCCTGGGCAGTATGGATAGGGAAAAGCACGGGTTTTTTCAACACCGAATCACTGGGGTAAATGTACGCTGTAAAGGGTTTTCCATCTACCAAAATATCTACTTTGCGTTCCGCAGGTTTGGAAACAACACTTACTTTTTGAGCAAACAAGCTCCCCATTGAATTCATAAAAAGTGCCCCAAAAAGCAAGTTGATCGTAATGTTCTTCATAAATGACTGTTTATAGTAGAGACGCTTTACATCGCATCTTACCTGTACACGAGATAAGAAAACCAATCCTCTTACAGGGTTTTTAACCAATTTCCCAGACGTTCAAACCACTTGTCGCTGGTCGTTGGATTGTTCATACCATAACCATGTCCCCCTTTGGGATAAAGGTGCATCTCCACCGGAATTTTATACTGGTGACAGGCCAGATAATAGGCAATGCTGTTTTCAACTTCAACCGTCTTATCGTCGGCAGAATGCACCAAAAAAGCGGGAGGTGAGGCCGCAGTGACTTGCTGCTCGTTGGAAAACCTGAATTTTTGCACTTCCGTGTAATTTTTACCCAATAAATTGCCCCGCGAACCCCCATGAGCCAATTCATTGCTAAAACTGATGACTGGGTAAATCAGAATGGCAAAATCCGGGCGTACACTGGTCGTGTCTTTTTCAGTTGGGTCTGCATTTTCGAAAAAATGGGTGGCCGCAGTTGATGCCAGGTGCCCACCTGCGGAAAAGCCCATGATCCCGATTTTACGCGGATTCACTTTCCATTGCTTCGCGTTCTGGCGCACCAATCGAATGGCTTGTTGTGCGTCTTGTAATGGTGCGATACTTCTATCAATACATGAGGTGTCCAGGGGCATCCGGTATTTGAGTACAAAAGCCGCAACCCCTAAAGCGTTAAAAGCTTTGGCCACAGCAAGGCCTTCATGATCGATAGCCGTTCCCGAATACCCACCGCCCGGGCAAATGACGACTCCTTGTCCATTGGGTTTCGCTGGGATAAAAGCAGTTAGGGTTGGTTGAGTCGTTCCAATAATGAACCGGGTTCCATTGGGGCGGGTATCCACTCTTTCTTTGGCCGCCGTGGGTTTTGAATTGGGGATGGCTCCCTTGTACAAGGGCATTTCACCCGGTATTTGAGCAGTCAACATAAAACCAGTCAGGTTGAGCAAAATTCCAATTTGAAGAATTCTAAGCATGATGTAGGCATGTATTTAAGAAAAAAACCAATTGCTTGGCGAAGATGCGGAATAAAGGTACAGTTTTGAATCCAGATGTAAAAGCCTCAACAGCGGCATTGGTGCAAAAATGTCTGTCAAAAAATGAGCTAAACCCTATTTTTTTATTCTCGATTATAGAAAATCGCCTACCTTTGCAAACGAACATTCATTCGTATTGATTAACCAAATCAAATCAAACCAAAATATGTCTGCCAAGCTCCACAATTACCTTCAAGGAGCCTGGATACCCCATGATGGTGACGGTATCCCTCAGTTCGATGCCATCGATGGTACACTCATTGGTACCTGCGGAAGCGAAGGTTTGGATTACTCGTCCATCCTTCGCTATGCTCGGGAAGTAGGCGGCCCGGCACTGCGCAAGCTGAGTTTTCAGGAACGTGGTCGCATGCTCAAGGCACTGGCGCTTTTCCTATCCGAACACAAAGAAAAGTATTACACGCTGAGTTACCGCAGCGGGGCTACCCGTGCCGACAGCTGGATCGACATAGATGGCGGCATTGGCACTTTGTTTGCCTATGCCAGCCTGCGCCGAAAACTCCCTGATACCCCTTGGTACCTGGATGGGGAGGCCGCGAGATTGTCCAAAGCCGGCAGTTTCATTGGCCACCACCTGATGGTACCCAAACACGGAGTGGCCATCCACATCAATGCCTTCAATTTTCCGATCTGGGGCATGTTGGAAAAATTGTCCGCCAATTTATTGGCAGGAATGCCCGCAGTGGTGAAGCCTTCCGAAGTAACTTCTTATGTGAGTGAACTGATGGTGCGCGACATCGTGGCTTCGGGCATTTTACCCGCAGGAGCCTTACAGTTGGTGTGTGGAAGTGGTGTAGGCATTTTGAACGAACTCTCCGAACAGGATGTCGTGACCTTCACCGGATCAGCCGAAACGGGCCGAATGTTGCGCGCGTTGCCCAGCGTCATCCAAAACAGTGTACCCTTCAACATGGAGGCGGATAGCCTCAATGCCATTGTGCTGGCACCAGATGGCACCCCCGGCACGCCTACATTTGATCTTTTTTTAAAAGAAATTCGCCGGGAAATGACCGCCAAAACCGGGCAAAAATGCACCGCCATCCGCCGGATTTTCGTGCCAGAAAACCTGATTGAAACGGTACAAAGTTCCCTAGGAAAAATGCTTGACCAAACTACGCTGGGCGATCCACGTACTGAAGGGGTACGCATGGGGCCTTTGGTGAGTAAAATCCAACAGCAGGAAGTACGTCAAAAAGTAAGGCAATTGCTGCAACATTCACAGTTGGTCTACGGTGATCTGGATCAATTTGAGGTCAAAAGTGCAAGTAAAGAAAAAGGTGCTTTTTTTGCCCCCATATTGCTGCGCAACGATCGGCCATTGGTACAAACCAACTCGCATGAAATCGAAGCTTTTGGCCCAGTAAGCACCTTGATGCCTTACCGCGATCTGGCAGAAGCCATTACGCTGGTCAATATGGGCAAAGGGTCGCTGGTAAGTACCATTGCGACCACCGATCCAGCTTTTGCACAGGAGTACGTGATGGAAGCCGCAGCTTATCACGGTCGTATCCTCATTCTCAATGAACAAAGTGCGCCAGAAAGCACTGGCCACGGCTCACCGATGCCCTTGCTGAGCCACGGAGGTCCGGGGCGTGCGGGCGGAGGAGAAGAATTGGGCGGTTTGCGGGGCATTAAACATTATCTGCAACGCACCGCCATCCAGGGCCACCCAACCATGTTGGGACAAATCACCGAAGTGTATCAAGTTGGCGGCGCACAGCCAGAGGCAAGCATCCATCCTTTCCGCAAATACTTTGATGAACTCGTCATTGGTGAAACCCTCACTACGCACAAACACACCGTAACGGAAACGGATATCGTCAATTTCGCCAATCTTACCGGCGATCACTTTTATGCCCATGTAGACGAAACCGCGCTGGAAGGTACCCCTTTCGAACGCAGGGTGGCACACGGCTACTGGATTTTGTCGAAGGCCGCCGGAATGTTCGTCGAACCCCGTAAAGGCCCGGTTATGCTCAACTACGGTCTGGAAGAATGCCGCTTCACCAAACCCGTCTACCCCGGTATGACCATCGGGGTACGGCTGACCGCAAAAGAAAAAATAGCGCAAGAGCAGCGTGATGAGAACGATGTACCCAAAGGAATCGTTAAATGGTTAGTAGAAGTTTTTGACCAAAACGATGAGACGGTGGCCATCGCTACCATTCTCACCTTGGTCAGGAAAAAATCAAGCACCATTTAGTAGGTAACCATATGTCAACAAACATTCAAGCAGGCCAGGTGGGCTACCATGTAGAAAACGGAATTGGCACCATCAGCTTTTACCATCCTGCCCATAACTCGATGCCCAGTCCATTGCTGCACATCCTGACCGAAACCATTGAGGAGGCGGGTGCCGATCCTTCGGCGAGGGTCATTGTACTCAAAAGTGCTGGCGATCGCACCTTTTGTGCCGGAGCCAGTTTTGATGAATTGGCAGCCATTGAGGATTTTGACACCGGGAAACGATTTTTTACGGGTTTTGCCAAGGTCATCAATGCCCTGCGCCGGTGCTCCAAATTGGTGATTGGCCGGGTGCAAGGCAAAGCCGTGGGTGGTGGTGTGGGTATCGCTGCTGCCTGTGATTATTGCCTCGCCACCCAACACGCCGACATCAAGCTGAGTGAATTGGCCGTAGGGATCGGTCCATTTGTAGTTGGGCCGGCCGTGGAACGCAAAATTGGCCTTTCCGCATTTTCCCAATTGGCCATCAACGCCACGGAATGGCACTCAGCCAACTGGGCAATGGAACGCGGCTTGTACGCCAATGTATACAGCAACATTGCCGACATGGACGCAGCCATCCTCGAACTGGCCCAAAAACTGGCCCAATCCAGTCCCGAAGCGATGCACGAACTCAAAACCATTTTTTGGCAGGGCACCCAACACTGGGATCAGTTTCTGGAAGAACGAGCTGCCATCAGTGGAAGACTGGTGCTTTCGGAATACAGCAAAAAAGCCATCAAAAAATAATGGTTGAGCGGGTTGAGGGGTGAGGCTGCCGCAGCACATACCACCGCGGAGCCTCAACTCCTCAACTCCTCAACTTCTCAACCGCATCCCAAAACCATGACTGTTATCAATACCAAATTATCCATACCACAAAAGACCTTGCTTGAAGCTTTTCGCTTGATGGCTACCGCCAAAAGTATGTCCGAATTGTACGAAGAAAACTTCAAGCTGGTATCCAAATACGTACACGCCACTTCTCGTGGGCACGAAGCCATCCAGTTGGCACTGGGCATGCAATTGCTACCCCAGGATTACCTTTTCCCCTATTATCGCGACGACGCCATGCTGCTCAGCATTGGCATGCGCCCTTACGAATTGATGTTGCAGTTGTTGGCCAAACGTGATGATCCCTTCTCGGGAGGGCGTACTTATTATGCGCATCCAAGTTTAAAAGATCCTAATAAACCCAAAATCCCACATCAATCTTCGGCTACGGGCATGCAGGCCATACCCGCCACTGGCGTAGCCCTGGGCTTTTGGTACCGCGAAGCCCGGGCCTTGACCAAAGATTATCCGCTTGAAAAACCCATCGTGGTGTGCTCTCTTGGCGATGCTTCGATGACCGAAGGGGAAGTTTCGGAAGCCATGCAAATGGCGGTATTGAAAAAACTGCCGATTCTTTATTTGGTACAGGACAATGGCTGGGATATTTCCGCCAGTGCCGCCGAAGTGCGGGCCCAAAGTGCAGCGGAATACGCGACAGGTTTCAAAGGTTTGGAAACCCGCAGCATTCATGGGAACGATTTTTTTACCTGTTATGAAACCCTGCGGGAAGTCATTGCCCTGATGCGCCGGGAGCGGCGGCCTTTTCTGGTACACGCCGAAGTGCCGCTGCTGAACCACCATACTTCTGGCGTCCGCAAAGAATGGTACCGCGATGATTTGGAAGGGCACTTGTTGCGGGATCCATTTCCTTTGTTTTGGCAATATTTGCTGGAAGACAACATCGCCAGCGAAGCCCAACTGCAAGAGATCAACGCCCGTGCCCAAGCCCAAGTTAAGGCCGATTTTATGGCTGCGCAACAAGCAGAAGACCCCTCCCCTGCTTCGCTTTACCTGCACGATTTTGCCCCAACCCCGGTTAGGGAAGAGAAAGGGCAACGCCAGCCTGCTCAAGGCTCAGAAGTAGTCATGGTGGATTGTGCGCTACACGCTGTAGAAGAATTATTACAAAAATATCCCGAATGTTTGATGTACGGTCAGGATGTGGGGATGCGGCTGGGAGGAGTGTTTCGAGAAGCCGCTACCTTGGCCCAAAAGTTTGGCAAAGAACGTGTATTTAACACCCCTATTCAGGAGGCGTTTATTGTTGGTAGCACCGTGGGGATGTCGGCCATTGGACTGAAACCTATTGTAGAAGTACAATTCGCCGATTACATTTGGCCCGGGCTCAATCAGTTGTTTACCGAAGTCAGCCGTTCCTGCTACCTCTCCAATGGCAAATGGCCAGTGAGTTGTATCATTCGGGTGCCCGTTGGCGCGTATGGCAGCGGCGGGCCTTACCACAGTTCCAGTGTAGAATCGGTATTGAGCAATATCCGGGGCATCAAAATTGTATACCCCAGTAATGGTGCCGACATGAAGGGCCTGATGAAAGCCGCCTACCACGATCCTAATCCAGTGGTGGTTCTGGAACACAAGGGCTTGTATTGGTCAAAGGTAAAAGGCACCGAAGCCGCCAAGGTTGTAGAGCCGGATGGGGATTACATCATCCCATTGGGCAAAGCTAGAATAGCTCTTGCGGCCAGTAAAGACCTTGCAGACCATGGCCATACACTTTTTGTAGTCACTTATGGTATGGGTGTCCATTGGGCTTTGAATGCGGCCAAAAACTATCCGGGTCAAATCGAAATCCTTGACTTGCGTTGCATCGCGCCGCTGGATGAGGAAGCCATTTATGCCGGAGCCGAAAAACATGGCCGGGTACTCGTCATCACGGAAGAACCGGTGAACAGCAGTTTTGCCCAAAGCATTGCCGCCCGGATTCAGCAGCAGTGTTTTAAGTTTTTAGATGCGCCAGTTACGACCATTGGTGCCGCCAATTTGCCCGCCATCCCACTGAGTGAGGTGTTGGAACGGGAGATGTTGCTGAGCGCGGAGAAGGTGGCTGTGGAAATGGGGAAGGTGTTGGGGTATTGAGAAAATGTAAACCTATTTTAGGACACATCTTTTACGTGTAAAGTAATTTTAGGACGAGACATACGATTCGTGGGCTGGCGACCCACACCCTAACCCACACACCGCCCGACACCCCATCTTTCTCATTATTCCGTCACACCTTCATCGGGCTTTGAACTATTCCTTTTGCTTTTGTTACATTTGTAGCAAGATCAATAAACATGATGATGGAGACACTCCTCGGTCACGACCGCACTGTTTCTTCGGCACTTTTTGAAGAAGCGAAAAAAGTATTTCCTGGTGGCGTAAACTCACCAGTACGGGCATTCAAATCTGTTTTGGGGCCGCCCATTTTCATTAAAAAAGGAGATGGTTGCCACATTTGGGACGAAGACGATCACCAGTACATCGATTTTTGTTGCTCCTGGGGGCCCCTGATTCTTGGGCACAACAACGCACACATTCGGGAAAGCATTTATGCTGCGGTAGCGGAGGGTACTTCTTTTGGGGCACCGACGCGGCTGGAAATTGAACTGGGGCGGCTGATTGTTGACAACCATCGCTATCTTGAAAAACTGCGTTTTGTCAGTTCGGGCACAGAGGCGGTCATGTCGGCGCTGCGTTTGGCACGAGGGGCAACCGGCAAGAGCAAGGTCATCAAGTTTGAAGGTTGCTACCACGGCCACGTTGACTCCCTGCTGGTGAAAGCCGGATCGGGTTTGGTTACTTTTGGAGAAAGTACCTCTGCGGGCATCCCTGAAGCCTTTGCCAAAGAAACCATTGTACTGCCCCTCAACGACCGCGAGAAACTGGTAGAAACCCTGGAGCAGGAAGGGCACAATATTGCCTGTATCATCGTAGAACCAATTCCAGCCAACAATGGCTTGTTGTTGCAAGACCGTTCTTTTTTGGAATACCTTCGCCAACAAGCTGATAAGTACAATGTACTGCTCATTTTTGACGAAGTCATCTCCGGTTTTCGGGTAGGCTTTGAAGGTGCTGCGGGGTATTATGGCATCCAGCCCGATATTCTCACTTTTGGCAAGATTATTGGTGGTGGAATGCCCGTGGGTGCTTACGGTGCCAGCGCCAAACTGATGGGGCACATTGCCCCTGATGGCCCTGTGTACCAGGCTGGAACGCTCTCGGGCAATCCAGTGGCCATGGCAGCAGGTTACGCGGCGTTGAAGCAATTGCTGGAACCTGGTTTTTACGAAATGCTCAATGCAAAAACGGCAGGATTTGTACAAACTTTACAAGACTACGCCGATGCCAAAGGTTATCCGGTGAGTTTTCCCAGCGTGGGTTCTATCTTCTGGGTGGCTTTTGCCCGTGAACGCATCATTGCCGCCGAACAAATTGACCCGGCCAGCATGAACCATTTTAAGATCATGCACCTGGAACTGCTCAAGCGTGGCATTTACATGGGGCCTTCTGGTTATGAGGTAGGATTTGTATCTTCGGCCCATACCGATGCGGATTTGGCGCAAGCTGTAGAAGCGTTTAAAGAAGCATTAGATATAGTTTTTAGTTGAAAAGTTTAGGGTTGAAAAGTTGAAAGGTAGCGGTTGTGCGTAATCACGGCACTACTTTTACATTACCGACAACATTTCAACCCTTCAACTCTTCAACCTTTCAACTTAAACCTATGGAAAAGCAAAACCTACGACTCCGCTTGCTCTCTTACTTCGTGATCGCCTATATGATGATGGCCTTCAGCTGGTGGACGGTTTTGTTGTTTACCAAAAACCGGGATGCTTTTGCCGCCAAAAGTGAGTTGCTTAAAATAGGCATGATTGCCCAGGGAATCGTCAAAAACGACGTCGAATTTACGGCAACGCCAGCGTTCCAAAGCCTATCCACCCGTTATACGCGGCAGGAGTGGATGATTGTCGGAGAGGCAGTGGTGTTTGTGATCAGTCTGGTGTTGGGGGTTTACCTGATCAATCGGGGGTACAACAAAGAAATGGTAGCCTCGCAGCAAAGCCGCAATTTTTTGCTCTCGATTACCCACGAGCTCAAATCGCCGATCGCTTCGATACGCCTGGTGCTTGAAACTTTACTGCGCAGGGAATTGCCCAAAGAAAAAACGACCCAGTTGCAAAGCAATGCCCTGAAAGAAACCGAACGTTTGAACACCCTGGTGAACAACCTGCTCTTTTCAGCAAAACTGGAATCCAGCTATCAGGCCCATAAAGAGCCGCTGGATTTACATGAATTATTGGAAGAAATCATCTCTAAACTCAGCGATAAATACCCCGACGCCCAGTTCCGTTTTGAGCAGGAAGATGAATTGCCCTATTTTCAGGGAGACAAAATGGGCATGATTTCCGTGGCCCTCAATTTGCTGGAAAATGCGGTAAAATATTCCGGCAATGGAGGCAAAGCCCACATTGAAACCCACCTCGGCATGAGCACACCTGATCAAATCAAAATCGAAATCAAGGATCAGGGCCTGGGAATCCCTGAAAAAGAAAAGAAGCAGATCTTCCAAAAATTCTACCGCGTGGGAAGTGAAGATACCCGCACAGCCAAAGGAACGGGTTTGGGCTTGTACATCGTCGATCAAATTGTGCGGGCCCATGCTGGCCGCATCAATGTGTACGACAATGAACCTAAAGGCACTGTGTTTGAGATACTTTTGCCCGTTGGCCAAAATTAAAAGTAAAATAATAAATATATCAGCAAGATTTTTGTAGTCGTGGTGTATGCTTTCTGTCCATTTTTAAATTTTGCACCATGATGCGCATTTTACTGGTTGAAGACGAAGAAAACATCCGCGATGTAGTAAAGCTCAACCTGGAATTGGAAAATTTCGAGGTAGTGGCTACTGGAAATGGCAGAGATGCGATCCGTTATTTTCAGGAACAACATTTCGATCTGATCATTTTAGACGTCATGTTGCCCGAAATAGATGGCTTCCAAATTTGTGAACAGATTCGGCTTACCGATATGGAAGTGCCCGTGATCTTCCTCACCGCCAAAGACGCTGTAGGAGACCGCATTTCGGGCCTAAAAAGAGGCGCCGATGATTACCTCACCAAACCATTTGTACTGGAAGAACTCCTGTTGCGCATCAACAACCTCATCAAACGCACCAGCAAATCACCGGAAAACACGCCCGAGATTTTTGAGTTTGGACCAAACCGCATCAACTTTATCACATTTGAAGCCGACGGCATCCTGGGCAAATTTGTTTTGACCAAAAAGGAAGCCATGCTGCTCAAACTCTTGATCGACCGCCGCAATGAAGTGGTTTCCAGACAACAAATTTTACAATCCGTCTGGGGTTACGACGTCTATCCAAGTACCCGCACCATCGATAATTTCATCCTTAAGTTCCGACGCAATTTTGAAGGTGATTCCAAAAATCCCCGCCATTTTCACTCGATTCGGGGTGTGGGATACAAGTTTGCCACCTAAACTACAAAACCTCTTCCAACGGGGCTTAGTGCATTTTTTACACTAATTGCCGTTCATTGTTTGGTATTGCTACAGGTATTTTATAATTTGTTCTGCCAAACTGCAATGCAATAATTACGGCAAAAAAATGGCGACAAATTTTGACAATTATTTCAAATCTGCCTTTACTGTAGACAACGTTATATTCGGTTTCGACGAAGGAGACTTAAAGGTTTTGTTGATCAAACGGGGGGAAGAACCACACATTGGCGAATGGGCTTTACCGGGTTATTTTGTACGCACTGACGAAGATCTGGACACTGCTGCCCAGCGGGTTTTGTCAGAATTAACCGGACTTACCAATGTTTATCTTGAGCAGGTGCACACTTTTGGTTCCGTGAATCGCCATGATTTTGGCCGGGTCATCACCATTTCTTATTTTTCATTGATCAAAATCGCCAATTATACCATTCAGCCTTCTTCAATCGCTTTACAAGCCCAATGGCATACGGTTAATGATTTGCAGCACCTGGCTTTTGACCACGATGCCATCCTCGAAGCGTGCCTACAACGCCTGAAATGGTTGGTCAAAACCCGGCCCGTAGGATTTGAGTTGCTGCCACCGAAATTTACCCTTACCGAGTTGCAACACCTTTACGAGGCCATTTTGCGCAGAGACCTCGACAAGCGGAACTTTCGCAAAAAAATCCTCTCCATGAATTTATTGGTCGATTGTGCCGAAACCCAGGAAGGTGTAGCCCACCGCCCGGCCAAACTGTATAAATTTGACCGCAAACGTTACAATAAACTGGTTGCACAAGGCTTCAATTTTGAATTAAAGGAAAGCCGTTTAGCGCACAAAAAGGATCTGCCTGAGGCCAGTATGAGCCACTTGTAAAAAATCAGTACTCCTTTCCATTTGTATTCCGCAAATGAATGTAGATGTCTTTACCGTACTTGTCCCGATAGGTAGCAATTAAATTTTCCAGGTCTTTTTCATTGGCCTGAAAACGTCGTACAATGGGTAAGATTGGGCGGTCGGTAGCGGCTTGAGCGCCAAATTCCATGATGCCGTTGTCTGGAATGTTGAAATACCCATAATAACCTTTGACCAGGCTCTGCTCTTGAGAAATTTTTGACAAATCCTGTAAAAATTGATCCACGGCAGGCAAAGCACTGAGCTCATATCCAATATACCCCCAAATGGTATTGTCTGGAATCCGAACCAAGGTGTTGTGCAAGATTCGAAACCCAATTGGTGAGGGCATTGACAAGAAGTAACTACCATTGTTCACCACTAGTCGCCCGGTGCTGGGTACAATCTGGCCCAATTTTACGGTCAAGCTGTACGTTCCGTTGGATAAACTCCCCAGGTCCAGATTAGATTTCGCCGGGGCTGAGCCACGTTCGCAGAGGACCGGAATTTGAGGCCTGCCGAGGTTTATTTCAATGTTATTGCCGTTGCGGTTCGCAGAGCTTTCGATCTAGTAATTGAGGCAATCCTGCGTTTTGATGGTATTTACGCGGATTTGAAACGTGCGAAGATTATTGGCCAGGTTTTCCCAAAGATCAATTTCGTATTCTTTTTCAACTTCAGTATCCAACACCGGGGCATCCGTTTTGTCGGTATTGCACGCTTGCCAAAACAGCAACACGCACAACAAGGGTATCCATTTGTGTAAACGAGCGAGCATAACTTGTGATTTTGGGTTATTAACAGCCAATATTCTGAAAACGGTTCGTTATAACGATTAGCTGCCTGCAAATATACAATAGACTTTATGAACAGAAGCTCACTGGCTTTGAGACCGGCTTTTCGTCAGCGCCAAAAGCCTCAGTTAGCTCAAAAACCCTCCCTTCTGTATCTGCTGACTATTGCGCTAAACACATTCTTTTTTTTGCAATATTTTACTTGGAACCTTAAGTGTCTTGTCTTTATCAATTAGTTTTTTATTTTTTCTCTTATACAAAATATTTGAGTATTTAAGGTTTTAATTTTCTGTTGTAAATTGCGTCATAAATTTGTGACAAAGATGACTTGGCGAAGGGTCAGCCCCTGGAATCAACCCATGTTTTGACTTTTTTCACCAAGAAATTTGAACCAAAAACCGATTTTATGCACACCAAAAACATTAGTGCACTGTTCCCTGCACTATTATGCGTCTATTTGTGTTATGGCCAAAACGTGGCACCCACTGTAACACTTACTACACCAGCTACTGGAGCACTCTTCCAACAAGGTCAACCATTTACCCTTACTGCCAATGCCAATGATGCCGACGGTAGCATCGACAAAGTGGAATTTTACCAGGATGGACAAATGGTTGGGGAAGTCAGCGATGCCCCTTTTGCTTTTATTCTAGACTTCACCCCTCCTGGCGTATACAATTACACTGCCAGGGCCATCGATGACAAAGGTGCTAATGCCCTTTCTGCGGCAATCAAAGTCACCATCAATGCCCAGCCTTTCGCTTTTTTGAGTTCACCAGTCAACAACAGCATTTTCCATGGAAATGCCAATCTCGTTCCTCAGGCAAGGGTTGGTGACACGGATGATGCCGTTACCAAAGTTGAATTTTTTCAAAATGGGCTTATGGTGGGCGAGGACTCAAGTGCTCCTTATTCGTTATCACTTAGTGGCCTCCAAGCCGGGCCTTACTTTTTTGCGGTTAAAGCGTTTGATTCGCGGGGAGGAACGGGAACCTCCACCCCGGCAGCAGTTCTGGTGAATGCCGTGCCTACAATTACCATCTCCGGGCCAGTGAATGGCAGCGTTTATCCAATGAATGCCAGTCTTGATTTTGACGTGGCAGCAACAGACCCGGATGGTTTGGTTAAAAAAGTAGAATTTTTCGTCAACAACATCAAAGTGGGCGAAGACAGTATTGCCCCTTATGCGTATGAGTATACCGGCAATTTTTTTGGTAACTACACCTTCATCGCCCGAGCTACCGATGATTTGGGGGGGATTTCAAGTTCAGCTAACCTGAATTTCGTCATCAACGCCTCCCCCCTTGTCGCCATCACCAGTCCAGTTACAGGTGCTAAATTTACGCCAAGCAGCGTACTGACCCTGCAAGCCAACGCCAACGACGTGGATGGATCAATCAGCAAGGTTGAGTTTTGGCAAAATGGTGAAAAATTGGGCGAAGACAGTGATGCCCCTTTCACTTTTATTGTCAACAATTTGAGTTCTGGCGGGTACATTTTTGCGGTAAAAGCATTCGACAACCTGGGGTATTCCAGTACCTCCACTCCCGTAGCCGTCATTGTGAATGCGCCGCCCAATCTGGCGTTTAACAGTCCCACGAAAGACACCATTATTCGCCAGGGAACTCCTCTAGTCGTGAAGCTAGAGGCGAAAGATCCAGATGGTGAAATCATCCGAATTGAATTGTTTTTGAACGATGTTAAAGTAGCTGAAGACGGTCAGGTGCCATATACTTTTACGCTCAACAACTTGCCCCTTGGTACCCATAAGCTGCGGGCCAAAGCCTGGGATGACGTGGATGATGCCAAAGAAACTACGGTTTTGAACCTTACGGTAAGCAATACAACGGCTGTGCGGGAGGTTCGCTATACGGAGTTGCAGTTTTATCCCAACCCGGTTCAGGAAAGATTGTTTTTACAAGGTTTGAGTGAACGGACTCGCATCCGCATTTACGATGTAACGGGAAGGTTGGTGCGTGAAACTTTCGCCAGCCAGGAGCTGGAACTTGCTGATTTGGGCCGTGGCGGATATTGGCTGATCACCCAAAATGGTCAACGGGCCTTTTTCATAAAACAGTAGCCGCAAGAAGTACAAACTAAAAAACCTCCTGCAGACAAATGTCCTCAGGAGGTTTTTTTAGTAAGAACAGCATTCGGACTGTGAAACCTTTACTGCGGGATGATTCCCCCACAGCCATTGTTCCAGTTCTTCCCATCCTTTTTACCGCCAGTGATCTTTTTCATATCCTCTTTCTTGACGGTTTTAAGGTCTTTTTTCAGGTCGTCCAGGTTCTTTTTTTCATCTTTTGGTTTTCCCATATGAGTGCGTTTTATGGGATAAAAAATTGCTTAAATCGGTTCCTATTGCGAAAGTTAAGAACACTACCCCAAAGTACCAAGTAATGAACGTCAAATTGTCTCAAAGCTGTACACAACTACGAGACAAATACCAGTATGCAAGCTACAAACCTTGCCAAAGTTAAGCTTCCAGAAGATCTTTTGGGTAAAAAGCACAGAAAAAAATAATTCCGATCCTTTTACCTTACTGCACCGGTCCTTCCTGAAGCCTACGCAATTGTTCCATAAACGCAGGTCGGCGACGGCGGGAGACTTCGATTTTGATGTTGTCATCCATAATTACGAAGCCTCCTTCTCCTTTCACAAACTTACGCATGTAGTTCAAATTGATTACATGCCGCTTGTGAACCCTGTAGAAATTGAAGGGAGCTAGCAAATCTTCGTAAGATTTGATCGTGCGGGAAGCGGTGATTCGTTCACCGCCATTGAGGTAGATGTGGGTATAATTGTCTTCAGCCTCGAAGCGTACAATGTCTTTGATGTTGACAAAGTAGATGCCATCTACGGCTGAAATACTCATTTTTGAAAAAGCATTGGGGTTGTTGTAGTAAGCGCTGAAAATTTCCAGCCGCTTGTCCATCTGGTTTTTTGTCCGAATCCGAATTCTACTAACGGCTTCTTTTAGCGCGTCGGGATCAATCGGCTTCAAGATATAACCAATCGAGCTATATTCACAAGCTTTTATGGCATATTCTTCATAAGCTGTCACAAAGATAATCTCAAAATCTAAATTTTCCAACTGACTTAACATTTGAAATATCAGTCCGTCGGGAAGGCTAATGTCCAAAAAGGCAACATCGGGCTCAATGGTCTCATCTGACAGCAAAACCAAAGCCTCTGAATTGGTGCCTGCTTCACCAATAATTTCAACCTGTTCGCAGTGTTGTTTGAGCAGGTTCTTGAGATTATTCCTTCCTTTAATCTCGTCTTCTACGATTATTGCCTTGATCACGTTTGTCGCTTTTTTTAGAAGTAAATGTCCTGAATGAAAGATTGGGTACAAGTAAAGGTACAAAAAAACAGAGAAAAGGGTTTTATATATGAAAAAAATAAATTTCTCTGTATCAGGCATTGCGTACCCTAAAAGTAGCAAATAAACGGCGAATGCTGATTTTCCCGCTGCCATTGACCAGTACCGAAAGTAAACCGCCAACGATGGCAATGTTTTTCATAAAGTGGATGGACTCCATCCTGCGCAACTCAGGTGCATCATTCCAAAACGAATGTACAATCAACGTAACAGGTATCCAATACGCCAAAAGCAGAAATGCCCCTAAACCCGCTCGGTACCCAATCAGCACCAGAATACTCCCGAGTACCAAAGCCACTATCGCCCCGTAAAAGAGGAGGTCTTGTCGCCAGACTACTCCGTATTCCGTCATCATTGCCTTCGTGGCCTTGGCGTACACAATGGAGTCGTAGGCTTCATAAAAAAAAATCAGCGATATACAGATTCGACCGATCAGGTCCATAATGGCTTTCATGTCGATAATTTGGTAATAGATTGCTAATGGTTAGGGTATGCAAGATAATACCCTTCTGGGGTTATCGCCGCAATATTCAGGAAAATCTTTAAAAGATCAAGTCGAAATGGAGGTTAATTAGGGCTTTGTCTTTACACTATACCCCACGCGGGGAGGGCAGGTGAAATTTTGGCGAATTTATTTTTTTGACCTGCAAGGCGCAAAGCGCAGACGTAGCCAAAGCTACGGCGAGCATTTGCAACGAGGCAGGGTGAAAAAAGAAAGAGACAAAAATCACCTGGTCATCCCGCGTGGGGTATAATGTAAGCCGTTACCGCTTTCGCCACATTCTCCCCGTCCATCGCCGCCGAAATAATCCCTCCGGCATAACCCGCGCCTTCTCCGCTCGGGAAAAGCCCTTCCACCCCCTCGTGCATTAGGGTTTGGGCGTTGCGGGGAATCCGAATCGGTGAACTGGTTCGACTTTCGGTGCCAATGACGTTGGCTTCCTCGGTGTAATAGCCCTTCATTTTGCGGCCAAAATCGGATACCCCCAATTTCAGCCGGTCATAAATTGCCGGGGGCAACAACTCGTGCAGGGGTGCAGAAATCAAGCCTGGGATATACGAAGAACCCGGCAAGCTGCTGGATATTTTTCCCTTCACAAAGTCGGTCAAACGCTGGGTTGGGGCTTTTTGAGAGCCATCTCCAAACCGGAACATGGCTTGCTCTACGGCGCGTTGAAACTCCAATCCGGCGAAAACACCGTGGGCCGAAAAAGGAGCAAGGTCTTCTAGTTCAACCGCCACCACCGTACCCGAGTTCGCATACGGGGAATCGCGCCGCGACATGGACATGCCGTTGACCACAATTTCGCCCGCTGCGGTCGCAGCCGGAACCACCAGTCCACCCGGACACATACAAAAGGAAAAAACGCCCCGTCCCGCTACCTGGGTCACCAATTTGTAGCTGGCGGCAGGCAAATGTTCATCCCGCTTGGCTACGTTGTACTGAATGCGGTCGATGAGTTGCTGGGAATGTTCTATGCGCACGCCCAGTGCAAAGGGTTTTGCCTCCAGGGCAATGTTGTGCCGCTGCAAGAGGTAATAAATGTCACGTGCGGAGTGCCCGGTGGCCAGGATCACCGCTTCTCCGCGGTATTCCAGGGTATCATTGACCACGACGCCGATCATGCGCTGGTGGTGGAGGATAAAGTCGGTCACATAGTGATCAAAATGGACTTCGCCGCCGTAATGCAGAATGGTGGCGCGGATGTTGGCCACCAGGTTGGGCAATTTATTGGAGCCGATGTGCGGATGGGCATCAATCAAAATTTCAGCAGAAGCTCCGTGTTCTACCAACAACTGCATGGCTTTGTCGATGGTTCCACGCTTGTGCGAGCGGGTGTACAATTTTCCATCGGAGTAGGTACCAGCGCCCCCCTCTCCAAAACAATAATTGGAGTGTGGGTTTACCTGGCCAAACTGTTGAATGGCCCGCAGGTCTCTGCGCCGGGTACGCACGTCTTTGCCCCGATCCAATACGATGGGTTTGAGGCCTTGTTCAATCAGCTCCAGCGCAGCAAAATAACCCGCTGGCCCAGCACCTACGATGATAACGGCGGGCCGATCAGCCACGGATTTGAGTTGGGGCAAAATTGCGGGTTCGCCATGATAATTTTCCCCGATGTACACCGCAACTTTTAGCAAAAAAATGGGTTGACTTCCCCGGGCATCGATGGAGCGACGCAATATCCTTACTTCCTGAATTTGATCATCTTGCAGTTTCAATTTCCCAGCAGCTCGGCTACGAATCAGTTGCTCATTGTGGGCTTCGGCTGGAGAAATTTTTAACTCTATCTCTCGAATCATTGCTGGTATTGTTGGGGCGGCCTTACGATTTTTTTTTGCGTTTCCACTCTCCTTTCGCGCCCTCTTCAAAATCTTCGGGAATAAAAATGTTCACACTGACTTCTTCGGGAATTTCCCCACTGGTCAGGGTATTCAATATGCCTCGGTTGCGCAAGTCGAATTTGATGTGCAGTCGATCATCCGATTTCACCGGGTCCAAACGATAACGTCCTTGTTCGATCAAGCCTTTAAGGATACTGTCGGTGCTATAATTTTTGTGTGTAATGGTAATCTCCAGCATGATCGAATTACTTGGCCAGCACTGTACTTTCAGGGAATCATAAAATTCACAGGTAATGGTCTGGATGGTATCCGATACCGGGATCACTTCATGAACCGTCCGCTTGATCTGCGCATGGATCAACAAGGGGAGTACCAGAATAGAACAGGCTAGAAAAAGCTTTTTCAGCATAAAGCATACATTATTTTATCGCTTCGCGAATTTTCACCAGTTTTTCCAACATCGGCTCCAATCGTTCCAGTGGCAACATATTGGCACCATCGGATTTGGCTTCAGCTGGCCGAGGATGGGTTTCAATAAAAAGGCCGTCAACCCCAACGGCAATGGCCGCTTTGGCCACCGTTTCAATGAGGGCGGGTCTGCCTCCAGTCACTCCACTGGCCTGGTTGGGTTGTTGTAGGGAATGGGTACAATCCAAAACGACGGGTACCCCGAAAGATTGCATCACGGGCAAGCCGCGGTAATCAATCACCAAGTCCTGATAACCAAAGGTCACCCCCCGCTCGGTCAGGAAGATTTTATCGTTGCCCGACTGCCGGATTTTATCCACGGCGTACTTCATGGCTTCAGGGCTCATGAACTGGCCTTTTTTTACATTGACTACTTTGCCTGTATCGGCGGCAGCCACCAAAAGGCTGGTCTGTCGGCACAAAAAAGCCGGAATTTGCAACACATCGACGTATTTTGCCGCATAAGCGGCTTCTTCATCGGTATGGATATCGGTCGTCACCGGAATCCCGTAATGTTGTCCTATTTTCTGGAGCACTTCTAGTGCTTGCTCATCGCCAATCCCGGTAAAAGAATCAAGTCGCGAGCGATTTGCTTTACGGTAAGAACCTTTAAAGATATAAGGAATTTCCAGTCGGGCACAGATGTTGTGCACTTTTTCGGCGATTTCATAAGCAATATCTTCTCCTTCGATGGCGCAAGGGCCAGCGATGAGAAAAAAATTACCACTCCGCAGATGCTTAAGATTGGGTATTTTGTCCAGCATAATTGATTTATGGTCTAAGAAAGCGCAAATTTACGTTTTAAATTAATCCCTTTGTTCTATTCCAGTGTTAAACCATTGTTTATCAATTTGACGAAAATGCGATTCACTATCTTCATCCTCTTCTTGTTGGCCATTGATGTGTATAGTTTTCAAGCGGTTAGGCACCTTGCACAAAACTGGTCGCTGATGACACGAAACATCGTGTATGGCTTCTTTTGGGCACTTACCGCTTTTAGCCTGTTCTATCTTTTTGCCCATTTCTGGGGTTTGGCCAATGGCTGGAGTAAAAATATGGAAACGTACTCCCGCACCATTGTGTTCATCATTTACATTTCCAAGTTTTTGATTGTTCCCCTACTGTTGATTGACGACTTGCGCCGTTTGACCATGTGGGTGGGTCAACGAGTAAATGGTGGCCCGGCAGAGTTTGACATTTCTCGTTCCCGTTTTTTGAGCAAAATGGGCATTTTTTTCGGTGCTGTCCCTTTCTTTTCCTTGTCTTACGGCATCATTCGCAATCCTTACCGCTACCAGTTGTTTAAAGAATCAGTAGGCATCAAAGGTTTGTCACCCAATTTAGTGGGTTTAAAAATTGTACAAATTTCCGACATCCATTCCGGTAGTTTCACCTTCAAAGATCCGGTCAAAAATGCCATCGACCTGATCAATGCCCAAAAGCCCGACCTGGTCTTTTTTACGGGTGACCTGGTCAACGACCATTCGGATGAAATGTCCGATTTTATGGATGTTTTTGATAAAATTGAAGCCAAATACGGGGTTTATTCGGTGTTGGGCAATCATGATTACGGGGAGTACCACCATTGGAAGAACGAGGAAGAAAAAGACGCCAACCTAGAGAAATTAAAAGGCATCCACAAAAAACTGGGCTGGGATTTGCTGATGAATGAGCACCGCATGCTGGACATCAACAATGAAAAAGTAGCCATTATTGGCGTGGAGAACTACTCTGCGTTGCCCCAATTCCCCAAAATGGGTCGTTTGGCCGATGCCCACAGTGGCTCGGATGGGGCCAACGTTAAACTATTGCTTTCGCATGATCCTTCGCACTGGGATTTGCAAATTGTGCCAGAGTTCAAAGACATCAACCTCACTTTTTCGGGGCATACCCACGGATTCCAGTTCGGCATCGAGATTCCTGGCTGGATCAAATGGAGTCCAGCCCAATTCATGTACAAACAATGGGCCGGCTTGTACCAGCAAGGCGAGCAGTTTTTGTACGTCAATCGGGGTTTAGGCTTTTTGGGATATCCCGGTCGCGTTGGCATTTTGCCTGAAGTAACCGTAATTGAGTTGCAATCAGCATAAAAACCTTTTAAAGCTGTAATTTTCAATAAGGTTTCGCAACTAACCCCGAAAGCTTTATATTTGGGGCGTTCCTAAAAGGGCTACTGAATAGACTTGTTGTAACGGGAGACTGCTTGGCTCAAAAATGGTCTTTTTTCCCTGCTTTTCGTTTATTTTAGTCCGTAGCGCTGCTACGCACTCTAAAATAAGCCTCAATCAGGAAAAAAATCCCTTATTTTTGATCTCAAGCGCTCCAGTTACAACAAGTCTAATATCATTCACACAAACCTGTACAGCATGATCTGGTTTTTTGTATTGAGTTACGTACTGTTGAGTGTAAGTTTGTACTTTATTTTCCAAAAATGCGGTGAAGCGGGATGGAAAGGATTGGTACCAGGCTACAATTTTCTGGTATGGGGTAAATTGGTTGGCCGCAAGCCCACACACGCCATTTTTCTGTTGCTTCCAATTGTCAACATCTTCATCTATGCAGGTTTAGCAGTTGATATGGCGCGCTCTTTTGGTAAACTGAAGTTTTACCACAGCGCCTTGGCCGTGTTGTTTGCCCCGTTTTATTTCTTGTATTTGGGTACCAATAAACAAGACAAATATGAGGGGCCGATCCTGCCCAAAGAACGTGAATACCGCCAAAAGTTGCACGACACCCGCAATCAGGAACGGCAGCACAAAAAATTATTGGCCGAAAATCCTTACAAAAAATCGGGCATTCGCGAATGGGCTGAAGCCATCATTTTCGCTGTATTTGCAGCGGCTTTCATTCGGATGTTTTTGATTGAAGCCTATGTGATCCCTACTTCCTCGATGGAGGGTTCGATGCTGGTAGGTGACTTCTTGTTTGTCAGCAAACCCAGCTACGGCCTACGCATGCCCCAAACGGTAGCCATGGTGCCCCTTTTGCACAACCGCATCCCTGTGCTCAATACCGAGTCATACCTGGAAAAGCCCAAACTCAAATACAAACGCCTCCGGGCATTTGAAGGCATTGATCACAATGACCCCGTCGTATTTAACTACCCGGAAGGTGATAGTGTATTCATATTCCCCAAAAGAACCTGGAGCATTTATGACTCCCGCAGGGGAAGCATACCGCAGCCTTTCAGCACGATGATTAGTACCGGACAGGTCTCCATGGTGACGCGCCCGATGGATAAAATGGATCACTACATCAAACGGTGCATCGGTTTGCCCGGAGATTCCTTGCAGATTCGCAATCGACAGGTGTTCATCAACGGAAAAGCCGGGGCCAACCCCAAGTTCCTGCAATACATGTACCAAGTGTACAACCCTTCTGGCGCCGGTATCAATTCCCAAGATTTCAGTGATTGGGGCATTTCGGAAGAAGATCAACTACAGGGAGTTGGAGGGGGAAGCGCCAGTATGATGCTGATCCTCAACAATGAACAAAAAAGCAAACTCAAGGCGATGGACAAAAACATCGTGATTGAACCCATTGATATGAGCCGCACCCAAAATCGGCTTTTCCCTTACGACACTGCTCATTTTGGCACCTGGGACCTCGACAACTACGGTCCGATCTACATCCCCAAAAAAGGAGTGACCATCAACCTCAAGCCAGAAAGCATAGCCATGTACCGCCGGGTAATCGGCAAATACGAGGGCAATCAGTTTGAAGAGCGCAACGGCAAGTTTTATGTCAATGGCAAAGAAACGACCCGTTACACTTTCAAGCAAAACTACTACTGGATGATGGGGGACAACCGCCACAATTCCGAGGATTCTCGCTACTGGGGTTTTGTTCCCGAGGATCATGTGGTGGGTAAGCCGCTGCTGATTTGGTTCTCTTTGAAAGAAGGAACCTTGGCGAAGGGCATCAACTGGAGACGGATTTTTATGCCTGCGGGCAATAAGTAAGCGCTAAGTTGACGGGTTGAAAAGTTGAAGAGACGATTGCTGCGGAGTGTGGCAATCGTCTCTTCTGCTTTTGGGCTACTGTTTTACTTGCAGAACATTTTTAGGGCTCAACAGATACGGCGGCAAATACGCCGGAATGTTGCTAAACGGCAGTACCTCCGGCTTCAATTTTATGCCAATCACCTCGGCCATAAACTTCCGCCGTGCTTGAATCCGCTGCCACATCTCGGGGAATTTCTGTGCTATTTCTGAACGTAGTGCATCATCTGCCAGTGCAATCCCATCTTCAATGTTGCTGGTGTGGTAGGCCGTGCCAGTGCCGGGAATCACATCAACTTGTAAAGCCATTCCCGATTTGAATTGCAGTTTCGACCCCTTAAACACGGGAGAATGTACCCACTCATCAATGTGGATGTAATGCCCTGGGTTGAGTTTCACCCCAAAAAAGGGGTCGCCAATTTCGCCGTGGATGAGTTCGTACAATTCGCCCGCAGGCACCCCAATCCCAATGTGTTCGTACCACTTGACGATGGCGCGAAAATAAGGAATGGCGAGTTTTTGCAGGTAATCTTTCACCCCTTCTGGCAATTCCGTCTCATCGTGTACCAACCATCCGGCGCGGGCATTCAAGCCGCCCCAGAGGCACATGCACATGGTGAACGGCTCACCTACTTTCAAGGTGTTCATGGAAGGGCTGGGTAAGCCATAAGCCGCTCTGGGGCCATTGCTCAGCATGGTGTGTGCCCCGAGAGGGAAGCCATTGAGTTGCATGAGGGTGGTAGCCTCCATCTCCGTCATGCCAGGGCGCATCTTGAACAAGACATTTTTCAAACCCGAAGAAGTATGGCAAGCCGCATATTCGAACATGGCCAATTGTTCGGCTTCATTCAAAATGCGCAGGCCATCCTCGGGGTTCATAAAAATGGCATTTGCATTGCGCACCTGTTGCGGGTTGCCGCTGATTTTGCGCAAGGCATCGATCAAGTAGGAAGGCGTTTCGAAGGCATATTCCGGCTCAGGAAATTCCGCCGCGGTAAAATACTTCCAGCCAGCCACACCAATGTTGCTCCCGGAATTTATTCCTGCGGCAGCCAAAGCATCGTTCAGGGAAACGCCCGACAAACGATCCTGTCCCATCAAACTAAGCGACTGAAAGAGTACCCGCTCTACAGGCAAAGGAGCCAGTTCCGCGTAGCCCCAACCCTCATTGCCCAGCAATAGGTGAGGAAGCCCGGTTTTGCCTACAATCAGCAAGCTTTCTTCAAAGCGGGGATCGTAGCCACAGAGGTAGGTCGTGTTCGCATTGTGCTCGCGGTCGCCGTACACGATCACGACATCCAAGGCCTGCGCTTGCATTTTTTGCCGCAGTTTTTCGATACGCCGTTCATAAATGGCAGGGCTCAAGATGGGTTCGGCGTAAGGCATACCAAAATCTGGCAGCTCAACGCTGGTGTGTTGAATGGTCATTTGCAGATGGTTGAACGGCCAAAATAATGATTATTTCACTTCAATTCGACCGAAAACAAGAAGCCGGAAGCCCAGCTTCATTGAACAAATTTGGCGTTGCGGTATTGCTCCAGGCAAAACGTACCGCTACGGGTCTTTTTACCTGATCAGACTGAACTTCGACGCTGTTGTCTTTTTTGATTTTGGCCTCGGCGGGATGATATATTCCATCTTCCCCCGCAATTTCAAAATGAGTGAGTTGGTCACCTTTGCAATTTAAGCCTTCGGCGTGGTCAAAATACACCAAAATATGCCGCCCCTGCACCTGGCTATCTTTGTAAAGTGGACCGGAAACAACCCGGGTATCGATTCTGTAGTACTGCCCCAAAGCCATATTGGCCAGTCTTAAACCCACGTCCAATTTGTTGCGTGGGTGGATGTCGGAAGTATCCCCAATGTCGCTGGTGACCACCATACCCGTTTGGGGTATGTCCAAAGTTCGGCGTTGGGCATCACGGAGTTCAGCACCTTCCATGGGTTTACCATACCGATAGGGCGCAATTTGGCAATAGTAGAATGGGAAATCAAGGCCCCATTTTTTGCGCCAGCTGGTAATCAACGCGGTCATGGTCGCTTTGTACGCATAGGCTGTGCCCACATTGGATTCGCCCTGATACCACAAGGCTCCGGCGATGCGGAATTTGGTCAGGGGCTCGATCATGGCGTTGTAGATGCGGGCAATTTCCACGGGCCCCCAAGGTACCGATTCCAGTTTTTTGGCTGCCGTACTGATCACTTCATCGTGTTCAAAGACCTCTGCGGGCATCCAGGTTTCGGCGGGGGTACCGCCCCAACTGGAGTTGATGACCCCAACGGGAATTTTCAGTTCTTGCTGCAATTTGCGGGCAAAAAAATAACCGATGGCGCTGAAGTTTTGCATAGTGGCCGGGCTGCATTCCACCCACTGGCCTTCCAGGTCAATTTGTTGGGTAAGGGCAGTGCGGTGTTCTACCGAAAAGAAGCGGATCGCCGGGAAATTGGCTTGTTTGATCTCTTCTTCGGCGTTGTTGATTTTACTGTTGGCCGACCATTCCATATTGGATTGCCCGGAACAGAGCCAGACTTCGCCAATCAGTACGTTTTTGAGCAAAATTTCATTGTAGCCTTTGATGCTGATGTCGTAGGGCGTCATGCTACCTGTTGGGGTTTTGATCAACACCGACCAGCTGCCTTGGTTGCTAGCTGTTGCGTTGTATTGGGTATTCCAAGTGGTACTTACCACAATGTTTTCGCCTGGTTTGGCCCAGCCCCAAATGCTCAATGCTGTGTTTTGTTGCAAAACCATATGGTCGGAAAAAAAGGAGGGTAGTGACACATTGGCCCAAGTGGTTTGGGTAAGTCCTAAGATGCAGAACAAAAAAAGAACACTGATCAATCGTGGTACCATGCTGCGCTGATGTTTTTATAAGCTCTAAAGATGGAAAATTTGCTGGAACTCAGCAACCTGGAATCCATTTTTTCGCAGCGCTTTCAGTTGTGGACTTTTGGAATTGAGTAAAGGATTGGTATGGTTGAGGTGGATGAAGTAGATTTTTTTCTTCTCTTCCTGTGGCAGTGCTTTGAAGCGCTCCATACTTTCCACCACAAAAGGGTGCGGGATTTCGGCCATATTGCGGTAGTTCAGTTCGGCATTGTCGTAAAAAGTGGCGTCCAAAAAAGCGTAATCCACCTTTTTGATTTCGGTTACAATGTCCGTAGACCAGCGCTCCCATTTGTCAATATCGGGAATAAACAGAGCCGACTTATTGGGGCCCTGGATGCGAAAACCGACCGTTTCGGAAAACTCATCGCGATGGGGCACTTTGAGTGGTGTTACACTGAGCTGCGATGAAAGCTGGACGCTTTCCTGGTCCTGGAGGGTTTGTAGGGCAATGTTTTTCAAACTGAGCAACTGGCTCCATGGACCGTTGGTTTCCAAAAATTCCCGCATGCGCGGCATGGCGTACACGGGCGTGGCTTTGGCGTTCATACTTTCTCGCCCCAGGTACATTAGCCCACTGTAATGGCCGATATGGGCGTGGGTCAAAAAGATGCCGTTGGGTGTTTCTTCACTGCGAAAGGGGGAATGCTCCTTAAGTATTTTCATTTGGCGGGGTAAATCCGGTGTGGCTTCGAACAGCCAGTTCATGCGATTTTCGGGGTCGATTAAGCCGAGAGAAACGACCATACGCGTGGGGTCAGGGTGTTTGAAGAGGGCTTTGCAGCAGTCTTTGGTGCAGCCCGCGTGGGGTGAGCCCGCGTCCTGGATGGTGCCGAGGATGAGGAGGGAGGGTGTGTTAAGGTTTTTTACAAGACAACAAGAAAAGGTTGTTTTAATCATTTTGATTTGTTTTCTACAGAATTTACGATTCTAATTTTGAATCTTCAACCAAATTAAATATTTTTTTTTGCCTTTCATACCGCCACTCCTTTCTTTGGTCTTCCCATTTTTAATTATTTCCAAACAATTTGCAAGCGAAATGAACTGCATTGAAGGCAGCAAAACACAAATCCTGGGGCTAAATAAACAGGAACTCAAGTAGAAAAGCAAAAAGCACTCCCTTTAATACGATGGTGTCAAATTTCGACGATTTGTTGACAAAAAATTGAACTCAAGTTGAAGAACTAATGATGTTTATTTAGCATTTTGTATTTCGTCTTACCTATGAATTCAACAGTCAACGGGTAAGTATTTTAAAATATTTATTAGCACGTTTAGCCCCGTTTTGCAACAAAACTCCAAAAAACCCTAGCTTTATACCCCAACAGTATGAAAAAAACCAAATTGCATGAAGTCATTATTTAGTCTTCTTTTACTATTGAGTAGCCTGGGTCTTTTTGCCCAAACCACCCCTCCCCTCTCCAAAGAAAAAGCCCAAACCCTCAAACGCCTGGATGAACTCTCCGGCAATTACACCCAGGTCGCCATGAAAATCTGGAACTGGGCCGAACTGGGGTACCAGGAAACCAAAAGCTCCCAATTGCTGCAAGACGAACTACGCGCAGCCGGATTCAAAGTCGAAGCCGGAGTAGCCGATATGCCCACCGCATTCGTGGCAAGTTTTGGTTCCGGCAAACCCGTCATTGGCATCCTTGGCGAATTTGACGCCCTGCCCGGAGTATCCCAGGCAGCCGTGCCGACCCGGCAGGAACGCCCCGAGGTGAAATCTGGCCACGCCTGTGGACACCACTTGTTTGGTTCAGGCTCCGCGGCAGCAGTAGTAGCAGTGAAGGAATGGCTGCAAAAAAGTGGCAAATCGGGCACCATCCGCTTTTATGGTACCCCGGCCGAAGAAGGTGGTGGCGGCAAAGAATACATGGTACGTGCTGGCTTGTTTGACGATGCCGACGCGGTCATCCACTGGCATCCTGCTAGCGAAAACAGCGCCCGGGCCAGTTCTTCCCTGGCCAACATCTCCGCCAAGTTCCGCTTTTTACGGCCAGGCTTCCCACGCAGCCATGGCTCCCGATCGTGGTCGTTCGGCCCTCGACGGCGTAGAAGCCATGAACTACATGGTCAACATGATGCGCGAGCACATCCCTGAAGATACCCGCGTTCATTACGTGATCACCCGGGGCGGCGATGCCCCCAACGTTGTGCCTGCTTTTGCCGAAGTGTATTACTACGCTCGTCATCCAGATGCCAAAACCAGCCAGGATATTTTTGACCGCATCGTCAAAGCTGGTGAAGGTGCAGCGTTGGGCACGGGCACACGCATGGAATACGAACTGATCAACGGTGTGTATAACCTTATGCCCAATGAAACCTTGGCCCGTATCATGCACAGCAACCTCTCCGCAGTTGGTGGCGTAGCCTATACTGCGGAAGAGCGTCAATTTGCCGAGCAGATTGTCAAAACCCTCAACCTCGACAATGTCAATATTGAATCTGCCAATGTGGTACAGCCTTTTGAACAAAAAGGAGAACGCAACAGCGGCTCTACCGATGTGGGCGACATCAGTTGGGTGGTACCTACTGTAGGCCTGGGCACTGCGACCTGGGTGCCGGGCACTTCTGCACACAGCTGGCAAGCCGTTGCTGCGGGTGGCACGGGAATCGGGGCAAAGGGAATGATGGTGGCCGCAAAAACGATGGCCTTGACCGCGATAGACCTGTTCAATGCACCGGAAACTTGTATTAAAGCCAAGGCAGAATTGAAGGAACGCACTGGGAAGGATTTTAAATACCAGTGTTTGATTGGAACACGGAAACCACCGCTGGACTATCGGAAATAAATAGGGTTCGAAGGTTCGTCGTTCGAGGTTCGGGGGTCGTACTCCGCTTTTGAGAACCCTCGAACGACGAACCTTCGAACAACCCTCGACCCCCGAACGACGAACCCTCCAAATCTTACCGCCATGAAACCATTTTACCTTTTCGTTTTACTCCTGCTCAGCGCTATATGTAGCGCTCGGAGCCAATCCTTCAGCGCGGCGGAAATTGCCCGCTGGAAAGCCCAAGCCCAGGGCATCAGCATTACCCGCGACAAATGGGACATCCCGCACGTCAGCGGAAAAACCGATGCCGATGCCATTTTTGGCATGCTCTATGTCCAGTGTGAGGATGATTTTGGGCGGGTTGAAGACAATTACATCACCGCCATTGGCCGCATGGCTGAGGTGGAAGGTGAGGCTTATCTTTATCAAGATTTGCGTGCCCGTTTGTTTTTGGATACCAATCGGGTGAAGGACATTTACCTGAAAAGCCCGGCCTGGATGAAAAAACTGTTGCATGCCTTTGCCGATGGCTGCAATTATTACCTCTACTCCCACCCGGAAGTCAAGCCACGTTTGATCAAACGTTTTGAACCCTGGATGCCCTTGATGTTCAGTGAAGGTAGTATTGGAGGCAACATCAGTGCCATTTCGGTGGAACGCCTCAAGGCTTTTTACACCAAAAACCATTCTACCTCCTGGATCAAAACCGATCGGGAAGCGCGGGAATGGGAACCCGTAGGCTCCAACGGTTTTGCCATTGCCCCTGGCAAAAGTGCCTCTGGCAATGCCCTTTTACTCATTAACCCGCATACCACCTTTTACTTCCGCAGCGAATTGCAGGTACGCAGTGAACAAGGACTCAATGTGTATGGCGCAGTCACCTGGGGGCAGTTTTTTATTTACCAGGGCTTTAATGAAAACTGTGGCTGGATGCACACGTCCAGCGCTGCCGACGTGCTGGATGAATACCTCGAAACCATTGAGTGGAAGGAAGGTAAACCCTTCTACCGCCACGGCGATGCGCTCAAACCCCTGCGCATCGAAAAAATCAAATTGTGGTACAAAGATGGCAACGCCATGCAGCAAAAAGAATTTGATGCCTACCATACCCATCACGGGCCGATTATTTCTGAAAAAGATGGCAAATGGATCAGCATCAGCATGATGAATGAGCCGTACAAAGCCTTGGCACAATCCTTTCTGCGCACCAAAGCCAATGGCTACAAACAATACAACAAGGCGATGGACTGGCGGGGTAATGCCTCCAACAACACGGTTTTTGCCGACAGCAAAGGCAATATTGCTTATTGGCACGGCAACTTTATGCCCCGACGCAACCCCAGTTTTGATTGGGAAAATCCCGTAGATGGAAGCAATCCGCTCACGGACTGGCAAGGTTTGCATCCCGTAAAAGAAACGGTACAATTGCTCAATCCCGGTACAGGCTGGTTGCAAAACTGCAATTCAACGCCCTACACCGCTGCCGCCGCACAAAGTCCAGATCCTAAAAAATATCCGACCTACATGGCTCCTGATGCCGAAAATTACCGGGGAGTTCACGCGGTGCGGGTACTCAAAGATGCTACTGATTTCACGCTGGATCGGCTTATCGAGGCAGCTTACGAACCTCATTTGCCTGGCTTTGAAAGCATAGTTCCGGCCTTGGTTCAGGCCTATCAGCAAAGTGGCGAAAAAACACCGCGCATGAATGAGGCCATCGAACTGCTCCGTCAATGGGACTTCAAGTACAGCCTGGAGTCAACAGCAACTACTTTAGCCATTTATTGGGGGGAAAAAATGTTGAGCTACACGCGTTATCACTTGCCCGCAGATGAGCCCAACGATGCCTTGAGTTTAAGCGAACACATCATCAAAAGCAGTTCTGCCGAAGAAAAAATCAAACAACTCAATCTGGTTTTGGATGAACTGACCCGTGATTTTGGTTCCTGGAAAGTAGCCTGGGGAGAAATCAATCGTTTTCAACGGCTGACCGGGAAAATTAAAGAAACTTTTGACGATCAAAAACCCAGCCTACCCGTAGCCTTCACCTCCTCCCATTGGGGCTCATTGGCTGCTTTTGGTGCCCGTACTTATCCCGGCACCAAAAAACGCTACGGCAGTGTGGGGAATAGTTTTGTAGCTGTAGTAGAATTTGGGCCTCGGCTGAAAGCCAAATCAATTGTTACGGGTGGACAAAGCAGCAACCCCAATTCTCCACATTTTAATGATCAGTCCAAAATGTACACCGAAGGGAAATTCAAGGACGTGCTTTTTTACCCTGAAGACTACCAAAAAGGCGCCAACCGAACCTACCAGCCTGGACAATAATTGAGTGGTTTATCGCCTCCGCAATAAATAGACTTTGAACAATACCGCTTCAACAGCAGTGGTGTTGTTCAAAGAATGCGGAATACTCCCGTCAAAAATAGAATATCCCCTTGCTGGAGTTGCAAAACATGGTCTCCAATGCCATAGTCAATAGAGCCATGAGCCACGAAGATCAGTTCCATGCTGTCGTTGGACAGTGGCTTGCGGTAGATGCCGGCGGGGATGGAAACTACAGAAACTTGCAAATTGGTTTCCGCAAGTCCAGTACTCAGGATGTTTTCGTACAACAATCCCTGCGAATCTTCTCGTTCTTCTTTTTCACCCTGGCCTTTGCGCACCAAAATGTAATTCGACTCTCCGTTGTTGCCCACTAAATCTACCAGCTCTGACAGTGGGACATTGAGTGCCATGGAGATGTTGTGTAGGACGGGAAGAGAGGGAAGGGTGCGAAAGTTTTCGATGCGGGAAAGCAAGCCAGCCGTGATGTCGCTTTTGTCTGATACCTCTTGGAGGTTCATGCCGCGCTCTTTGCGCAATTGTCGGATTTTACGTCCAACTTTACCGAGTTCAACGTTTCTCATTATGGGTTTGGGTTAGCCAAAAGCAGTAGATCAGTCTACAAAAAACCATCTGATTCCCAACCGGAATCCACTACTTGGTGGCATAGGATAAAAGGAAGTTTGATAAAATAATTGATTCTGGGGATATATAAACCTGGTTACGTTTTCTAGCTTGAAAAAAGCCCGGAATTTGGTGATCTGAAAAGAACCAAACACATCTGCTGCCGGGTAAAAATCGACCATCCGCTTATCTTGCACCTGAAATTGTCCAGTTAGGGGTAGGTAATAATCAGCAAGATATCCAGCCTGATAACGTACATCAACACCAATCCGCGAGTTCAGTACGCGAAACAACCGGCCTTCAAAATACAAACTGTGTTTGCCAAAAAACTGCGGCAGTCGGACGATGTCTTCTGAAGCAGTTTGCAGTACCACTTGATTGTCAAGATGAATGCGCCAAATTACAAAATTTTTCTTTAAAAATAATTGTAAAATACTTACCGGCCGGCCAGTTTGTCGGGCGTATCCGATGGTGTCAAAATAGATCAGGTTGTTAATCAAATGGTAAGCAGCGCCAACTTCTACATCAAAACGATCAATATTGAGGGAAGCTTGTAGATTACTCTCTAAAGTTTTTTTAAAATCGTTGTTCCACACCCTTTGTTGGGTCACCCAAAACTCTCGTTGAATCAAACTCGGACTGTAGAGCTGATTGGTTGCTTTCCCTTTCAAAAATCCCAATTTGCCAAGTTTAAAATCAATCTCCCCACTGGCCTGATAATCACCAATGTTACCCAATAAGCCGAGTTTTGCATTCAAACGCAAATCAATCAATGGTAATGGTTGTAAATCCCAACGTCCGGTAGCAAACACTTCATTGAGGCTCGAATCTTTGGCTTCTAATTCAATCCGATGGTAGGCGTGCACCAGGCCCAATTCCAATAAACCCGATTCTTGGCGCGTCCGACCGACCAGTGGCCCCTGGCTGCGGTAGGTCAACAACCGGAATTGGTTTTCGACCTTTTGGTGACCCACAAAATTGCGGATCCCCCTTGGATCAGTATTGAAGTTTTTGTAAAAAGTAGCCAGATTGGTATTGTCGTCGTTGTAACGGGAAAAAATGTTTTGATAACTGATGGTATGGGCTACCTGATAAATTTGTTTGCCCGCCACAGCCACTGCGGGCAGGTTATCCAGACTGTCCTGGCTAACCGTGTCCGTTTTGCTGCCAAAACGATTCAATTGAAAATATTGGGTGAATTGTACTTCTTCGTGTTGATACCGGGAACGTGCAGCCTCCAAAAACACTTCGGCTTGTGCTGGCGTAGCAAATGTACCTCCCAGGGTTAAGGTATCGTTGACCAATCCACCATTTTCATTTCTCTCCAGTTTGTTGTTGACCAAGGTCAGGTAAGCGTTGTAGCGCCCGTTTTTGCCTTTGAACCAAAAGTTGAGTCCCAGGGTCGTATTGCGCAGCGATTGGCGGTTGAACAAAGTGGTGGTTCCCCGCTCAGAAAGGCGCTGGTAATCGATGGAAAAATTAAAACCCGGGCCAAAATTGCGGGAGAATTGCAGGGTAAAAAAACTATTGTTTTGATCCCCCAATTGACTGTATCCCACATTGGTAAAAGCCGTTTCGTGCCGGTAGAATGGAATGTCATCGGCGCTTTTGAGGTACAAATCGTATTGGTGCCAGCCCAGGTCAAAACCACGGCGGAGTAGCGGTTGGTATACGATAGGTTGTGCCGCTGACCCTGAAATCCCCAAATGCATGTAGTCCCATTGCCGCTGGCGGGTTGGGTCGTGCTGGTGCAAGTAATCGGTGATCAGTGTATCGGCGAAAGCCTTTTCGTGAAAGGGATTTTTGACAAAAAAACGGTAAGCTCCAAATGTGTCGCGCTTGATGTCTTCCTGAAGGGTATCGACGTTGAGTTGTCCTGGTCGCTGTTGGCCAAAACCACCAGGATTCCCAAAACCGCCCGGGCCTTGAGTTGGAAACTGTGCCAATAAAAGGTTTGCACTTAAGATGAAGATAAGCGAAACAAGGAGTCTTAGCATTCGAAAAAAGTTGAAAGGTTGAAGCGTTGAAATGTTGAAGAGAATGGTAGTGCTATGTTTGAGCAAAAATGTTAAGCTTAAACCCTTCAACATTTCAACTTTTCAACTGTCTAAAGTCCTAAAACCGCTGGGTTCATCCCCATCGAAGAGAATCCACCGTCGTGGTAAAGATTTTGCATGGTGACCATCCGGGTGTAGTCGGAGAACATGGCTACACAATAATCCGCACAAGCATCAGCAGAAGCGTTGCCCAGCGGTGACATTTTATCGGCATAGTCATAGAACTCCCCAAATCCTTTCACGCCGGAACCAGCCGTAGTTTTGGTAGGTGACTGTGAAACGGTGTTGACCCGAACCTGTTTTTTCATCGCCCAGTGGTACCCAAAGCTGCGGGCAAAGGATTCTAACAATGCTTTAGACTCGGCCATTTCACTGTAATCAGGAAAGGTACGTTGAGCGGCGATGTAGGTCAAACCTAAAATAGAACCCCAATCGTTCATGGCGTCCATTTTATACAGCGTTTGCATCATGCGGTGGAAGGAAATCGCGGAAATGTCAAACGACTTTTGCATCCACTCGTAGTTCAGGTCGGTATAATCTTTCTTTTTGCGCACATTGAGCGACATACCAATGGAATGCAATACAAAATCGAGTGGACCGCCCAGTATTTCAACCGATTTTCCAAATAGATTTTCCAAATCGGCCATATCCGTTGCATCGGCAGGGATGATTTGTGCGTTGGTTTTTTCAGCAAGTTGGTTGATTTCCCCCATGCGCATGGCCACAGGAGCGTTGGTCAGTACGATGGTTGCACCTTGCGCTACACAGCGTTCGGCTACTTTCCAGGCAATTGAATTTTCATCAAGGGCACCGGAGATGACTCCTCGTTTCCCTTGCAATAAGTTGTTCGCCATTGGTTGTTTTTTTACATTTATATCTTAGGCGGAGCAAAAGTAAAAAGTTATAAGCGAATAGCGAATAGCTAAAAGCGAATAGCTATACCGTGCGGACTCAGGTTTAGTGCAAATGTGCTTTAAAAACCCTGATTTTGCAGGATTTCGCCGAAACGATTTGCACAAAACCTCACTCCGCGAGGTATAAAAGCGAATAGCTAAAATTGCGGTGTTTTTCGCTATTCGCTTTTAGCTATTCGCTTTTAGCTTTAAAGTCCCAATAATTCCTTCGCATTTTCCAAAGCCGAATCGCTCGGTGGGCTTTGGCTGAGCATGACGGCGATGGCACGGATGCGGTCCTCATTGCTGAGTAAACGTACATTGGTCACGGTGCGATCTGGTTTGTCTACTTTGAATACAAAATAATGTCGATCGGCTTTGGACGCCACCTGCGGCGAATGGGTAATGGTCACGACCTGGTGTTCATTGGACAATTGCCGCAGGATATTCCCCATTTTGAGTGCTACATCCCCGGAAATCCCGGTGTCGATTTCGTCAAAAACCAACGTAGGCAGTGGAATTGAGCTGGCGACCAAAGACTTGGTGACCAGTGCCAAGCGCGACAATTCCCCTCCCGAAGCTACATCTTTAATCTGTTGCAAGCGGCTACCGCGGTTGGCCGCAAACATAAACTGTACCTCATCCAATCCAGTTGGGCTGAGGGCTTCCAGTTTTTTGGTTTCAATTTTAAGTTGAGCGTAGGGCATCGCCAATTGGGTCAGCATGTCTACCACTTTTTGCTCGTAATCGGGAATGACTGCTTGGCGGCGATCCCCCAATTCATCGGCCCAGCGGTAAAGTTGCTCTTGTTGAGCGCTGATTTTTTCGCGCAAAGCTCCGATCTCATTTCCCAGATCGGCAAAACCGGCCAATTGCTGCTCCAGGTTGGCCTGGATGGCCAAAAGATCTTCCACCGCAACAACCGTATGTTTTTTCAGCAAGCGATAAATTAAATCCAGGCGCTGTTGTACTTCCTGGATGCGTTCTGGGTCGTATTCGGTATGCTCGGCTACTTTTTCAAATTCGTTGCTCATTTCGCGCAACTCAAAAATCATGTTGGCGAAACGATCCGAATATTCGGCGAGTTTGGGAGCGTATTTGCCGATGCTGATCAAAGCATTGCCCAAACTTTGCATTTGCCCCACAATGGATTGCTCATTTTCGGTCAAAGCATCAAACGCGAGTCCCAGGGTACGTTTGATGTCTTCGGCATGGGTGAGGCGGGTATGTTCTTCTTCCAGGGCTTCCAGTTCTCCGGCGACCAATTCGGCTTTGTTGAATTCCTCCAACTGAAACTGGATGAAATCCATCTCCTTGGTGGACTGCTCATTCCGGCGCAACAATTCATCCAACCGGCGTTGATTGGCGCTGAACGCTTTGTATACGTTCCGGTATTGCAGGAGGCGTTCTTTGTTGCCTGCCAGCGCGTCGATCATGCGCAACTGGAAAGATAAATTGTGGATGTCGAGGGTATCGAATTGCTGGTGCAAGTCGATCAATTCAGCGCTCAGGTCTTGCAATACCTTGAGGGTTACCGGGCTATCGTTGACAAAAGCCCGGGATTTGCCGGAAGGGGTAAGCTCGCGCCGAACCACTACTTCGGTTTCGTTGTCGAGGTCGTTTTCAGCAAAAAACTCACTGAGGTCTTGCCCATTTAAATCGAAAATGCCTTCAATGACACATTTTTCTTCCTGGTTGTACAACGATTTGGTGTCCGCCCGATCCCCCATGATCAAGCCCAATGCTCCGAGCAAGATGGATTTCCCTGCCCCTGTTTCACCAGTGATGATGGTCAAGCCTTTGTCAAAATCAATGTCCAAGTGCTCGATGATGGCATAATTGCGGATGTGAAGCCTTTTTATCATAGTGCTTATAAAATACTGCGCGTAAAAATAAAGGTTTTGTTTGAAATAATTGGACTTCTTGCACAAAGCTGTAAATTTGCAGAAAATAATTGCTTTCACACCCTAAGCATCACACCCACACCCACACCCATTTTTGAGTAACCACATGAAACAATTTTCAATCTTCCTACTGCTGGCCTCGGTACTGAGTACCTGTATTGGCCCTACATCCAAGCCTTGGAAGTCCATTGACCTCAAGGCTTATGGTATTCCTGCGGTTGTTTTGACCCCACCCGACAGCACCAGTGTTGAAAACTTTGAGCTGGCCGGGGTCAAAGACGTCTCCATTACGTCAACGGGTTCCACACCTTACGCCATTCAAATCTATGCGGGTAAAGCCCGAGGCCAAAAATTAGTGGAACAAACTTTCCGCCAAATCCGCGAAGTAAACAGCAATCCAGATTTTGGTAAAATTGTTGAGCAACACACCGCTGGTTTCATTTACGAATTGAAAGGCCAGGGAGAGGATCGCTACAGTTTCCGCTATGTGCACCTGGTACGTGATACCGAAGTGGTGTTTACCACGGCGTTGAACCAACGGTTTTCGTTGGAAGAGGTGCGGAGGATGTACGAGGCGGTGAAGCAGGAGCCCTAGGTTACTCAGTTCCCAAATGCGTTCGATAAATACTTTCATTGTCAATGATTACCACTCGTTTGCCTATAAAAAATGCTTTCTTTTTTGCACTGAATTTCTCTTTATCAAAAAGTACTGGCATTCGGGAGTTGATGACCAAATTCTCATTGCATAAAGCGAACTGATCCGCCCTATTGGATGACAATAAAAAATAGAATGAATTTTCCAGTGGATAAATAAATGCATCATTGTAGCTGCTGAAAGGATCAAGTACAGTATAATTTTCTTGCCAGGTGTTTTGGACGGGATTGTACTCATTGATCTGAATAAAAGGATCATCCCGATAGAATACCAGGGCGATGATTTTTGTTCCCTGATCAAATAATATCAATTCCCGAACTTCTCGGTCACTCCTCAATGGCAGGTCTAGCAAGGACCGAAACTGCCGGGGTGCTCGCATTAAATTGCCAAAAATTATTGGGGCTGTTTGACACAAATAAATAACTCAAAGCGTTGTTTTTAGTAGTAATGCCCTGATTTTTAAAGTAGCTGGAGAATTAGCAGACAAGGGTATTTTGTTGGTACTTTTTGCGATAAGCTGGGCCGTATTGTTGGCTAGAATTCCCAATAGTTGTCCCTCTACCGCGCTGTTGTTCTCAACCGACAATGCCAATAGTTGATCGTTTTGAGTAGGAAAAGCATGTTCAAAAATTTGCCTGGATGAGCTTGAAATCCGTTGTAAACCAGATGCTTTTTTTGAAGGATCGAGGTATTCGAAAGGAAATTCACCGGAGGGCAAACCAATAAACAACTTATCATTCAAATTAAAAGCATATTTCCAGTCCTTCTGTTCCTCGTTCAAGGTTAGCAAATCCACAACTACCCTTGTTGACATTTCGTTGGAAACTCTTTGACCTGATCTTACCATCACTTTGATGGTGCCAGGTATATTGCCCCAATAGGGCACTTTCAGCGTAACCTGTTTACCAGTAGCCCCAATCGAATAATTTGCGGAAGGGATCTCGGCACCATTCCAGCTGACTTTAGTGACATTCTTATTGGTAGAAATGCCATCGCAAACCAGCGTAACTTCATCATCCGGCAATACTAGTGCTGGTGAAATACCCGAAATTTCCGGTTTTGCGATATTGACCTTACTGCTTATGGGCAAGGCCGCCGCAAATACAAACAAACTATCCCCACGTTCGGGATCGTAATCATTACTATCGTCCAATTTAACCAGCAGGGCGTCTTTTTGTTGCTGAAGCACTAAACAGCTCTGATAGATCCCATTTTTGCCAATCACGACTTCATTACTTCCAAAGATTTTACTCAGATTTTTACATTCTACTAAAAATGATGCTCCATATTTAACGGTGCCGGGAACTTTCAACATGTCCGGTTTGAGGCGTTGATAATTTTTATCAAGCGTGATGCTGATAAAACCAACCGTCAACTGAATTTTACCAGATAAGGGGATGCCCAATGGCACACGGATTTTCAATTGAGTATTGGATGGAGTACCGACAATTTCTGCCTCCTTCCCTGCGAGGTAGGCACTAAGCCTGGGGAGGCCAAGCGTAAAATTCTGCCCTACAAGGGTTAAGGTATCTCCGGGCACTATATCAACAGGTGAAAAACTTGTGATGCTTGGATTTGCAGCACCTCCCTTACTCACAAAAGAAAACTCTTCTCCGAGTATGAAATTATTCCCCTGTATAGCATAAGCCCTGATGTAATAAGTTTGCCCGACGCTTAGGCTATATTCTGCCCGAAAACTAAATCTGCCCAATTTTGGCGTCTCCGTTTTTAACGAAAATTTCAAAATATCCGGATTTTTCACTACATCCGGTTTTATGTTTTCAGCATCGATCAAAAAGCCATAATCATTCATGATGTCACCGCTCAAATCCAGAAACTCCCCATTCAGCGTGACACCCTCCGCGTTTAAATCCGTAGGCGGAAGGGTAATCAAGCGTACAAATGGGCGCTCGCCATTAAACTCTTTTTCACAAAACAACAACACAAACAAAAGCAACAACACAGGGATGGGTCGGGTAAATAGCTTTTTCATGGTTTGAAGTTTTAGAGTCTTTTTGAGAGGTATATGCTAAAAAGGGTATTGCGCCAAAGAATGGGCTGATCAAAAGAGCCAGCATTAGGGTCGTTTTGCTTGGTCCGGCTGTACCGAAAACCCAGCGCAAAATTGCCCGTTGAATTGTTTTCATCCCCCAAACTCAGTCGAACACCGGTCATGATTCCCATACCGGTACCTTTCGCCACTTCCTGAAAGGCATCAAATAACTCGGTTTCTACAAAAGAATATTGCCGATCTACAAGTCCCTCGGTTTCGATCAGGTATTTGGCATTCGAAAAATTGAGGATAGCTTCCAATCTGGCACCCACTTCGAAAGATAAAAAGCCATGCCCAACCCGCGCAAAGGGTTGACGCAGATAAATTGGCAACCCAAAGATCGAAGCCTGGTACTGGCTTTCGATGTAGGTGCTTTTGTTGGTGTTGCCATCCGTAAATCGAGCATCGTTCTGCTGAAAGTCAAACCGCCCCAATTCGGGGGCAATCACTAGAGAAGGGAAAAAAACATAACGCTGTGGACTTACAACAAGCGCGGCGTTGATCCAAATGCCTACGCCTTGATGCAGAATGAAATTGTAATAATCCAGGCCCAAAAACGAGCTTTTCAAGGGCATTTGTGCGGCACTTGCCGTGGCTCCTACTTCCCATTGGAGTCGAAATTTTTCTTTGGAAATACCATAACGTTTGAAGGGGATTTTAAGACAATTGTGGTAATCTTCGAATAAATCCAGGCAGGATTTTAAGTCATAACTCTGCACATTGGCCTGAATTTGTATTCCCAAACCGGGGCATTCTTGGCCTAATTTTTGCAAAAAATCAATGAATTCCTTATCCGGCCGTTTGATCAAGGCTCCATCTTTTGACACGATCCCGCCATTGATCTCAAATGGCCTCAACCGTCCATCGTCGTATTCAATGTACAGTTTATTTCCTTTGCCAAAAAGGCTATACTTCCCCTTGAAGTAACACTCAAAAAATGAGCGTTCCGCTTGGATAGTATCTGGTGAAAATTTGCTTTCGAAGTACGTTTTATGGGCAAAAAACCTTTGATTTGAGTAGGATTGAAGGCTTGATATTCCTTTTGATTGGGTGCTTTGAAGTAACACATCTGGTAATTCTGGGGAAGGGCCTGTAGCTTTATTTCGCCGATAATCGTTTCACCGTTGAGGTTGATGATAAAATCATTTTCACTTGCTTTTTGGGCACCTAGTTTTACAAATAATAAACATAAAATTATGAATGTGTACATTTTTTGCATCACTGAAATTTTAATCGGCATGTATAAAATTAGATGAACGATTCTAGTGGAATTTTGTTTTTTAGGTCTTCGAATATCTAATGTTATTTTTCAGTAAATGCATTTTTGCAGTATTGGAATGATAAACATTTAACTTGCTTTTAAGTAGCCAATATGCACCCATTTAGACAATTCATCCAGCGCTACATCCCACTTTCTGATGCGGATTGGAATAGCATCGAAGTCTGTATTTCCCGTCAGGAAATTCCCAAAGAAAGCATCCTCCTCGAGGAGGGTAAAACCTGCAAGCACTTGTATTTTCTGGAAACTGGGCTACTCCGCTTTTTTGTATGGAAAGACGGCAACGACATCACCAAATACTTTACCGATGTACCTTATGTTTTTACCTCTCAAAAAAGTTTTGCCAAACAAACGCCCGCACAGGAAAATATCGAAACGCTCGAAGACAGCATCATTTGGGTAATGAGTTACGACGACGCACAACGTTTGTTGTCTCTCAATTCCTGGAGCAACTTTATTCGTCTATTGATACAAGAAGTACAAACCTTCACTGAAGAGATCCTAGAAGCGTTACAAACCGAAACAGCAGAAAGTCGCTACCGAATGATGTTGCAGGCCGATGCCAATCTACTGCAACGGGTTCCGCTCAAACACCTGGCCTCTTACCTCGGTATTGCCCCACAATCGTTGAGCCGCATCCGCAAAAATATTCGTAAGTCTTGACGAAGTTAACTTAGGTGCAGTGATGTAGGTAGGTTATCGCTGAACTTTGCAGAAAATTTCAGCCATGCAAAACAGCATTTTTTCACTCCTAACACTTATGCTTATGTCTTCCTTCGGTAGCGCACAATCCAATACCCATTTCAGCCACACGCTTGAAACTGGGGCATCACCAGAAAAAATCTGGCAAATCTGGAGCGATGTGCCCAATTGGAATCAATGGGATGAAGGGCTAAAAAGTGCCGAACTCCAGGGAGTGTTTGCACTGAATGCCGCTGGTGTCCTGATTCCAGACAAAGGGCCAAAATCGAAATTCAGGATAACTAACCTGGAGCCAGGCCACGCATACACCTTCAAAACCAAACTACCACTGGGGGCTTTGCATGTCAAACGCTTTTTGGAAGTAAAAAATGGGCGCACATTTTTTACCCACGAGGTTTGGTTTACAGGCATTACCAAAGGGATTTTTGGAAATGCTTTGGGGAAAAACTACCGCAAGATTTTACCCGGAGTCATGGGTAAGATTAAGCGCATTGCCGAACAATAGTCTTAGCTAACTTTAGTTTTTTTGAGGTTAACATTGTTTTTTAATCTATACAAAAATATTTTTTTTTGTAACTTGCTATCGAAACAACCTCTGTTAACCTCAAAATTTTTGCTTGCCTATGTCCCTCAGTTTTCACTTCCATTCTACGGCAGTTTGTATCACGGTATGTTGCTTTTTTTCTTCTGGTCTGCTGGCTCAATACACGGAAGGCCTCCAACAACTCAACGACAAAAAATTTACCGAAGCCAAAACTGCATTTGACAATGCCATGCAGGAAGACCGCGTGTTGGGCTTATTGGGAATGTCTAAATATTACAGCCATGCGAGCAACCCAGCTTTCCATTTGGATTCCGCCTATGTCATTGCCGTCCGAGCTGAGACTCTGTTCAAAAGGTTAACTGAAAAAGAGAAAAGTAAACTCGAAAAGGACTTGCTTGATGGCTCACCCATTAAAAATCGCCGAGCCATTGAGAAACTTTGTTCTGAAAAGGCGCTCAAAGAAAATACGCTTGAGGGCTACATTCATTATTTAGACCTGGTGAAAAAATCAAATACACCAGAAGCGAAAACAATCGAAGAGAACCGCAATAAATTGGCTTTTGAGAAAGCTTCTACAATTGGAAGTCTGGAAGCTTTTACCAATTTGTTCGATCAATATGGCAACAGCATCAAGCAAAAATCAGTACCCATTTACCGCGCTGCCAGTTATAAACTTTTTGATTTGTATACTCAGGCCAACGGATGGAGCGCCAATACTCGCTTCAAAGAAAAATATCCATTAGCCGCCTGGGCCAGAGATAGCACCATATTGGCATTTGAAAACGCAAGAAAATCAAGAACAAATGGCCTGGAGGTTTTTATCAAAAAAACTACAGTGACCAGTTTTGCTCAAATTGCACTAGACACCTTGTCTTCTCGTCTCTTGCGCAGGGGAAATTGGAACGCCTGTATTCAATACTTAAAAATCTGGCCAGAAATGCCCAGAAAAGACAGCATTTGGATGCGTGCCTACCAAAATTACCGCCTATCCAATCCTTCCCCCCAACAATTACAGGTCTTCACCCGTCAAAACCCTGGTTTTCCCTTTCCGATTTGCTCAAAAAAGACGAAGCGCTTGCGGTGGACTTTTACTTTCGGGCCACCATGAATACCGATAGCCTTTCGCGCATGAAGCACTTCATCAAAGCATATCCCAATCACCCCAAAATTGACTCGATTTGGCAAAAATACGTTGACAATACCCTGGCCAAGGCCAAAACACTTGCTGAAGTGGACTCCCTCATTTACGACCCAAATTGCCCGAAATACCTGGTTGATAAGTGCAAGTCATCCCGAAATACCATCTTAGATAAGCTGGCAAAACCGGAATCAAAGGCATTGTTTGACACGCGTACGACAAAACAAAATGGCCAGCTTACCACCGCTTTATAAAAAAGTGGGCTCCATCTGATCCAAGCTTTTTTGCACTACAAAGAATAATGACTGAAGAAGTATACGCAGAAAAATGGGCAGCCGTCAAGGATACAATCAACAGGTATGCTGAATTTTTTAAAGAAAAAAATGGGCAGTTCGACTACATCTATAAATTGATCAAGGAAAAGGGAAATTTAGTGATCAAAAAAAAGGTCATTTTCCCAGATGAAGGCAACTATTCCGAATACAGCCCTTTTCTCTCCGCAGACGGGCAGCAACTATTTTTTTGCAGAAAAATGGGAACAGTCCTCGAACCAGAAGATATTTATGTAGCCAAAAAAATAAATAAGGGATGGTCGAATCCCAAACTCATTGCAGAAATATGTGCTCCAGATACCAACGAAGCCCCAGAATGTGTCAGCCACAGTGCTACCGAGATGTTGATTTTTCGGTCTGGGGTCCTCTGTACCAGCCAAAAAAATGCGACGGGATGGAGTGCTCCGCTTGAGTTTCCTTCCACGATTAATTTTACGGAATGGCAAGGCGATGGCCGTTATATTTCCAATGGGATGATCTATTCCGCAGGCAATTCAATCAATCGTGATATTTACGTTGCCCTACAAGATCCCGAAGGCAAATGGATGCCTCCATCAACTTGGGTACTACAATCAACACGTCGAGGTTTGAACGAACCCCATTTTTGCATCCAGACATGAAAACTTTATACTTCAGTTCCAATGGCCATATCGGGTTTGGAAATTTAGATCTATATGTTAGTACTCGTTTGGATTCATCCTGGACCAATTGGAGTGAGCCTAAAAATTTAGGGATCTTGTTCAATTCTTCCGAAAATGATTGGGATTTCAAGGTAATGCTGGGTGGAAAGAAGGGATATATGTCCATTGGTAGTGATGGAATTGACAAAATTCATTTCATTGACCTACCTGAATGGTTACGGCCAGATACCATCTATAGCCTTGAAGCAAAAATTGTTGGCGAAGATGGAACCCCAATCATCGGAGAACTTCAAGCCATTGATAAAAAAACGGGCAAAGTATTACAAAGAAGTAGGCCCGATCCTGTTGATGGAAAAGTGGTATTCGCTCTACCAACAGATCAAGTGAAATTCATTATTGTACCAGACAAAAGTCCACCCTCCACCATCCAGCCCGTGTTGACCATCGCTGGCAGTGAAGACGATATTCCAACCAAGAATATCAAGCAATTTAAAATTGATGAGCGTCCAGATGCATCCATACGAGACGTGTTGTTTGCAACAGGGTCTTACGCAATTTTACCTGAAGCCCATACCTACCTTATTCAATGGGCAAAATTTATCCAAAGAAACAAACTTAAAATCGAGATTCAGGGCCATACGGACAATACCAGTTCTACCGAATTTAATCAGGTTCTGTCAGAAAACCGAGCACAAGCTGTTCGCCAATTTTTGATCGAAAACAATTGCATCGCCGAAAATCTAACTACCCGAGGCTTTGGGGAAAGCAAACCTGAAGCCAGTAATGCTACGGAGGAAGGTCGTGCAAAAAATCGTAGAGTAGTGATGAAGCAAATACAATAAGTGACAAAAATACGTCTTCAGGGTGCTGCATTTTGAGATGTCAAACGCATCTACCCTTCCTCCTCATAAATGGGGATTTTTCCTCCCCCCCTTTTTGCGGTGATGTTTGGCGCAAGCCGATGAACGACCTTTGTAAGGTAAATCAATTGGTCGTTCATCACTTAAAATATACCGCCATGAAAGCGCGCCATTTTTCAACCTCGTTTTGGTTTTTAATCCTCACCCTAGGTCTGTTAAGTTCTGCTTGCGAAATGGTGGCAGACCAGGACACCGACCTCGGTGATTTATTGGAACAACAAATCGAAACCCTGAGCGAAGATCCCCATGCCATCTATACCTGCATCGATAAACACCTCGAAGGCGAGGAGGATGAAAACCTCCGTTCGGCGGTGATCCGCAACAAGCTTTGGACCGTCGGCCAGGTCATCCGGGTAAAATTTATGGATAGCCTCAGCAATACCTTACGGCTGCGCATCGAAAAAGCCGCCCGTGAATGGGAACTGTACGGCAATGTCCGCTTTCAATTTGTTCGCCGGGGCAAAGCCGAAATTCGCATCGGATTGAACCCCAAAGAAGGTTCGTGGTCGTATATGGGGAGGGATGCCCTCTACCTCGACTCTTTGTCTAAAACCATGAATTTTGGCTGGTTTACCGACCGTACGCCCGACTATGAGATCCGCCGCACTACCCTCCATGAATTTGGTCATGCCCTCGGATTGATCCACGAACACCAACACCCATTACAAAACATCCAGTGGAACCTGGAAAAAGTATACACCTATTATGCGCAAACCCAGGGTTGGGATCGACAGGATGTTGACCAAAATTTGTTCCGCAAGTACAGCAGTGTACAAACCCAGTTTTGCAAATACGATCCACTTTCGATCATGCACTATTCCGTTCCCAAACAATTGACCCTGGATGGGTTCGAAGTGCGCTGGAATGTACAGCTCTCGGTGGAAGACAAAAACTTTATTGGCCGGATGTATCCCTTCAAAGGATTGCGGATCACTACCTGCCAGTAGTTCAAGTGTTAACACTTTCTGAAGGAAACTTTAAAGTTATGTTTAAGTGCCTTTTTAATGTGCTAAAACAAAATCCCTCAAACGTTTTAGGGTCATATTCGATTTAAACACCAAAAAAACAAGAAAACGATGAGAACTTTGCAGGCAATTGTAGCAGTGGCTTTGATCACTTTTTCAGCATACAGCACCCAAGCCCAAACCGTAATCAATCCCAAATTCGGGGTAAACCTCTCCGCTGTCAATGGCAATCTGAATGATTTGCAAGCATCCGCAAGAGTGGGTTGGAACGCTGGTGTAGATTTGCGCGTTGGCGGAAAAAAACTGTTCCTCAGCCCTGGCTTGCACTTCAACAACTATACCGCTCGCCTGGTAAACGACCTCAGCACCGATACACAGGTGAAATTTAAAGAAGAAACCACCATCCAGGCCCTCAAAGCTCCAGTGAACATCGGTTTCGACATTACGGGCAAAAAACAATTGCTCAACCTCTTCCTGAAAGGTGGGGTGACCCCAACAATGATCATGGCGGTCAACGAAAAACCTGGAATCCCCTTCAGCAAAGACGACTTGAAGACCTTCAGCTGGGGTGCCAACGTTGGCCTGGGTATGGACATCACCATCCTTACTGTTGACCTGAACTACGAAATTGGCATGTCAGATTATTTTGCCAATACGACGGGGCGGAACAATGTGTTGACCCTGAGTGCAGGTATCCGCTTCTAACCGAAGATTTTACTGAAGGGCAGACTACATGATCCCAAAAATTTATGGTCTGTTCTTTTCTTTCCGATATTTTTTATCATGGCAATAATCAGTGTGCGAAAATGGGACCACCTGGCGGCATTCGCCAGGTGGCTTTTTTTATGGTGTAGGGTTGCCCCTACTTTTTGTCTACTTCAATGACTACACCCACCAATGCCGCACTTTCTTTAACATCGGCTTCAAAGGCAATCGTATTGTTGCCGGCTTTAAAGGCGGCGGTGCGCATACGCTGGTTGCCCAGGGCTGCTTTTAATTTGTCCGCGTAGTTGGCACCCGGCGCATCATTGATCTTCTCATTCATGGCATCATAATCCAACTCTGTTTTGCTGATGACAATGGCCATATGGTCGCGTTGCCCGGTAGCATCCGGAACCATGGAATGATCCTTGGGGAAAAGGCGCGTTCCCACGATCCCACAATAAGGGTCGTGTTTGTCGGTATACGGAAACAATACATAACTGGAATTATCGGTTTCCTGGCCAAAAATGTATACATAACAATCCACCGAATTGGCAATCAAGGCTTTAAATTTCCGTCCTTTGGCTAAAGGCTGACTGGTGCGGAATACAATATCCCCGACTTGTTTCACCGGTATCACTGCTTTTTGTTCATTGTCATAAAGCCCAAACTCAATGGCCATCTTGCCGGGATTCACCTGCTTGTCTTGTGCAGATCCCATCGGGTAAAGACCATAAGCTTCTTTGGTGAAGTATTCAAAATCTTCATAACTCATCCAAAAAATTCCCCGATCACCCCAGTCTTCGCCCCAGGAATTCATGATTTGTAAAGCCCCTCCTTCGAAATCGTCATCGTAGCCGATTACACACATGGCGTGCCCTCCAAATCCGCCCATGTTGTAGTCACTGCGGGTGGGTTGCCACACTTTGCGGCCAATCATGTTGTTCATAAATGATCCACCCACCATCATGCCAATGACCACCGGAGCACCTTGCGCCAGGTTTTGTTTGATGGCTTCAACGTCCGGGGTGTATTCGTCAGCACCTACGGTCAAGCGGTTATAGCCCTTGATGCGGTATTGTTGTGCCTGCCGGATTTCTGTTTTAGAGGGATAGTTTTCACACGTTGATTCATCGTATCCAAAAGACTGAAAGGGCATTGCTCCATTTTGGGACATGTTTTTCATGGCCTCAATCATGTAGGCACCCTGGCAATTGTCGAGGTGAATTTGATTGTACAAAAACGCCGGACTAAAAACCACCTGATTGGGATTTTGACCCGTGGCGCGTGCTTGCAGGATGGTGCGGGCAGCATAGGCACTGGCCCAACCGACGCAAGAACCTTGGCCGCCCTGGTGCATGGGGCGAGGAGCATATTGCTTCAGGCTCATTTTGCGGGGTAGGCGGTTCAAACTGCCGGATTGGCTATATGCCAGGGGTTCAAAAACCTGGGCTTTATCAAAACGTTCTTCGCTCAAGGAAGCGCCCAATGAAAATTGTACGGGAGCGTCTTCATCCTGGTTGTCGACATATTCCGTAGGTTCACCTCCACTGAGCATTTCCTGCCCCCCCAGGAAAAAGTACCAGATTCCACCTAAAATCAGGATGGGAAAAAGCAGTTTAGGGCGCTTGATCAAAAAAAGGATGGCCAGCGGCAAAAGTTGGATCAACCAACCCATTCCTCCCCCTCCCCGGTTGTTATCTGGAGAATTCGGGCGGCGGTTACCCCCTCCCTGGGGGTCATCTTCTTCCATTCTGATTGGCATGGTTCAATGGTTTTTGGTTAAAAAAGGAGAATAAAAAAATTCTACGGGTGAAAATTAAAAAAAATTCCCCGCTGCTGTAACCTTTTGTCCAAGGATTCGTAAAAGCATGTTGATGTGATCATCAATGATTGTCTTTGCTTATGAAACACTGAAACACACCATGAACACTAGCAAGAAGAACCGCTTTTTCACCGAGGGTGAAAAAGTAAGTAAAGCCATTGGCATTTTGGAACTACTTTGTCACCCGGAGACCTCCGCCGTTTTGCAATGTTTGCGAGAATGGCCCGAAGCTACCTGGGTTGATTTGCTCATCCACACCAAGTTGGATGCGGAACTGCTCCAACATCGACTCGATATGATGGAACAAGCCGGATTGATCAACAAAGACGCGGACGATTACAGTCCGACGTTCAGCGTGAGTCGATCAAAGCTTAGGAAAGTTTCGGCGCTGGTACGGTAGCGAAAGTGATGAATGATTCGAATAACGAATAACGAATAATGAATGACGAATAACGAGTGACGAATTCCGGAAAATGCCCGCATTACCGACAAATTCGTCACTCGTCATTCGAATAATTCGTCACTTGACAATCGTCATTCGTTATTCAAATTGATTCCTCCGTAAAAGTTGGTTGGTTTGTCTAGCCTGGCCTTTACAATATAGGCCATTTGTCCCACGTGGTAGGAGAAGTGTTCCACCACGTGAATGAGGATACTCATGCCCGTTTCGTTGAATCCTTGAACAACGATGGGACGTTCGATATCTGCCGGTGTCAAGCGATCAAGCACGACGTTGATTTCAGACATCAGTTGTTGTACTTTTTGGATGAGTTCTGCTCTTGATACCGGGCCGCGTTCATCAAATTCAGCTTGACGTTTGCGTTGGTCCGTTGCACCACCCAAACCTGTCAATATCCACTGTCGGGCATTTCCACAAAGATGCAACACCAGGTTACCTACACTATTGGAGTTTTCGTTGGGCCGCCACCAAATGTCGGTTTCACTGAGTTCGTTTAAACAACGTTCCAGACGTACCTGTGATTCTTCAAACAGGCGGCGTTTGATTTCCGTCGTGAACAGTTGGAGGAAGGATTGATCGAGCATGGAGGAGAATTATGAATGACGAATTTTTCGAGTGACGAATAACGAATACGAAATTGGGGTTCACTTAAACAATGTTATTCTGCAAAAACTCATTCGAAAAATTCGTCATTATCCTTAAGTGTGTAATGCTCCACAAACCGAAATGGTCTGCCCAGACACATAAGTCGACAAATCAGAGCCCAGAAAAACGCAGAGATCAGCTACTTCATTGGCCTTGCCAAAACGTTTGAGCGGAATGTTGGCCAAATAAGCATCGCGGGTTTTTTCATCCAGCGCTTCGGTCATGTCGGTTTCAATGAAACCTGGTGCAATCACATTGCAACGAATGGCGCGTGAACCCATTTCTTTGGCCAGTGATTTGCTGAAGCCAATGATGCCCGCCTTTGACGCCGCGTAGTTGGCTTGCCCCGCATTGCCCGTAATGCCCACAATCGAGCTCATGTTGATGATCGAGCCACCGCCTGCTTTCATCAGGGGGCGTAGCGCGAATTTGGATAGGTTGAACACCGATTTGAGGTTGGTGGTGATCACTTTGTCCCACTGTTCCTCACTCATGCGCAGCATCAGGGTATCCTGGGTAATCCCGGCATTGTTGACCAAAACATCGAGTTTGCCAAAATCGGCAACCACTGCATTGATCAAGGCTTCTGCTTCCGCAAAATTACCCGCATCAGAGGCATAAGCTTTGGCTTTTACGCCGAGTGCTTCCAGCTCTGCAACAATGGCTTCAGCCTGGGCGGCGGAAGACCGATACGTAAAGGCAACATGGGCACCTTGTTCCGCAAATCTTTTTACAATGGCCGCTCCGATTCCCCGTGAACCACCGGTTACGAGCGCCACTTTGTCCTGCAATAGTTTCATCAGGCCTTGGTTTTTTGTTTTGTGGGGATAAAGGTAAGGAAGGAGGGGGAATTTGCCCAAATGAAAAAGGGATGCAATTGATCTTGCATCCCTTCTTCCAACGAATTCCTGGTTAATTGAAGTCTTTTTTACAATACCACCAAATACAATACCAACACTACGGCGGCTCCGATCCAGGCTCCTTTGATGACATTCTTTCATCGCAAAAGCGATATAAGCGATCAATACTCCGATAAGGAACAAAACTAAACCCAGCAAAAGTCCAATCAAAGTACTGCCGCTAGCAGCGGGTTTTTCAGGATGTCTTTCTGCCTTGGCCGCTTTATTTTTGAGCATTTTGATGCCCAATTTCTGTTTCCAGGTCAGTTCGTGGCCAATTTTTGCTTCAATTTCTTTGACCGTCATGTTTTTCAGGTCATCGATGCCCAGTTTAGCCTCCGGGTTGACATTCGTGGCCACTGGATCATTTGCTGCCGGCGCTTTCGAAAACATGGCATAACTGTTGGTTGCCAGTAAAAGTCCCAGGCAGAGAAATAGGAAAGTGAAAAAAATGCATCGTTGTGCTTAGTGAGGAAGTTTCTCCTGCAAATACTGCCCTGTAAGCGACCCTTCCACTGTCGCCAAGCCCTCCGGCACTCCTTGATAAACCAGACTTCCGCCGCCTTTGCCCCCATCGGGCCCCAGGTCAATCACCCAGTCAGCGGATTTGATCACTTCCAGGTTGTGTTCAACCACAATGACGGTATGTCCTTTTTCCACCAGGGCATTGAGGGCATCCAATAGCTTGCGGATGTCGTGAAAGTGCAGTCCCGTTGTGGGTTCGTCGAAGATGAACAGCACGTGTTGATTGGCATGTTCCTGGTTCAGGAAAGAGGCCAATTTTACCCGTTGGGCTTCGCCACCAGACAAGGTGCTGGAAGACTGCCCCAGGTGTACGTAGCCCAGTCCAACATCCTGCAAAGGTTTGATTTTGGAGATGATGTCTTTGTGCTCAGCAAAAAATTCCATGGCCTCATCGATGCTCATTTCCAATACCTCGTGGATGTTTTTGCCTTTGTATACTACATCAAGCACTTCGGTTTTGAAACGTTTGCCTTGGCAAACCTCACATTCCAGGCGCACATCGGCCAGGAATTGCATTTCGATGATTTGTTCACCTTCGCCCTTGCAGGCATCACAACGGCCACCGTCTACATTGAAGGAAAAGTGTTTGGGTTTGAAGCCCCGGATTTTGGCCAATTGCTGGTTCGTAAACAAGTCGCGGATGGCATCATACGCCTTTACATAAGTCACCGGATTGGAGCGCGAGGACTTGCCGATCGGACTTTGGTTGACCATTTCAACCGCTTTGATTTTTTTAAACGGGCCTTCGATTCCCCGGTGTAAACCTGGTGCTTTGGGGGTGGCTTCGCCCAGTTCTCTTTTGAGGGCAGGATACAAGATTTGTTTCACGAGAGTGGTTTTACCCGAACCAGAAACCCCACTCACCGCAATCATCGTATGCAGCGGAAAGGCCACATCAATGTTTTGAAGATTGTTTTGTTGCGCCCCTTTACCCAGATAAAATCGCTGGTTTTGCGGCGGATACTGGGCACTGGAATTTCCATGCGCCCACTCATGTACAGGGTGGTCAAACTATTGGCAGCATCGGTATAAATGTCGGCATAAGGGCCGGCAAAAACCACCTCACCGCCGTGGATACCCGCCGCCGGGCCAATATCAATCAGATAATCGGCATTTTTGATCAGGTCTTCTTCGTGCTCTACCACGATGACGGTGTTGCCCAAATCACGCAGTGTGCGGAGTACTTTTACCAATCGTTCGGTATCGCGGGGATGTAGCCCCACACTGGGTTCATCCAGGATGTACATCGAGCTGGTGAGGTTGCTGCCCAACAAGCGGGTGAGGTTGATGCGCTGGGTTTCCCCCCCGCTCAATGTGGCCGAAACCCGATTGAGCGTCAGGTAACCCAGCCCCAAATCACACATGTATTGCAAGCGGGAGCTGATTTCTTGCAAGAGGCGATTGCCTACTTTTTTATCAAAATCACCCAGATCGATGCCCTTGAAAAATTGATACAGTTCGTCAATCGGTTCATCAATCAGTTCATGGATTCCTCTGCCGCCAACTTTCACATAAGAGGCTTCTACGCGTAGGCGAGCGCCTTCACAGGTTGGGCAAAGGGTACGGCCACGGTAACGCGCCAGCATCACTCGGTTTTGAACCTTGTAGGCTTTTTCCTCCAACTCTTTGAAAAACGCGTGAATGCCTCCAAAGGAACTGGTGCCTTTCCAAAGCATGTTCCGCTGTTCTTTGCTCAAGTCTCGATAAGGCAAATGCACCGGGAAATTGTACTTGTGGGCCTGCGCCAGCACTTCTTCGAGCCAAAGTCCCAATTTTTCCCCTTTCCAACAAGCAATGGCGCCTTCGTACAAGGACAAGGATTTGTCGGGCACCACTTTGTCTTCATCAATCCCCATCACCATGCTGAATCCTTCACAACTTGGACACGCGCCAAAGGGATTGTTAAAGTTGAAAAGCTGCGGGTTGGGTTCGATGAAGAGCAGACCGTCCAGCTCAAAACGGTTGTTGAAACCCTTCATGGCCGCGCTGCCGACCACATCTACCCAACATTCACCTTCACTTTCGTAAAAAGCGGTCTGGATGGAGTCGGCAATCCGGCGGATGTTGTCTTCTTCTTCACTTACCGCAAAACGGTCGATCAAAATGTATAAGGTATCCGTGGGGATGTCCTCAATTTTCAATTTCAGGATGGGATCCTTGCTGCTGAGGAAATCCTGGATGTCCATCAATTCCCCTGCTTTGCGCAAGCGGCTGTACCCTTTTTGCAACAAAAGACTCAGCTCTCGATCCAGCAAGCGGTCTTTGTACTTATAAGGTAGAGGGATGAACAATTGGACCCGCGTGCCTGCTGGAAACGTATGGATGTAGTCGTTGACGTCTTTAACTTCGTGCTTTTTCACCTGAGCCCCCGAGATGGGCGAATAAGTCCGGCCTACTCTGGCATACAACATGCGCAGGTAATCATATATTTCGGTCAAAGTCCCCACGGTAGAGCGCGCATTGCTGGTGCTTACTTTTTGCTCAATGGCGATGGCCGGACAAATACCTTTGATGTAGTCGACCTCCGGTTTTTTCATGCGGCCCAAAAACTGCCGGGCATAAGAAGAGAGGCTTTCTACGTAGCGCCGCTGGCCTTCAGCATAGAGGGTATCCATCGTGATCGTGGATTTACCCGAACCCGAAACTCCCGTAACCACGACCAATTGGTTCTTGGGGATGTCTAAATTGATGTTTTTAAGGTTGTTCCCGCGAGCACCCCGAATCTGAATCCAATGGTCAGTGCCTGTTGTCGGAAGAGGCGCTTCAATGGTAGCCTTTTGTTTCATAATGTAACGGCAGTTAGAGCATGCAAGATACAAAAAGTTTAATAGAGCACCTGTCTCTGCAAAAGATGCGCACAAAAAGTTTTACACAGCAAATTTGTGTAGCTTCAGGCATTAGGGGAAACCCTAGAAAAACCTTAATGTTTGGTTAATTTTAAAAAAAATCGACTAAACTGTTTTTTCATTAAATTATTGCGTTTATCTTTGAGTCATTACTAGTTTTTCTTCCAAAACATTATTACTTCACTAAAACGCAGGCTTATCGGCTGAAACTTCTACACTAAAAAGTTTTAACGGATTATTGATCCCATTGCTTCAAACTATTTAGTTATGCAAGTTACACAGCTAAACGATCAGCAGCTCATCGCCTGCTATTTGGAAGGAAACGAAAGAGCATTCGAAGAATTGCTCAATCGCCATCAACAAAAAATTTATACCTCTATTTACCTATTCGTCAAGGATCAAAGCCTTGCTGAAGACATCTTTCAAGAAGTTTTCATCAAGATCATTGATACCCTGCGCCGCGGTAAATACAACCACGAAGGAAAGTTCCTACAGTGGGCCATGCGCATCTCGTACAACATGTGCGTAGATTATTTCCGCCGCACCAAGCGCCGTCCAAAAGTATCTCCTACCGATACCTTCGATATTTTCGACGTTCTTCAGACGCCGGACTTCAACTCCGAACAAACCATTATCCGCAGCCAAACGCACGACAAAGTGCGCCACCTGGTGGACATGCTTCCACCGGAACAACGCGAGGTTGTCATCCTGCGCCACTATGCGGATATGAGCTTCAAAGAAATTGCCAAGTTGACGCGGGTAAGCATCAACACTGCCTTAGGTCGGATGCGTTATGCGCTGATCAACATTCGGAAGATGGTGGAGGAGAAAGAGGTGATTCTGCAGTAAGAGTTGAAAAGTTTAGGGTTGAAAAGTTGAGGGTCGGCTACCATTGGAATGAGTGGTAGCCGACCCTTTGTGTTTTTAATTGATCTGACGGATGCGTAGCCGGTCAATTTGCATCAATAACTAATTTTTATCCCTTTTCAACAAAGAAACGAACTAATTTTTCTCGTGGCTGCTTTAAATAATAAACGCTGCAATGAACCGATTCCCACGCTATTGTTGCATGTTCATGTTGATTTGGCCGATGCTGGCACAAGCACAATTCACGCGTGGCACTTTCTATTACAGTGGCTATGGAATCAACAGCGTCCCAGGCTTTGCTAATGGTTTAGCCGAATTATCCCTAAATACTGGTAACGACAACGGCTTGTTGGGGCTAGCCATTGCGCCAGAATTTGGCCTTTTTGTTTCAGATCGATGGTTGCTGGGCAGTAGACTGACCATAGGCTCTTTCATCCTCTCCGGTGAGACAGGTCTCGGCAGTTTTTCATTGTCACCATTTGCCCGGTATTATTTCAATCCGCAGGCAAGCAACAATCATTTTTTTGCCAATGCCCAGTTCGATTTGAGTATCTCGCCTACTACCATGGGTGCTAATTTGGGCCTGGGTATAACGCACTTTCTAGCGCCAGGGCTGGGTTGGGATACTTATTTGGCCTTGCAGCGACCCGATTTTGAGATCGAGAGGAATTTACGCCTGGGTTTGTCTAGCCGGCTCAACATTTACCTCAATAAAGACCTACGAACCAACCGCCGCGAAGCCTTGTCAGGTATCCAACGTGGAAGTGTAATCATTGGTGGAACCAATGGCGGCTTTTCATTCGGTATACAATCTGCCCGAGAAGGGACATCAAATATCTCGATTTTTGATGTTGCGCCTAATTTATTTTACCTTTTTACCGATCACCTGGCTGTAGGAACCCGCTTGAACCTGATCATTAGTGGGAATGACAACTTCAATATTACCACTTATGGCCTTACACCTCAAGTACGATATTACTTTACGAAGGCACAACATCGGTTATGGTTCATCGGTAGTGCATATCAATTTGCTCGATCGAAAGGAACAGTGGCCGGGCAAGACTTTGAAGGCAACAGTACAAGTTTAAGCTTTGGTGGAGGGCTGAACAGTTTTTTGACCCCCCATCTAGCGCTGGAATTGGCGCCCAATTTGAACTATAATTTTGAGCGCAATACTACCCGCATTGGTATCGATTTAGGGATTCAGTTTTTTTTGCACCCGAAGTAAGGAACGAAGGTTTTATTCCGATTAATCCGAGTTGGTAGAAGAAACCTATCTAACTCAACAATCACCCAGGTTGGCCTTGCGGGGTATACCAACAGTTTCGGGCTTTGCGTTCGGGTGGGTTTTGGAGCACCCAAGTGTCAACCAATACCCACTCGAACAGCGTTACCCTCGAAACCAAAAATCTGGGTGCTTCTCCAAATCCAGGCTTTTTTTGTTCTTTTTGTGAAGTTCGACCAAAAAGCCAAAGTTCAGGATCAGTGCCTTACCCGCAGCGCCGACGGATCCCCTGGCGCGGATGTCAAAATTGGGTGAAGGCAACCAGTACCCTCCGCCAACCGCCACCTGAAACAAACCTTTACCCGCGCCGCTTAGTAAATTTACCCGCGAGCTGATGTTGTTCAGCGCGTCGATGGCATCGCGATCCATATTGGTCCCTTGTGATAAGAGGTAGTCCGAAAAACGAACGCCGTCGTCGTAGATGATGCTGCCGAACAAGAAGGTGCTGTTGTCGAATTTGCGCCCCATTTCAATGCCCAGCGAGATCGCATTGGGGAGTGGAATATTTTTGCCTTCTACGTTCACGTTTCCCCGCAATTTGAAGGTTTGTGCAAAATTTTGCGAGGTGGCAACCTGTGCCCGGACGTAATAGTCGTTTTCTTGTGGGAAATGCCAGCCAATAAAAACCTGTGGCGCAAGCGTGGTGGAGCGGATTCGCTTGGGAAAAACCTTATCCAAATCGCCTCCCGCTAATTTCACGACTTGATCGACGCCTTGCAAACCCTGGCTGCCATCGCGGCTGAAAGAAAAGGTTTGGTGTTGTGCGCCGATGCCGAAGAATAATTGTGCGCTGCTTTTTGAAGAGAAAAGCAGTAAGAAACCTAAAACGAGTAAATAAAGTCTCATGGAAATAAGTTTTGTTCTCTTAATAGTATGTTAAGCGATACACCAATGAGGCATGCTAAGCCGGGCGAAGGGTCGTTCAACCTAAGCCTTTTTGATATGACGCAATTTTCGAACCTAAGATACGAAGTTTCAAAGATATGGCTCCTAAATTTGCGATTTAGTACCGGTTAAAATAATAAGTTCGGCAATTTTGGGTAGTCAAATTTGATACTGAACAAGGCAAAAAACGTAGACGATGCAGCGCATCGGCGAGGCTTTTTAACGAATATCAGCACCAAATTTGACAGCCAAAATGATTAGAATAGCAAAATTGCCCCGGCAGGGCCCCCGCGGGCGGGCCCCGGGGCCCCCGGGGGCGGCCGCCAGGCCCGGCCGGATGGGCCCCCCGGGAAGGGGGCCCCCGGCCCGGGGGGGTTTGGGGGTTTGGGGGGGGGGGGGGGGGGGGGGGGGGGGGGCCCCCCCCCCCGAGCCCCCGCGGGGGGGCGCGGGGGCGCCCCGGGCCCCCCAAAGGGTCCCCCCCGCCCCGGCCCCCTCCCCCCCCCCTCTTGGGGATCGGGCGGCAGGGGGGCCCACCCCCCCCTCCCAAAACGGGGCCTTGCGAGCTGCAAATAGCCTCCCAGTTTGAGAACATACCTTTTAATGAGGCTGTTTATAGGAAATATGACGATTATATCAACCTCATTATGAATCCTACGCCTCATCCCAATACATGGCATTCGATGTCCTTTGACACCGTGATTGAACAACTCCATACCTCACCCAAAGGGCTTTCTTCCACTGAGGTGGCGCAACGCATCAAAAATTATGGCCTAAACAAAATAACCCAACGGAAAGGTCCCGGGGCCTTGGGGATATTTTTTAGCCAGTTCATGGATCCGTTGATTTACATTCTGTTGGCGTCGAGCGTTGTTGCCGTGCTAATGGGTAAAACCACGGATGCTGCGGTTATTTTCGGAGTAATCTTTATCAATGCAATCATTGGTTTTGTACAGGAATTCCAGGCCAACAACGCCATTCGAAATTTGCTCCAACTGGTTCCTGAGTACACTACGGTAGTGCGCGATGGCGCGCAAAAGAATATTGAATCAGAAGACCTGGTTCCTGGTGATTACGTGTTGCTGCAAGCTGGTGATCGCATTTCGGCGGATATTCGACTTACCTTAGCCAAGAACCTGAGTTGTAATGAATCCATTCTGACCGGGGAGTCTTTACCCTCCGAAAAAAGTACCGAAACAGTGGAGGTCAATGCGGTAGTCGCCGATCGGAAATCTATGGTATTCAGTGGAACCTTTGTTACTGCTGGCTCAGCAGAAGGAGTAATTGTAGCTACTGGGAAGAAAACTGAAATCGGCCAAATCTCTGAATTGATGCAATCCACAGGTGAAGTCAAATCACCGCTGACAAAGTCAATAGAAAAAATCGGAAAAACAATCACCTTGGCTATTCTGATTGTAGGCGTTTTGGTATTCATCATTGGTTTGTTTCGCCATTACACCTTGGTCGAATCTATGCTTTCGGCCATCACACTTGCGGTAGCCGCCATTCCCGAAGGCTTACCAGCAGTCATCACCATTTCAGCAGCCATCGGCATTATTCGTTTGGCCAAACGCAAAGCAGTCATGCGGCATTTGTCTTCGGTAGAAACCCTAGGCAGTACTACCGTGATCTGTTCTGACAAAACGGGGACCCTTACCCGGAATGAAATGACCGTTCAGGTCATTTGGGATGGCGAAAATCGATACACCGTAACGGGACTAGGTACCGAGGTTCAAGGCAAAACCTTATTAGAATCTACAGCAACTGAAGCAAAAGAAGAAGACATTGGTGAACTGATGCGAGCTGGGGCTTTATGCAATGATGCTACACTACATTTTGCCGAGGATGATACATGGAAAATGGTAGGAGACCCCACCGAATTGGCCCTGGTCTTCGCCAGCCGGAAGTTTGGCATCAATGAAAGTACCATTCGGGGAGAGTGGCCCCGAATGGATGTGAAGCCTTTGATTCGGTCACAAAATGATGATCACCTTACACCAATCACCTGGTGAGGAAAAAGTCATTTATTTAAAGGGGGCACCAGAAACGGTAATCCCGCTTTTGCAAAAAACCGATGCAATTCACCCTGAAAAGATTAAAAAAGAAGCTTTGGATCTTGCCGCCAGTGGCTTGCGGGTTCTGGCCTTTGCCGTGAAAAGGCTTGCTCCCGATGATCAAATCAACAGCCTTGAAAACCGAATGCTCGAGGATTTTACCTTCCTGGGGCTCGTGGCCATGAAAGACCCGCCTCGCGAAGAAGTAAAGACAGCAATCAAAAAATGCCATGATGCTGGCATAGTGGTCAAAATGATTACTGGTGACCATCCAGCTACCGCACTCGCTATTGCTAAGGAGTTGGCATTGAGTAAGAATGAGCTGGTAGTGACGGGTCAGGAACTTCAAATAATGGACGACGCTGCGCTCCAAGAAACTGTCAAGACCACCGATATCTATGCACGGGTATCTCCCGAAGACAAGCTGAGGTTGGTTAAAGCCTTACAAGCGAACGGCGAAATAGTCGCCATGACCGGTGACGGGGTAAATGATGCTCCGGCACTCAAACGTGCTGATATCGGAATATCAATGGGCCTGAGCGGAACGGCAGTGGCGCGGGAAGCGTCCGATATGATCCTCGTGAATGACAATTTTGAAAGTATTGAAGCCGCAGTAGAAGAAGGCCGACATGTGTTTGACAATTTGCTGAAGGGTATTGTTTTTATATTGCCAACCAGTATTGGGTTGGGATTGGTCACACTTTTTGCAGTATTGTTTTTCCCTACAGTTGAAGGAGTTCTGATTCGACCGATGCTCCCGGTACAAGTATTGTGGGTCAACTTGATCACCGCAGTGGCCCTCACCTTGCCGCTGGCAATGGAAGCCATGGAACCCGATGTAATGAATCGACCACCCCGTGATCAGCAGAAGCCATTTCTAAGTGCAGTCTTGGCTTTACGGATGATTATTGTCGCCTTGGTGATGGCTGGAGGTACCGTTGGGCTGTTCCTTTGGGAGTACAATATTGAGTTGGATAAAGGTATCGATACCACAACGGCTTTGGCTGAGGCCCAAACGATGGCGGTGACTGCAATGGTTTTTTTCCAGATTTTTTATCTACTCAATTGCCGGTCGCTCAAGTACAATGTAGGTGCTATAGGCTACTTTTCCAACCCATTTATCTATTTGGGAATCGTTGTCGTGTTACTTGCCCAACTTTTCTTTGTTTATGCACCCATTATGAACCGTTGGTTTCTTCTTTGCCTTTAAATCTGGACGCCTGGTCATTTTCGGCAGCGGTTGCAGCTTCTGTTCTGGTTATTGTTGGGATTGAAAAATGGATAACCTCAAAGTTGGAATAAGTGCGAGTATCCGTCATCACCCGCCAAAATTCAATAGATTTAAGAAAAAGGGGCAATTATCCTTGCGGATAATTGCCCCTTTTTTCTTTTCAACAACAAACTACAAACACTTCAACTCAAATCTTGTAGTTCGTTATAAACGCAGGCATTTTTGAACTATGCTTGCGCGCATGAGTTTTCGGTTCTTTGCGTTCTTCTGGCTGGTAACCTTGCTTCATCATCCGCGCGTAGTGCTTGGTGAAGTAAGTAATGATCACATCTGAACCCGCACGACGCAAACACATCAGCGTTTCTTGTACGGCTTGATCCAGATCAATCCAACCTTTTTCGGCAGCGGCGATGAGCATCGCGCATTCCCCACTCACGTGGTACGCTGATACGGGCGTTTCAGTGTTGTTTTTCAACAAACTGATGACATCCAGGTAGTTCAAGGCAGGTTTTACCATGATGAAATCCGCTCCTTCTTCGATGTCCAAAGCCGCCTCAATGAGGGCTTCTCTTTGGTTGGCCGGATCCATTTGGTAAGTCTTTTTGTCTCCTGACTTGGGTGCCGAATCCAGTGCCTGGCGGAAGGGGCCATAAAACGCACTGGCATATTTGGCCGTATAAGCCATGATCCCCGTGTCGGTGTAGCCAGCAGCATCCAGCGCTTGGCGCATGTATCCTACTCTGCCGTCCATCATATCGGATGGGCCCAGCAAATCGAATCCAGCGGCGGCCTGGGCGACCGCCATTTTAGCCAGGATTGGGAGCGTTTCGTCATTGATGATTTTGCCATCGCGCACCAGCCCGTCGTGGCCATCGGTGCTGTACGGGTCCATGGCAACATCGCTGATCAAACAGGTTTCGGGAAAGCGGCGTTTGATCTCCGCAGTAATCTTGAGGTAAAAATTGTCCTCATGATGACTGTAAGTAGCAAACTTGTCTTTGTACTGGTCTGGCACGACGGGAAACAGAATGAAATTGGTGATGCCCAGGTTCAGGGAATCTTCCACTTCTTTCAAGGTTTCGCGAATACCAAGGCGGTAGGTGTTAGGCAAAGATTTGACCGGTTCACGTGAGGTCTCTTTGCTAACCAGGAAGAGGGGCTGCACGAGGTTTTCAACGGAAAGCTGTGTTTCCCGGATCATTCCTCTAATGGCAGCGGTTTTTCGATTACGTCTAGGTCTTTTAAGCATAAGTGTCCTATTAAAAAAAACGACTAATGGTTTTGGGAACTACGTCCTTTTGGCACCGGATCTGGTCCGAAGCCTCCCCAAGGATGACAGCGGCCAATGCGTTTCAACCCCATCCATACACCCCGAATGCCCCATTGCTCAATGGCGTCTACCATATAAGCGGAACAGCTTGGATTGTAAGCACAATGCGGTTTTAACACAGGCCAGATTGCTACCTTGTAGAATCGAATAGGAAGAATAAGAATGTACTTGATTGCGCGTTTCCAACTTTGGCTTAAACTCATGTTTAACCAATTAAATGCAATATAATACCAAACTCCGATAAAATCAAACCATTCATCGAAAAATGGCTTTAATTTAGCAAAATCACTATGTGAACGGGTTTCTCTCCAACATCATCACCAAAGACAAACCCGCAGCAGCGCCAGATACAAACAGGTTGTACTCGCGTTGCTTGACACGTAACACACTGAATGCCAAGAGGGAGAAAACCAGAATAACCGCAACGATGGTCAATTGACCAATTTCAACCCCAATGTTGAAGGCCAAAAGCTGTACAATTAAGTCGCTTTCATTGCCTGGCATAGTCAAAGATCGGAAAAAATTGGAGAAACCCAAACCATGGATCAACCCAAATACGAGGGCAAACACATAATTTACATTAATATTACGATTAAATGTTCTGGACTGGATTTCACGCTGGTCAAATCTGTGGTAAATTACATTATAAATGGCGGTTAAAAAGATGGTCAAGGGGATTAAAAACTCTACCATCTTGGTATTGACGGGAATGATGTTCATGGCCGCCATGCCCAGCGTAAGCGAATGACCAATGGTAAAAGCCGTGACCAAAATGGCAACTTTTCGCCACTCTTGTAAGCGGTAAATGGCGCACAAAACGACGATAAACAGGATGTGGTCATAGCCCGCCAAGTCTGCGATGTGCGCAAATCCAAGCTCAAGGTAGGTTTGAAAAATAGATTGCATAATGATGTTGTACTTGTTGATCAAACGCAAAAGTAAGACCTAAAAGTTCATTTACCAATCCATTATTGAACCGTGTCTGTCCCCGACAAAGGAACAGACACGAAAACCTGGTTGGAGGTGGCACCTATTTTTGTATCGTTTTAAATTGCTTTGCCGAAAAATCGATCGAATAAATGTTCTCCACCCGCCCGGCACCATTCACCCGGGTTCTGGCGAAAAATAATTTTTTGCCTTTGGGTTGCATGAAGGGGCAAAACTCTCCTATTTCTGTGTTGATCGTTGGCCCCAAATTGACCGCTTTCGTCCAGGTGTTTTTCTTTTTGAAACTGATGTACAGGTCGGACGCTCCAAAGCCGCCCGGGTCTTGTCGCCAAAAAATCAGGTAATCCTCTTTGGGGGAAATGAAAGGGTTGCTGTCGTGGTTTTGGGTATTGAGCTCTGCGCCCAGATTTTGGGGCTTTTGATAGGCCCCATTGCGGTACTCGCTGAGATAAATGTCCAATTTTCCTTGCCCACCAGCACGGTTGGAGGAAAAATAGATGTTCCCCGAATTGGCCACGGTAGCATAAATGTCTGAACTATCGGTATTGATTACGGTTCCGAGGTGAAAGGCTTCCCCCCAACCCGTTTGGGTACGTTTTACACCCCAGATGTCAAAGTCTTCTTTAGATTGCCCCGCCGCCAAAGGCCGGGTAGAATTAAAAAGCAAGAGTTTTCCATCCGGTGAAAAAGCAGGATCGATGTCGCTCCATTTTTTCCCTGATGTAGAAAAAGGTGCCCGAACCGGGGTTGACCAGTTGCCAATTTCAAGCCTGGAGACAAACAAGTGTAAACTATCCCGCCCGCCGTAAGCACGCACAAAAACCGCCGTTTTACCATCTGGCGATAAGGTCAGCCCAAAAACACCCCCGTCGGAAATGACACCGGGGGCGAAGATTTCAGCGATTTGCGCCCTGGTGTACTGGGGCGTAAAAAATGAAAAGAGCAACAGCAGGGAGAAAGTCCCAATGGAAGAAAGCATGTACTTTTGCATGGTTGTGATTCGTTTTGGGGCAAAATTGCAGTTTATCCCGGGCACGATCTACCTGATTTATAAATCCATCACTAAAACCATGTATCAATTCGACAGTTTATTCGCCGCTTTTGCAAGTTTGGGCATTGCCAACGGGCTGGTGTTTGGCGGGTATTTACTGCGTCAACCCCGCAGTGAGGCCCAAGTTTCCAACCGATACCTGGGGCTCTTTATTTTCCTACTTAGTTTGCGTTTTGCCATTACCACTGTCCATTATTTTTACCGCAGCCCCATGGCGGATTGGGCGGATTGGGGTTTGGTGCTCAACCTGTGTTTGGGGCCATCTTTTGTCAGGTATGTCCTTGCGGTGTTCAAAACGCCTCCGGCGCTGGCTTTTTCCCGTTTGCACCTGATTCCTGCGCTGGTTTTGCTGGTTTTGAGTCTGCTTGGCCGCCGTGTTATTTCACCCGCCCCTTTTTTTGAGCCGTTTAAAGATGGCTGGTTCCTGATCAATCAACTGACCTTATTGCATTGGATCATGTACCTGGTGTATGGTTATCGGTTCTTCCTTTCCCAGCTCGCCGCAAAGCATGCAGAAGGAATCGATACCCGCAAAGTACAGCAATGGATGATCGGGTTGTTGTTGCTGTTGAGTGTGTTGATTCTGGGCTACAGTTTCAACAACGCCAGGCTACTTTGTGTCATTTTTTGCCCGCTTTTTTACACCATCATCGTGTACGTGATTTTGGCTTTTTTTATCAAAAACAGTGCCTTGTTTCAAAAAGGATATTGGCCGGAGGGGAACAAAAAGAGTATACTAAAATCAGACAAAATCCCACAAATTCGAGAGGATCTGCAAAAACTATTGGAAGATGAAAGTGTGTTTCTGAATCCCGAATTGACCCTGGACAAACTGGCCCAACAACTGGGCATCAGCCCCCATGCCCTATCGCATTACATCAATACTTACGAGGGTTACAATTTTTCCGATTGGCTGAACCGGCATCGGGTAGAATATGCTTGTCGCTTGTTGCTCGACCCGCAATACACGCACTTGAAAATTGCGGCGGTGGCGTATGACAGTGGCTTCAATACCTTGTCGGTGTTTAATGGGGCGTTTAAGAAGGTGGTGGGGCGTACGCCGTCGGAGTTCAGGAGGCAGAATGGATGAACCACCTGCAACTTTGAGAACCTCCGATTCCACTTCCCTTCACTCCCCAGTACCGACATCTCTGCCAGAGAAAGCAATTCTTTGGTAAAATCCAAGTGAAAATGTATTGCCAAGAACCTGGTTGGAGGGAACCAGAAAAAAAACCGTAAGCGGTTTTACATCAAAGTCATAATTAAAGGATAAAAACGACGATTTCATCAGTTTTACATTAAACCCTGCCGTAAGCGTAATTGAATTGTAGAGGGGTTTAAAAATGCTCACCCCTGCGGCTACACGCGGCCTAAAAACCTCACCGGGATATAGGTATTCAACCTGAATGGGAACTTTTAAAAGGCTTTTTGTGCCTCTTCTCTCTTCCAATTGGGAAATCAACAGCCCGGTGCGCAAAAATATTTTCCCCGCATTTCTAGCACTTCCAAGATGTAAAAGCACCCCTGGCTGAAAATAGCTCTTGTCTGTAAAAAAGCCTATATCCTGGTAGTTTACGATTCCTCCTACCCCTTCAATGGCTAAACCCAGTTTAAAGCCACGTTTTGTGGGTGCATCCGCCTGTTCGGGACAAGCTTTTTTTTGATACGCCCGGGCTAAAGGCACTAGATTAAAAGCATTGGGGCGCCCCATTTGATCAATGCGTTCAAAAAGCTCAACTTGATCTTTCATCAATTTTTTAAGTACAATGATATGCTGGGCTGATTCCTTCAGGTAAACCTTATCGTTTTCAACAACTCTTTCCTCTTTATACGTGACCTCAAGCAGCTCGGTATTTTTTTTTCGCATAAAAAACCGATCATCGCCAAGCGCGGTTTTTAGAAAATAGACGCTCACACATCCATTAAACAATACCTCAATAAACTGTTGTGTCATCGACTTTTTCTGAGACAAAGGTTTTATCATTGTCAAAGTGATAGGCACTCAATTCGTCCGGTTTGAACACCGTGATTGGTGCATCCTTGTTCAAACGAAAACTACAGGATTGGTTCAACACACCTGACACCCGGTAATCCAACCAACCGGATAGGGTGTCGCCCGAATTTTTTACAATGTATCCAGGCTGAAAGTTGACTTGAGCGGAAAGGGTATTGGTTCCTAAAATGAGCAGCAAAACAATTGATACGGCTGCAGCAATTGTTTGATTTGCACGTTGAAATTTGATTATCAGATTCATAAAATGTATTTAAAATTTAATAATTAATTAACAGATTATCTGACTCATACCTCTATTCATACATTTCCCATTAAGGACCTCATTCCTCCGCCAACAAATTAAACTCATACGCCACCCTTACCAATCCTGCGGTATTTTTCACGTTCAACTTCCGCAATAAACTTTTCCGGTGCGAAATCACCGTCGTATCGCTGATGAACAACTTCGCAGCAATCTCATCGGTATTGCATTCATCAATGATTAGGCGTAAAATTTCCTTCTCCCGGCGAGTGATTTTGGGAATGTACTGCGAGCGCGAGGGCTTTTTGGACTGCATGCCATCCAACAAACTATTGGTGACCTCTTTGCTGAAGTATTTTTCCCCTTGCTGAATGCTGTGAATGGCCGTCACCAGTTCATCTTTTCCGGCATTTTTGAGCACGTAGCCATCAGCACCCGCTTTGACCATTTTGGTGATGAAGCCCGCCTCACTGTGCATGGTCAGGCTCAGGACTTTTTTATCGGGAAAACGTTTTTTGATTTCCTGGCAGACCTCAAAACCATTCATATCGGGCATGTTGATGTCAAGCAAAACCAGGTCGATTTCGGCGTGGTGTTGTTCCAAGACCTCTAAAGCGCCTTTTCCATTGAGTGCCTGGTGAACGATGCTGATGCCATCGGCTTTTTCCAGCAAGGCTTTAATGCCGTCAATGAGCACCTGGTGGTCATCGACCAGGAGAAGTTTGATGTTGTTGAGTGCTTCCATACTATAGGTTTTTGGGTGTTAAAGGGATATCGATGGTAAAAGTAGCTCCTGCGCCCGGATTTGATTCGATCTCCATGGTGCCGTGCAACAAGGTCAAGCGGGACTGGATGCTTTGTAGCCCGATGCCCGGGTTCTGCAGTTTTTCGGCTGGGTCGAAACCCTTGCCGTTGTCTTCCACTACAATATTGAGCAAGTCATCCTCGGCACTGAGTTGTACAATCAATTCGCTGGCCTCGGCGTGGCGTAAGGTATTTTTTACCAATTCCTGTACAATCCGGTAAACCGATACTGCCGTTTGGTCATCAAAGGTATACTCCAGGCCGTAAGGGATGAAGCTGATTTCCAGGCGCCCCGGAGCGGTTGATGCCCTCACACAAGTCTTGCAGGGCGTACTCCAGGCCGTATTGTTGCAGGATGGCGGGCATGAGGTTGTAGGAGATTTTCCGCACTTCGGTGCAAGCTTCGTCCAGTAAATTGTCGGCAGTTTGGTACGATTTTAAGGCGTCGATGTCGGGCAATTCATTTTGCACCGCATTGAACTGCAATTTGACCGTAGCCAGCAAGGTGCCCAAACCATCGTGCAATTCCTGGGCAATGCGTTTGCGTTCCTGTTCCTCTCCGTTGATCATCGAGCGCAGTTGATCGGCCTCGCGCTGTTTTTCCAGTGCGGCCATTTGTTGGGCTTGCAGGCGTTGTTCTGAGCGCGAGCGGTAGTTTTGAAACAACAAAAAGCAATTAAAGCCCCGGCCAATAATGCGCCGCCTAGAAGGTAATTCAGTAAATTCTTTTGGCTTAATTCCGCTCGGTTTTTGGCAATTTCAGTTTGCTGCAAACTGTCTCGCAAGGCCACATTGTCAAAACGGGCATTCATCTCGCTGATGATGCGGGTTTGTTCGGCGTTGTAGATGGAGTCTTTGAGGTTTTGGTATTGTGCTGAAAATGTGTACGCTGCGCTATAATTCCCTTGGAGTGCATGGGCTTGGGCCAGGGTATTCCAACTGGCCAGTAACAATTCGCGACTCCCGGCTTGCGTGGCCAGGTCGGCACAGTTTTGCAAACTGCGTAGTGCCCCACGGCCATCCTTGAGTTCCAATTGGAGTTTCGCCAATTCCAGGCGAGTTTCCACCTCCCCCAGGATTTCGTGGTTGGCCATCTTGGCTTCCAGGGCTTTTTGGAAATAGATCAACGCTTTTTGCGCCTCCGCGGGCTGATGAAATAGCACCAGCGTTCGTCCACTTTCCAGGGCATTGCCCAAACGTTCAAAACCCGTTAAAGCTTCACGATACAGAGCCAGAGCCTGCTGCTGATTGCCCATTTTGGCCCGGTTATGTCCCTGGAGCCGTTTGATTTCGGCAATTTTGTAGTCATTCTTTTTGGCCATGGCCATGATCAAACTTCGACGGAGGTATACCTCGGCAGTCGAGGTTTGATTTTGCCCCAAATAGCCCTGCGCCAGCGAAAACAACAATTCCATTTGTTGCAGGGTATCCCTCACGGCTTCTGCCAACAACAAGGCTTTCAGCAATTGCAACTGTGCTTTAGGGTGATCGCCAGTTTGTTGCAACAGATCCGCCAACTCCTGATGATCGGCAATCAGGTTGCGCTGGTCTTTGGTTTTTTCCCGCAGGGCAATCAATTCTTCCAAATGCGCTTGCGCCTGAATCAGTGCGCCGGTCTGGTTTTTGTAATTGGTAGCGAGCTGAGTCAGCAAATCAATCGCCAAAGTTTTGTCGGGTAGTTGTAAGGCCAAGGTTTTCCCTTTTTGCAAATAGGCATTGGCGGGGTCCGATTGGCCCTGTTGACTGTATATTTTTGCCCAAAGGTTGTAAGCATGAGCCAGAGCGGATTGATCTTGCCCTGGTTGTGCGCGTTTTTCCAATTTTTTCAATAAGGTCTCGGATTCCGATAAATTGCCTTCGGCGAACTCGACCTCTGCCCACATCAACCAGGTTTGTAAAAGCTGAGTGCGGTCGTTTTGGCGCTGGGCCCAGGTTACACAGGTTTCGAGTTGATCTTTGGCTCGGGCGTAATCCCCCAGATAAACGTATACTTCGGCAAGGCCCAGACCCGCTTGCAATTGCAGTGGCTTTTGGCGCTTTTGTTGCGCTTGTTGAATGGCTTTTTTATATACGAATAAGGCGGAATCGGGTTGATCCCGGCTTAGATGCTGATTGGCCCTAGCGATGAGTTGCGGAGTGGGGATTGACGCAGCTTTGCACAGCCGAGGCAACGCTGCCAGAAGCAGCGCAAACAAAAAAATGGTAAACCGAGCTTCTGGTCGCCTCATCGCTGAAATAATGGGTTTGATTAAAAGTACAAAGTCAAAGAAGTTCTCCAGGCATGGTAGCCTGTGGCATTGCTGTGTTGAATGGATTGTAGGGCAAAGGCGCTGCGGATCAGGATAAAATCTTTGATTTTGGCCCCGATGACCACCGAATTGCGCAGCACTGCTTCGTCCCAGGTACCACTAAACTGCAGGGTTTCTACCCGCCAGGCCGCATAAGTGCCCACCAAAAAAGGGAATTCATATTTGGCATCTACCCAGGCTGAAAATGCCTGGAAGTTCTGGTTTGTTGAATATTTCTTGGTTGAAGGAGAATATGTTGGCACCTGGTAAAACGCCCCCATTGCCTCACCGGATAACTCGAAGTGACCAAAACCCAACACAAAATCGGTACCCAGCAAGGTTTGTTTGTACCCACTGCGATCGATCAAATTGTCATTCAGCAGATCGGCCTGCAAAAATTTGCCATGACTGAAGGAAAACCCATGTTTCCAGAAATATTTGGGCTGCAGTTTGAGTCGGGTGATCAAGCCATAGTTCAGCGGGTCAAAGCGGAAGTTTTTGGGCAAATTGGGTGAAGCCGTAGTCAATGCAAACTCCCAGGAGGCCTTTCCCGGGGCAAAGTTCCAGCGGGTTTTCAGGCCATTGGCGTAGCCGTTGTAGTACAGCAGCGGGATGCCCCACTCATTGCGCCCATTGATGGGGATTTGGGTACCATTGCCCAAGCGATCAACCTGCCCGATTTGTTCAGAGATGTTTGCAAAATAACCGTAAGCCAGTGGCACATCTACAAAAGTACGGGCCGTAGACAGCTGCAAATTGGAGAACAATCCAAAGGGTGTCACAAAACGCCCTGCCGTAAACTGCCAGGGGCTTTCCTGAGGGTTCCACTGCACATTGGCTTGGGCCAGGCGTACCTGATCGAACTTCAAGCCTTCGTCCCGCTCCATTTGCACCCGAAAATTGGCGCTCAGCTGGGGGTTGAAGCGGATTTTGGCCAGCAGATTCAGCTCCAGTGGGCGTACTGCCCCCGTTTTCAGGTCTTTGTGTACCCCATTGAGGTAATAATGCGAACTGTTTCCCCCGCGCAGGTATTCTACATCTGCAGTACCATTGAGTTCGATTTGGGTTTTTTCTTGTCCCCACAAGCCCAGTGCATAAAACCCAAAAAGGATAACGAGACAAGTATTTCGATTCATACTGAAAAAAACTATGGCTTAACCAGATTGAGGTTTTTGGTGACTACTCCCCCACCCTTCACTGTGATGTTGTCTTCGACAAAACCGAGGCTGTAGTGGTACACCTGCACTTTGTAATTGCCATCTGGTAAACCATCTACTTCGTAATTCCCGCTGGCGTTTGCTTTGGTGAAAAACGGGGTGTCCAGGCTTAAAATGGAAGCATTCATGCCACAATGGATGTCACAACGCAATTCGACCAAACCCAGTTTTTCAATCAATTGAGGAACAGATTTCCCCGGCTGGCGACGGCCAATGTTGAACGTAGCCCGTGGGGTCATGCTGAATATGTTGTGTACTTCGGTATCGCTGTTCAAAAACTCTACCGTGCTGCCCTGGGTGATGGGCAATACCTTGGGCACAAAAGTTTTTTCCATCTGGTTCATGATGGCGCTGGTCGTTGGGCTGATGGTGGCTTTAAAATCGAGGGAATGAAAGCTCACCACAACGTGTCGATTGGGATGGTTCTCCTGGTCAATTTGTTTTTTGCGCGGACTGGCGGGCTCTTCTTCGCAGTACTTCTGATTGCTGCCCCGTTTCAGCAGGGGTACCTCCGTGGGGATGGCTATTTTTCCAACAATCTTGTTTTTGTTGATCGGAGCATCTGCGGTGTTCAGCAGCAGTATTACATTAAAGAAGATGGAAAGAAGTGTACGCATGATTCAGGTTTTTGGGATTAACAAGAAGCGGTGTGGTGCATTTTTTTTGTAAAATCATCATTCTTACCAAATTGTAATCAGATTCTGCAATTACAAAAGTAAACAATTTGTCAAAAAATATTGCTAATAATCCGCCGGCAGAATTCGTTATCTTTCCACAAAACTGCTTGCCCATGCTGCGACAAATTTTCACGCTTAGCTTTGTAGTGATTGCTTTTTTGCTGGTCAATGCACAATCCAATGACTACACCGCCGTTGATCAATACGCCTTAAATGCACCCGATGAAAGCAGCCAAGACCTCTATACGCTGGCGTACTACCTCAAAGGCAACGGGAAATTCAGCGAACGCGAAAAAGCCCGCTCTATTTATACCTGGATTACCCACAACATCCGCTACAACCACAGTGTCATTGAACAAAATTTGTTGGGTACCCGTGAGAACACCCTGATGCAACAACCTGAAAATGTATTGGCGCAGCGCCGTGCGGTATGTGAAGGTTATGCCAATTTGTACAAATCCCTGGCCAACCTGATGGGTTTAAGCGCTGAAATCGTCACGGGTAAAGTGCGCCGGGAAGATGGCGTGATTCCCGAAATAGGCCACGCCTGGATTGCCATTCGACTTTCCGGTGAATGGTCTTTGAGCGACCCTACCTGGGGTGCAGGATACTATGACCCGGATGTTGACATTCATTTCCCTCCCGCTGACGATTTGTATTTTTTGGTAGCCTCGGCAACCATGATCCGCGATCATTACCCTTACGACCCGGTTTGGCAACTCAACCGGTATCCCATGACACAAGCGCAATGGGAAAGCTGGGATTTGCTTTCACCTACGCCTCAAAGCAACAGTACCTTCCCTTTTTTTTACGCGGATACCATCCTGCACATGAACATGCTGGATACCCTTCAACGCACCCTTAATACTTGTGCTCGTATCCTTCGTTTCAACCCCAATGACGATTTTGCACTTACGCAATTGGGATTAAAAATGTACGAACAGGGCCTTGTGTCGATGGTCGAAATTTATCAACATCTCTTTTCCCTCGAAAGCAACCCTCGGGCTCAGTTGGACACCGTACGCTATTTTCAGCAATTGCAATTGGTTGAGCAATATTTTGCACGCGCCTGGGCTTATTTGCACGCCGTAAAAAATGAACGACTTCAAGTCATTCAACAGCAAATGCAACCCCTCGAATACCTGCAAGCTGAACTCATTTTTGTCCGTGGGCATGTCCATTACACCCAATTGAGTCGATATAGTCGTGAAAACCTGAACAACCTCAACCAGTCCAATGTACAAGCCATCTTGCGCCGCATTCAGTTGGAATGTGAACGAGCTACCAATAGTTATCAACAAGCCTTGGATTTGTATCCGCAAAGTACCGAGGAAGCAATCCAGAAAAAACGCGCCGAAATCGTTTTTTTCCTCGCCCGTTGTTTTTACCTCAATACCATTAGCCACCTCAATGGCAGTGCCAATCGGAGCAGTTTGGGTGAAGAATCCCTGGCTGCCAATTTAGCCGCCATTATCCGGGGCAAAAACGCCCTTTTATCCATGAAACAAAGCATAGATGCCTCGTCGGGTTTTTCCACTGAATCGGAAGGTATTAAAGAAATGCGCAACGACTACCCATTGCTCATGGCCAAGTTGTTGGCCAATGAAAGCCTTACCCGTCATGACCTGATAAGCCTTCGCTATCGCTTGGTTTTTGACAATCCTTTGCCTTATTTAGAAAGTAATTTTAGTACCGCACTGGACGGTTACCGCGAAGCTGAACGCCGTGCGGTTGAAGGCCTCAAAATCCTCAGCAGTAGTTCCAACAAATCCGAACGACAAACCATCATGCAATTTCTGAATGCCGGAGGGGGCTTGGCCAATATTCAAATTGGTGCCTACCAGATCCAGGTCGCGTTCAAATTGCATGAAAAACTGGTCAAAAACCCATCCCTCGGCGCAAAAGACAAATCCGAGGCCCTCTCCCGCATCCAGAAAGCCCAGGATGCCTTCGTACGGGCTAAACCTTTTCTGGAAAAGTCTGGATCAAACAGCAACCGGATGCTGATCGATTTACATTCCCGTGAAGCCAAGTTGGAAGAATTGAAAAAATGGTGGAATGGCCGGTAATCCATCACAACTAATTTTAAAATTGTCGCGATTATTAAGGGCACCGCCGTAAGATCAGCCTTAGCACTGATAAATGTTGGTATGGAGATTAATGGAAAAGGTCTTATCTTGCTTTGGAATGAGTTAAAAGATATATCCATGTCTCCATTGATAGTTGACCTGAGCAAAAATCCAAGTATTGCAAGCCATTTTGTAGCCGAAATGCGCAACGTAAATGTACAAAACGATCGGATGCGCTTCCGGCGAAATATGGAGCGACTGGGAGAAATACTGGCTTATGAATTGAGCAAACACCTGCCCTACAATTCCATTGAAGTGGAAACACCACTTGGCATTGCCCACAGTAAGGCCGTGTCAAAACCCATCGTGTTGGCCACTATTCTGCGGGCGGGTTTACCCCTCCATCAAGGATTGTTGAATTATTTTGACGGAGCTGAAAGTGCATTTGTTTCTGCCTACCGCAAGCACCACAAGGATGGTACTTTTGAGATCAAGCTCGAGTACTTGTCTTGTCCAAATCTGGATGGAAAAATTTTGATCATCGCCGATCCCATGATGGCTACGGGCGCATCAATGGTCGTTGCCGCCAAACAACTTGTAGAACACGGTACCCCTGCCGAAATTCATTTTGTGACGGCCATCGCGGCTTCGCCAGGTTTGGAATACGTACGCAGAATGTACCCCAAAGCCGGGATTTGGATGGGTGCCCTGGATGAGGAGTTGACCGCCAAGTCTTATATTGTACCCGGATTGGGAGATGCCGGGGATTTGGCATATGGGGAGAAGACGCAGTATTAGCCTAGACTAATCCCCACGACTAAAGTCATGGGTTGATCTCTTTGTTGCCTCCCACGAATAAATTCGTGGGTTGGGCACACACCCTAACTCACACCCTAACCCACACCCTATCTTGTTGATCGACTTTCACAACCATCATTTGTTATCAGTGCCTGATACCTTGAGTATCCGTTCTTTCCATCAGCAAGAACAAGCGCTGTTTGAGGACTGGAGAGCCCCCTGCTCCGTGGGTTTACACCCCTGGTTTGTATCCGCAGTAGCAGGAATTCGCGATGAGCAGATGAGCTGGCTGTCTAGGGTAGCTCAGGATAAAAAAGTCCTATTTATTGGAGAATGTGGATTGGATAAACTCCAGGGCCCCGACCTCGTTTACCAAATGTTTGTATTGGAGTATTGTCTCCAATTGGCTGAAAGTTTGCGCAAGCCCCTGGTGATTCATTGTGTTCGTGCCTATGAAGAATTGCTCAGCTTAATCAAAAAACGTCAAGCTTCCATTCCTCTCATCATCCACGGTTTTGCCCGTAAGCCGAGTGTACTTGCACCACTACTCAAAGAAGGATTTTTCATTTCCTACGGGACGGCAATTTTAGCGCCCAACAGTGCCGCTGCCCAAAGTCTGGCCCAAACGCCACTTGAGCAACTTTTCCTCGAAACCGATGATAAAGTCCTACCGATTGCAGACCTTTACGCCCGTGCAGCCCAAATCAAAGGGCTCACTATTGTGGCCCTGGAGGCCGCAATACAATCCAATTGGGAACAGCTAGGGGATAAAAAATCTTTTTTTAAGCATAAAATGAGTACAGACAACTGGTTGGTCCGAACCGAACTGCTGATTGGAAGCGAAAAGATCGAACTATTGCGCCAAGCCAATGTGCTGGTGGTGGGTTTAGGTGGTGTAGGCAGCTTTGCTGCTGAGTTTTTGTGTCGGGCAGGCATCGGGAGCATGACCATTGTGGATGGAGACGTAGTGGATGTCAGCAATAAAAACCGACAGTTGCCCGCACTTGACTCAACCGTAGGTATGCCGAAGGCGGAAGTGATGGCCCAGCGGATGCTCGATATCAATCCTGAGCTACAACTTACGGTGGTGCAAACCTTTCAACAACCGGATTATATGGCCCAACTCGTTCGGGGCGGATTTGATTATGTCCTGGATTGTATTGATAGTTTTCAACCCAAAATCAGTCTTTTGGCCGATTGTCTGGCGGGCGAGGTGAATTTCATCAGCTCGATGGGTGCCGGTGGGCGGATTGATCCGGCCAAAGTAAAGGTTGATGATGTATTCAGTACCTACAATTGCCCCTTTGCGCAACAAGTACGCAAGTTTTTGCGCATTAAAGGGATCAACAAGGGATTCCCCGTGGTTTTTTCTACGGAATTGGTCATGCCAAACTCGCTGCAACTCACCGAGGGCAGCGCATTTAAAAAATCCTACTACGGCACCATTTCTTATCTCCCTGCGCTATTCGGCTTGCACATGGCCAGTCATGTCATTCGCGAAATAAGTGAATTGTGGTAGAGACCGTACAGGCAAACTGATAGAAATAAAGCTTTAATCTTCGGCAGCGCGTCTACCGGGAAACAGGGCGATCAACCTACTGATGTTAAACAAACGCTGAAAGTATGGCCCCAGGTAGGGAATGATGGTGCGTTTGCTCTGAACCGCCCCCATAAAACCTACTACCCACAAAAAAAAGCTGAGAATCAGGCCGAACAACCACATCAGCCAGCCCAGGAAGGGAATTCTGCTCAAAAATAGCAACAAGCCCAAAGTAGCATAAATTCCACCCGCCTGACGCAAGTGAAAAGCAGTGTATTCTTCTTTGCGCAGCAAGTGAATGACAAAGGCCAAAACCCAACCAATTGGAGTTAGGTAGGCAAGTACGCCAGTCAAGCCAGCTAGGGTAGAAATCGAATGACTCCGATGCTCCATGAATGAAATTATTTGATGAAATAGGGGTATTCTTATTTTCAGCGCGTAAATATACCGGATAATTTATACCCTGCACTGGCAAATGTAGCAAGAATCTACAAAATAAAATTTCGAAACTGGGGGTCATTCAGAATTTACTCCCTAACTCGGGCCAATAACCTAACCAAATGCCTAATTAAGTATGGAACACCAAATAAAACCCTTTTTCGATAAAAAATAGACTCTCGTCGATCATTTAAGATGTTTCGTCGATCATTCTAGGTGTTTAGTCGATGCAAAATCGAGCTTCGGTCGACCATTTGCCTTTGCACATTGCTTTTGTGAACCTGAAAGGCTGAACTTTGCGTTGTAATTGTGGATCTAAAAAGAAAATCAGTCCTAGACCCAAATTAAATTTCAACAACAATCCCTGACAACATGAACAACCAAATCAAATTTGGATTATCGACGCTGCTTACATTGTCTTTCGCTTTGAATTGTGCCTTAGCCCAACAATCCAGACACCCCGAAAAGCCAAACGCAACCAACACCTCCGCTGAGTACCAGGTCTTGAAAAAAGATTGGGATGAATTCCAGGTAAAAGCCGAAGCCAATGCAGTTAACCCAGCTCAAAAACCCGTTCTTGAAAAAGAGTACAATGGTTTGGTCGAGCGCTTGGAAGCCGTTTGTGAAGGCGTCACGTCTCCAGCTAAATCGCCCGTAAAAATGGCCGTTACTGCTCCGGCTAGCCCTACAAATAAGCCAAAAAAAGAGCAGGTCTCCGCGCTAAAATAGCCCACGAATGAATGCGTGAGTCATGAAAGGTTCGGAGTTTGAGGGTTCGGAGCGCAAAGTATTTGGAACTGAATTCTAGTATTTTATTGATCTTTGCAGCCTTTCGAACTTCGAATCTACCATCATGCGCGAACGCTACCTGATCATTGCTGCTTTTGCTACTGTTTATCTCGTGTGGGGCTCTACCTATCTGGTCAATTACCTGGCCATCTTGGAAATCCCTCCCTTCCTGATGTCGGGTACTCGCTTTCTACTGGCAGGCACGCTCTTGTTTGGCGTGGCCGCCTTACGCAAGATCCCCTGGCCTCAAACCATTCATTGGAAAAGTGCAGCCTGGGCCGGACTGATGTTTATGGCCTTGGGCACCGGGCTGGTGGTTTGGTCCGAACAATGGGTGGATAGTGGTATGGCCGCATTATTGGTTTCTTTTGAACCATTGGTGGTAGTTATCCTGCTGTGGTTCATGCGCGGCCAAAGTCCAAAACTGCATAGCCTTTTGGGCGTCGCCTTAGGGGTATTGGGGATGTTTTTGTTGGTTGGTCAGCCCCAAATTTCGGCCGATCGTCAAACCTTGATTGGCGTTGGCGTGATTGCTCTTTCCCTATTTGCCTGGGGTTACGCCTCTATCTACATTGGCCAGGCCAACCTGCCTAAATCAAAAATGCAATCGGCAGGCATGCAAATGATGTGTGGAGGCATTTGCCTACTGATCATGAGCCTGATTTTTGGTGACTATAAGCAGTTCGCTTGGGAACGGCTGACGCCACAAGGCATCTTTTCTTTCTTTTATCTCGTGGTGCTGGGCTCTTTATTGGCCTTCTCGGCCTTTAATTACCTGTTGACCAAAGTTTCCCCCGAAAAAGTGGCGACTACCAATTACGTGAATCCGGTAGTCGCCATGTTTTTGGGTTGGAGCTTGAACAATGAAGAGGTCACCACCCGCTCGTTAATTGCTGCTGCAATCATGCTGACGGGGGTGTTTTTTATCAATGGTAAATTCGGGCAGAAAAAGATTAACACAGGACACAGGGGCCCTTGTGTTAAAAGTGCCGCTTTGGGAATGCCCTACTTATTGTTCCCATACGCTTTATCCAGAAACAGGTACCGCGCTTCATCCTTGGTTTTCACCGCTTTTGACTCCACATCAATCACCATCACATCAGGGCTGGAATCGCCTTTTTTTACGGCTGGCCATTGGGGCAAGTTGGCACCATTGGGATTGCCGTTGATGATGAAATTGGCAAAGAAATTCAACATGGTTTCAGAAACCTTGTAATCATCCTTCGTCCAGGCATAATCTGTAACCAGGTGCAGGTTGCCCATGCAATATTCAATTTCACAGGCGTGGCTTGCCCCCACGGGTTCGGGCCCTTTTGGGGCATTAGGATCGCGGCGCATCGTACCTCCAGCCAAGCCGGAAACCAAATCTTGATCCACGAGTGGTGGCCGAATCCGGCTGTACAAATAACGGTATACCGGCTGGGTGCTGTTTTGCACGTGTAAGTCCCCCCATTTCCAGGTACTGTAAGCGATGAAACGATCCGAAGCCAATGCGGTAGCGGAAAGTTCAATCTCTTTGTTCGAACCATGTGGATACAGCTTCAACACTTCCTCGTGGTCATTGGGGTAAGTCTCTTTTACCTTTTTGACGTAGCTCTCTTCCGTATACGGTTGGCCTTGCATGAAAGCCATGCCGGGGATTTCGGCAGAGTTCCAGCCCAAGAGCAATGGAACCATGGCCTGTTGTTTGGCATTAAAAATGTCGTCCATGGTTTTCGGATAAAAATAGCCGTCGATTACGGTTGGGAAACCAAAGCGCCGTGATTCTGAATACAATTCAAATATTTCGCGGGTGCTCAGTTTGCGCAATTGAGCCAGGGTGGGGTAACCCGCTTTTTGCGCAAATTCAAGTCCGGTTTTTTCAGCTTCGGCTAGCGGAACGGGGGCCAAGGTGGGGTTGATCCCCGCACCACTTTCACCAATTGCCCCAGCGATCAAACCCTTGGAGAGGGGAGAAGCCATTTGAGCACTCACGGAGATTGATCCTGCGGATTCGCCAGCAATGGTCACTTTTTTGGGGTCACCACCAAAGGCCGCAATGTTTTTTTGTACCCATTTCAAGGCAGCAGTTTGGTCAAGCAGGCCGTAGTTACCGGAAGCTTTGTAAGGCGCTTCTGCACTGAGTTCAGGGTGCGCAAAAAAGCCAAAGATGTTCAAACGGTAATTCACTGTCACCACGACAATGCCTTTTTTGGCCATACTTTCCCCATCGTAACGGGGCTCGGAACCATCACCAGCTACAAAACCACCGCCGTAGAAATATACCAATACGGGCAGATTCTTGTCGGTGCGTTTCGCGGGCGTCCACACGTTGAGGTAGAGGCAATCTTCACTTAGGCCTTCGGAGCGGAATTTCATGTCGCCAAATACAAAACCTTGTACGGCACGTGGGCCGAATTTTTTGGTCATTTTGACCCCAGTCCAGGGTGCCAAAGGCTGTGGCGCTTTCCAACGGAGTTGGCCTACGGGTGGTTTGGCGAAGGGGATGCCGAGGTAATATTGCATACCCGTACGGATATCGTAATTGCCTTCAATGAGGCCGTGTTCCACTTTGGTTTGAACGGCCATATAGAAGTTGGTTTGCGCAAATGTGGCAAAGCTCATCAGCAAAAACAAGGAAAAAAGGAGTTGCGATCTGAACATTGGATCAGGTTTAAAGATTATTGTCACAAAACGATACAATAATAAATAAATTTCCAGAACACTACTAATGAAGGGCAAAAATAATCAGTGACCGAAAAAATAAATCAGTATTTCTTGCTAGTTGTAAACCCTTTGACCCAAAAAACAAGACCAATCAGCCCCGCAACTACCAGCACTCCAATCACCCCCCTCCCCGACTTCAGCTGCTCCATCAACCAGGTCGTAAAATAATACCCAATCCAGCCATAAACCGACATCCAGATGCTGGTACTGAGCAAACTAAACCCTAAAAAACGCTTAATGGAAAGTTTGCTCACCCCAAACAACAGGGGCAACACAATGCGAAAACCATAAATAAAGCGGTAAGACAACAGCAGCAAAGTGCCGTGTTTGTACATCAACTGATCGATCTGGGCAGCCTTGCGTTGCAGCTTTTCACTGCGCTCCAGATAGTGCCGACCCTGTCTTCGTCCTGTGAGAAAATAAAACCAATCGGTGAAAAAAGTGCCCAGAAAAAACGTGGCAATGGCTCCGTAAAAATCGACATACCCTGCCCTTGCGGCCTGGATGGCGCTGATGTAAACCACCTCGCCTTCCAGAAACGCACCGACAAAAATGCCCAGGTAACCAATTGGGTTCACGCTTATTTGACTTTGAGTTTGATGATGGGACAGATCATTTCTTCGAGGGAAATCCCACCGTGCTGAAAGGTGTTTTTGTAATAGTTGTGGTAATGGTTGTAGTTGTTCGGGTACAGGAAAAAGATGTCTTCCTTGGCAAAAATATAGGAAGAACTGACATTGGGCCGCGGCAAACGCGCTTGCAAGGGATCCCGGATTTCCAATACATCCTTTTTATCGTATTGCAGGTTACGGCCCATTTTGTAGCGGAGATTGGTGGTCGTTTCCCGGTCGCCCACTACTTTGGAGGGGGTATTCACCCGAATGGTACCGTGGTCAGTGGTAACGATCAATTGTACGTCTTTTTCGGCCAGTTTCTGCAAGGCCGACCAAAGTGGAGAGTTTTCAAACCAGGAGCGCGTCAACGAACGGTACGCTTTTTCATCTCCCGCCAATTCCTTGAGTACTTCCATTTCGGTGCGGGCGTGCGAAAGCATGTCGATGAAATTGTACACGATGACGGTCAGGTCGTTTTTGACGTAGTTCAGGATGTTGTCCTGAAGTTGTCGCGCAGCAGCAACATTGGTGATTTTCAGGTAATCGTATTTGATTTCCTTGCGCATGGTGCGGCGGATTTGCTCGCCCAACATTTCACCCTCAAAGAGATTTTTACCCCCTTCCTCATTGTCATTGCGCCACCAATCTGGAAAAGTTTTTTCGATCTCCGCGGGCATCATCCCGGCAAACATGGCATTGCGGCTGTACTGGGTTGCGGTGGGCAGGATGCTGCAAAAAATATCCTCTTCTTCCACCCGAAACAATTCGCTCAAAACCGGCTCAATGACCTTCCATTGGTCAAAGCGCAGGTTATCGAGCAAGAGTACGAACGTTGGCGTGGTATTGTTGAGCAGGGGAAAAATTTTCCGCCGGAACAATTGGTGCGACGACACTGGGCCATCGCTGTCCGCTTGTACCCAGTGCAGGTAATTTTTGGTCACGTATTTCGAAAACTCGGTATTGGCCTGGTTTTTTTGCATGGACAAAATATCGCCCATCTCTGATGAGTTGGACTGGTCGATCTTGAGCTCCCAATTGATGATGCGGCGATAAACCTCTACCCATTCCTCAAAATTGAGGCCGCTGTTGATTTCCGTAAAAATCTGTCGAAACTCCTGCTGGTAATCCGAAGAGGTTTTCTCCCGCACCAGGCGTTTGTTGTCGATGATTTTTTTGAGGGTAAGCAAGATCTGATTGGGGTTGACTGGCTTGATCAGGTAATCGGCAATTTGAGAGCCGAGTGCTTCTTCCATGACGGTTTCGGCCTCGTTTTTGGTGATCATCACGATGGGCAGCAAAGGGTTCTCTGCTTTGATCCGCGACAAGGTTTCCAAACCTGTGATGCCGGGCATACTTTCGTCCAGGAAAACCACATCAATGTCGCGGTTTTGTTGGCACTCTTCCAAGGCATCGTGCCCGTTGGTAACCGTAATAACGGAATAGCCTTTTTTTTCCAAAAACAAAATCTGGGGCCGCAGCAGGTCGATTTCGTCGTCGGCCCAGAGTATGATGATTTTATCCATGCGAAGGGAATTTTTTTACGGGTTTGGGGGTTCGAGGGTTCGAAGGTTCGGGGTGACAAGCCTCGACCACAGAAGCCTACTCACAAAAATCATCTTTTCCTCCATATTATTGTTCAGTTGAATAGAGTTTTTAAGATTTGCATCAAATTTAAGGTATGGCTACCCACAAAATCTTCAATGACCCCGTTTATGGATTCGTCACGGTGCCGTATGGCATCATTTTCGATCTCATTGAGCACCCCTATTTTCAGCGCTTGCGGCGCATCAAACAAGTCAGTCTGACGCACTATGTTTACCCTGGGGCATTGCACACGCGTTTTCACCACGCACTGGGTGCCTTTCACCTGATGACCCAGTCCATCGATGTGCTGCGCGCCAAAGGGGCCGACATCAACGATGAGGAAGGATTGGCCGTTCAAATCGCCATCTTGTTGCACGACATTGGCCACGGCCCCTTTTCACATACCCTCGAAAATACGCTGATCAACGTACACCACGAGCGCCTTTCGGAATTGTTTATGGCCAAACTCAACGAGGAGTTTAACGGCGCATTGAGCCTGGCGATTCATATTTTTGAAGACACCTATCCCAAAAAATTCCTGCACCAACTGGTGTCCAGTCAATTGGACATGGATCGGATGGATTACCTGACCCGAGACAGTTTTTTTACAGGAGTGTACGAAGGGGTCATCGGGTACGACCGCATCATCAAAATGTTGGCCGTACACGATGGCGAATTGGTGGTGGAAGAAAAAGGCATTTATTCGATCGAAAAATTCCTGATTGCCCGGCGGCTGATGTATTGGCAGGTGTATTTACACAAAACGGTGCTGTCTGCTGAACAAATGATGATCCAAACGCTGCGCCGCGCCAAACAAATCGTCAAGTCTGGGGAAGCATTGTACTGTCCACCCAATTTGGAGCTGTTCATTCACCATGATTTTTCGGAAAAAGACTTTTTGTCCCGCCGCGATGAGCTGTTGGAGGCCTTTGCGGGATTGGATGACTCGGACATCTCGGCAGCCCTCAAAGGCTGGATGAAATCCAAAGACCGCGTGTTGGCGTTTCTGGCTACAGGGCTCATCAACCGTCGATTGTTTAAACTGGAATTGGTAGATCAACCATTTGACCCAATTTACCAACAAAGCATCCAAGAAAAGATCAAGCTCTGGTGGCAAGGGCCCAGTTCAGAAACGGAATTCTTATTGCTGAGCGGCCAGGAAAGTAACCACGCCTACAACCCGCAAAGTGGAGAAATCAAAATGTTGTTCAAAAATGGCGAAGCCAAGCCCATGTCCGAATTACTGGAACCCGGCATGCATTTTAGGAACGTCACCAAGTACTACCTGGCTTATCCAAAAATGTAGTTTTGAAAAAAATGTTGAAAAAATTTGTCGATTAAAAACTTTTTGTTTATTTTTGTCTTCATCAAAGACAATCATCCTCAAAATTGTTTTTTTATGGGCAAGGCGGAGAAATATCTAAAGAAGAATTGGCTCAAAGTGGCCATTGTGCTGCTTTTGGTATACGGTGCCACCCGCAAGAACCTCAGCTTGAAGATCAACATGAACACTCCCGTCAAGACTGAAGAAAAACAGCCCATCCAACCCCTTGCGGCACCCAAAGAAGGCTATACCGACAACCAAAGAACGCCCCCCATCGAGACCAATACGTTCTCCCTGGATCCATTTCCCACCAAACAATCGGCATCGGAACTGGCAGAACGGCTTACTAAAGTTGACGAAGTATTTAAAAAGGAATTCATCCACCGCTTTGTAAAAGTTGCCGTAAACGAACAACACAAATTTGGCATTCCTGCCTCCATCATCTTGGCCAATGCGCTCTTGATGAGCCAGGCGGGCCAAAGTACTGCTGCGCTGGGCGCCAACAATTTTTTCAACCTGAATTGCACAAGCGACTGGCAAGGCCCCACATTTACAGCCGGGAAAACATGCCTCCGCAATTATGAAACAGCCTGGATGAGCTTCCGTGACCATAGCTACTACATCACCACAGGAGTTTTTTCTCCCCTGCGAACAAAAAGCACAACTGATGTTAAAGGATGGGTAGACACCCTGCAAACACTTGGATTTTACCCCACAAAAGCCGATGCCAAAGCAGTACTCTTACTCATTGAACAATATGAATTGAGTTCCTGGGATACCCGTTGAAACAAAAAAGTACTTAGCCCTTTATATATTGATTGCCTTTTGTATTTTTGTGCTCATTGCACGCCTTACACCATTACAATTATCAATCCGCTCCCGGGTGTTTGCGTCGGTAGTAGTGTACTCCGGCTCCAAATACCCAACCCGAGCGACCTTTCCTGGTTTGGATTTTCACCCAAGGTTCCGAAACGGTTTGTTTACCCAAATTGACTGTTGAGGTGGAATCGGTCACTTCATTGAGGAAATAAACTTCTTCAAAAAGGACCAGGCTTTCCAGTATTTCCGCATCACGACGGGGGCTTTTGCGCACCTTGAGTCCTTCGATGCTCACGTACAATTTGGAGAGTGCCGGGGCTGTTGAAGGAGCCAGAACCGGGGCTACTTTGGGGGTATCCCGTTGAACATCTTCAATGGCACGCCCGAGGCTGTCCTCCAGATTGCGAATGTGCTCCCGTTCCGTCCGGTCGATGTAGGTGGCCCGGGTAGCCGTGCATTTGTTGATGGCCCAAAACGCAAAGCCAATGAAAAAAGCGGCAATGATCAAGAGTTCCAGGCTGGGTAAAATTGAACCTTTTTTTTCGCTCATAGTAGTTGAATTGTAATCTACAAAGATATTCGTTTTTGCAATGGAGCATTTATTTTACCAAATTGCACTTACAAAAATACCCAAAGTAGGCCCGGTCACGGCGCGTACCCTGGTCAGCTATTGCGGGAGCCCCCAAGAAGTGTTTTTAAGCACCCCAAAGTCCTTGCTCAAAATCCCGGGTATTGGTGGGCAATTGGCCCAACAGATCAAGTCAGAGGAACCCCTACGTGCCGCCGAAAAAGAGCTCTTCCACCTGGAAAAACAAAACATCGCTGCCCTGTTTTACTTGGATGAACATTACCCCAGTCGTTTGAAGCATTATCCCGATAGCCCTCTAATCGTATACCACAAAGGCAGTTCAAACCTGAACGCCAGCCGCATTGTGGCCATTGTGGGTACACGCAAGCCTACCGTGCAAGGGACTACTTTCTGCGAGGAATTTTTAGAACAAATCGCGCCTTACGAACCACTCATCATCAGTGGTCTGGCATATGGCATCGACATTTGTGCGCACCGCAAAGCCCTGGAATTAAAGCTGCCAACCGTGGGCGTTTTGGCACATGGACTGGCCCATTTGTATCCACCTACCCATCGCTCGGTGGCCCAAAGGATGCTGGAAAACGGGGGCATCATCACCGAATATGGCTTTGAGACCAATGCCGAAAAAGAACATTTCCCCCTGCGCAACCGCATCATCGCCGGCATGTGTGATGCGCTGCTCGTGGTGGAAACTGCCCGCTACGGGGGGTCCATCATCACCGCAAATTTCGCGAATGAGTACAACAAAGACGTTTTTGCAGTTCCCGGGCGGGTCAAAGATCCCTTTTCAGCGGGCTGCAACGAGCTCATCAAAAACAACCAGGCCCATTTGTTGGAAAGCGCCGAAGACCTGGTGCGCATGTTGCGTTGGGATTTGGGAGACTTCCGATACGGCGTTCAACAACAGCTTTTTACCGAACTCAGTGTAGAAGAAAAAAATATTGTAAATTTGTTGCGTCACGACGAAGAAAAGGACATCGACGCGCTTACTTATCTGTCGCAAAAATCAAATAGTGAAATGGCGACTTTGTTGCTCGAACTGGAGTTCAAAGGCGTCATTAGGGCACTGCCGGGTAAACGTTACGTTTTGGTGTAGTTTTTTTCGTATTCACTGAGATTACCATAGTTTAGATTAGATGAAAAAACTCTTGATATGCGCATTGGCAACTCTGCTGTGTTTGCCAGTTTTTAGCCAAAAGAAAGCAAAAGGAGCTCCGGTCAGCCCTCCGGCGCGGATTGCCAAAAATATCATTTTGTTGATCGGCGATGGCATGGGGCTGACCCATATTTCGGCGGGAATGTATTTCAACAACAACCAAAGCAATTTTGAACGTTTCCCGGTAGCTGGTTTGCAAAAAGCCTATTCCGCCAGTGATTTGATTACCGATTCCGCAGCTGGGGCAACCGCCTTTGCCAGTGGCATCAAAACTTACAATGGTGCCATTGGTGTCAATACCGACAGCATGCCCGTAAAAACCATTCTGGAAGAGGCCGAAGAGCGGGGACTTGCTACGGGTATGGTGGTCACGTCTACCCTCACCCACGCTACTCCTGCCTCCTTTGTGGCTCACGTGCGCAACCGCAAGTTCGACGAAGAAATTGCCACTTTTTTCCTCAAAACCGAAATTGATTTTTTGGCCGGAGGGGGCAAAAAGTTCTTCGAGCAACGCGCCGCCGATGGCCGTAACTTGTACCAGGAACTCAAAGACAAAGGTTATCAGGTGAGTGATTTTGCGCAAAAGAACGCCAGCAGTTTGGCGCCCGACCCGAGCAAAAATTTCATCTACTTCAGCGCCGATGCCGATCCAGCCAAGGCCTCTGAAGGACGCACCTATTTGGCACCACTCAGTGTTTTAGCGGCCAATCATTTGAAAAAACGCTCCGAAAAAGGTTTTTTCCTGATGATTGAAGGTTCTCAAATCGATTGGGGAGGTCACGCCAATGAATCGGATTACATCGTCAGCGAAGTGGTGGATTTTGATCAAACCATCGGCAAAGTGCTGGACTTTGCTGCCGCCGACGGCGAAACCCTGGTCATCGTCACCGCGGATCACGAAACGGGTGGTTACGCCATCAGCCCGGGGTCGGAACTGGGCAAAATCCGGGGAGCATTTACCACCACAGGGCATACTGCTCAGATGATTCCGGTTTTTGCGTTTGGGCCAGGGGCGGAGTTGTTTGCGGGGGTGTATGAGAATACGGCGATTTATACGAAGATGAAACAGGTTTTAGGGTTTTAGGGTCTTAGGGTTTTAGGGTTCGGTAATGCTCAACGGCTCCCAAACCCTAAAACCCTAAAACCCCAAAACCCTTATTTTTCATTTACCCGCCCCTGCTCCTCCGACGCGCCACTTCTCCGCCGTGCGGCCTTGTTCAGGTACTGGTTCCCAAAGTTGTAGGTGAAGGTCAAATTCACAATTTGGGTTTCCCATTCCGAGCGGATGTTGGCTTCAAAGTTGGCGTGATCGATGCGGCCGTGCCAGTAGCGGAAGAGGATGTCGTCCATGCTCAGGTTGAGGTTGCCCCGCTCTTTCAAGATTTTTTTCTGGACACCCAAACTCACACTGTACAAGTGTTCAGCAATCTGGATTCCTTCGATGCCCGGGCCATTGTACCAGCCCCCAATTTCAAATTTCCAGTCCTTGGGCAAGGTATACGTGCCCTGCAAGAAGGCCGTTACATTCCAGCGTCCTTTGTTGAATTGTTCTGCAAATACTTCCGATTCGTAGCGGTTGTAAAACACCATGACACCGCCGTAGCCCGACAGTTTTTTCACAAACTCCAGGGGAAAAAACAAACTACCGCCGTAGCGCTCAAACGTGGCCAAGTTGTCGTCCATGCCAAAACCGACTCCGGTGCTTTCATCTTGTTGGGTCACCAACTGAATGACGTTGTTGGTGCGACTGTACTCCAGGTTGAAAAAGGGCTGTTTGTCGTAAGTCAAAGAAAACTTGTACGAATCGGTGATTTCGGGGCGGAGGAAAGGATTGCCTTTTTCATAAGTATAGGGGTCAAGGAACCGTACGAAAGGGTTCAGCGAGCTGTATCCAGGGCGGTTGATGCGATTGCTGTAAGCGAGGGCCAGCCCAAGTTTATCGGTCAGTGGCGCAGATAGGCTCAAGCTCGGGAACAAACGGGAGATCCTGCGCTCCTGGGTGCTGTCTACCGTAACCGAATAGCCCGTAGAGATGGAGTTTTCGTAGCGCAAACCCGCCTGGCCTTCCACTTTGCCCAAGGTAAAATTGGAAGACACGTAAGCCGCCGAGATGTTTTCCGTAAAAATGAAGTGGTTGCTCAAAGCCGGGTCATTCACCCAGGCGTTGTCGCTAAAGATATTGGCTTGCAGGTCATTGTCTACTACCGCGTGGCTGTATTTGAGCCCGGTTTCGATTTTCAGTTTTTTTCCAAAGGGCTTGGTGTAGTCGAGGCGGTAGGCTTCAATTTCCGTATTTCCGGGTTGTTCCTGGCGGCGATTGGGATAACTCCCCTCTCCTATCCGCAGCGTGGTTTGCAGCAAATTGCTGGCATCGCGGCCATAGCGGTTCACACTCACATCGGCATTGATTTTTTGGCCGCTGGTATCGAGTTTGAGTTCATAATAAGCATCCACATTGATCAGGCCCGTTCGACGTTCGGTTTTGTTGGTGGTCAACAATTCTTCGCGGGCTTTTTGCAATTCGGTTAGAATGGTGGTGGTGTTTTCGTTGGTAGACTGATTGGTGGTGCCCAATGCGTTGACGGACAAGCCCAGGGTTTCGTTTTTGTCCAAATAATAATCTACCCCCGACTTGATGTTGAGGGAATACGGCAAGCCGGGTTGAAAGTTGTATTGCTGGTACAATTCAGTACCCACCACCCGATCCAGGCTCAAACCCTGGTACCAGCTGCGGTGGCTGAAGGCTACTGAATTGGTAAAATTGAATTTTTCATTGCGAAAGTTGAGCGTTCCCGAGCCACGGTACTTCCAAAAGCGGCCTTTGCCTGCCCCGAGGGTAGCCGTGCCATTGAGGCCCAGTTTCATGTTGCGCTTCAAGATGATGTTGAGTACAGCACCCGTGCCTTGTGCGTCAAAACGTGCGCCCGGCTGGCTGATCACTTCAATGCGGTCGATGTTGGCGGAGGGCATGTCTTTCAAGAGACTTTGCATGTCCATGTACTGCGTCGGACGCCCGTCGATGAGGATGGAAAGGCCTTGCTGGCCAGCCAAACTGATGCGGTCATTGACCACCATCATACCCGGCACTTTGCGCAGTACATCCAGGGCACTACCGCTGGCTCCGGTGATGCTGTTGGCCACGTTGACGATCATGGTTCCGGCTTTTTGTTCCAGAAAGGGTTTGCGGGCGGTAACTTCCGCCGTGGCCAAGGTTTTTACATCCGCATATAATGAAATGCTATTCAGCGTAAGGTTTTCTTTAAAATCAGTGATTTTTTGGAAATGATCAGCAAAACCCAACATGACCACCCTGAGCAGAGGCTTTGATCAAACTTGAATCGTTGGGCTCCAGCAGGAGTACATTGGCATAAGGAATGGCTGCGCGGTTTTCATCTTGCAGTTTACCATTCAGGTTAGCTTGGGCAGTCAGGGATAGGCACAGCAGTAGCATGCTCCCCGTGGTGGTCAGAAGTTTCATAACAGTCCGGTGATGATGTAATAATGAATAATTGATTGGTAGATGCAATAAACAATAAATTACCCCTATGTCGGAATAATTTTTTTCATCTACACTTGAAGTAGGAAAACGTTCAATTTTTTCCTTTTACAAATGTCAGGCATTACCAAAAGTAAATCGACTCAAATTATGAACAGAAGATGATTTGAAACCTAATTATTTTTCCCCCAAGGCCTCGCTCAAGCCCTCACCAAGGTATTTAAAGGTCAGTACGGTAAAAAAAATAGCCATCCCCGGGAAAAATGCCAGCCACCATTCAATCTCGTGTTGACCACGTAATCCCCCCAGAATGGAGCCCCAGGTGACCCTGTCGGCTGCTCCAATCCCCAACAGCGACAAGCTGGATTCGGTTAAAATGGCCCCCGCCATACTGAAAGAAAGCAATACCAGCAGCGGCCCAACCGCATTGGGCAAGGCATGTCGGAAAATGAGCCGGAAATGGCCAAAACCCAAGGCCCGCCCCGCTTCCATATAGGTCTGTTTGCGCACCCTTAAAAACTCGGCCCGGACAAAGCGTGCTACTGAAGCACTGCTCACTACGCCCACTACCACCATCATGTAAGTGGTATCGGGTTGTTCCATGGTAGCAATCAGGGCCAGTACCAGAATGGTGGCCGGTATGGCGTCCACAATTTCGAGTAAGCGCATCAACAGGGTGTCTAAAGGAAGGGTAATTTGGCCTGATTTGGGCAAAATCCGTTTAAAAACCCGGCTCAGCAACATCGCCAAAATCAGGGGTGCGCTCAGGTAGGCCAGTATCGCCAAAACCTGACTTATCCAACTGGGTTCATAGGACATGCCCGGCAAATAAACCACGTAATAAAGGCCCAAAGGCAAACATAGCGCCCAAATGGCCAGCGTAGATTTATGAATCACCAATCCCTGGTCACCAAAGTATCCTGCTAAACCGCCCAAGGAAAGACCAAAAAACAAGGCCACGCCAATGGCGACCAAACCCACCCACAGGGCCATGCGGGTGCCGTGGAGCATTCCTGCAGCCACATCGCGCCCGGTTTTATCGGTGCCCAGCCAATGCCGAAAACGCCAAGATTCTACCCGCTGCCGTTCAAAAGGTCCACGGGCATTGAGGTTGCGGTGGTCAATGGAAGCAGGGGAATAAGGGATGAACGTGTACCACACTTTGTCGTAGCTTTTGTCCAGCCAATCTTCGGCGGGAAGCAATTTGGCATCCCAGGTACGCCAGCCCATATCAACCAACATACCTTGCAACAAAGGAAAATAAGTATGTCCTTCAAGCTTTGCGTACAAGGGTCTTTCATTGGCAATAAAAGGAGCCAAAAACGCTATAAGGACAAATACGCCCAAGCTGCGCAGGGCCAAACGACCCGCAGAACGACTGCGGAAGCGTTGCCAAACATTGGCCCAGTAGCCTGCGGTAACTTGTTTTTTGCTCATACTTGCGCAATTGGATTGGATTCAGCACCAAAACGTACCCGTGGATCGAGCCAGGCATAGGCCAAATCGGCAAACAACAGTCCGATGATGCTCAAGAGTGACCCTAAAATCATGATGCCAAAAACGATTGGCCAATCCTGCGTACCCATCCCGTAAATCAACAAACGCCCCATACCGGGAACGTTGAAAATACTTTCCAGTAAAATTGAACCCGTCACCAGCTCCGGCAACAGCGAACCGAAAAAGGCAATCAGCGGAAAAGCTGCATTGGGGAAGGCGTGTTTCCAAATCACTTCCTTTTCGGACAAACCTTTGGCGCGGGCGGTGCGCACAAAATCCTGGTTCAAGGCCAGAATCATCGAACTGCGCATCTGGCGCGCCAGGATCGTCATGGCCGGATAAATCAGGCAAATGATCGGCACAATCAACTGCCGCGCTCCTACCCTGATCCATTCGCCCCAGGATGAGTTTTTATCCAAATCCATCATCCCGGTAATGCTGATAAAATTCATGCCCCAATCGGGATTCGAAAAAACGACCAAAAGTACCAATGCCACCCAAAACGCAGGCAGAGCGTACAAGCCAAAAAGGACATTGTTCATCCGGCGATCAAAACGCCCCCCTTTGCCCACGGCCATCCGTACCCCAAAAAAGATCGCCAAAAAATAGGCGATGGGCAGCGCAAAAACATTGAGCAAGACCGTCCAGACCAGGGCTCGTCCGATTTTGGCATTCACTGGTTTACCATCATTGTATGACAAACCCAAGTCCCCCCGCAGGTAGCCAGACAATACATCCTGAAATTGATTGTCAAAACCCAGCCACTTGAAAGCCGGGAGGTACAATTTCGCTTTTTGCGGATGGGCTTGTAAGTATTGGAATGATTCCAGCAGTTGCATGTATGCATTGCCCATCCCTTGTTGTAAAACCGGATCTTTTTGCAGCAACCCACCCATCGTCTGCAATTGCGCTTGCGCAACCGAAAAGTCCGCCGTGAATTGTAAGTCGTTGATTACTTGCGCCAGGCTGCTGCGCGCTTCCGAACGCAGGGTGTCGGGTAACTTTTGCAAGCCGGTTTTGAAATTGCCAATTTCTACAAAATACTGCTCTACGGCTGGCCAGTTGCCATTTTGCCGCAACAGGGCAATGAGCATCTCCCGCCGATTGCGGAAAGGGATTTTATACAAGGTATCCGGATAAGCTGCCGGCTGAATGCTGAAATAAAAAACGGGTTTGTCCAAGCCCAGGCGAGCCGCTTTGCGTCGATACATGCGCAGCAATTCAGTTTCCTTTTGGGTAGATTTTTCGAGGTTATCTTCATCGGCCTGCTCCACCGGGTCTCCGGGCACCAATCGACTCAACCCAAAGGTCAACACCAGTGCGACCAGGAGTGTTGGGGCAAGCAGAAGAATACGGTTGAGAAAGTAACGGAGCATGGGAGAGTGATTGAGGTTTGAGGTTCGTTGAGTTGGGGTTTGGGGTGACAAGGTTCGGGGTTGTTTGCAAAATCTCGAACCCCGAACCCTCGAACTACGAACCCTCGAACCCTACATTATTTTTCAACTTAAACTCCGCAGGAGCATACCCCGGCGAATTGGAAACTGGCTCCGCCGAGAAACGTTTGTGGATGGCAACACAATCCTTGGGGGCAAACAAGAAGATTTCAACTTGTTCGTCAAAGATGATTTCTTGCAGGCGGTGGTACATTTCCCGGCGTTTTTTGCTGTCAAAGGTGAGGGGAATTTTATCGATCAAGGCATCGGTTTCGGCATTGCCAAAGCCACTGCGGTTGTCGGCATCGGTCCGCCAGTTCTGTTCTGGCGACCAAATGGGGGCAATGCCCCGACCAGCACTCAACAATTCAAAATCGTGGGTTGCCCAACGTCCAATTGCTTCGCGGCCATCGATGGCTTGAATGTTGATGTCGATGCCCGCTTTTTTGGCATTGTCTTGAATCAATAAAGCCAATTGTTGCGAGGTTTCTTTCCCCGCAGCGTAAAGGAAATTCAGGCTCAATTCGGTATTTTTACCATTGATCACTTTATCCACGATGCCATTGTTGTTGCTGTCTTTCCAACCTGCTTCTGCCAACAATGCTTTGGACTTTTTGATGTCAAAAGGAATGGGCTTGAGCTTTTTGTTGTAATCGGGAGAACTTAGCGAAACCGGGCTGGCAATTCTCTCGGCGAAACCCAGGTAAATTTCGTTGATGATTTCATCTACATCGATGGCGTGCGCCAATGCTTGACGAACTCTTTTATCGGCCAGTTTGGGGTTGCGCGCATTGACCGGGATACAGTAATAAGCCATGGTGGCTGGATTGTGAAATGCATAACGATCCGATACGGCTTTGTTCTTTTGCAGCGCTAAAAAATCCTCCGGGGTAATCCGGTTGGTCACATCAATCTCTTCATTTTTCAAAGCCGCAGTCGTTGCAGCAGGATCAACAATGATTTTAAAGATTATTTCGTCGGGGTAAGCCGTCAACAGTGGATTGGTTTTGACCACTTTATCCCCCCACCAATCTTTTTTCTTTTTCACCACTATTTTTTCACCGGGAGTCCAGGATTCAATGCGGTAAGGGCCACAACCCACCAGGTATTTGGGATCGTTGGAATAGGCCGGAGAACTGAACAATTCGGCGAATTCTACAATCTTGGGATTGCTCGCCAGCGCCTCTGCTTTGGCTGGATCAATCAAATCGGCCAGTGGAATACTTTTCATCAAACCCTTGGGATCCATGATGTGTTGAGGGATCACCGAAAACGAGTTCGTGGCGTACTCCAGCGAATAAATCGTTTTGGGGCTCATCACCACCGTAAACCGCTTGGGGTTCTTCGCATCAACCTGCACATCTTTGATTTCCTCCACAAAAGGACCCAACACGCCTTCAATTTTGGGGTTGAGGATGGTTTTTAAAGTAAACAAATAATCATGTCCGGTTACGGGTTTGCCGTCATCCCATACGGCTTCATCCAGCATTTCGAAAGTGTAACTCACGGCGTTGTTGGGCAGGTCTTTGATTTCTGGTTGGCCCTTGACCATGTAGGGTATCAATTCAAGTGAATCGTTATAGGTCATCAAATTGAGCTGCGCCAAATCGGAAGGCATCCGCCCGTACTGGCTTTGGGTAAGCAGGGTGTTCAAGCGATCGGCATCACTTTCCATCCGCACCACGACGGTATTGTCAGTGCGTTTAAAATCTACATCAGGCAATTTTTCTTTTGAATCTCGTATACAAGCGCTAAAAAAAACGCTCAGGCTGATTAGAACGGTTTGGGAGATGTTCATGTAACGCATTACGTTGGATTAAAGGTTTAACTATTTATAATGGTCCGTTTATTGCTCAAAAATAAACATTATACAACGGTAACAAAAATTATCCCGAAATTGACCATGTATTTTGTTTATAAAATCATTCATGATGAGTATAGTTTTGATTGCTGGGGGCACTGGATTAATCGGTACACAGCTTAGTAAACTGCTGAATGAACAGGGATTTCAAGTGCGGCACCTCAGTAGAAGTGCTCGACCTGATGCGACCTACCCGGCTTTTGCCTGGGATGTTGACAAAGGAAGCCTCGACCCTCTGGCCCTGGAGGGGGTAGAATACATCATCAATCTTGCCGGTGCCGGAGTTGCCGACAAACCCTGGACCCAAGCCCGCAAGCTGCTCATCATCAACAGCCGGGTCAAAAGCAATCAATTGCTCAAAAGGCATATTCTGGCCATGTCCCAGCCGCCTAAAGCCTTTGTTTCCAGTGCTGCTGTTGGCTATTATGGCGACAACCCCAGCGACCAATGGATCGGCGAGGATACTCCTCCTGGCACTGGTTTTTTGTCCGAAAGTTGTATTGCCTGGGAAGCCTCCATCCGCAGTTTGGTTGAAACCGGCGTGCGGATAGTTGGTTTGCGCATTGGCATTGTGCTTTCCACCAAAGGGGGAGCCTTGCCCAAAATGACGCAACCCATGAAATTTGGTTTGGCGCCCTATTTTGGCTCCGGCAACACCTGGTATCCCTGGATCCACATCGACGACTTGTGCCGCATGTTCCTTTTTGCGCTGCAAGACACGGACATGAGCGGTTTTTTCAATGCGGTAGCGCCCAATCCGGTACGCAATCGGGAACTGATCAAAAAAGCTTCCAGCGTATTTGCTCGGCGTACGATCTCGATACCCGCCCCAGCCCTGGCTTTGCGGGCGGTATTGGGCGAGTTGGCGGATGCCATTTTGACCGGAGTAAGGGCTTCCTCCGCAAAAATCCAGCGGGAGGGCTTTGATTTTGAACACCCGAATTTGGAAGAGGCGCTGCGGAGCTTGAAATAACTAAGGTTTTTTTGATGGGTGATTGGGGGGTTTCTTAGGTGGTGAAAAATGTCTTTGAGCTATTTCCACCTCCTAAGAAACCTCAGCCACCTAGCTGCCCTTAAGCAAGTGTACAAGTAATTAATCAATTAATGGAAACAAGCTTCCCCTCTTCCAGCAATTGATAGGTTTTTTCTGCCTTGACTTTGGAGAACTTTTGCTTTGCCCCACTCGGCCATTCTACGATCAACTCCTCAATGCGTTGAGCCGTACCCAGACCAAAATGAGTGGTCAAACTACTCTGTCCAGCATAACCGGTTTGTGCCGAAATTTCGCGCATTTGCCAAACTGACTTGCCATTAATTTTGGTTTTTACCCGAATTTTTGCCCCAATCGCCGCACGATTGGAGGCCAAGCCCTGTAGTCGAATTTTCAGCCAACGGTTGGTATTGCCGTTGTTCATGAACACCAGGTTGTTGGGCTCGGGGTCTTTTTCTCCATTTTTACACGTAGCCACCATCAAATCCAAAAATCCATCGTTGTTCAAGTCCCCCCAGGCGGTGCCAAATGAGCAGGGCGTTTGGTAATTGGGTAAACTGCTGAGGTCGCGTTCAAAAGTGCCGTCGCCACGATTGCGGTACAAAAAATTGACCATCTCGCCCGTACAGTAGCCATTGCTCACGAACAGGTCGAGGTCACCATCGTTGTCGAAATCGGCAAAAGCGCTGCCAAAGCTGCAACCCCCATCAGTGCTGAGGGGGCCACTGGGCGCTAAATGAAATCCGCCTTTGCCTGTGTTGAGAAAAAGCTGGTTGTTCTGGGCTTGCATGTACCCGGCGTTGCCCACAAACAGGTCCAAAAAGCCATCGTTGTTCACATCGCCCCAACTGGCAGTGATGGAGCTGAAGGTGTCTTTTGCCACTGGGTCGTTGATGATTTTTTCAAAATTGCCTTTGCCCATATTGCGAAACAGGCTGTTGGGTTGCGCCTCTTCATTGGCCACAAACAGATCCAAATCGCCATCGTTGTCGAAATCTGCCCAGTTGGCCGAGCGGCTCGGCAGGGCTTCATTCAGCCAGTCGATACTCACCCGTTCAAAATCATTGTTGCCCTTGTTGCGGTACAGCAGATTGCGTTTGTCGCCCGCGCTGTTGGTGATGTAAATGTCCACCAGCCTGTCGTTGTCGTAATCGCCAAAAGCTGCCGTTTCGGAATAGGTGCCCATACTGCCCGTGATGCCCTTGGGAATGTGCGTGAAACCACCCTTGCCATCGTTGAGGTAAAACAAATTGGGGCGGCGGTACCAGGTAGTCACGTAGGCATCGAGATCACCGTCGTTGTCGGTATCGGCAAACGTGGCCCCATCGGAAGGACTCATGTCCAGAGCAATCGAGTCGGTGGTAACGGCTTGAAAGTTGCCTTTGCCGAGGTTAAAAAACAGGTCGTTGTTTTGCCCTCCTTTTAATCCTTTGGACACAAACACATCGTCCAGTCCGTCGCCATTGAGGTCAACGAGATTGATGCTGCGGCTGTCGCCGGGCTTCGTACTTAGCGGAGAATTTTTCAGTTGGGTAAACTGTTGTGCCATGAGGTGTGGCGCAAGGCCAGCCATCAGCAACAAGACGAGAATGGGTTTCATAAGTTAGGTTTTTGAGCATGTCGAAATATTTTTGTTTTAAGCGAAAATATTTAGGCATGCTTAGGTGCAATACCCTCAAAGAGAGCAAACCAGTTACAAAGATGCTTTTGCTCATTTTTTTTCTGTAAAATTTATCTGTATTGGCAAGACATCGTACCAAAAAACCCGCTACTTTCAATCAAAGAAAAATTCAATTATGCTCAAACGAGTAACACCATTTACCTTGATCCTCCTGATTGGGCTATACTTTCCAACTTTTGCCCAGGCTCAAAACAAGTTGAATACTGCCCAGTTGGATTCCACTTTAAGCGCCTTGCACCAACTGCAACTTTTCAACGGCGTTGCACTCGTTGCCCAAGATGGCCAGGTTTTGTACCAAAAAGCCTTTGGGAAAAGTGATGCTAGCGGCAAAACGGCACTCAGCCCCCAATCTTCCTTCAACCTGGCCTCCGTTTCCAAGCAGTTTGTTGCCATGAGCGCCATGTTGCTCAAAGAAGAAAACAAGCTGCAATACGATGATCCGGTGCAGAAGCACCTGCCCACTTTCCCTTACGGCAATATTACCGTCCGACAGCTCTTGACGCATACTTCCGGTTTGCCCGAATATTTTGACCTGGCGCAACGCCACCTCACCTTGTTGGACACCCTGACCAACGATGATCTTTTACAATTGTTGGTGCGGCACAAACCAGCCCTGGAATTTGAGCCAGGCAGCCGTTGGGCCTATTGCAATACAGGTTACATATTGCTGGCCTCGGTCGTAAGCAAAGTTTCCGGCAAACCTTTTGCCGATTTTTTTGCCGAACGCATCGCCCGACCGCTGGGTTTGCAAAACACTTTTGTCTATCATTTCAAAGGCCCAGCCGCCCCGGCCCAACGGGTATTGGGCATGCGTTGGGAAAACGGCAAGACCGTACCCGATGACCTGATCAGCATCGACGGCGTAGTGGGCGATGGCAATGTGTACAGCTCAGCTGAAGATTTGCTGCGCTGGGAACAAGCCCTGTACACCGAAAAATTGGTCAAAAAAGCCACCCTGGAGGAAGCCTTTCAACCCGTCAAGCTTAACGACGGCAGCACTTATTCCTATGGTTTTGGCTGGGGGATAGCCAAAGAAGGTAAAGAACTGAGCCACACGGGCGGTTGGGTGGGTTTTCGCACCCTCATCGTCCGCGATTTGGAACAAAAACGCAGCTTGATCCTCCTGGACAATTCCGGGCAGGGCCATGCCCAACAAGCCCTACGCAACTGGTACGAAGGAAAAGCCCTTAAACTCCCCAGTTCCCTGCTCATCCGCAATGTCCAAATCATTGATGGCACGGGGAGTACAGCACGCCTTGGTGCGGTGCGGGTGCTCAACAACCGCATTAGGGACCTGGGTACACAGCTTAGCCCGTTACCGGGTGAAAAAGTGGTAGACGGCCTGGGAAAAGTACTCGCGCCCGGCTTCATCGATACCCATAGCCACCACGCAGGCACCATGGATGAGCGGCCGGAGATGTTGGCCGTTGTTAGTCAGGGCGTAACCACCATTGTTTCGGGCCAGGACGGAGAATCCGAGCCGATGGACTCGCTGGCGGCACGCATCAAACGCCGCCCCATTGCCGTGAACCTGGCCTCTTATGCCGGTCATAGCACCCTGCGCTTGCGGGCGATGGGCTTAAGCAGTTTCCGCCGCCCGGCTACAGTTGCTGAAGTGGACAAAATGAAAGTCCTGCTAGACGCTGAATTAAAAGCTGGTGCCCTGGGCTTATGCTCCGGTCTGGAATACGAAGAAGGGTTTTACTCCAACCGCGATGAAGTCATCACCCTGGCCAAAGTGGCTGCTGCCGCAGGCGGCCGCTACATGAGCCACATCCGCAGCGAGGACATCCATCTCGACGATGCACTGGATGAAATCATTCAAATTGGACGAGAGGCGCAGTTACCCGTACAAATTTCTCATTTCAAAATCGCCCTCAAAGGCAAGTGGGGGCAAGCGCCCCAACTGCTCGCCCGCCTGCAGGCCGCCCGCACCGAGGGCATCGACATCACGGCCGATGTTTACCCTTATGAGCACTGGCAATCCACGCTGCGGGTCTTGTTTCCCAAAAAAGATTTTGACAATTTGGCCAGCGCAGAATTTGCGGTAACGCAGTTGGTCGACCCCACGCGCAGCATCGTTTCCCGCTTTGGTGCACAACCTGCTTATGCGGGAAAGACCTTGAGTGCCATTGCCCAAATGCGCGGCGAGCCCGTGGCCAAAACCCTGATGTACCTCGTAGCCGAAGCCGAACGCACGGGTGAAACCGAATCCATCATTGGCGCGTCAATGGCGGATAAAGATGTGATCGACCTGTTGAAATGGCCGCATACCAATGTTTGTTCAGATGGTACCCACCGCAGTCATCCACGCGGGCACGGCGCGTTTACGCGGGTGCTGGCGCGGTATGTACGCGAGAAAAAAGCCCTGAGCCTCGAGGAGGCCATCCACAAAATGACCGGGCTTTCGGCGGAGCACCTGGGCTTGCAAAACCGGGGTTTAATTGCGCCGGGTTATTATGCAGACCTGGTGTTGTTCGACCCCAAAACGGTGCAGGACAATGCTACCTTTCAACATCCAACTTTGCTTTCCACGGGGATCGAACAGGTTTGGGTGAATGGGAAAGCGGTTTTTGTGAAGGGAAAAAGTACAAAGGAATTTCCGGGGGTATTGCTGAAGCGGGAATAAAAAGGCTTCAGCTCCACTTAAATTGGCCAAAGCGACAATTTTATTGCCACAAATCCCACAAATTGGACACAAATATTAGGCCCTATCGGACCTAAATTTGTGTGTGTTTTTTGTGAAAATTTGTGGAATTTGTGGCAAAAAACAAAATCCATTGATCATGCCTGCATACGTCATCGTTCAAGTCAAAGTCAACGAACCTGTTGAATACGAACTGTACAAATCCCTCACTCCGGCCTCTATCCACGCTTTTGGAGGGCGTTTTATCGTACGGGGTGCTGCCGTCGAAACGCTGGAAGGCAGTTGGAATCCAGGTCGTTTGGTGGTGGTGGAATTTCCGGACAAAGCCATCGCCCAAGCCTGGTGGGAATCGGAGGAGTACGCCCCCGCCAAAGCCATCCGGCAACGCACCGCGGAAACGGAGATGATTTTGGTGGAGGGGTTTGTGGGGCTCGGGGTTCGTAGTTCGGGGATTCCAGGGTTGGTTATTGCGCGTTGCTGCGGTAGCGCATTGCTTTAATGCCCGTTCTCAATCCGAAGATAAACATGGCCACTCCGGCCACGAACAAGGTTACAACTAGCGTTGTCATGTGTGTTTGGTTTTAGGTGATGTAACTACACGATAGGACAAGATTGATCTGCCGCAGGTCGCATTCATTTCAGTACTGGGACAATCCTTGCATATTTTTTATTTTGTAACAGGTACCATCAAACAAGCAAAAACAACTACAATGAAACACCATACCCTACTCAGCCTGCTTTTGGCCCTCAGCACCAGCACCCTTCTTGCCCAATTCAACCCCGAGAAGCCCGAGCTATGCCAACGCAACTTCTACACCGAAGCCCAAGCCGTGGAGGTACACAAAGCGGTAGCCGCACAATTCAGTGACCAGGCCAGCTGGGAAAAACGCGCGCAACTCATCCTGCAAGGCATTCTGGACGGTGCCGAAATCAAAGAACTGAGCCGCAAAAAGCCAAAACACATCACGATCCATAGCCGCAAAACCTTGAATGGCTACGCCGTGGAGAATGTGTCCTTCCAATCCCTCCCCGGCATTTACGTGACTGGCAACTTGTACACGCCCCTCGGTACAAAAGGCAAACTGGCGGCCATTCTTGCACCGCATGGGCACGGCCCTGAACCCCGGTACAAGGAATACGTCCAGCAACGTTGCGCGACGCTCGCACGCATGGGCGCAGTAGTTTTTGCTTACGATATGGTCGGGTATGGCGACGCCAAATATTGCGAGCACAAAATTGAAAAGGCGCTGAAACTCCAACTCATCAACAGCACCTACGTCCTTAACTTCCTGCTTTCGCTGCCTAAAGTGGACAAAAACCGCGTGGCCATGAGTGGGGAATCGGGTGGCGGCACCCAAACCTTTATGCTGGCAGCGGTGGACGGGCGCATCAAAGTCTCCGTGCCAGTAGTCATGGTGTCGGGTCATTTTTTTGGGGGCTGTACTTGCGAAAGTGGCATGCCTGTCCACAAACGCCCAACCCACATCACCTCCAACCTCGAAATTGCGGCGCTGTTTGCCCCCAAACCCATGCTGCTCATTTCCGATGGCGATGATTGGACCAAAAACACACCCGTTTTTGAATACCCTTTTGTGCAACGGATTTATGGGTTTTACAACAGTGCAGACAAGGTCGAAAACGCACATTTTCCTCAGGAAAAACACGACTACAATGCGTCCAAACGCCAGGCGGCGTATGCTTTTTTGGCGAAGCATTTGGGGTTGAATACGGCGGGGGTGTTGAAAGATGGGAAAATTTGATGAAACGGGGAATACGGTTTTGACAGAGGCGGATTTGAAGGTGTTTAATGAAAAATATCCAATGCCGGGGGATGCATTGAAGGGGGATGAGGCGGTGGGGAGGGTGTTGGATGTTCAGCGCTGAATTTGAACCAAAATCGGATTGTTTTTTGCTTTTGTTGGGCGTAGAGGGCTGGGACGAGTGGAGTATTGTAATATAGTTGCTTGTAAAACTGAACAGAATCTTGTATTTTTGAATGCATAAATGATCATGGTTATGACTACACAAGCACTAATTGAGCAACACATTGAAATAAATCCAAAGATAATGATGGGTAAACCGGTCATCAAAAATACCCGCATTACCATAGAGTTGATTTTAGAAAAATTGGCATTAGGAGAATCTTTTGAAGCGATTCTGGATGAACACCCACGTTTGGAAAAGGAGCATATTTATGCAGCGCTGGCATTTGCGGCTTTTTCGTTACGAGGTGAAATACTTATCTCCACGGCTGCATGAAATTTCTTGCATTATACCCTATGGAGTATATTCAAAAAAAAACCGAGAATAACTTAAATTTACAATGTGGTTGCCAATTGTGTTCGGTTTTTCGCCCGACTTTAATCACTGGAATCCCCGGACGTCAAAGCAAAACAGAATTAGAAAACGAGCATATTAATGCTTATGAGGTGAAATATGGTAGGAAGCCTAGGGGAATCGGGGTAATTGGATGCATTGCGTCATTGAACGCCGAAGACTTGGGCTATGCAATGTTTTGGACTGTTTCATTTTTCAATTATCTTTAGAAAGTGAATGTACTTTGGGGCTTTGATATATTCTTTCAAAACCACTCTAAGAATCCTAAGCTTCACTTGCGCCAATAAAAACCTTTTTCGTCTCCGTCATCATATTTTCCCAAAGATGAAATATATTTTTTGATAGCTTGAAAGTTACCATGAGCAATATTTGACCTTTGACTGTAAATTATTGTGAGGTATTTTTTTGTTTCATTTAAATCTATTGTCTCGTCGTTCTTGTATAACAAAATTGAGGTTTTTAATTTGAATTGTTTGCTTATTGAATCTTCCACGTTGAATCTGTTGAAATCCGGGTTATGAGTTAACAGAAGTTCAATTACCCCTACCAAAGAAACAAGTTTTTGTTTGTCGTCATTTATTTTGTTACTCACATTTGCCAATAGAGAACCGATATACATGATAGTATCATATTCTTCGTCTATTATTGCTTCAATCTTATTTGTCCAAATTTTGATATTTTCTAAACTTATTGGTAATTGATATTGCCAAGGTGGAGAATACTTAGGATAACCTTTTGGTAGTGATAAACAGAAATATGCAATGTTTCTATTTAGATCTCGATTGATGTGGTGAAACTGGTAAAAATCTTGTTCATAAGGCACAATTAAATCTCCATAATAGTACTCGTCTTGGTCTGGCACT